>NZ_JAHYSG010000188.1 GCF_022095675.1 Dactylosporangium sp. AC04546 | reverse complement strand
GGTACGTGCCCGGGCCATGGGAACCAGCGTGTTGCCGGAGACGCAGGAGCCGCCCTTTCACGCGCTGTCGGTCGCCGACACGCTGGCGGCGGAGCACGTCGAGCCGCAGGCCGGGCTCGGCGCCGGCGAGGTCGAGCGGCGGCGTGCCAGCTACGGGCCCAACCGGTTCACCGAGGCGCGGCGGGAGCCGCGATGGCGGGCGTTCGCACGGCAGTACGCCGACCCGATGCAGATCGTGCTGCTCTTGGCCGGGCTCGGCAGCATCCTCCTCATCCGCCAGCACGGCACCGGCCTGCTGCTCATCGCGCTGACCCTGCTCAACGCCGTGCTCGGGCTGCGGCAGGAGGGCAAGGCCGCGGCGGCCGTGAGCGCGCTGCAACAGGCGATGATCACCCGGGCCCGGGTGCGACGGGATGGGCGGGCGGACGAGGTACCGGCGGAGGACCTCGTGCCCGGCGACGTGGTGCTCGTCGAGGCCGGCGACCGGGTGCCCGCCGACGGGCGGCTGGTGCGCAGCGTGCGGCTCGAGGTCGACGAGTCCGCCCTGACCGGCGAGAGCGTGCCGGTCGGCAAGGACGCGGGGGCCGTCGCCGCGGCCTCGGCACCGCTCGGCGACCGGGTCGACATGGCCTACATGCACACGAACGTCACCCGCGGCACGGGCGAGATGGTGGTCACCGCGACCGGCATGGCCACCGAGGTGGGCCGCATCTCCGGGATGCTGCAGACCGGCAAGGAACCGCCGACACCGCTGACCCGGCAGCTGTCCCGGCTGACGAACCAGATCCTGCTCGTGGCCGGCGTCGCCCTGCTGCTGTCGGTCCTGCTGAGCCTGGCCCGCGGCAACACGTTCGACGTCGTCATCACCGCGGCCATCGCGTTCGCCATCTCAGCGATCCCGACCGGGCTGCCGGCCGTGGTGACCACGATCCTGTCGCTCGGCACGCAGCTGCTGGCCCGCTCCAACGCGATCGTGAAGCGGCTGCGCTCGACCGAGACGCTCGGGTCGACCTCGGCGATCAACTCCGACAAGACCGGCACGCTGACGCTGAACCAGATGACGGTCGCCGAGCTGGCGATCCCGGGCCGGCGGTACTCGGTGAGCGGCACCGGCTACGCCGCCGAAGGGGACATCCGGCGGGTGGCCGGGGATCCCGATGTACCGCTGGAGCCCTTCCTGCTGCCGATGGCGCTCGCGAGTGACGCGGTCGTCACCGCCGGGCGGCTCGTCGGCGACCCGACCGAGGGCGCGCTGGTCGTGCTCGCCGAGAAGGGGCACCTCGACGTGGCGTCGACGCGGGAGCGCTACCCCCGGGTCGCCGAGGTGCCGTTCGACGCGGCCTACAAGCTCATGGCCACGTTCCACCGCATGGACGGCGTGGTGCGCTGCTTCGTCAAGGGCGCCCCGGACCAGCTGCTGGCCCGGGCCGGAGCGGCGGTGACGCCGTCCGGCGGGTCGGTGCCGCTCGACGACGACCTGCGCGGGCGGTACCTCGCCGAGAACGAGCGCATGGCCGGCCAGGGCCTGCGGGTGATGGCCACCGCCCGCATGGACTTCGACCCCGCGACCTTCGACCCGCAGGGCGACCTGCTCGGCGCGCTCGACGACCTCACGCTGCTCGCCCTCGCCGGCATCGTCGACCCGCCCCGGCCGCAGGCGAAGGACGCGATCGCGACCGCGCACGCGGCCGGCATCCAGGTCCGCATGATCACCGGCGACCACGCGGTCACCGCCGGCGCCATCGCCCGGCAGCTCGGCATCAGGGGCCGCGCCATCACCGGCGCTCAGTTCGCGGCGATGGACGACGACGAGGCGCTGCGCGAGATCGACGGCATCGGCGTGATCGCCCGGGTGACGCCCGAGCACAAGGTGCGCCTGGTGGAGGTCCTGCGCCACAAGGGGCACATCGTCGCGATGACCGGCGACGGGGTCAACGACGCGCCGGCGCTCAAGCACGCCGACATCGGCATCGCGATGGGGATCACCGGCACGGACGTGTCGAAGGAAGCCGCCGCGATGATCCTCACCGACGACGACTTCGCCACGATCGTCAAGGCCGTCGCGATCGGGCGGGCGCTGTACGACAACCTCAAGCGGTACGTCTACTTCCAGATGGGCGCCCTGATCGGCTTCATCGCCACGTTCCTCGGCGCCGGCATCTTCGGCGTCGCCGCCGGCGTGCCGTTCCTGCCGCTGCAGACCCTGTGGGTCAACTTCACCACGCAGGTCTTCCAGGCGATCGGCCTCGGCTACGGCCGCCCCGAGCCCGACATCATGCGCCGCCCGCCGCGCGGCGGCGACGAGCCGCTGCTGCCCGGGCGCACCCTGGCCTGGCTCGGCGTGCTCGGCGTCGTCCTCGGCGTCACCACCCTCGCCGTGCTCGCCTGGGCCGACGCGGTCTACGGCCGCCAGACCGCCCGCACCATGGGCCTGACCACGTTCTCGCTGCTGAACCTGTACCTCTCCGCGACCGTGCGCAGCCAGACCCGCTCGGTCTTCAGCCTGGACACGTTCGACGACCGGCGGTTCCTGGTCACCAGCGGGCTGTCGCTGCTGGCGATCGTGCTCGCCACCGAGCTCGGCATCTTCCAGCGGCTCCTCGACACCGTGCATCTGAACCTGGTCCAGTGGCTGGTCTGCGTCGTGGCCGCCGCGTCCGTCCTGCTGGTGACGGAAGTGCGAAAGGCGGTCCTGCGCCGGTGAGGCCGAGATGGTTCGTCCGGCTGGGCCGGACCGGATGGTTGGTCGCCGGCGCGATCGGCGGCGCGGCGCTGCTGGCGGCGGCCGTGGGTGTGCTGGTACCGCTGGTCATGCCCCTGCTGCTGATGGTCGTCATCGCCTCCACCGTGCAGCCGCTCGTCGCCCGGCTGCGCCGGCTCGGGCTGGCGACGGGCCCGGCGTCGCTGCTCGGGGCGCTCGTCGTGCCGCTCGCCCTGGCGATCGTCGGCGGGCTGCTCGTCTGGGTCCTGGTGCGCCAGGCGGCGGACTGGAAGCCCGCGCTGGCCGAGGCCGGCCGCCGGCTGCACGAGGCGATCGGCGCCGACCCGGTGCAGACCGTCCTCAAGTCGGCGACCTGGCGCACGGCGCTGCTCGGCGTCGGCGCCGCGGTCGCCAACGGCGCCGTCCTGATCGGCCAGGTGGCGATCGGTGTGCTCGCCGGTGTGTACCTGCTGTACTACCTGCTGCGCGACGGCCACCGCGTCGTCGCCGCCGTCGAGCGCCGAGTCCCGGGCCCGTCACACGAGTACGTCGAGCAGGCGGCGACACAGCTGCGGCGGTACATGCTCGGCACCACGGTCGTGGCGCTCATGGACGCGGCGGTCATCACCCTCGGCGCGGCGGTGCTGCGCGTGCCGTTCCTGCTGACCATCGCCGTCGTCACCTTCGTCACCGCGTTCGTCCCCTACCTCGGCGCGTGGGTCGCGGCCATCTTCGCGGTCCTGCTCGCCCTCGGCGCGGGCGGCGTCACGGCGGCCGTGTGGATGGTCGTGATCGTCCTCATCACCCAGAACGTGCTCGAAGGCATCCTGCGCCCGTTCGTGTTCGGCCGCGCCCTGAACCTCCACCCGGTGGTGGTCCTGGCCGCGACGGTCCTGGGCGCCGCGCTGGGCGGCCTGTGCGGCGTGTTCCTGGCCCCGCCGCTGGCCGCCATCGCCCGCACCTGGTGGAACGCGCGCCGGCAGCTCACTGCGGCGCCGGCACCTACGCCGGCACCCGCGCCGGCACCATCGCCGGCACCATCGCCGGCACCGGAGGCATGACCAGGGCGCGGCGGCCGGCCCCGGCTCATGCGGCGGTACCACTGGAACCGGCGTGCTGCGCGGTGACCAGGCGGTCCAGTGCGGGCAGGGCGGCGGCCAGGACGGCGCGGTCGGTGTCGCTCAGGGTGGCGGCGTACACCGCGAATAGGTGCGCGACGGCGGGCACGTCGAAACCGGCCGCCTGGTAACCCACCGCGCACAGCCCGGTGACGGCCAGGAGGGGAACCGGAGAGCGGCGGTGCGCCGCCAGCGCCAGGCCGCCGACCGTCAGCAGTACGCAGCCGGGCAGGTCGAGGTTGGTGGCGCAGTGCTGCCCGGATAGTCCGGTGACCAGCAGGATCGTCGCCACGCCTACCGCGCCCGCGGTACTTTTCCCGGCTTCTGCGGCGTCCGCGGCAGCCGGATGTGCCGCCTGCGGCAGCGGGAAGTGCCCGCGTCAGCAGGACGACAGGGCGTGGGTCCGGCGGACATGATCAGGCGACGTCCAGTCCGATGAGGAGATGGAGAAACCTCATGCCCGTCCGTCGTCTGCTCGCCGCCGCAGCAGCGGCCTTGCTCGGCGTCTTCGTGCTTGCCACACCAGCGGCCGCGCAAGTCTGTGCGACGCCGGCAGAATGCGCGGGCCAGGGTGTCGATACTTTCATCGGGACCCCCGAGCGAATCTGGGCCAGCGTTGCCGCACTGGTGGCGCTGGTCGGCGTGGTCATCGGCGGACTGGCTCTGGCCCGGCCCGCCGGTCGTATCGGCAACGGGAGAAGGGGGGCCGTCGTAGCCCTGGCGGCAGGTCTTGCCGCCCTGGTCAACGGCGCGCTGGTGGTGGTCACCGCCGACGGTGGTCTCGGCACCGGCAACGGTATCGCCGGCGGCTACCTGGCCCTGGTACTGGGCGTAATCGCGATGGTCCTCGGTGGGCTGGCTCGGGCCCGCGCCCGCCGCACCGACCGACCGGCTGACCGCAGCGAATACGAGCGCCCCATTCGGCAGGCATTCAGCCACGCAGCGCTAGTTGACACCTGGCAGCGGCCATTCTTCACGGCACCCCAACTCGGGAAGGAGAACAATGCGACACGCCAGCTCGATCTGGCGAACACTCGCTGCCGGCCTCGCCGGAGGCGTCGCGTTCGTGCTCGGCACGTTCGTCACATTCCGCCTGCTCGGCGGTTCACGCCCAGGCGCGGAAGGGATGTTGTTCGACCCCGACACCCAGCATCCCAAGGTCATCACCGTGTGGAAGGAACTGGAGCCACTTCCACGGATCCTGGAGAATCCGCTGATCATCCTCGGCGGGATGCTCGCGTTCGGGATCGGCTACGCCTTCGTCTACCGGTCCATCGCTCCTGCGTGGACGACGGGCCTGCACAGCAGGGTATGGCGGCTCGGCCTCATCGTGTGGCTGGGCACCGTGTTCGCCGAGTTCATGGGCCCATTCAACGTGCTGCACCAGCCCCTGAACCTCAGCCTCCTGGCCTGGGCGATGTGGGCGGTATGCGCCTTCGCCGAGGCGTACGCAGTGGTATTCGTCTTCGACCGCGGCCTGTCTCAAGGCCGTGAACAAGGCGAACGCGGCCCCGCGCATCGCTCCACCGCAGCCGAGCCCCATGCCTGACGTACCGGCCGATCGGCCTTCACGCCACATCGAGCTTCCTTGAGAAAACTGACCCGGCCCGTTCCACGTTGAGGAGGGGATATGACACGTCCAGCAAGGGTGCTCGTCACTGGTGGTACCGGCGTGCTGGGTCGCGAGCTGGTACGTCGGCTACAGGATCAGACCGAGGTGCGGGTGTTGAGCCGTCGCCCATCTCAGGGACCCGGGTTCGTCCAGGGTGATCTCGAGACCGGCGAGAGACCGGCGAGGGCCTCGCCGCGGCGGTCGACGATGTGGATGCGATCGCCCACTGCGCGAGTGCGGCCGACTACCGGCGACCGCAACGGGACGTGACCCAGCTCCGGCAGCTCCTCGACGCGACAGGTGGAGCGCGGCCGCACCTGGTGTATGTCTCGATCGTCGGAGCGGACCGGGTTCGGTTCGGGTTCCTCCAGGCCAAGCTGGACACCGAGCGGCTCGTCGAAGACTCTGGCCTGCCATGGACGATCCTGCGGGCCACCCAGTTCCATGATCTGATGCTGATGTTCCTGGCACGACTCTCCAAAGGTCCGGCCGCCGTGGTGCCCGCGAAGTCACTGTTACAGCCAGTCGACGTGGGCGATGTCGCCGAGCGAATGACCGAGCTCGTCATGGGGCCCGCGGCAGGCCGCGTTCGCGAACTCGGCGGGCCGAAGGTCGAGTCGATGGCGGACCTGATGCGGGCCTATCTCGCCGCTGCACAGCGCCGCCGCCCAGTGATCGAGATCCCCCTCTGGGGCAGGCTGGGCGCGGCGTTCGGCGTAGGCGACCACATGCTCGCCGATGGTGACCGCGGCACAATCACCTTCGCCGACTACCTACACGCGCGAAGTGACGCTGACGGCCTCCTCGAGCACCCCTACCGCTAAAGCGTCGGACCTGCTGCAGGCGTCCGTCCGTGAACTCGCCGACGAGCTCGCCCAGTCCATCGACCTCGCCAACCAGCGAACTCAACGTCGCCAATTCTCGCGCTCAGTGGCGTCGACGGCACGACGCCGTCACTGCGCGCCGCCGCCTACGCCGTGGGCCTGGCCCGCCGCCAGCGCTGCCGCCTCGTCGCGGTCTACGTGCGCACGCTCCCGTCGTCCGTCCTGGCGGTGGCGGACACCGCCGGCCACGCCGCCGCCACCGTCGCCGACGCGCAGGACGAGGTCGAACGGCAGCTGCGCGCCGCGCTTGCGGGCCTCGGCGTCGACGCCTGCCTGGTCGTGCGTCGTGCCCTGACTGCGCTACCCTGGTCGCATGTACACAGGTGTCGCCTCGATGAGGCTCCGGTCCCGCCGCTGACGGCGGCAGGGTTGACCGGCACTCACTGACCTCGCTCTGCTTCGCCGTCCTGGTGTCCACGCCGGGCGGCGGTTCTGTGCTGCCCGGCTCCAAGACGAGCCGAAGAGCACACATCATGCATCCTGAATATGAAGCGCTGCCCGCCGGGCAGCTCGCCCACGTGCGCGCCGAGGGCATCCGGGTCGTCCGGGGCGGGCGGGTCGTGCTGGACGACGTCAGCGTCACCGTCTCCGCACGGGCCCGGCTGGCCATCGTCGGCGCCAACGGCCGCGGGAAGACCACTCTCCTGCACGTCCTCGCCGGGGTCCACCCGCCCGACCGGGGCACCGTCGAGCGGGCCGGCACCATCGGGCTGGCCCGCCAGGCGCTGCCCGCCGGGGCCGGCGACACCGTCGGCACGCTCGTGGCGGAGGCGCTGCGGGACTCGGAGCGGGCCCTGCGCGCGCTCGACGCCGCCGCGGCCGCGCTCGCAACCGGCGGCGACGGCTTCGGCGAGGGCGGCGACCAGCATGCGGCCGAGGCTTACGCCACCGCGCTCGACGCGGCCACCCGGCTCGACGCCTGGGACGCGCAGCGACGCGTCGACGTGGCGCTGGCCGGGCTCGACGCGTGCACCGACCGCGACCGTCCACTGTCGACACTGTCGGTCGGGCAGCGCTACCGGGTCCGGCTGGCCTGCCTGCTCGGGGCCCGCCACGACCTGCTGCTGCTGGACGAGCCGACCAACCACCTCGACGCGGGCGGCCTGGCGTTCCTCACCGCGCGGCTGCGGCAGCACCCGGGCGGGGTCGTCGTCGTCACCCACGACCGGGCGCTGCTGCGCGACGTGGCCGCCGAGTTCCTCGACCTCGACCCGAGCGAGGACGGGCGGCCCCGCCGGTACGCGGGCGGCTACGACGGCTGGCAGGACGGCCGCCGGCGGGAGCGCGAGCGCTGGGAGCACGACTACGCCGCCCAGCAGGCCGAGCACCAGCGCCTCGCGGGCGCGGTGAGCGAGGCCCGGGACCGCCTCAGCACCGGCTGGCGCCCCGAGAAGGGCCACGGCCGGCACGAGCGGCAGTCCCGGGCGCCCGGGCTCGTCCAGGCGCTGCGGCGCCGGCAGGACGCGCTCGACGCCCACGACGAGCTGACCGCCGCGCTGGCCGGGGTGTCGGCGGCGGTCGTCGTGGCCACCCACGACCGGCAGCTGCTCGCCGACCTCGCGGCCTGGCCGAGGCTGGACCTCGGCTAGCGGTCTGTCCACCACTCGACGACGCCGGCGGCGATCAGGCCGCCGGCGTCGTCGGCGGACAACCACGGGCACCCGCGTCAGAATGTCGCGGTCAGCCGGTGCCGGGGAGGTGTGACCAGCGTGTCGGTGCCGCCTCGGAGCCGCGCACCACGCCGGTCGCGGCCAGGTGGTGCAGGTGGGCGAGCGTCTCGGCCAGGGCCATCCGCCGCAGCATGCCCTGCAGCGACGCCCAGCCCCGCGACCAGGTCAGCTCGGCCGCGATCTCCCACGCCGTGGCCGGCCCCAGCGTGCCGATCGCCCGGAGGATCTCCTCGCCGCGCTCGTCGTGGTGGCGGACCAGGGCGGCCGCGCGGTCGTCGACGCCCCGGAAGCGGTACTCGTGGGCCGGCAGCGCCTCGTCCGCGGCGAACTTCGCGGTCTGTTCCAGCGACGCCAGGTAGTCGCCCAGCGGGTCGCCGTCGGCGCCCCCGTGGACGCCGATGTTGGGGCTGATGCGGGGCAGCAGGTGGTCTCCGGTGAGCAGGATCCCGGCGTTCGCGTCGTGCAGGCAGAGGTGGCCGGGGGTGTGCCCCGGGGTCCAGACCGCCCGCACGTCGTGCCGCGCGAGCGGCAGCCGGTCGCCGTCCTCGATCGCGC
Organism: Dactylosporangium sp. AC04546; assembly: GCF_022095675.1. GTDB lineage: Bacteria > Actinomycetota > Actinomycetes > Mycobacteriales > Micromonosporaceae > Dactylosporangium. Next base: position 4,903 of record NZ_JAHYSG010000188.1, on the reverse strand, counting down.
GGTCCGGCTCGGCCATGCCGAGCAGGTGCGCCATGCGGCCCTGGTCGGCGGCCAGCGCCGCCGCGTCGGCCGCGGGCACGCCGTGCCGCAGCAGCCAGGCGCGGTCGGTGGCGGGGGTGCGGTTGCGCCACACCCGGGCGGGCAGCGAGCGCGCCTCGGCGGGGTGCATGCCGATCCAGGCCCCGCCGGTCTCCCGCAGCCAGCCGCTGAGCCCGTGGTGGTCGGGGTGGACGTGGGTGACGACGACGCCGGTGACGTCCCCGACGCCCACGCCGGCCACCCGCAGCCCGGCCGTCAGCGCGGCCCGCCCCTCGGGGGTGTCCCAGCCGGGATCCACCACGACCGCGCCGGTGTCGTCGAGGAACACATAGCAGATGGTGTACCGCAGCGGACTGTGCGGAATCGGGACGGGAACCGACCACACGCCGGGCCGGACCGGCTCCACCGGCGGCAGGACGCGCTCCCGCCAGGCGCGCTGCTGTGCGGTACCGGTGACGATCACGTGCCGGCCCCCGACGGCGCTGTGACGGCGTGCAGCAGGAAGTCGACCAGCCGCCGGGCGTGGCCCGCGGTGTCGGCGGCGAGCGCCGCCCGCCGGTCCGGCGGTGTGCTCAGCGCGTGCATCATCGCCCCGCCGATCAGGGTGTCCAGCAACATGGTCACCGACGCCGTGGCGGGCAGCTCGGCCCGGTCGATGCCGCGGCGCACGATCGCCCGGGCGGCCCTGATCTGTGCCGTGCGCATCGCGGCGTAGTGCTCGCCGACGCCGGGGATCGCCGCGGCCTCCAGCGACAGGCGCAGCGCCGCGCGGCTGGACGGGCCGGCGTAGAGGCCGAGTATCTGCGTCGCCAGCTCGACCAGGTCGCCGTGCAGGGTGCCGGTGTCGACGTCGCTGACCCGGACCAGGCCGGTGTTGACCGCGTCGGTGAGCAGCGCCTCCTTGGTGCTCCACCGCAGGTACAGCGACGCCTTGCCGACCCCGGCCCGGCGCGCCACGGTCTCCATCGCGAACCCGGCCCACCCGCCGTCGCCGAACACGTCGAGGGCGGCCCGCGCGATCCGCCGGTCCACCTCCGGGTCGCGCGGCCGCCCGGGCGTCGCTGCGCTCATCGCCACCACCTCATTACTGAACGATCACCGTCAGAATACACACCCCATAAGTGAACGGTGATCGTTCAGGAATTTGGAGAGCCCGATCGCGGCACTTTTTCAGCGACCCGTTTTAAGGCTGCTTTAGAACGCTAGGGCGGACCGGCGGGGGGTGCCTACCATACGCGCGGCCGTGGTGTCCTGGTGTTGGGAGAGTCCGTGTCGTTGCGTGAATCCCGCCCGCTGCGGCGGTGGGGGCTGGTGGCCGGCGCCGGCGCCGCCGTGGTGGCCGTCGTCGCCGGTGCCGTGGTGTACCTGACCGGCGGTACCGCCGAACCCACACCCTCCAGCGTGGACAGCGCGCTCGGGAGCGCCGCCCCGGCCGGGTCCGGGCCGGCGCAGGGCTCGGCCCCCGCCTCCGCCGGGGCGTCCGCCTCGGCGACGCCCGCGGCCACGGGCAAGGCGCCGGTCGCCGCCGGCGGGTGGGTGCCGGTCGACCAGGGGACCTGGAAGGCGCAGGTCGACGCGTTCAAGGCGCTCGCCGTCGACCCCGTGCCCGCCGGGGTGGGCAACCTGCCCGAGTTCCGGGCCGACTGCCAGTACAGCCACTCGCTCGCCGACGACCCGATCGTGTTCCCGGGGCTGGCGGGGGCCTCGCACATGCACTCGTTCGTCGGGAACAAGGCCGTCAACGCCGACACCGCGCCCGCGGACCTCATGAAGTTCACCGCCACCACGTGCAAGCCCGCCCAGGACCACTCCGCGTACTGGGTGCCGACGCTGTACGACAACGCCACCGGGAAGCCGGTCGAGACCACCGGGTTCCGGGTGTACTACCGCTCGCTCATGAACACGTCGGCCGGGCAGCTGCCGATGCCCAACGGGCTGCGCATGATCTCCGGCGACGCCAAGAAGCGGCAGCCGACCCCGCGCGGGGCGAAGGGGCAGTTCTACTGCGCGTTCTACGGGCCCGGGGACCTCGACGGGGTTGCCCGCAGTACCAACGGCAACTGGCCCATCTGCGGCGGCACCGCGACCCTGCACTTCATGATGCAGTTCCCGGACTGCTGGGACGGCAAGCACCTGGACAGCCCCAACCACAAGGACCACGTGGCCTTCGGCGCCGGCAACGCCTGCCCGGCCAGCCACCCGGTGAAGATCCCGGCGATCACGTTCGACATCCAGTACGGCGCGAAGGGCACCACGGAGGGCTACTACCTCTCGTCCGACAAGGAGGGCAAGAGCGCCTCGTCGATGCACGGCGACGCCTTCGTGGTGTGGGACGTCGAGACGATGAACAAGCGCACCAAGAACTGCGTCCTGCAGCGGCGGACGTGCGACAACTACGGCTACCAGAAGTAGCTTTTCTGTCGTACCCCGGCGCTAGGTTGTTGACGTCTCGGAGGCGCCGGGTTCGCAGGAGGTTCGGGTGCTCGCACAGGATTCGCCGTTCCGTCCGTTCTGGTGGGGGATCGGTCTCGAGGACGCCGGGGTGGGCGGCCGGCCCGACGTGGGGACCTATGGTCGGTACGAGTTCGAGGACCTGCCGCCGGTGCCGTTCGCGATGTCCGGGGACCTGTCGTGGCTGTCCGCGCAGCCCGAGCACGGCGAGTGGTGCGTCGGCGAGGCGCCGGCGCGGGAGCTGCCCGAGCTGCGGTCGGCCTGCGCGCGGATCGGCCTGGCCCTGCCACCGGCCTTCGTCAGGTTCATGGGCTCGGCGCAGCTGCAACGGCGCGTCCGCTCCTGCACGGCGTGCTACGTCGACCTCAGCCGTGGCCCGGCCCGGGCCCCGGCCGGCGACGGCTACCTGGTCCGGTTCCTGGCCGACCAGCAGGGCTGCCTGTATTGGTACCTGTTCCTGACCGGCGACGGCCGCGACCACGCCGTGGTCTGCTCGTCCGGGTTCTTCGACCCGCTCGACTACGGTGACGACGACCAGCCGGACGAGGTGGTGTTCTGCGGCGAGTCGTTCGAGACGTTCCTGTGCCGCTACTGGCTGGAGAACGAGATCTGGTTCGCCGACACCGACCACACGGCGATGCCGGCCGTCGGCGCGGAGTATCTCAGCCGCTACCAGGAGCTGAGCGCCAACGGCCACTCGGTCACCGGCTAGCGGCGGGCGCGGATCAGGAAGCGGTGGGCGTGCACGCGGAACCCGCCGTGCGCCCGGATGTGGTCGTGGATCCGGCGCAGCGGGGCCTCGTAGCGCTCGACGGTGAAGTCCGGGACCTGCCAGGGGACCGCCCGCAGCTGGTAGACGAGCGCGCCGACGTCGTGGAACGTGAACGGCGGCCGCTCCTCGCGGACGTCGGTCACCGTGAGGCCGGCCGCGGTGAGCGCGTCCGCCGCGGTGCGGGCGTCCCATCCGCCGCGGGCGGGCGCGTCAAGGGCCTGGCCGGTCTCGGCCGCGGGGTCGCCCAGGGCCTGGTTGATTCCGGTGCAGTCGTCGCTGCCCACCTGCTGGGTCAGCAGCGTGCCCCCGGGCGCCAGGACCCGGGCGACCTCGGTGGCGTCGAGGCGGCCGTGCCGGTTGAGGACCAGATCGACCGAGTGGTCCTCGACCGGCAGCGTCCCGTCGGGGGCGTAGCGCACCGCCACGCCCAGGGGTTCGAGGCGCTCCCGGGCGACCGGCACGTTCGGCGCCCAGCCCTCGACGGCGATGCCGCCCGCGGGCAGCGGCGCGAAGGAGGCCAGCAGCTCGCCCCCGCCGGTGTCGATGTCGAGCAGCCGCACGCGTGCGTGGAGCAGCTCGCCGGCCAGGTCCGGGTACGACCACGTCGGGTCCGAACCCGTTGTCCGGCCGGCGAGCCAGGTGAAGTCCCAGCCGCGCAACGGGACGGCCTGTGCCTCGGCCACCAGGTCCTCGAACCGCACGCGCCGACCCTAGCGGGGCGGCACGCCGGGCGCAGCTCAGTTCGTGAGCTCGCCCGCCGAGCGGACCGCCGCGTCGAGGACCGCGTCGTCCAGCGCGGCCGCCGACGCCGGCGCCAGCGGGCGGCCGTCGCGGCTGGTCACCCGGAAGACGTGCTGCTCGCCCGGGAGGAGGGTCACCAGCGCGTCGTCCACCACCAGCGCCGCCGGGGGCCGGCCGAGCGGCTCGGCCAGGCGGTCGGCGAACACGCACACGTCGCGCAGCAGGGTCACGGCCTCCACCGTGACGTGCAGGGTGCCGTCGACGACCCCGGCGGCGACCCGGCGCGACGGGCGCAGGGGAGCCAGGTCGCGGTCCGGGCGGTAGGTCCAACCGGTCCGCGTGCCGTCCACGTCGACGACCAGCAGCTCGTTGCGCGGGTCCGTGGGCGCGGCGATGTCGATCGGGGTCCGGGTCACCGAGCCGGGTGCGCACACCGGGCGGAGCCGGGTGCGGGCATGCTCCCGGCCGTCCAGGCCGACGCGGCGGATCAGCACGTCCGGCTGCCAGTCCGAGGTGCCGTCGTTGACCAGGGCGAGCTCGAGGCCCGCGGGGCCCGACGGGTCGTGGGTCGGGCCCGGGCGGACCGGCTGGACCGTCGCCAGGCGGGGGGCGAACGCCCGGCGCAGCGCGTGCCACAGCGGCTTCTCGATGCCGGCGTGATCGACCGCGGACCAGCTGATCGCCGGCCAGCAGTCGTTGAGCTGCCACACCACGACGCCTCCGCAGCGGTCTCGGGTGCGCAGCCACTCGACGCCGGTCGCCACCGCGCGGGCCTGGACGAGCTGGGTCGCGAAGTGCCAGTCGGGGCCGGCGGCCGGGGTGGGGACGTGCGGTTGCAGGCCCCGGGTCAGCTTGTGCAGGCCGTCGATCGCGCGCAGGTGGTGGCGGGTGAGCGGGGAG
>NZ_JAHYSG010000187.1 GCF_022095675.1 Dactylosporangium sp. AC04546 | reverse complement strand
TCGCTTGCCCCGCATCACCCTTGATGCATCAGATCTGATGCATCAAGGGTGATGCGGGGCAAGCGAGGGCAGGAGTGGCGGCACCACCGCGGGGCGGCGGGGCCTGACCGTTCGACGCCGCGAGGCGGGCACCCCCGCGGGCCGTCCATGATCAAGGGAAACATCTGGCTGCCATGACAGCCGGATCCTTCCCATGATCATGGGATCACGCAGCGCGCCTGCCTGCGGAGGTGGCAAACAGGCGAACGCCCCGGCCAGCGAGGCTGGGCCGGGGCGTTTCGAGTCGTAGGTGTTGGGGGTTACGCGGCCTGGAGGCCCTCGGCGCGGGCCAGCTCGCGGAGCCGGCCCAGGGCCTGGATCTCCAGCTGGCGGATGCGCTCGCGCGACAGGGAGAAGCGGGTCGCCACTTCGGTCAGCGAGTGCTCGCGGCCGTCCTCCAAGCCGTAGCGGGCCCGCATGATGCCCGCCGAGCGGTCGTCCAGGTGGTTGAGCAGGCCCTCGATCCGCTGGCGCTCCAGTGCGGCCAGGACGACGTCCTCCGGCGACGGGGCGTCGGAGTCGGCCACCAGGTCGCCCAGGTTGGTGTCGCCGTCGTCACCCACCGGGGTGTCCAGCGAAACGGTGTCCTGCGACCACCGCATGAGCTCATGCACCCGCTCGACCGGCACGCCGAGCGCGGTGGCCAGCTGCTCCGGCTCCGGCTCGTTGCCCAGCTCGCGGGTGAGCTGACGCGCTACGTTGCGCATCCGGTTGACGTCCTCCACGAGGTGGACGGGCAGCCGGACCGTGCGCTCCTGCTGCGCGATCGCCCGGCTGATCGCCTGGCGGATCCACCACGTCGCATATGTCGAGAACTTGTATCCACGCACGTAGTCGAACTTCTCGACCGCCCGCACGAGGCCGGTGTTGCCCTCCTGGATGAGGTCGAGCATCGGCATGCCGGACCGCACGTAACGACGGGCGATCGAGACCACCAGCCGCAGGTTGGCCCGGATGAACCGGTCCTTCGCGCGCTCACCCTCGGCGACCAGCCGCTGCAGCTCGGCGGCGGTCACTCCGTCGGGCAGCTGCTCGGATTCGAGCAGGTGCTCCGCGTAGAGCCCGGCCTCGACCGCCTTGGACAGCTCGACCTCAGAAGCGGCGTCGAGCAGCGGCGTGCGGGAGATCTCATGCAGGTACACGCCGACAAGGTCCCGCTCCTCGGCACCGGTGTCGGGTCGCATCTCCACTTTCACGTTCTCCACCTTCGGGCCCCTCCCCGTCCATCCTTCGCCTTCCCCGTTTCACCCTGCTAAAACGGGTGCCCCCCGGGTATGCCCCCTACACAACCGTCAGATGGCGTTCCGAATTCCGCCCGCAGGGGCGATTCGGTGACGACCCCTGAGAGCTGCACCACTTACCTAGACGCTCTGGAGGCTGCTCCGGTTCGCTTCGGTTGCAACAAGTGATACGTGGTATTCCTGCCCGTCAGACGCCTAAACTCGCTGTGAGTTCCCTGGGAACGGCGGCAGTTGGGCCCGGGATCACCGGGGTTCATCGGCAACAGTCGGCCCGGCGACAGGCAAAACGCGCTGAAGGATGAGAAATCGACGCGCCTCGTGACCTGTCGATATGCCGACCGGATGACGCCGCCCACCGCCTACTGGGCGTGCCATTCCCGCAACAGCCCGGCTTCCTCCTCCTCGGTCAGGCCGATTCTGTGCGGTTCGTCACGCAGCGTGGCGCGTGTATCGGCCACCGTCTCGGCCAGCGGGCGGGTCCGCAGCCCCGCCTCGAGTGACGGGCCGGCGTCCCGGGTCAGGAACCCGCCGTACTCCGGCAGCGGCAGCCACAGGGGCAGCGACCGCGGCCCGGACCAGGGCGCCACCTCGCGCTCCACCAGGAACTCCTGTGGGATCCAGGTCAGCTCGTGCGCCGAGGGTGCGCCCTCGGCCAGCCCCGCGTGGAACTCCTGGCGGGTGACCGGAGCGCCGATCGCGTCGAACGTGCCGGCCAGCCCGCGTTCGGCCGCCTGGATGATCCAGTCGGCGAGGTCGCGCACGTCGATCAGCTGGACGCGCTCCTCGGGCGCACCGGGGGCCAGGATCTCGCCACCGCGCGCGTGCCGTCGCACCCAGTAGTCGAAACGCCCGGTCGGGTCTTCCGGGCCGACGATGAGCCCCGCCCGGCAGATGAAGGCGGATTCGGTACCAAATGTGCCGGTAACGACATCTTCACAGGTGACCTTGCAGCGGCCGTACGTCTCCGCGTCCGCCGACGGGTCGTCGAAGCCCGGCTCGGCCGGCGCCATGACCGGCGCGGTCGCCACCGTCTGATCCGGAGTGGCCGCGTCGGCGTAGACCGAGCAGCTCGACACGAACGTGTAGTGCCCCGCCCGGCCGCGCAGCGACTCGGCCGCGTGCCGCACGTGGCTCGGCCTGCGCCCGACGTCGACGACCGCGTCGAAGGTGCCGTCGAGCGCGTCGAGCCCGTCGGGCCGGTCCCGGTCGACGCGAACGAACGCGACCCCCTCGACGGGCTCGCCGGACTCCCCGCGGGCGGCGCACACAACGTCGTGCCCGGCGTCGCGGGCCTGGCGGGCGACGGCCCGCCCGAGGAACACGGTTCCCCCGAGAACAAGCATCTTCATCGCCCGATCCTCGTCGCTCGCCGCAGCGATCGGTGGGTCCGTTCGCGCGCGGCGGATTCGCCCGCCGCGAACAAAGGCGGTTGGCGCGGCGCGACCGTGGCACATCAGCGTTGATGCATCAAATCTGATGAATCAGGCCTGATGGATCAAAAACGACGCATCAAGGCCGATGCATCCGAAGCGATGCATCAAGACTGATGCATCAAGGTCGGTGCATCAGCGACGGTGGGAGGACGGCGGGCGGTGCGGGCGGGTCTTGTGGATCACCAGGGCGACCAGCGCGACCCCGACCATCGCCGCCGCGGCGACGGCCAGCCACATCGACCAACGGTGCGTGGGGCCGCCGGGCGGGCGCAGCGAGCCATCCACAATGGACGGTGAGGCGGTCGGCGGCGGGGCCGAGGAGACCGGGGTGAAGGCCCAGATGCGCAGGTAGTCGACCTGGAACTCGGCCGGCAGCGGCGTCGACGGGCCCGGGGTGCCGGCCCGCGCGCCGGTCGTGACCGCGAAGCCGAACCAGCGCTGCGCGGTGGAGACGGCGGGGTCGGCCAGCCGCTCGGTGCCGTCGACGGTCACCCGGAAGCCTGACGGCGCCCACTCGATCACGTACACGTGCCAGTCGCGGAACTTCCCGGTCAGCGTCTTCGTGGAGGTACCACGGCCATCCCCGTTGCTGACGAAGGCCTGGTCCTGCCCGTCCGCCGCGACCAGCGACAGCTCCGACGCGTGGTCTGCGGCGGCGCCGTCCACCGGCCGCAGCAGCACCGTCGACTCGATCCCGGCGCCGACCGGGACCCGGGCGCGGAACTCGTAGCGGCCGTACTGCTGGGCCACCCCCGGGCACCGCAGCTCCCCGGTGACGTATCCGCCGCTGGCGCGGCGCAGGGCCAGCCGCAACCGCCCGTCCGAGACCGTGACCGCCTCACGCCGGAACGACGCGCCGTCCTCGTAGGCCGAGCACCCCGCCGGCAGCGCGCCGGCGTCGTCGAACGAATCGGAGAAGACCGGCGTCCAGCCGACCGGATCGCCGGCCCGCGCCGGCACGGGAGCGGCGAACACGGTGGTCACGGCGACGACGAGCAGGGTCGTCAACCGGGCGGGCACCGAGGGGTACACGCTCGCAACCTACCGGATACCTTGCGGATGCGCAGGGTTGCGGATCGTGAATATCGACCGCTCGACCGGTACAAAGCGGACGACGATCGGACGCGCGACCCTCGCTGTAACCCTGAGGACACTGAGCTGTCGACCGCGGACGCTCGCGCAGGATCGACGATCACGGAAGGATGGCGATCGACGCATGCGTCCTTCCAAAAGGAGAGATCATGGCCCAGCCCCGCGCTCGCGGCTGGCGATTTGCTCAGCACCTCGCGGTGCCGGCTCTCGCCGTCGCGGTCGTCGCCCTGTTACCCCTGGCAAAGACTGGCACCGCCGAAGGCACCGACCGGTGGACGCCGCTCACTCCGGCCAAGGTCTCGTTCACCCAGAAGACGGGTCCGACGGCCAAGGCACAGATCCTCGGGTTCAACGACTTCCACGGCAACATCGACCCGCCCACCGGCAGTGGCGGGCTCATCAACGGCACGCCCGCGGGCGGCGCCGAGTACCTCAGCACGTACCTGACCAAGCTGCGCAACGCCGCCACGCAGGACGGCGTCCGCTACAGCGACACGGTCGTCGCCGGTGACAGCATCGGCGCCACGCCCCTGGTCAGCGCCGCGTTCCACGACGAGCCGGCGATCGAGGTCCTGAACAAGATGGGTGTCGACATCTCCTCGGTCGGCAACCACGAGTTCGACGAGGGCGTCACCGAGCTCAAGCGCATCCAGTTCGGCGGGTGCCACCCGACCGACGGTTGCCAGGACGGCGACGGCTTCTCGGGCGCGAACTTCCCGTACCTCGCCGCCAACGTCACCAACAAGTCGAACGGCCTGCCGATCCTGCTGCCGTTCACGATCCGCTTCTACGAGAACGTCCCGGTCGCGTACGTCGGCATGACCCTCGAGGCCACGCCGGGCATCGTGAACCCGGCCGGCATCAAGACCGTCGACTTCAAGGACGAGGTCGAGACGGCCAACCAGTACGCCACCATCCTCAAGTGGCTCGGCATCCGCTCCATGGTGCTCCTGATCCACGAGGGTGGCGCCCAGTCCAGCCCGCCCGCGCCGCTGGACCCGTCCGGCTGCGCCAACTTCGCCGGCCCGATCACCGACATCGTCAAGGGTCTCGACCCGGCGTACGGCGTCGTGATCTCCGGCCACACCCACCGCTTCTACACGTGTGAGCTGCCGAACTCGTCCGGCGAGAGCACGCTCGTCACCAGCGCGGGCACGGCCGGCACGCTCGTCACCGACGTCCGCGTCACGTTCGACAAGAAGACCCGCAAGTTCGTCGACGCGACGGCCACGAACGTGATCGTCGAGAACGGCGTGAAGAACCCGGACGGCACCTGGAAGATCGAGAACGGCGTCCCGGTCCGCAACCCGGACCTGGTCGACCCGAAGGTCAAGAAGATCGCCGACAAGTACCGCACCGCCGTCGCGCCGATCGCGAACAAGGTCGTCGGCAGCATCACCGCCGACATCACCACGTCGACGACCGCCGCCGGCGAGTCCTCGGCGGGCGACGTGATCGCCGACGCGCAGCTGGCCTACACCCAGTCGGCCGGCGCACAGATCGCGTTCATGAACCCGGGCGGCATCCGCGCGGCTATCACGTACGCGAACTCGCCCGGTGGCGAGGCGCCGGGCCAGGTGACCTACGGCGAGTGCTTCACGGTCCAGCCGTTCAACAACCTGGTCGTGACGCAGTCGTTCACCGGCGCCCAGATCAAGGACGTGCTGGAGCAGCAGTTCGTCGGCTTCGGCGGGCAGACCGTCCAGCGCATCCTGCAGGTGTCGGCCGGCCTGACCTACACCTACAGCGCCTCCGCGGCGCCCGGCTCCAAGGTCAGCGACGTCCGGCTCAACGGCACGCCGATCGACCCCGCGGCCACGTACCTGGTGACGACGAACGACTTCCTCGCCAACGGTGGTGACGGGTTCACCAACCTGGCGAAGGGCACCGGTCGCGTCACCGCTCCGGGCTTCGACATCGACGCGCTCGTGTCGTACCTCGGCGCGGGGCCGGTCTCGCCCGGCCCGCAGAACCGCATCACGCGTATCGCCTGATCAGTACCCGTGTGGGCGAGCGGCGGGTTTTGCTCCCGCTCGCCCACACGTATGCTCGGCGACGCCGACGTTTTTTCGAGGAGTGTTGATCTGTGGAGCGACCGAGCTGGGCCCCCGCAGACGTCGACTCCGAGCGACCGAGCGTGGCCCGCGTCTATGACTACTACCTCGGCGGCTCGCACAACTTCGCCGCCGACCGCGCCTTCGCCGAGCAGGTCCTCAAGGCCATGCCCTCGGTCGTCCCGCTGGTCCGCAGCAACCGGGCGTTCCTGCGCCGCGCCGTGGCGACACTGGCCGACCTCGGCATCCGCCAGTTCCTCGACCTCGGCTCGGGCATCCCGACCGTCGGCAACGTCCACGAGGTGCTCGCCGACGCCGGCATCACCGACGCCAAGGTCGTCTACGTCGACCACGACCCGGTCGCGGTCGCACACAGCCGGTTGATCCTCGCCGACGTGCCGGGCACCGCGGTCGTCGCCGGCGACCTGCGCAACCCGGCCGACGTGCTGGCCCAGCCGCAGGTGCGCGGGCTGCTCGACTTCAGCCGGCCGGTCGCCTTCCTGCTCGTCGCCGTGCTGCACTTCGTGCCCGACGAGGACCACCCGGCCGAGATCGTCGCGGGCTACGCCGCCGCCGGGGTCCCGGGCAGCCACCTCGTGCTCTCCCACGCCGGGCTCGACCGCGAGCTCACGCCCGCCGAGGCCGAGGCCTGGGAGATGTACCGCAAGTCGCCCAACCCGCTGATCCTGCGCACCCGCCAGGAGATCGAGCGGCTCCTCGGCGACCTCACCCCGCTCGAGCCGGGCATCGTCTCGCCATGGGACTGGCGGCCGGAGCGGGACGGCGCGACCGTCCCCGAAGGTGACGCGCTCGGATTCGCCGTCGTCGCTCGCAAGGACTAGTGGCGCCCCCGATCATGACCGCTCTCAGCTCCACGCCGACGTCGTGGGACCGTCCGCATCGTGCCGCCGAACGGATGGCGCGCGCCTGGTCACTGGCCGTAGCCGGCACGAGTTACGTGTCGATGAGCGGCATGGAAGTACAGGACTTCCTCACCAGCCTGTCGACGCGCATCATCCACGCCCTGACGGCCGAGGTCTTCGACCCCGCCGACGTGCGCGAGGTCGGCTCCACGCTGGTCGCGGCCCACTTCACCGAGCCCACGACGGTCGAGCGCACGATGGCCGTGCTCAGCGAGCAGTTCGGCAACGCGCCCGCCCGCCGCATCGCGCAGATCCAGGGCGCGCTCGCGGCCGGCTACGCCCTGGCCCTGCGCGACCGCGTCCTGGAGGAGCAGGAGGAGATCCGCACCGCGGCCCTGTGGTCGCAGGCCCGGGCCGAGGAGGGCCGGCGGGTCAGCGACGCGCGGTTCCGCGCGATCTTCGCCGGCGCGGCCATCGGCATGAGCGTCAGCACCGTCGACGGGCACATCGTCGAGGTCAACCAGGCGCTGTGCGACATGCTCGGCTACACGGCCGACGAGCTGCTCGCGATGTCCTTCGAGGATTTCGTACTGCCGGACGACCCGCCATCGGCGGCCGAGCTCTTCGCGGACCTCTTCGCCGGCCAGCGCGAGCAGGTGCGGATCGAGAAGCCCTACATCCACAAGGACGGGCACCGGGTCTGGACCGACCTGGTCGCCTCGGTGATCCGCGACGACGAGGACCGGCCGCGCTGGCTCGTCGCCATGTTCGAGGACATCACCGAGCGCCACCTGCTCCAGGTCCGGCTCCGCCACCAGGCGCTGCACGACCCGCTGACCCAGCTGCCGAACCGCACGCTGTTCTTCGACCGGCTCGCCGAGCTGCTCACCGACGCCTCGGGCGACGCCCGCGTCGGCGTCTGCTACCTCGACGTCGACGGGTTCAAGGTCATCAACGACACGCTCGGCCACGACGTCGGCGACCAGCTGCTCCAGACCGTCGCGCGCCGGCTCGCCCGGTCGATCAACGGCGAGGGCCAGCTGGTCGCGCGGATGGGCGGCGACGAGTTCGTGGTGCTGATCGAGAACTCGGCCGACATCGAGCAGGTCGTGTCCGTCGCCGAGAAGGCCCTCGACACCGTCCGGGCGCCGGTCCACGTCGGCGGGCACGAGATCAGCATCTCGGCCAGTATCGGCGTGGTCGAGCAGCCGCTGCTCGGCACGAGCACGGGCGAGCTGATGAAGGCGGCCGACACCACGCTGTACTGGGCGAAGGCCGACGGCCGCAACCGCCTCGCGCTGTTCGACGCGGAGCGGCACGCGCGGGAGGTCAAGCGGTACGAGCTGTCGGCGAGCATGCCGGCCGCGCTGGAGCGCCGCGAGTTCTTCGTCGAGTACCAGCCGCTCGTCCGCCTCTCCGACGCCCGGATCATGGGCGTCGAGGCGCTGGTCCGCTGGCGGCACCCGCGCTTCGGGGTGCTCGGCCCCGACGCGTTCATCGGCATGGCGGAGGAGACGGGCCTGATCGTCCCGCTGGGCCGCTGGGTGCTGCATGAGGCCTGCAGACAGGCGGCGGAGTGGCACCGCACCGCGGCGGACCGGGCCCCGCTCATGAGCGTGAACCTGGCGGTGCGCCAGATGCGCGACCGCACGATCGTCCGCGACGTCAAGGCGATCCTGGAGCAGACCGGGCTGGCCCCTGAGCGGCTCCAGCTGGAGCTGACCGAAAGTGCGGTCATGGGTACCGGTGGCGAGCCCACGGAGGCTCTCAAGGCACTCGCCGACCTCGGCCCGCGCATCGCCATCGACGACTTCGGCACGGGCTACTCGAACTTCGCCTACCTGCGCCACCTGCCGGTGCACAGCCTGAAGCTGGCCGGCTCGTTCGTGGCCGGGCTGCGCCCGCCAGAGCGCCCGGACCCCGTGGACGAGCAGATCGTGGCGGCCGTGATCGGCCTGGCCCACACGCTGAAGCTGAGCGTTACGGCCGAGGGCGTGGAGACCGCCGAACAGGCCAGCCGTCTCCAGGCCCTCGGCTGCGACACCGCTCAGGGCTGGTACTACGCGAGCCCCGGCCCCGCCTCGGCGATCAAGCTCGCCTAGCTATAGCTAGTTGGCGGCGTAAGGGTTCACCTCTTCGTGCATGTCGGTCATGAACTGCGACCACATGTCATCTTCGTGCGGGTCCGCCCCGATCATGTCGTAGTGTCCGGTGGTGAAGTCGGGGTCGAGCTGCCAGTCGGGCAGGTCGACGTCGTCGTCGCCCCCGTCAAGCGGCTCGTCCTCGACGTCCCCGTCGATCGCGAACACTCCGGTGATGTCGTCGGGCCCGTCGGTCTCCATCGCGTGATCAAACTGGTCGTGCTGGTCGTGCTGCTGATCGAACTGGTGGTCGCCGAAGACATGGTCGACTCCACCGCCGTGGTCGACGTGGAGGCCGTCCTCGCTGCCCCAGTCGAGCTCATAGTCGCTCATGTCCTGCTCCAGGCGTCGGTCCGTCTACCCATGCAACGGTAGGGCCGCCCGGTTGCCCCCTGCTCCCCGAAACGTGCCACGTGCCCCTTCGGGGACGGCGACCGGCCGGGGCGGTTGCGCCCCGGCCGGTCGCTTTGTACCAGTTCTGTCCGCTACGGCTGGAGCCACCAGGGGCTGGAGTAGGCCACGCCGAAGTCGTTGCAGGGATGGGCGTTCGGGCCCGGGCTCGGGTTCGCCTGGGTCGGGTCGGAGATGCGCAGGACCACCCAGTTGCCGGCCGCCACGTCCAGCGGGAGCGTGAACGTGGCCACCGTGTTCGCGACCGTGTCGACGACCAGCGGGACCGTCGGGGCCGTCGAGCCGGGGCGGAGGACCTGGATGCGCAGGGGCTTGCCGTCCCACTCCGGGCCACGGTTGAGGTCGACCGCGAAGCGCACGTCGCCGCGCGACAGCGGGAGGACGCCGCCCATGCGGGCCACCACGCCCGCCGGGGTGGTCGCCGTGGCGTCCAGGCGCAGGCCCGAGACGCGGGTGGCGAAGAAGCGGCGGGCGCGCATGGCCTCGAAGACGCCCGCGCGGGTGTTCTGGGTCACCCACAGGCCCATCCGGCCCTTGCCCTCGGGGAAGCCCCAGTTGGTACCGTGCTCGTCCGACACGCCGCTCAGGCCCGTCCGCCAGCCGGCGTTGAGGCAGGCGTTGAGCGCCGACGTGCGGCCGTCCGACCAGCCGTCGAACAGGTAGTCGTCGCCGCGGTTGAACATCTCCAGGCTGACCATCGCGTCGCGGGCGGCCGCGGTGTAGGAGAAGTTGCCGAAGCGGGCGATCTCGCGGCCCGGGTGGTTGAAGCTCGCGACGCCGCCACTGTTGACGATCCAGTTGTACAGGCCGCCCATGTTGCTCGAGCCGCCCAGGTCGGTGAAGCCGGCGGTACCCCAGACGTTGACGTGGCCGAGCAGCGGGTGCGACCACTCGAAGCCGCGGATCGCGGTGTAGTCGCCGGGGTCGTCGGCGGCGTTGGCCAGCGTGCCGGTGCGGTCCCACTCCGACTTCGACAGCCCGCTGATCGAGAACAGCGTCGCGTGGTCGGTCAGGGCGGCGACGTCGAGGCCGGCCGAGCGCATCGAGGCGAAGGCGAGGTTCGGGTCGCCGTCGCCGTCGGACATCACGGTGTGGTTGTGCATGTCGGCGTGCACAAGCGTGGTGCCCTGCGTGATCGCCGACGCCCGCGACGCCCCGGTGAGGGTGGCCGCGCCCGCCGTGGCGACGGTGGCGTTGTCGGCGAGCCGGGCCGGCGCGGCGGCCGCGCGGCCCGGGGCGGCGGCCAGCAGGAGCAGGCCGCCCGCGCCGGCGGCCCCGGCGAGCAGCCCGCGCCGCCCGATCCCGTCGGCCTCGGCCTGCTGGTGGGAGTGCGGGTGGGGGTGAGAGTGGTCGTGGCTGTGGTCACTCATGACGACAAGCCAACGCGATGACCGTCAATATATAGAAACATATTCATGTCCGCCGGGCGAACACTCTCAGCGCGTACGCCGATCCAGCCAGCCGTCGCCGTTGACGTCCTCGTACCGCGCGTCCATCCGCCCATCGTGGTTCGTGTCCACCTCGGAGGAGTCGATCAGCCCGTCCCGGTTGGTGTCATGACCGACGAACTCGGGGCGGCCGTCGCCGTCCGCGTCGACGATGATGTTGACGCCGCCGTCGGACCGGTTGACATACGTGTGCTGGTCCCACCGCCCGTCGCCGTCCCAGTCGACCCGCGTGTGATACCCGTCGGTCGGCGCCCCCAGCCCGTGCCGCTCGCCGAACGACGCCGGCTGCTCCGACCAACTCTGGCCGCCGACCAGCCCACCGAGCCCGCCGCCGTGCGCGGGCGGGGGCGGGGCGGCCGGGGTGCCGCCGGCGCCGTACGTGCTCGCCCGGTACACCGTCCCGGACCCGTCCCGCTCGACCTCGGTCGGCACGCCGTCGGCCGAGCCGTAGGGAGCGTCCGCCTCGGCCAGCCCGGCCGAGCCGTAGGGGTCGCCGCTCTGTCCGTGCCCGGCCTCGGCGAGCCCGGCATTCCCGTAGTCGCCCGCGCCGCCGCCGTAATAGGACGGCCCGCGCTCGGACCCGGACGCCTCGGCGAGCCCGGCATTCCCGTAGTCACCGGCACGGCCGCCGTAGTAGGACGGCCCACGCTCGACCCCGGACGCCTCAGCGAGACCGGAGGAGCCGTAGGAGGCGTCGGACTGCCCGTGCCCGGCCTCGGCGAGCCCGGCGTTGCCGTAGTCGCCCGCGCCGCCGCCGTAATAGGACGGTCCGCGCTCGGATCCGGACGCCTCAGCGAGCCCGGCCGACCCGTACGCCGGCTGGTCGTACTGCCCGCCCGACTGCCCATAGCCGGCCTCGGCAAGGCCCGCCGAACCGTACCCGGGATCGCCACCGGAGCCGCTCCCCGCCGCCGCGTAGCCACCGCCCCCCGCCGCATAGCCGTCGCCCGAAGAGGCGTAGGCGCCACCCGGACCCGCCTGGGCATACCCGCCGCCGGGGCCGCCCTCGACGTAGGCGCCGCCCGGACCCGCCTGGGCGTATCCGCCGCCGGGGCCGCCGTCGACATAGGCGCCGCCCGGACCCGCCTGGGCGTATCCACCAGACCCGTCCTGAACGTAAGCGCCCCCCGGGCCCGCCTGGGCATATCCGCCGCCGGGGCCGTCGTCGACGAAGGCGCCGCCCGGGCCGGCATGGGCGCGGACGTCGAAGTCGTCGACCGAGTGGCGGCCGCCCGCCGGGTCGCCGAGTGCGCCGAGGTGCCGGCCGAGCCCGGCTGAGGACCCGCCGTCGTCGAACGACGGCGCCGCGTGACGACCGCCGGCCGCGCCCATCGCGTCACCGAGGCCATGGCCGTGACCGCCGCCGTGGCCGCCGGAGACCGCGTCGCCGATGCCCGACCCGAGCTCCGAGAACAGGCCGAACATGCCGGCCTTGTTGGTGCGCTGCTCCACCCGCGACTCGCCGCCCGGGTCGGCGCCGACCTGGACGCGCAGCACCTCCAGTTCTTCGGCGCTCAGACGGTATCCCGCCAGCGCCGACGCCGGGTCCGCCGCCAGCCAGGCCTTGAAGCCCGGATCGCTCAGCAGTCGCTCCAGCACGTCGTCGAAGTCGGACATGGCATTACCCCCGGATGAATCAGTCGAGCTCGGGCATCGGCACCGGTTGGGGCCGCGGCCGACAGGTCCCGCACTGCACCGCGTCCTCCACGACGAGCCCCTCGGCCCGGCCGCGACGCTGCGAGCGGTGCACCTCCAGCAGGTAGGGGCCGAACCGTGCGTGGTCCTCACACAGCCCGCGGCCGCAGAACCGGCACGACCCCCGCGCCGCCTTGGCGCAGAACCAACAGAGCACAGTCTCTCCCTAGCCGATGATGTAACACGAATTCAAGAAAACCGATGTCGCAGTCGGTAGCGACGCGTTACCCGCCGCATCCACGACAACGACGGTCACCGATATAGAGACGTCCGGACCCTGGCCCTCGAACGGGCCGAGGGTGGCGGTCCACTTGCCGTTGCCGCCCGAGTAGCGCAGCGTCTGCGTCGTCCCGTCGCCGATCTTGTAGGTCAGCGACCGGATCGTGGAGCCGGCCATCGTCCCGTTCGGATCTGCCCCGCCGATCGAGATCGTCGACGAGCTGCGCGGGTTGGCGGGCGGCGAGACGTTCCAGCAGATCTCGTTGCCGTAGGTTCGGAAGATGCTGGCCGGCGACGCGGCGATGGTGGCCCGCGGCGGCGTGGTGTCCGGCGGCGGGGGCGGCGACGTGGACGTCGAGGGCGACGGCGAGCGGGTCGCCGACGGCGAGGGCGACGGGGACCGGGTCCGGCTCGGGGAGGCCGACGTGGACGGGGACGGGGACAGCGAGTCCGACGGCGACGGCGAGGCCGACGGGGTGTCCGTGGCCGACGGGACCACCGACGGCGTGCCGCCCGGCTTCGGCAGCACCACGCCGTCGCCGCAGGTCAGGTCCGCCTGCGGGCCGACGTCCAGGGTCGAGCCGCCGGCGCGCACGACACCCTTGCCGACCTCGGCCTCGTCGTTGCCGGCGCTCAGGGCGAACCGGGCCGCGCCGTCGTTGGCGATGTCACCGAGGGTCAGCCGCAGCGGCTTGAAGGCCGTCGTGGTCGAGGTCGTGTCGACCAGGAGCCGGCCCGAGCGCAGTATGAGCGCGCCGTTGGGCTGGATCGGGGTCGTCGGGTCGCTCAGCAGCTCGCCCACGTCCAGGCGGGAGCCCGCACAGAGGACCGTGACGCTGCCACCACGGAACGTCAGGGTCGCCGTCGACCGGTCGGCGATCGCGATCGAGTCGCCCTGCTCCAGGTACAACTTGGAATTGCGCGTCAATGTGCGCGGATGTCCGCCGATCTCCACCTGCGCGGTGCCGCGCGTGACGCTGAGCAGGGCGCGGTCGGTCGGCATCTCCGCCCACACCGGGGCGGAGAACAGGTTGCTGCCAGTGAGGAACAGCGCGAACAGCAGCAGCAGGACGAGCAGCCACCACAGCTTCTTCTCGAAGCGGCGGTCGACCGAGTTGTCGACGGGTGGCGGCGGGCCGGGCGGCGCGGCCAGGGGCGGGTAGTTGGCGGGCGGGTGCGCGCCGGACGCCGGGCGGCGCCCGCCGGCGGCCGCGGCGATCTCC
>NZ_JAHYSG010000186.1 GCF_022095675.1 Dactylosporangium sp. AC04546 | reverse complement strand
TAAATTTCAATTGGCACTGGCTTAACAAGCACCCTGTTGAGTTCTCAAACAACCAACACACACCGCCGAGCTTCGCCGTCTCCAGCGTCGCCCGCCCGGGGCGTTTCGTACCGTTCTATCTTACTTCGCCTGCTTTCCCGGGTCAAGTCCGCCTTGCGGCGCTTCGTCCCGTTTCGCAGACGCACGACAACGCTTCCGGTAGCCGGAAGGATGTCGTAGGGTTATCGGCAGGACGTCCGCTGCGGCTCGCTCTCGCGACCCGCCGTGCTCGTCCGTATCCCTGCCGGCTGGTTACATTACCCGCTCCGGCGTCAGGGTCCAAATCGAGGCCGCTGAGTCGCAGTCCGTCCGTCACGCTCCTGCGGGCCTGCTCCCGGCGGGGCGAGCGCCTACTGCTGGTAGCAGCCGACGGTCCCGGCCCGGTGTCAGCTCACGAAGCCCGTGGAGCCGAGGTCATCGCCAGGACGTCGAGGGCCGCGTCCAGCTCTTCGAGCGTGAGCTTGGCGCTGTCGACGTGGCCGCGGTCGAGGACGACCTCGCGGATCGTGCGGTTCTCCTTCAGGGCCTGCTTCGCGATGGACGCGGCCTCCTCGTAGCCGAGGTACTTGTTCAGCGGCGTGACGATCGACGGGGAGCCCTCGGCGTAGGCCTTCAACACCTCGACGTTCGCGGTCAGGCCGAGAACGCACCTGTCAGCGAACAGGCGGGCCACGTTCGACAGCAGACGGATCGACTCCAGCAGGTTGCGAGCCATCACCGGGAGCATCACGTTCAGCTCGAAGTCGCCCTGGGTGCCGGCGAACGCCACGGCCGCGTCGTTGCCGATCACCTGGGCGACCACCTGGCGCACCGCCTCCGGGATCACCGGGTTGACCTTGCCGGGCATGATCGACGAGCCCGGCTGCAGGTCGGGGATGTGCAGTTCGCGCAGGCCGGCGCGGGGGCCCGAGCCCATCCAGCGGATGTCGTTCGCGATCTTGTACAGGCCGGCGGCGATCGTGCGGAGCACGCCTGACGCCTCGACCAGGGCGTCGCGGGCGCCCTGGGCCTCGAAGTGGTTGCGGGCCTCGGTCAGCGGCAAACCCGTGTCCGCCGCCAAGCGGGCGATCACAGCGGGAGCGAAGCCAGGGGGCGTGTTGATGCCGGTGCCGACCGCGGTGCCGCCGAGTGGAAGTTCCGCGACTCTTGGCAGTACATCTGACACCCGATCGATGCCATAGGAGATCTGCGCGGCATAGCCCGCGAACTCCTGGCCGAGCGTCACGGGCGTGGCGTCCATCAGGTGCGTGCGGCCCGACTTCACGACCGTGGCGAATTCGGCTGCCTTCGATGCCAGGGCATCGACCAACGTCTGCAAGGCGGGCTGCAGGTCGCTGACCAGCGCGTGCGCGGCGGCGACGTGGATCGATGTGGGGAACACGTCGTTCGACGATTGGGAGGCATTGACGTGGTCGTTCGGGTGCACCGGGCGGCCCAGCGCGCGGGTCGCCAGGGTGGCGATCACCTCGTTCATGTTCATGTTCGACGAGGTGCCCGAGCCGGTCTGGAAGACGTCGATCGGGAAGTGGCCGTCGTGGGCGCCGGTCGCGACCTCGCCGGCGGCGGCGACGATCGCGTCGGCGACGTCGCGGTCCAGCACGCCGAGGTCGGCGTTGACCGCCGCGGCGGCCGCCTTGATGCGGGCCAGGGCCTGGATGTGGGCGCTCTCCAGCCGGCCGCCGGAGATCGGGAAGTTCTCCACGGCCCGCTGGGTCTGCGCGCGCCAGAGGGCGTCGGCGGGAACCCGCACCTCACCCATCGTGTCGTGTTCTACGCGGAAGTTGTTCAGGCCACCGTCCGGCTCGGGCGAAGTCTCCATGGAGCAATCGTGCTCCGGAAAACGCCGCTCAGCGCGTCAACGCGGACAGATCACGCGCTCCCAGCGACGTGAACAGCGCCACTGCCTCCTCGCGGCGGCCCAACCCGGCCAGGGCCCGGGCCTGCTCGTACCGGTCGCCGATCCGCGTCGCCTTGGCCAGCGCCTCGCGGTGCAGCGCCCGCGCCTCTTCCAAAGCCCCCAGCACCTGCAGCGAAATGGCCAGGTCGTTCGCGGCCAGGCACTGCCCGGACACGTCGGCGACGCGCTCCATCTGTTCGCGGGCGGCCCGCTGGCAGGCGATCGCGTCCTTGACCCGGCCGGCGATGCGGTGCGCGGTGCCGAGCTTCGACAGCGTCTCCGCGGCGCCGTACTGGTTGTACGAGTCCTGCTTGAGCAGCAGCGCCCGCCGCAGCAGGCCGGTCGCGACCTTGAGGTGACCCAGGTGCAGGTGGACCAGGCCCAGCTCACCCATCATGATCGCGACCGGGCGGACCCCGCCGAGGCGGCGCGCGACGGCCATCCCGCGCCGGTTGGCGACCAGGGCCTGCGCGTAGTTGCCGGCCTGTGTGTGCACCACGCCGATCATGTTGTGCATCTTGAACTCGAGACTCGCGGGCACCTCGTAGCCCGGATGCTGCCGCGGTACCTCTGAAGCGGCCTCGGCGGCAGCGATCGCCTCCGGATATTGGCCCAGCTTGGTCAGCAGCATGGCCCGGTTCGTGAGCGCCGTCCCGACCAGGCGGGGCAGCCCGTCGCGCTCGGCGATCTCGACGACCAGCTGGAGCGTGGCCAGCGCGTCGGCGATGCGGCCCATCCGGAAGTACACCGCGGCCTGGTAGTTGCGCGACTCCGCCTCCAGCTCGCCGTCACCGAGCGCGACGGCGGCCGAGATCGCTCGCTCGTACAGGTCGAGCTGCGTCTCGCCGAACCCGACGCCGAACAGGAACGGCGACACCGCGCGCGTCATGAGGCAGGTGTGCCGGTGCAGGCCGCACTCGGCGGCGAGCCGGGCCACGGAGAGCACGTTGGGCAGTTCCCGGTCGAGCCAGCGCCGCGCGTCGACGAGCGTCGCGAAGTGCCGCGCGGTGGGCGGCGGCGGCCCGAGCCGCAGCACGGTCTTCGCGTCGGACAGCTCCATGAACCGCGTCGCGCTGACAACGCTGTGCAGGTAGTGGTCGAGCATGCGTTCGACGGCCGGTTTCGCGGAGTCGCCCGCGAGCTGCGCCGCGTAGTCGCGGAGCAGGTCGTGCAGCCGGTACCGCCCGGCCGCCGGCGCCTCGACCAGATGGACGTCGACCAGGTCCTCCAGCAGCGCCTCCACCTCGGCCTCGGGCATGCCGGCGAGGGCCGCCGCCGCGGACGGCTCGAAGTCCCCCGGCGGGTGCAGCCCGAGAAGAGCAAAAAGCTGCTGCAGCGGTACCGCCAGATGCTGGAACGACAGCGTGAACGCCGCGGCGACGGTGCGGCCGTCGACGGCGAGCTCCGGCAGGCGCCGGTCCGCGGTGCGCAGCCTGGCCACCAGGTCAGCAACGCTCCAGCTGGGCCGGTGCTGCAGCCGCGCGGCGGCCAGCCGGACCGCCAGCGGAAGCCGGCCGCACAGCTCGGCGACCTCCACGGTGGACGCCGGGTCGGCGAACGCCCGCTCCCCGACCGTGCGCCGCAGCAGCTCAACCGCGTCCTCCAGCGACAGTACGTCGAGCGAGAGCGGGTGCACGCCATCGAGCCCGCCGAGCCGGCGCCGGCTGGTGATGATCACCGCGGTCTGCGTGCTCGCGGGCAGCAGCGGCAGGACCTGGGCGGTGTCGAGGGCGTTGTCCAGCAGGACGAGGACCTGCCGGTCGGCCAGCTCGGTGCGCCACAGCGTGGCCCGCTCGTCGAGGCCCTGCGGGACCCGCTCGACCGGTACCTCCAGCTGGCGCAGCAGCAGGCCGAGCGCCTCGCCCGGGTCCAGCGGCGTGCGGTCGCTGTGGCCGCGCAGGTCGAGGTACAGCTGACCATCGGGATAACCGTCGGACACGGCGTGGGCCGCCCGCACGGCCAGGGTCGTCTTGCCGGTGCCGGGCATCCCGTCGATGGCGAGCACCGCCTGGCGGCCGTCACTGAGCGCGTCGACGATGCGCTGCACGGTGTCGGCCCGCCCGGCGAAGTCGGCGATGTCGCGCGGCAGGCAGCGGGCCGGCCGGCGGATGCCGCCCCGGGAGACGTGCGGCAGGAGCAGCAGCGACACGTCGCCGTTGAGGATGCGCCGGTGCAGCTCGACCAGCTCCGCGCCGGGCTCGATGCCCAGCTCGTCGTTGAGCAGCGCCCGCCCGCGCCGGAACACCGCCAGCGCGTCGGCCCGCCGGCCGGTGCGCGCGAGCGCGGTCATCATGTGGCCGCGGAACTGCTCGTTGAGCGGAAATCGCTCGACCAGGTCGGCCACCTCGGCGAGGATCTCCTCGGCGAGGTCGAGCTGGAGCTCCAGGTCGAGGCAGAACGCCATGGCGGCGGTCCACTGCTCGTCGAGGTGGGCGCCGGCCGCCCGTACCGTCTCGGAGTCCACGTCGGCCAACGGCCGCCCGCGCCACAGCGCGAGCGCGGCCCGCAGCTCGTCGCGGGCGCCGGTCAGGTCACCGTCGGCCGCGCAGGCCCGCCCGCGCTCGACACGAGCCGCGAACAGTGCGGCGTCGAGGTCCTCGGGCCCGACCTTTATCCGGTACCCCGCGGGCTCGGTGATGACGAGCTCCTCCGGCAGCCCGGCCCTTCGCAGCAGCTGGCGCAGCCGCGAGACACAACTGTGGACCTGGGCCCGCGCGGTCGGCGGCGGATGGGTGTCCCAGAGCGCGGTGATGACCTGTTGCACGGGGACAAGTTGCCCTTCGCGCAATAGCAGAAGGGCAAGCAGCACCCGCTCACGGGGCGCAGCGACCGTGATTTCGGTAACCGGTGTGCGAATCTGCACCGGCCCCAAGATCGAAAACCTGGTCGAATTGCGCATAACCACCCTCTGTGCGGCCGCCGCCTCCCCTCGAAGCTGCACGCTGAACACCTGATGGTAGTCAGATGAGAGCGCCAGGAGAGCAGGGGCGGCGACCCTTTTTCACTGGAAGGCAAGCGCGTGCCGGAATGCGTCCAGGACTTGCTCAGAACCCCTGTCTTCTTACTCAGGCGGAGCCCTGTTCATTACTCCCGGACGAACGGGGATGTTTCGGGCGCGCGCGCCCTTTTCGGGGTGAGGGGCCGCGCCCACTGACGGGTGCGGCCCCCGACCGGTTGAAAGGTTTTGCGGCTCGCCTGTCGCTCCGGGGTTTATCGGAGATCCGCGACTGATCGGCGTTTCATCGGATTTTCCGGACATCTGCGCCTGCGCCCCCGCGGCGTGCTCGACGCCTGTGACGAGTGGCCCTGCCCGCACCCTCCGCTTGATCGTCCGACTGCGCTGTCACGTCTGAAGCTCGCGCTCGTACGCGGCGAGGGTGTCCACGAACAGCTTCCGCTCCTGTGGGCTGAGCGGCTCGAGCACCTTGCGCCAGGCGTGTGCGCCCCGGGACAGCCAGGCGTCGATGGCGGGACGTCGACGGTCGGTGATGCTGACGATCGCCCGGCGACGGTCGGCCGGGTCCTCTGCCCGCTCCACGACGTCGGCCCGGCTCAGCTCGGCGACCATGAGGCTCACCGTCGTCGGTGCTACTTCGAGGCGATTGGCGAGCTCGTTGATGCCCAGCGGCCCGTCGAACAGCAGGTACGACAGCAGCGACAGATGCCGCGGCGCGAGCGCGAGCGACTGCAGCTCGGCCGGCACGGGGATCCGCTTCGCCCGCCCCACCATGCGCGGCATGAGCAGCAGCAACGTCCGCACCCCGTCGTCCACGGTCAGGCCCGTTGACATACCTTTGTCTCCAAAGTAATTTTGCTTGCAAAGCTAATACGTCTCGCCTCCTGCATCGTAGGGAGTCGCATGCCCACGTCCGCTGACCGCTTGCGCGCGGCGGCTCGCCAGCTCGCCCACATCCACAACGGCCTACGCGCCGATCTCGACCGCCTTCGATCGGGGGAAGCACTTCCCGCTCGCCTGGCTGACCACTGCCTGGCCTTCTGCTCCGCGCTCACGGCCCACCACACCGGCGAGGACGGCCTCGCCTTCCCGTACCTGGAGGATGCGTCGCCGGACCTGAAGCCGACCCTGGACCGCCTCCGCCGCGAACACTCGGTGGTCGCCGACCGAATCCGCGAACTGCGCCTGCTGTCCACCGACCCGCACGCCCTCCGCGAACGCCTCGACACCCTGGCGGGCGAACTCGACGCACACTTCCGCTACGAAGAGGCGATGCTGATCCCAGCCATCGACGCCCTCCCCTGATCGACGCCCCCCACGATCGCCCCCGGGATGGCACGCTCATCGCCTATGAGGAAGATCGTTCTGGCCGTGGCGGTCGCCGCCATCCTGTCGATCACTACCGGCTGCTCCGCCGATCCCGACGCGGAGGCCGGGCAGTCCGCACAACCATCCGCTCCGACGACGTCCGGGGCCGGCGTCAGCGCGGGCGCCAGCAGCTCCGCCGCACCGTCGAGCACAGGCGCCTCCGGGAGCCCGGCGGCCGACGTCGCGCTTGGCAGCGACCCTATTGCGTGGGCGGTGTGCCCAGCGGTCAAGCTCGGCGGCGACGCGCTGCGCGACCCCGTCAACATGGAGAACCTCGGCAAGAACGCGGCCACGTCGAGGAACGCCCGCCTCGCCGCCGCCGGCCAGCAGCTCGCCGACCGGGCCGCGACCCTCGGCAAGGCGAAGGGCACGGCCGACGAGAAGGCCGCCGCCGACGCCCTAGCCGCCACCGTCCGCGATATTGACGCGATGTGCAAGGAGGCGCACGTTCCGTACTGATGCACGGGGCAGCACACCTATGTAGACATACGATAGAGTCGTCTGGTGCGAATGACCGTGACCACCGCGCAGGTCCTCGCGGCGCTGCTGGCCGACCCGGCAGCCGACCGCTACGGGCTGGAGCTCATGCAGGTCACCGGCCTGGCCAGCGGCACGCTGTATCCGATCCTGCACCGCCTCCAGGAGGCGGACTGGGTGACCGCGCAGTGGGAGGACATCGACCCGGTCGCGGCCGGCCGCCCGGCCCGCCGCTTCTACCGGCTGACACCCAACGGGGTCGAGCAGGCCCGCCAGGCCCTGGCCGAGCTGCACCGCCGCACGGCCGTCCCGGACGCCAAGACGACGGGCACCGCGAGGCCGGCGTGGTGACCGGACGGCTGGCCGCGGCGCTGCTGCGGGTCGCGGTGCGGCGCTGGCCCGCGGCGATCCGCGACGAGCTGCACCGTGAGTGGGCGGCTGAGCTGCACGTGCTGGCCGAGCACGGTCGGCCGTGGGCGATGCTGCGGTATTCCGGAAGTCTCGCCCTGGCCCGCCCCGCCCGGCGGCCGGTGACCGCCGGGATGCGACTGCGCCAGGTCTGGCACGCTGCCCGGGTCGTGCTCGTCGCGCCGCTCGCCGGGATCGCGCTGCTCTTCGCGAGCCTGTACGCCATGAGGGCGGTGGTGGACCGGGTGCCGTACGTCGAGGGTGGGATCGACCCGATGGACCTGCAGATGCCGCTCGTCACGGGGCTCTGCTTCGCCTCGGCGCTGCTGTTCGCTCGGCTCGGCCGCTCGTGGGGCCGGCCCTACCGGTCGGTGACGCTCGTCGCGGCGGTGACCGTTCCTCCGCTGGCGGTCCTGTTCATCCTCTTCGTCGTGGTCGCCAAGAAGTTCGACACGCACGTGCCGGGATTCGTGCTGTTCTTCAGCGGGCTCGCGATCCTGCTTGCCTGGGCCGGGCATCTGGCGCGGTCGGGTCGGCGGCGTTCGGCGTGGTGGTTAGCCGTCGGCGGTGCGGTCGTGGTGGCCGACGTGGCGACGATCGTCTCCGTCGTGACGACCGTCGACAACCCGGACGTCCTGGGGGCGCCGCTGTGGCTGTTCGTGGTGCTCACCGGCCAGGACCTGGGGCTGACCCCGTGGCCGGACATGTTCGTCGTGACCGACGTCGTCGAGCTCGACCCGCTGTTCTATCTGATCTTCGCCGGCTTCGCGTTGGGCGCGGTGCTCGGGCGTAGGCGTCAAGCAGCGGGCGAGCCGGCGCGCGGGACTACCCAGGAGCTCGCGGCAGGCGGACCGTGACGATCAGTCCGCCGCCCTCGCGGGGGACCGCCTGGACGTCGCCGCCGTGGGCTCGGGCCACCGAGCGGACGATCGACAGGCCCAGGCCGGAGCCCTTGGCGGTCACCAGGCGTTCGGGGCCCAGGCGGCGGAACGGCTCGAACAGGGCCGGGACGTCGTAGGGCGGGACCACCGGGCCGCTGTTGCTGACCTCCAGCTCCACCCCACCACCCGAAGCCCCACCAGCCAACGCGCCGCCGCCCGACGCGCCGCCGCCCGACGCGCCGCCGCCGGACGCGACTCGGCTGACCACGTGGACCCAGCCGTCCGGGACGTTGTGGCGGACGCCGTTCTCGACGAGGTTGTGCACCAGGCGTTCCAGCAGCAGGGCGTCGCCAAAAGTCGGGGCGGCACCCGAATCCTCCGTGACTTCCACGCTCGCCTCGGCGGCCTCGGCCTTCGTCTGGGCCACCACGTGGCTGACCACGTCGGCCAGGTCGACCGGCGAGCGGTCGGCGATCTCGTGATCGGCCCGGGCCAGTAGCAGCAGGCCCGAAATGAGCCGCTCGTGGCGGGCGTTGATCTCCAGCAGGCTCTCGCCCAGCTGTATGACGTCCGGCGAGGCGGTTCGGCGGTGCATCGCCAGCTCGACGAGGGCGCGGTTCAGGGTCAGCGGGGTGCGCAGCTCGTGCGACGCGTTGGCGACGAAGCGGCGCTGGCCGTCGAAGGCGTGATCCAAGCGCTCCACCATCCGGTCGAACGTGTCCGCCAGCTCCTTCACCTCGTCCAGCGGGCCGTGCAGGTCGATGCGCTGCTGCAGGCTGCGGTCCGTGGCCGGTGCGGCGGCGATACGGCGGGCGGTGGCGGTCACCCGGTGCAGCGGGGCCAGCATGCGGCCGGCGACCAACCAGCCGGACGCGGCCGCGGCGGCGCCGACCAGGGCCAGCGCGATCGCGCCCTGGGTGAGCAGCGATTTCGTCGCCGCGTCGCGCAGGTCGGCCTGCTGGCGGCGCATCCACTCCATGGCGGCCTCGCCGGTCAGGGTCTCGCCGTCCCGGCGGAGGATCATCACCTGACGGTCCATGCCGGGCTCGTCGGGGAGGTAGCCGCCGATCGAGTCGGTGAGCTGCTTGGTGAACAGCAGGTAGGTGACGCCGAGCAGGGCCATGCCGGCGAGCAGGAACAGGCCGCCGTAGACGAGCGTCAGGCGCAGCCGCAGCGTAGGCCTCATGCGATCCGGTACCCAACACCCGGCGTGGTCTCGACGACGGGTGGGTCGCCGAGCTTACGGCGCAGCTTGAGGATGGTCAGGCGGACCGCGCCGGTGAACGGGTCGACGTGCTCGTCCCAGGCCTTCTCCAGCAGGTGCTCGGCCGACACCACCGCGCCGTCGGCGCGCAGGAGCTCCGCCAGTACCGCGAACTCCTTCTTCGACAGCGGCACGTAACGGCCGTCGCGGGTCACCTCGCGGCGCGCCGGGTCGAGTGTGATCCCGGCCCGGCGCAGGACCGGCGGGACGAGCGGGCGGGAGCGGCGGCCGAGCGCGAGGACCCGCGCGGCCAGTTCGGGGAACGCGAAGGGCTTGGTCAGGTAGTCGTCGGCGCCGATGGAGAGGCCGGCGACGCGGTCGCCGATCTCGGCGGCGGCGGTCAGCATGAGCACCCGCGCCGCCGAGCCGGAGCCGACCACGGTCCGGCAGACGTCGTCGCCGTGGACGTGGGGCAGGTCGCGGTCGAGCACGACCACGTCGTAGTCGTTGACGCCGATGCGCTCCAGCGCCGCCGCGCCGTCGAAGGCCACGTCGACGGCGTGCGTGTCTTCGCGCAGCCACTCGGCGATCGCCTCGGCGAGCATCCGTTCGTCCTCCACTACCAGCACGCGCATCGCTCAAGATTGCCACCGGCGGTGTTTCCCCGGCGTTATCACCAGCGCAAACGCTCCGGAAACGGGCCACCGCGTTGCATGGGCGGCCGGACGAACCGACCGAAATGGAGCGACCCACCATGCGACGACACCTGTATGCCGCGACGGCCCTGCTCGCCCTCGCACTCACCGTGGCGGGCTGCGGCGACAAAGGCGAAGAAGCCGGCACGAACCCCAGCCCGAGCGCCAGCGCCGACCCGGGCGCGAAGGGGCTGAAGTTCGCCCAGTGCATGCGGGAGAACGGCGTCAACGTGCCCGACCCCGAGCCCGGCAAGGGCGTGATGATGAAGTTCGACGGCTCGGTCAGCCAGGAGCAGGTCCAGAAGGCCATGGAGGCGTGCCGCGAGTGGGCCCCGCAGGGCATGAACGGCAACGGCCCGAAAGACCCGCAGCAGGAGGCGAAGATGCGCAAGTACTCCCAGTGCATGCGGGACAACGGCGTCGAGGCGTTCCCCGACCCCGAGGGCACCGGCATCCGCCTGGACAAGAGCGTCGCCGACGACCCGGACTTCAAGGCGGCGGAGCAGGCCTGCGCGAAGGAGATGCAGTGAGGCGGTCCATCGCGCTCACCGCGGCGGCCCTGGTCATCGCCGGCGGTACCGCGGCCCTCACCGCCGCGAACCGCGACACGAAACAGGCCGGCCAGACGCAGGCGATGCCACCGGCCACCGCGCAGATCAAGAGGCAGACGCTGCAGGAGACCCTCGACGTCGACGGTGAGCTCGGCTACGGCCCGACGCTGACGGCGACCGCCCGCAAGCCCGGCACGGTCACGTGGTTGCCGGCGGCCGGCGCCGAGGTCACCCCGGGGCATCCGCTCTACCGGCTGGACAACGCGGCCACGGTACTGCTGAGCGGCACCGTCCCGGCCTATCGCGCAATGGCACCGGGCGCCGAGGGCCCGGACGTTCAGCAGCTGGAGCAGAACCTGCGGGCGCTGGGCTACCAGGGCTTCACGGTCGACGACGAGTACACCGACGCGACCGCCGACGCCGTCGAGCGCTGGCAGGAGGACCTCGGCCTGCCCGAGACGGGCGTCGTCGAGCTGGGCCGGGTCGTGTTCGCGTCCGGGACCGTGCGGGTCGACTCGCTGGAGGCCGAGGTCGGCCAGCCCGCGTCGCCGGGCCAGCGGCTCCTGACGTACACCGGAACCACCAAGGTCGTCACCGTCGACCTCGACGTCGCCGACCGCGCCGTCGCCAAGCCCGGCGCCGCGGTCTCGGTCACGCTGCCGGGCGGCAAGCGCACGCCGGGCAAGGTCACCGAGGTCGCCACGGTCATCGAGCCGGGCCAGGGCAACAACGCCGACCCGACGACCCGGATCGAGGCGCTCGTCGCGCTCGACGACCAGCAGGCGGCGGCCGACCTCGGGCTGGCGGCGGTCGACGTGACGTTCACCGCGGCGAAGCGCGAGAACGTGCTCACCGTGCCGGTCGCCGCCCTGGTGGCGATGGACGGCGGCGGCTTCGGCGTCGAGGTCGTCGACGGCGCCACCACTCGCCACGTGCCGGTCGAGACCGGCCTGTTCGCCGGCGGCCGGGTCGAGATCACAGGCGACGGCCTGACCGAGGGCGCGACGGTCGGGATGCCCAAATGATCCTCCTGGAGAAGGTCTCCAAGTTGTACGGCGGGAGCGTCACGGCCCTGGACGAAGTATCGATGCACATCGAGCAAGGTGAGTTGACCGCGATCGTTGGCCCGTCGGGCTCGGGGAAGTCGACGATGCTCAACATCGTCGGCACGCTCGACCGCCCGACGTCCGGCACGGTCCGCATCGACGGCCAGGACGTGGCCCGGCTCTCCGACCGGCGGCTGTCGGAGCTGCGGGCGACCCGCATCGGGTTCGTGTTCCAGCAGTTCCACCTCGCCGCCGGTACCAGCGCGCTGGACAACGTCGCCGACGGCCTGCTCTACACCGGGATGCGCCGCCCCGAGCGGCGAAAGCGGGCAGCTGAGGCGCTGGAGCGGGTCGGCCTCGCCCACCGCGTCGACCACGACCCGCACGAGCTGTCCGGCGGCGAGAAGCAGCGGGTCGCCATCGCGCGGGCGGTGGCCGGGCGCCCGCCGCTGCTGCTGGCCGACGAGCCGACCGGCGCGCTCGACTCGCAGTCCGGCGCCGGGGTGATGGCGCTGCTGCGCGACCTGCACGCCGGCGGTACCACGGTCGTGGTCATCACCCACGACCGGGAGATCGCCGACAGCCTGCCCCGGCAGATCCGGATGCGCGACGGCCATATCGTCGAGGACACCGTGGCGGTGCGGACGTGAGCGCCCGGCTCAGCCCCGGCGACGTGGTCCGGGTCGGCGGCGTAGGCCTGCGCACCCGGCCGATGCGGGCGTTCCTGTCGGCGCTGGGCATCGCGATCGGCATCGCCGCGATGGTCGCCGTCGTCGGCATCTCGTCCTCGTCGGGCGCCGAACTGGACCGGACGCTGTCGGCGCTGGGCACCAACCTGCTCACCGTCGCGCCGGGCCGCACCATCCTCGGCGAGGACGCGGAGCTGCCGCTGGAGTCGGAGGCGATGATCGCCCGGATCACGGCCGTCGAGGCGGTCTCGGCGATCGGCCGGGTCGATGCCAAGGTGTACCGCTCGGAGCACATCCCCGAGGCCCAGACCAACGGCATCGCCGCGTACGCGGCCCGCACCGACCTGCTGGCGATCACCGGCGCGACCCTGCGCGGCGGCACGTGGCTGAACCCGGCCACGGAGCAGTTCCCGTCGGTCGTCCTCGGCGCGGCGGCCGCCGAACGCCTCGGCATAGGGGCGGCGGGGCCCGACACCCAGGTCGTCATCGGCGGCGTCCGGTTCACGGTCATCGGAATTCTCGCCCCGGTGGCGCTGGCATCCGAGTTGGACAGTGCCGCCCTCATGGGCTGGCCGGCTGCGACCCGTTGGCTCGACTTCGACGAGCACCCGACCACGGTCTATACCCGCTCGGCGGAGTCGCAGTTGGGCACGGTCCGCGAGAAGCTGGCCGCGACCGCCAACCCGGAGGCGCCGAACGAGGTGGATGTGTCCCGCCCGTCCGACGCCCTGGCCGCGAAGCAGGCAACGAGCCAGGCGTTCGCGGGTCTCCTGCTCGGCGTCGGCGCGGTGGCCCTGCTGGTCGGCGGCGTCGGCGTGGCGAACACGATGGTGATCTCGGTCCTGGAGCGCCGCCCGGAGATCGGCCTGCGCCGCGCGCTCGGCGCCACGCGGGGCCAGATCCGCACCCAGTTCCTGGCCGAATCACTGCTGCTGTCCGCCCTGGGCGGCGCAGGCGGCGTCCTGATCGGCGCGGCGGTGACAGCGGGCTACGCCTCGTACAAGGCCTGGCCCGTCGTGATCCCACCGTGGGCGCTGGCCGGCGGCGTGGCGGCAACGCTGCTCATCGGCGCGGTAGCGGGCCTGTACCCGGCCACGAAGGCGGCCCGCCTCTCCCCGACCGAGGCCCTCCAGACGCCGTGACACCATGCGGGGGAGGCGGGCAACCGCCTTCCCCGTATGGCCTAAACTTCCGCACTCCGGCGGGATCCACGGCGGCCACTCTTGCGGGTTCGAGCTGGGGTATCCGAGCCGCTCTTCTTCAACTGCGACACTCGCTGCGGTGAGATGTTGAGCAAGCGAGCAGCGTCCCGGCCGGTGATGCCGAGATCGGCCAGGCGACGGAGCGCTACGGCAGTCGCTGTAGCCGCCTCCCGGTCCGCTTCCTGAGCGACCTTCCGGGCCGTGAGCGCCGCACTGACCACATCTCCGGCGTCGGGCACCTCGGGCTGGAGCAGCACACCGAACGAACCGGGATCGACATCGAGGAACAACGCGATCGCGTCCCGGGCCATCGCCTCGGCGTCACTCAGGCGCCGCACCTGCGTATGTACGCCCTTGAGCCCAGGCACGCTGATGGCCCACCAACCGCCGGAAAGCCGGCAGACGGCGGTGTACCTGGTCGTCATCGCCACCACCCCTCGAGGGCACTAGGCCGTGTTTCGTAAGGCTCGGAGCCATTGGTTGATGATGGCTACGGTGATGGTGGCTTCGAAGCGGACGGCGAGTTTGATGCCCCTATGGATGTCAAGCGGTTGAAAGCTGGCCTTTGGTGATCAGTTGATAGAGCTCG
>NZ_JAHYSG010000185.1 GCF_022095675.1 Dactylosporangium sp. AC04546 | reverse complement strand
ACCAGGCGCCGGGGCGGGGCTGGAAGGCGCCACGGCCCGCACCCCCGGACTGGCTGGAGCAGCGGCCGGATCGGGCGACGCGGGCTCGAAGCGATGCTCGACCACGTCCTCCCACCAGCGCTCGGGGTCGTCGTACCCAGCCGCCTCAGCCAGCGCCCCGATCGGGTCGACACGGACCGCGTCCTGCGACTCGACCGAGGCCGCCGGGGTGCCCGCCGCGAGGCGGACGGCGGCCGGCAGGTCGATGAAACGGACCGGCACGTCGCGGGCGACAGCCCAGCGGATCGCCTGCCACTCCGGCGAGAACTCGGCGAAGGGCCAGAACGACGCGCGCAGGCGTGGGTCCGGGTGGTCGGCCGGATACGCCAGCAGCGCCACCGGCGCCCGCATGTCCTCGTCGCCGGCGATCGGCACGAGCGCGTCCGCCTCGGGCGGGCCCTCGATGAGCACGACCTGGGGCTGGAACGCGGCCAGCGCCCGCCGCACGGCCCGGGCCGAGCCGGGGCCGTGGTGGCGCACGCCGAGCAGCAGGGGCTCACTCACCGCGACGGGCCGCCCGGTAGAAGTCGCGCCAGCCCTCGCGCTCGCGGATCACCGTCTCCAGATACTCCTGCCAGACGACCTGGTCGGACACCGGGTCCTTGACGACGGCGCCGAGGATGCCGGCGGCCACGTCGCCGGCCCGCAGGACGCCGTCGCCGAAGTGGGCGGCGAGCGCCATGCCGTTGGTGACCACGGAGATCGCCTCGGCGGTGGACAGCGTGCCGCTGGGGGACTTGAGCTTGGTGCGGCCGTCCTCGGTCGCGCCGTTGCGCAGCTCGCGGAAGACGGTGACGACCCGGCGGATCTCGTCGACGGCCGGTGGCAGCTCGGGCAGCTCCAGCGCCTTGCCGAGGGCGGCGACCCGCCGGGCGACGATGTCGACCTCCTCCTCGACCCCGGCCGGGACCGGCAGGACAACCGTGTTGAAGCGGCGGCGCAGGGCGGAGGACAGCTCGTTGACCCCACGGTCGCGGTCGTTGGCCGTGGCGATGACGTTGAACCCCTTGCGGGCCTGCACCTCTTCGCCGAGCTCCGGCACCGGCAGGGTCTTCTCGGACAGGATCGTGATCAGCGTGTCCTGCACGTCGGACGGCACGCGGGTGAGCTCCTCGATGCGGGCGATCCGCCCGTCGGCCATGGCCCGCAGGATCGGGCTCGGCACCAGCGCGGCCCGGGTCGGGCCCTCGGCGAGGAGACGGGCGTAGTTCCACCCGTAGCGGATGGCCTCCTCGGGCGTGCCGGCGGTGCCCTGGACGAGCAGCGTCGAGTCGCCGCTGACGGCCGCCGCGAGGTGCTCGGACACCCAGGTCTTGGCGGTGCCCGGCACGCCGAGCAGCAGCAGCGCCCGGTCGGTGGCGAGCGTGGCGACGGCGATCTCCATGAGCCGGCGCGGCCCGACATACTTCGGCACGACCACCGACCCGTCGGCCGCGGTGCCGCCCAGCAGATACGTGACGATGGCGGCGGGGGAGAGCCGCCAGCCGGGCGGGCGCGGGCGGTCGTCACCGGCGGCGAGCGCGGCCAACTCGGCCGCGAACTCGTCCTCGGCGTGTCGGCGCTGCACGGTCTCGGCAACGGGCGCGCCGTCGACGTGCGCGGCGGTGACATCCACTGTGCTGGTCACGCGAGCTCCTTGAGCATGTCGTGGCGGAACCGGAGGGTGTCGGCGAAGCGGCCGACGATGGAGGACATCGGGTCGTCGGATGACAGGCCGCGCGCGAGCGCGACGGCCCGGCCGGCGGTGTCGGCGGGCAGCCGCAGCGCGGCCAGCTCGCACAGCCCGGCCAGGCGCCACCCGGCCGAACGGCGGCCGCCGAGGTCGTCGAGCGCGCCGAACACGGCCTCGACCAGCGCCGGCGGCCACGGCCGGGGGCACAGCTCGAGCACGTGCTCGACGCCGACCGCGGCGGCGCCGGCCAGGCCGCGGCGCAGCACCTCGACGGCGATCGAGGACAGGGCGTCGGAGGGCAGCGCGTCATAGAGCGCCTCGAGGAGCAGCCGGTCGTCGGGCCGGCCGCCGGCGGCGACCTCCTCGGTGAGCTGGCCGGTGAGCGCGGTGGCCCACCGCGGGTCGCGCTGGGCGGCGGCCGCCCGGGCCAGCCCGCGGCGCAGCACGGCGGCCCACTCGGGGGTGACCGGCAGCCGCAGGAACTCGCCGGGCTCGCCCCAGACCCGCAGCGGCGTGCGGGTGAGCAGCTCCTCCAGCCACCAGGCCCGCTCGCCGACCCCGGCCGGCGGGCGCGGCGCGATGCCGTCACGGCGCATGCCCTTGTCACAAGCGGTGGGCGGGGTGATCACGATGCGGCCGCCCTGGACCCGCACACAGGCGGTGGACCGCTCGGTCATCCGCTGCGCGTATCCACTGTCGGGCAGCAGGGCCAGCAGCTCGACGGCGGCGACCCGCACCTCCTTGCGCCGGTCGTCGAGCCCGGTCTCCAGCAGCACCTGGTCGTCGGCGGACAGGCCGGTGGCGAGCGCGCCAAGCAGCGCGGCCCGGTCGTCGGGCGTCTCGGCCGGCCAGGCGGCGGCCAGCAGCTCGCGGGCGCGGGCCGGATCGCGGCGGCGCAGTGCGGTGAGATACCCGACCCGGCGCCCGATGGCGCCCAGCTCCCACACGGCGGGGTCGTCGGGCGGGGTGTCTCCCCCGGCGACCGCGCCGAGGAAGCCCCACTCCGGGCGCTGGGCGGCCAGCCACACGGCCCGCGGCCCGCCCGCTTCGGCAATGAGCGGCCGCAGCGCGCGGTGCTTGCGCCCGGTCTCCAGCAGGGCCGGCAGCAGTTCGCCGGGCATCCGGCAGCCCCGGGCTGCGCCGAGCCACTCGGCGAGCAGCTCCAGGCGCCCGTCGGCGTCGCGGACCGGCACGGCGTTGGCCGCGCCGTAACCGGCGGCGTCGACGGACAGCAGATCAGCCGCCCGGGCGGCCGCCACCCAGGGCACGAGCGGCCGGTCGGCGTCGTCGGGCGCGGGCTCGGGCACGGTCAGGCCGCGGCGCGGCGCGATGCCGGCCCGGCGATACAGCGTCAATGCCCCGGCCGCGTCGAGCAGCGCCTCCGCCGGGTCGCCGTGCGGATCGACCCCGGGCGGCGGCACACGCCGCTGGGTGCCGACGAGCGCGGTGGCGAGCACGTCGCTCCAGTCGGGAAGTCGCTCGCTCACAGCCGCACCAGCCGCTGCTCGGACCAGACGCCCAGCGGGCGGAAGCCGCCCGCGGACCACTCGCCGGTCACCGTCGCCGGCCGCCCGGCGGTCACCGCGACGAGCCGCCACGGCTCGCCTGCGGCCGGGTCGATCGGCAGCCCAGCACCGGCCGCGTCGGCGAGCAGCCAGGCGCCGCCGTCGCGGACCGGGATGACCGCGTCGAGGACCATCGGCCAGTAGTCGAGCCAAGGGTCGCCGGCCAGCGCCTCCGCGTGGGCGCGCAGGGACTCCTCTATGCCGGCCGCACCGGCGATCGCGTGCATCCGCTCGGGCGGCGCGTGCCGCTTGGCGATGAGCGCCCGGGCTGGCTGCCCGCCGGGATAGAGGCAGACGTCGGCGTCGAACTCGGTGCCCGGCAGCAGGTCGATCGGCAGCGACTGGCCGGCGACGGCGAACGACAGCACCAGCAGCGGACGCCCCGAACCGGCACCGCGCAGCCAGGCCCGCCGGACGGTCAGCTGGTCCTCGATCTCGTCGCGGACGCCGTGGACCTGCCAGCGCTCCCGCACGGCCGGCCCGGCGAGCACGGTCTCGGTGGCGATCGGCAGCCCGACCCGCATGCGCACGCTCGCGGCGAGCTCCTCGGGCAGGTCGTCGAGCCGCCGATAGCCGCCGACCAGCAGCCGCAGCCGGGCCAGCTCGCCGAGAAGCCGCTCGGGGGAGCCGGTGACGGCCGACGCCCGGCGCAGAATGCCGGCGGCGCCGGTGGCCTGGGCGTCGACGAGCCGGGCGGTCATCGTGTCCCAGTGGGCGTAGCCGTTCTTGGCCACGGTCGCCAGCCCGGCCCGCGCCTGGTCGGCCAGCCAGCGGTCGAGCTCGTCGAGGCCGGCCGAGATCCGGTCGGCCCGCCTGGCCTGGGACTTCTCACTCGGCGCAGCGCGGGACGATGGCGATGTTCCACGTGAATCCGACACATCCGCCCCCTCCCGCTCGGCGGCCCGGCCGGCCGAGCGCTCGGCGCGGGCGGCCCGCGACTCCTGCCACTGCTGCACCCAGGCCGGCGCCGCCGCCTCGGCGACGCTGCCCGATGACCAGCGCAGCAGCAGGCCGAGTGAGTGCTTGCAGGGGAACTTGCGGCTGGGGCAGCTGCACCGGAAGGCGGGCTCGGTCAGGTCGACCGCCGCCTGATAGGGGGTGGAGCCGCTGCCCTGGCACAGGCCCCAGAGGGTCGGGGGGAGGTCGTCGCTCGCGCTGAGGCCGGTCTCCAACCAGGCCCGGTCGCCGGCCAGCCCGCGCGCCGCCCGCTGCGCGGACGAGTCGGGTGCCAGTGCCATCACCTGGTCGGTGGTCCAGACCGTGGTGACCGTCGCTGTTTCGGTCATGCCGCCAACCGTAGTGAGGGGGTACGACAATACGCCGCTGGGTATTCAACCCGTCATGAGACCCGTGCGCACAGTGGCCCGCTCGGCGCTGGCCGCGATTTTTGTCATCCAGGGCTGGGACGCTCTGGTAAACCCGCAACGGCTGGTCAAACCGGCACAAAAGGTCGCTGACCGCCTCCAGACCGATCCCAAGACCCTGGTCCGGGTGAACGCGGCGGCCCAGGTCGCGGGCGGTGTGTTGCTGGCCACCGGCCGCGCGACGACACCGGGCGCGCTGCTGCTGGCCGGGTCCCTGGTGCCGACGACCTATGCCGGGCATCCGTTCTGGGCGGTCGAGGACCCCGCGCAACGCTCGGCGCAGCGCATCAACTTCCTCAAGAACCTGGGCCTGTTCGGCGGCCTGCTGTTCGCGGCGCTCGACAAGGAGGGCCGCCCGGGCCTCGGCTGGCGGGCGCGCCACGCGGCCCACGACGCCCGCCGGACGGCCCGAGTGGCCATGATGGCCACCCGAGCCCGCCACAAGGTGGGGCGTTAAGGGCAGTTCACCCACTCCTCGGTACCGTCGGCGAAGACCTGGCGCTTCCAGACCGGAAGCCGCGCCTTGACCTCGTCGACGAGCCGCGCACAGAGGGCGAACGCCTCGGCGCGGTGTGCCGTCGACACGGCCGCCGCCAGCGCCACGTCGCCGATCTCCAGCCGTCCGACGCGGTGCGACACCGCGATCGCCTGGACGGCTGGGTCGGCGCCGATCTCGGCCGCGATCTCCGCCAGGACGGCGCCGGCGGTCGGGTGGCCCTCGTACTCCAGCTCCAGCACGCCGCGCCCGCCGTCGTGATCACGGACGACACCCGCGAACGACACGACCGCGCCGGCCGCGCGATGCCCGACGGCCCGCTCGTGCTCACCGACGTCGAGTGCCTCGTTCGTGACGACCGCCGTGATCAAGCTCGTTCTCCATCCAGGATTGGCAGCGGTACCACGGAAGCCTGCTCACCCGCGACCCCCCTCGTCCCGGGCGGGACAACCGCGAAGCCGAACGAGTTCGCCAGCCCCCGCAGCATCGACGAGCCGACATGGGGCACGGGATGCGCGCGGCCGTCGACCAGCCGGACCAGGGCCAGGTGGGTGTAGTCGCCGCGCCCCGGCACGTCGGCGCCGAGCGTCACGGTGCCGAGCGGCGGCAGCGGACGTCCGGTCAGCCCCGCGAGCAGTGGAAGTACCAGAGAAACCAATGCGACGAAGGTGGACTGGGGGTTGCCGGGCAGGCCCGCGACGAACTGCCCGCCTGGGAGCTGGGCGACCAGCATCGGGAAGCCGGGACGGACGGCGACGGTGTTCACCACGTACTCGGCACCGAGCTCGGCCAGCGCCGGGTGCAGGTGGTCGACCGGGCCGTGCATGGTGCCGCCGGTGGTGCAGATGACCTGGGCTCCGGCGTCGACCGCGGACCGCAGCGCGGCGACGTGGTCGGCGAGGGTGTCGCCGACAGGCGCGCGGACGTGGACGACCTCGGTGCCGGCACGGCGCAGCCAGGCGGGCAGCGACGGGCCGAGCGCGTCGCGGACCCGGCCGTCGCCGGGCAGCCCGCTGGTCAGCAGCTCGTCGCCGAACACCAGCAGGGCCGACTTCGGCGCGGGCCGGCAGTTCAGGGCGTCGTAGCCGCAGGAGGCGGCCAGCCCGATCACGCCAGGCGTGACCGGCGTGCCGGCGGGGAGCAGCTCGTCGCCGCGGTCGGCCTCCTCGCCGGGCCGGCGCCAGTCGGGCAGCTCACGGGAGGTGCCCTCGTGGACGGTGTCGAGGTTGTACTTCGACTCCTCGATGCGGATCACGACGTCGGTGCCGGCGGGAACCATGCCGCCCGTGGCGATCTCGACGCAGGTGCCGGGTGCGGTCAGCGGCTCGGCGTGGTCGCCGGCCAGGACGCGCCCGACGATCCGCCACGGCGCCGGGCCGCGCACCGCCCAGCCGTCGACGCTGGAGGTCGGGAACGCGGGCAGGTCGGTGAGGGTCACGAGCGGGTCGGCGAGGGTCAGCCCGTCGGCATCGACGAGCGGGACGGGCGTGGGGCGCGGCGCGGCGGCCGAGCCGGCCTCGAACACCGTCTTGCGGGCGTCGGCCCACGCGATCGGTAACGTCACGGGTCGAGCCTAGCTTTCAGTGGTCGCCGCCCCGCAGTTGGTCGACGGCGTGCCCGAGGATCGGGCCGAGCACGGCCAGACCGTCCTTGGCGCCGCCCTTCGAACCGGGCAGGTTGACGATCAGCGTGCGCCCGGCGACGCCGGCGAGCCCGCGGGAGAGCACTGCGGTCGGCACCTTGGCGGCGCCGGCCGCGCGGATCGCCTCGGCGATGCCGGGCACCTCGTAGTCGATCACCCGCCGGGTCATCTCGGGGGTGGCGTCGGTGGGCGTGACGCCCGTGCCGCCGCTGGTGAGCACCACGTCGGCGCCCTCGGCGACGGCCGCGCGCAGGGCGGCCTCGACCGGCGGGCCGTCCGGGACGACGACCGGCTCGCCAACCTCGCAGCCGAGCTCGCGCAGGCCGGCGACCAGCAGCGGACCGCTCGTGTCGGCGTAGACGCCGGCGGATGCGCGGTTGGACGCGACGACGACCACGACCTTCACGGGCGCTCCCACAGTCCGGTCTTCCCACCTTCCTTGCGCAGGACCCGCACCGCCTCGAGCGACGCGGCGGGATCGACGGCCTTGATCATGTCAATGAGCGCGAGGCCGGCCGCCGCGACCGCGGTCAGCGCCTCCATCTCAACGCCGGTGCGGTCGGCGGTCCGGGCGATCACCTCAATGTCGACCGCGTCGTCACGGAGCGTCAATTCGACGGTAACTCCGTGCAGGGCAATCGGATGGCACAGCGGAATGAGGTCGGGCGTGCGCTTCGCTCCCATGATCCCGGCGATCCGCGCCACGGCGAGGGCGTCACCTTTCGGCAGCGCGCCGTCACGTAGAAGGCTCACGACATCGGCGCTGGTCTGGACATATCCCGCGGCGACGGCTCGGCGGGCGGTCACGTCCTTGGCGGTGACGTCGACCATCCGGGCCGCGCCCGAAGCGTCCACATGGGTCAGCTCTTGGGGCACAGCGTGAGCTTATCCACCCGGCTTGACTACCGCCGGATCGCCGTTTGATCAGGCACGCTATGGGGAAGCTGCGTCGATTTAGCCGCACGGAGCGTCACTCCGCGGCTACCAAATCGGTACAAGCTCTGCCCTTCTTCGCAAACTATGATTCGACCGACATATAGGTATAGGCAACTTGCGTTCTGCATCCTAGGCTTCGTTCATCGCACTAAACGTTGACGAACGTCGATGTCTCGCGCGACACGGGGGTCGTCCACCGCGCTACGACCTTGGGGGCAAGCAGTGAACGCTTGGGACTGGGGCTGAGCCCGACGCCCGCACGACGGGTTGACAAGCAGGTAGCGCCATCGGCCACGATGAGCGCAGACGCGATGCAGAACCAACCGCGAACCGACGACGCGACCAACCGGCGCCTCTGGCGTCTCGTTGGTCCCGTCGTCGTCGGCGGGACCACAGCCGGGCTGTGGTCGCTCTGGCACGTCGCCGACTACGGCAACGTCGCCCTCTTCATGATCATACCTATCGTCCTGATGGTCGCCAGCGGGTTCGCCGTCATCGAGATCCGCGTCCGCTCGACCCTCACCTTCGGCGCCCCGACCGCCGCGGTGCTCACCGTGGCCACGGCCTTCCTGCCGCCGCCGATGGTCATCCTCTCCGCGCTCTGCGGCTGGTTCATCAACCAGCTCGCCCATCGGCGCAGCGACCCGATGAAGATCGGCTTCAACGTCGCCAAGGAGACCCTCGCGGCCACCGCGACTGCCTTCACCGCCGCCGCCTTCGGCGTGCAGCCGATCCTGTTGCACGACGACGTGGCGCTGGCCAGCCTGATCCCCGGCATGGTGCTCGGCGCGGTCGGGTACGCACTGGTCGACGAGCTCGTCGCGCAGGCTCTGTTCGCCATCGTGACGCACACGCCGTACCGTCAACGCCTCCTCGCACACTGGAACGCCCTCACCATCAGCAGGATCGGCCAGCTCGGCGTGGCGATCGCGACGGTCGCGGCCTACCAGGTGAGCGAGTGGCTCCTCCTGGTGCTCCCGCCCCTGGTCCTCGCCATCCACCTCGCCTCCGCCAGCCGCGTCAAGGCGCGCCAGGGCAACGAGGCGTGGCAGCGCCTCGCCGAAGCCACCGACGAGTTCAACTCCGTCGACCAGACCGCCGTGCTCTACGCCGCGGTCCGGCGCGCCGCCGACCTCTTCTCCACCGACGAGGTCGAGGTCGAGATCCAGCCGCCGACCGGCGAGCCCCGCCTCGTGCGCAGCAACGGCCGGGAGATCCTCTTCGACGGCATCCCGCACGACGCCCCGGCTGCCGACGGATTCATGATCCCGATCGCGCTGGAGAGCTACCGCGGCGACGCCGACCTCGGCGAGCTGCGCCTACGCTTCCGCGGCCCGGTCAAGCTCTCCGAACGCGAGAACTACACGCTGCGCACCTTCGCCGCCGCCCTCTGTACCGCCATCCGCAACGCCGCCACCCACGCCGAGACGCAGCGGCTCGCCGAGAGCCACGCCCGCGCCGCCGCCCAGGACCCGCTCACGCACCTCGCCAACCGCCGGCGGCTGCAGCAGTACGGCGACGAGGTCCTCTCCTCGACCGGGGCCGGCAGCGGCATCGTCGGCGTGATGCTCATCGACCTCAACCACTTCAAAGAGGTCAACGACACCCTGGGCCACGCCGCCGGCGACCGCGTCCTCACCACCGTCGCCGAACGGCTCGTCGGCGCCACCCGCCCCGGCGACCTGGTCGCCCGCTTCGGCGGCGACGAGTTCGCCGTCATCCTCGCCGGGCTCAGCGCCCCCGCCCTCGCTGAGGTCCGCGCCCACGCCATCCTCGACGCCCTCGCTCCGCCGATCCTGCTCGACGACATGCGGATCAGCGTCGAGGCCAGCTGCGGCGTCACCACCGCCGGCAGCGGCAGCATCGGCGAACTGCTGCGCCGCGCCGACGTCGCCATGTACCAGGCCAAGCAGGAAGGCCAGCGGGTCGTCGTCTACGCGCACGCCCGCGACACCGCCGACGTCGGCTCCCTCACCCTCGGCGGCGACTTGGCCCGCGCGGTCGCCGAGCGGCAGTTCACGGTCAACTTCCAGCCGATCGTCGACCTCGCCAGCGGTCAGGTCATCGCCGCCGAGGCGCTCACCCGCTGGCACCACCCCGACCGCGGCGACCTCGCCCCCGACCGCTTCCTCGGCGCCATCGAGCGCTCCGGCCAGCTGGCCGCGTTCGCCGACGCCGTACTCGACCAGGCGCTGCTCGCCGCCTCGCTGTGGTCCGACGCCGGCCACTCGATCCCCGTCGCCGTCAACGTCTCCGCGCGCAGCCTGCTCGACCCGTCGTTCCCCGACGCCGTCGCCCGCCGCCTCGGCGCCCGCGGGGTGCCCTCGGCATCGCTGATCATCGAGATCACGGAATCGGTGACCCTCAGCAAGCTCGAGGTCGTCGACGACGTCCTCGCCGCACTGCGTGACCAGGGCATCCGCCTCGCTCTCGACGACTTCGGCACCGGCTTCTCGTCCCTGGCCACGCTCGCCCGCGTGCCCGTCGACGAACTCAAGATCGACCGCAGCTTCGTCGCCGCGATGAACACCTCCGCCCCCGGCGCCGTCATCCGCTCCACCATCGACCTCGGTCGCAGCCTCGACCTGCTCGTCGTCGCCGAGGGCGTCGAGCGCGAGGAGCAACGCCAGCAGCTCTGGGAGCTCGGCTGCCCGGCCGGCCAGGGCCACCTCTTCGCGCGCGCGATGCCCGCCGACCGCCTCCTCGCCGCCCTCCGCCGCGGCCGCGGCACCCTCGCCGCGCCCCTGCACGACACCGGCGCCGTGATCCGCATGTCCCGCAGCCGCCGCACCCGCCGTACCGGCGCCGGCGAACCCGGGCAAGAATGGTCGACATAACCACCCGCCTGTACGACTCCGCCTTCTACGCGCTCTGCGCGGTCTTCGCGGGCGTCACCGCCCTGACGTCGACCCTGCTCCCGCACCGTGCGTGGGGCACGATCGCCTGGGTCGGCTACCTGCTCGCCGCCGTGATCGCCCTTGCCGGCCTGCTCCAGCGCACCCGCCTGGCCTGGCTGGCCTTCGCGCTCGTCGCGCTCGTGCCGCTGGTCACGCAGGCCGTCCAGCGCGCCGCCGGCCGCACTGACCGTGCGCAGGAAGAAGTCCTCGTCGTCGAGCAGGCGGCCGTCCGCCTCGTCCACAACGGCACCCCATACCTCGACCGCGCCGCGATCGGCGCCCTCCCGGATCCGCTGCTCGGCTACACCCCCTACCAGCCCGGGATGGCCGTCTTCGGCCTGCCGCGCGCCGCGTTCGGTGCGGCCTGGTGGACAGACGCCCGCATCTGGTTCGCGATCGCCACGATCGGGATCATCTGGTACTCCATGCGCCTCCTGGGCCAACGCCCGCTCATCGCCCTGGCCGTCCTGGCCCTCCCGCTGGCGACGCTGACCCTCGCCACCGGCGGGGACGACCTGCCGGTCCTCGCGCTGGGCGTGCTGGCGGTGGCGCTCACGGCCCGCTCACGGTTCACGGCGGCGGGCGTGGTGATCGGCCTGGCCGGCACCTTGAAGCTTTTCGCCCTTCCCATCGCGCTGGTACTGCTGGTGCTCGCATGGCAGGCCGGCCGCCTGCAAGCCGCCTGGCGCTTCGCGCTGTTCGCCTTCGGCCTGCCTGTCCTCGCCCTGCTCCCGGCCCTGATCATCTCCCCCGACGCGTACGTCGAGAACGTCCTGCGCTTCCCCTCCGGCCACGGCCTGGTCACCAGCCCCGCCCAGTCACCGCTGCCCGGCCACCTCATCGCGACGTCCCTGCCCGCCGGCCGGTACATCGCCCTGGCCCTCCTCCTGCTCGCGGGACTCCTCCTGGCCGGGTGGCTGCTCCGCCGCCCACCCGCCACGTATCACGCCGCCGCCCTCGTCATCGCCGTCGGCCTCACCGCGGCCATCATGCTCACCCCGACCACCCGCTTCGGCTACCTCCTCTACTCCGTCGCCTTCCTCGCGGTGTGGTGGGACCGTGACCGCGTGACGCCCGGGCACAACTCGGCGTAGACAAGAGGTATGGGTTACCGCAACCGGCTGGAGGCCGGCGCGGCACTCGCCGACCGGCTCGCCGAATACACCGCCCACCCCGACGCCATCGCGCTCGGCCTGGTTCGCGGGGGCGTCCCCGTGGCCGCCGAGGTGGCCCGCCGCCTGCGCATCCCGCTGGATGCCCTGGTGGTGCGCAAGCTCGGCGTGCCCTGGGCCCCCGAGGTGGCGTTCGG
This sequence comes from Dactylosporangium sp. AC04546, assembly GCF_022095675.1. Taxonomy (GTDB): domain Bacteria; phylum Actinomycetota; class Actinomycetes; order Mycobacteriales; family Micromonosporaceae; genus Dactylosporangium. The sequence goes on along the minus strand of NZ_JAHYSG010000185.1, from coordinate 2,524 downwards.
CGCCGTGGGCCCCGGCGGCGTTCAGGTGCTGAACAAGGAGATCTCCACCAAACTCGAAAAGGACGAGATGACCCCGGTCATCCGCCACGAACAGCACGAGCTCAGCCGCCGCGAGCGCCTGTTCCGGCTGGGCCGCGGCCGGCTCGACCTCACCGGCCGCACCGCCATCGTCATCGACGACGGCCTGGCCACGGGCGCCACCGCCGAAGCCGCCGTGGCGGTGGCCCGCACACTGTCGGCCGCCAAGGTCATCCTGGCCGCCCCGGTGGGCGCCACGGCCGCGGTCGAACGCCTGCGCCCCCTGGCCGACGACGTGGTCTGCCCCCTGATGTCGGACGAGTTCGGCTCGGTGAGCCGCTACTACGACGACTTCCGCCAGATTCCCGACGCCGAGGTGACCCGCCTGCTGGCCGCCTGACCCGCGCGGTCCTAGATCGCCATGTCGACGAAGCGCGACAGGTGCAGCTGCGCCGCGACGGTCACCGTGTCGGTGGGACCGTTTCGGTGCTTGGCCACGATGAAGTCGGCCTCACCGGCCCGCGGCGACTCCTTGTCGTAGTAGTCGTCGCGGTGCAACAGGATGACCACGTCGGCGTCCTGCTCGATCGAGCCCGACTCACGCAGGTCGGACAGCTGGGGCCGCTTGTCGGTGCGCTGCTCGGGACCACGGTTCAGCTGGCTGACCGCGACCACCGGGCACTCGACCTCCTTGGCCAGCAGCTTCAGGCCACGGGACAGGTCGGCGACCTCCTGCTGACGGCTCTCGGTGCGCTTCGGGCTCGTCATCAGCTGGAGATAGTCGACGACGATCAGCTTCAGGTCGTGCCGCTGCTTGAGCCGCCGCGCCTTGGCCCGGATCTCCATGAGGTTCATGTTCGGTGTGTCGTCGACGAACAGCGGGGCCTCGCTGATCTCCCCCATCCGCCGCGCGAGCTTGGTCCAGTCGTCGTCGGACAGCTGCCCCGACCGTAAGACGTGCAGCGGCACCCGAGCCTCGGCCGACAGCAGCCGCATGACGATCTCGACCTTCGACATTTCCAGGCTGAAGATCGCCGAAGCCATGTTGTGCTTCACGGACGCCGCCCGGCTGAAGTCCATAGCCGCCGTGCTCTTTCCGAGGCCGGGGCGGCCGGCGACGATGATCAGCTGGCCGGCGTGGAGGCCGTTGAGGAGGCGGTCCAGGTCGCTGAAGCCCGTCGGGACGCCGGTCATCATGCCGCCCTGGGCGCCGACCGCCTCGATCTCGTCGAGGGTGGGCTGGAGCATCTCCGCCAGGACGGCGAAGTCCTCGCTCACGCGCTTCTCGGTGACGTCGTAGATGGCCTGCTGGGCGAGGTCGACCACGTCGTCGACGTCGCGGCCGCCCTGGCCGCTGGCGCCGTAGCCCAGCTGGACGATGCGCGTGCCCGCCTCGATGACGCGGCGCAGGACGGCGCGCTCGGCGACGATGCGGGCGTAGTAGGAGGCGTTGGCCGCGGTCGGGACGGCGACGAGCAGCGTGTGCAGGTAGGCGGCGCCGCCGACCTTGGAGATGGTGCCGGACGCGGTCAGCGAGGCCGCGACAGTGACAGCGTCGGCGGGCTCGCCGCGGCCGTAGAGGTCGAGGATGGCGTCGTAGATGACCGTGTGGCTCGGTTTGTAGAAGTCGTGCGACTTGAGGATCTCCACCACGTCGGCCACGGCGTCCTTGGACAGCAGCATGCCCCCCAGCACGCTCTGCTCGGCCGCGACGTCCTGTGGTGGTGTCCGCTCGAAACTTTCAGCGCCGCCGCTCGGCCGCTGCTCGCGCTCGCGGTCGCGGCCGGGCTCGCCCGGGGTCGCCTCGTCCCACGGGTCGGTCCGTCTGTCGTCGGTGATCGACACTTCGCCCCCCTCGTCATGCCCCCGGTCATCAGTAGACCTCGGGGGTATGACAAAACCTGCGTGGCGCGTAGAGCGCCCCGCGCAACGGTATGGAGCGACTGGCGTTCGTCAAAGTTAGCCGGTGGACAAGTCTCTGGACAACCTGTGGAGAGCGCGCCTCCGACGGTGGGAAATCCTGTGCACACGGCTGTGGATAACTACTGTGAGCACCTGGCGAAACGGCATCTGAGCTGCTGATACTCAATCCACAGCCTGTGTGTGCGAAAAAGTGTTCGAAGTTTTTTCCGACTGTACGGCCGATGGCGATCGAGTCACGAAAGGGTGACGCTCCGGCGGTGGGATACCCGGAGTGGGACGGGTCGCGCGGTGGGCGTGATCAGCAGCCGGAAACCGGTCGCTGGGACCTGCGGCAGGAGCGCTGGGTGCCCCAGCAGCGCCCGCCGGAGGACAGCGACGATTTCGGCATCGGTCCGTTCCAGGCCCGGTCGACCCGCAACCGCCCCGGCGAGGGCCGCGTCCTCGACCACGACGACTATCGAAGCGGTGAACGCACCGGCCAGCACCGCACCGGCGAATGGGGGCGAGGCACAGGCGAGCACACCGGGCAGCACCGCCGCTACCAGCCCGGGCTTCCGGCCCAGACCCGCCGCCGCCCCATTTT
>NZ_JAHYSG010000184.1 GCF_022095675.1 Dactylosporangium sp. AC04546 | reverse complement strand
TGAACCGACGACCCAGGTGCCACCCGACCCATCCAAGAACCGGGCAACACCCATTCCACCAATGAGCTACGGTCGCGCCTTGCACGGACCCGAGTCCGGAAGTTCTCAGGCGGGATCCTGGATCATCAGGGCGCCCCGCAGGCCGGTGATGTCCAGGACGCGGAGCAGGAAGGCGCCCACGTTGACGAGGACCAGGTAGCTCTGGGCCAGGGTGGCCTTGCGACTCAGGACGACCAGCGTGCCCAGGCCCTGGGAGTCGCAGAACGTCACGCCGGCCATGTCGAGCACGACGCGGGCCGGGGGTTCGGCCAGGACCTCGTCCACCGTCGCGGCCAGGCGTTGGACGGTGGACATGTCGATCTCGCCGGACAGTGACACCACCGTTTCGGCGGGTGTGCGGCGTATGGCTATGGAGAGATCGGCTCGATCCACGAGCCACAGCGTAGTGGTGTCGGGCACAGGGCAGACAGGGGCGGTCGGCGACGTCAGTCGGCGGCTGTCAGAATGAGCAGGCTGTGACCGATTTTGACTCCGCCGGCCTCGGCCCCTATGCGGGTGACGCTCCGGCCTCGCAGGCACTGTTCGACCGCGCTCAGGCCATCGTGCCGGGTGGGGTGAATTCACCTGTCCGGGCGTTCCGGGCGGTCGGTGGCACCCCGCGGTTCATGGTCGGTGGCGAGGGCTGCTGGCTCACGGATGCGGACGGTCGACGGTATGTCGACCTTGTCTGCTCCTGGGGGCCGCTGATCCTCGGCCACGCTCATCCCGACGTTGTCGACGCCATCACCTCGGCGGCGGCGCACGGGACCTCGTTCGGCACGCCCACGCCCGGGGAGGTGGCGCTCGGCGAGGAGATCGTCGCGCGCACGCCCGTCGAGCAGGTGCGGCTGGTCAACTCGGGGACCGAGGCCACCATGAGCGCGCTGCGGCTCGCTCGCGGGTTCACCGGGCGATCGAAGGTCGTCAAGTTCGCCGGGTGCTACCACGGGCATGTTGACGCGCTGCTCGCCGCGGCCGGGTCCGGCGTTGCCACGCTCGCGCTGCCGGACACCCCGGGAGTCACCGGGGCGGCGGCGGGGGACACGATCGTGCTGCCGTACAACGACGTGGACGCCGTCGAGAAGGCGTTCGCCGAGCACGGGGCGAGCATCGCCGCCATCATCACCGAGGCCGCGGCCGGAAACATGGGCGTGGTGGCGCCGCGTGACGGGTTCAACGGCAAGCTGGCCGAGATCGCGCACCGGCACGGCGCGCTGCTCATCCTCGACGAGGTCATGACCGGGTTCCGGGTCAGCCCGGCCGGCTGGTCCGGGCTCGAGCCGGTCGACGCCGACCTGTGGACGTTCGGCAAGGTGATGGGCGGCGGGCTGCCCGCGGCCGCGTTCGGCGGGCGCGCCGAGATCATGGGCCAGTTGGCCCCGGCCGGGCCGGTGTACCAGGCCGGCACGCTCTCCGGGAACCCGCTCGCCTGTGCGGCCGGGCTCGCGACCCTGCGCCTGGCGACGCCCGAGGTCTACGCGCGCCTGGACGCGACCGCGACCACGATCGCCAAGCTGTCCGCCGACGCTCTTTCCGCCGCTGGTGCACCCCACGTGCTGTCCACCGCCGGCAGCATGTTCTCGTTCTTCTTCACGACGGGCGACGTGGCCAACTACGACCAGGCGCGCACCCAGAACGTGGCCGCGTTCAAGGGCTTCTTCCACGAGATGCTCTCCCGCGGCGTGTACCTGCCGCCGAGCGCGTACGAGGCGTGGTTCGTCTCGACCGCCATCGATGACGAGGCACTGTCGGTCATCGCCGCGGCCCTGCCGCACGCGGCCCGGGCGGCGGCGCAGGCGGTCGAGGCATGAAGACGATCGTCCACGTCCTGCGCCACGGCGAGGTCTACAACCCGGAGAAGGTGCTCTACGGCCGGCTGCCCGGGTATCGGCTGTCCGAGCTCGGCGTGCAGATGGCCAAGGCGGCGGCGCAGGCCGTGACCGAGAAGGACATCACGTACGTCGTGGCCAGCCCGCTGGAGCGCGCGCAGCAGACCGCCTCGCCGATCGCCGAGCAGTTCGGGCTGCCGATCGCGGTCGACGAGCGGCTCATCGAGAGCGCGAACTTCTTCGAGGGCAAGCGGGTCGGCGTCGGTGACGGCGCGCTGCGCGACCCGCGCAACTGGTGGGTGCTGCGCGACCCGCTGACCCCGTCGTGGGGCGAGCCGTATTCGGTGATCGCCGCCCGCATGTTCGCGGCGCTGATGGCGGCCCGTGAGGCGGCCGAGGGGCATGAGGCCGTGTGCGTGTCGCACCAGCTGCCGATCTGGACGCTGCGGCGGCACGTGGAGAAGAAGCGGCTCTGGCACGACCCGCGGCGGCGCCAGTGCAACCTGGCCAGCTACACGAGCTTCCACTTCGAGGACACGAAGATCGTCGGGATCTCGTACAGCGAGCCGGCCGCGCACCTGGTGGCCATGTCGCCGGCCGCCCGCCAGGCGAAGGGCGCCTGATGCGACGGCTGGTGCTCGCCCTCGTGCTGGTCTCGCTGCTGGCCGCCTGCACGGACGGCGGCGCCTCCTCGAAGAACGTGCTGGGCAGCCGCAAGATCGCGGTGGCCGACCGGGTCGCGGCGCCGGCCATGCGCGGCGACCTGATCGATGGCGGCTCCTTCGACCTCGCCGCGAACAAGGGCAAGGTCGTCGTGATCAACTTCTGGGCCTCCTGGTGCCCGCCGTGTCGCACCGAGGCTCCTGCGCTGGAGAAGGTGTACGCAGCGACGAAGGCCGACGGCACGGTGTTCATCGGCGTCAACGTCCGCGACCAGCGTGACGCCGCGGAGGCGTATCTGGCCGATCTGAAGCCGTCGTTCGGCAGCCTCTTCGACCCGAAGGCCGAGCGCGCGCTGGACTTCGACGTGCCGCCGAACTCGCTGCCGGCGACGCTCGTCGTCGATCGCAAGGGCAAGCTGGCGGCGGTGCTGCGCATGGAGGTCGACGAGCAGCTGCTGGAGCCGATCGTGCGCGACCTGCTCGCGGAGCAGGCCTGAGATGGATGTCGGCAACCTGGCGATGAGCGGGCCGCTGCTGGCGGCGGTCGCGGTCGCCGTGCTGGCCGGGCTGGCGAGCTTCCTGTCGCCCTGCATCCTGCCGCTCGTGCCGGGCTACCTGTCGTACGTGACCGGGCTGGCCGGCGCCGACCTCGACTCGGGCCAGCGCCGCGGCCGGGTCGTCGCGGGCGTCGGGCTGTTCATCGCGGGCTTCACGGTCGTCTTCGTCGGGCTCATCGTGCTGGCGACGCAGGCCGCCATGTCGCTGCTCGTGCACCGGCGGGTCGTCGAGATCATTGCCGGCGTCATCGTCATCGTGCTCGGCCTGGCCTTCATCGGGCTCGTCCCCGGCCTCGGGCGGCAGTGGCGGATCAGCAAGCTGCCGGCCGCCGGGCTGGTCGGCGCGCCGATCTTCGGCATGGTCTTCGCGCTGTCCTGGGCGCCGTGCACCGGCCCGACGCTCGGCGCGGTGATCCTGCTCGGCTCGACCAGTGGCTCGCAGGCCCGGGCGGTGACCCTCGCGCTCGCGTACTCGCTCGGCATCGGCCTGCCGTTCATCGCCCTCGGGCTGGGCTTCCAGCGCCTCATCGGCGTCGTCAAGTTCATCCGGCGCAACAGCCGCTGGGTGACCCGCATCGGCGGGGCGTTGCTGGTGCTCGTCGGCGTCGCCCTCGTCACCGGCGTCTGGAGTGACTGGATGATCGCCCTGCAGGCGAACGTCGGCGTGGGGTCGGTGCCGTTCTGATGCGCTGGCTCTATCACACGGCCGTTTCGATCGGCCGGCGCGCGTGGCGGCAGCTGACCAGCATGCGCACCGCGCTGGTGCTGCTCTTCCTGCTCGCCGTGGCGGCGATCCCGGGCTCGGTGCTGCCGCAGCGCAACGTGTCGCCTGAGAAGGTCAACCAGTACCTCGACACGAACAAGGAGTGGGGGCCGACGCTCGATCGGTTCTTCTTCTTCGACGTGTACGGGTCGCCGTGGTTCTCGGCGGTCTACCTCCTGCTGTTCGTGTCGCTGGTCGGCTGCCTGGTGCCTCGGTTCCGGCAGCACGCGCTGGCGCTGATCCGCAAGCCGCCTCGGCCGCCTGCTCGGCTGGATCGGCTGCCGGCCTCTGCATCGTTCGGGCCGGTGGCTTCCTCGGACGTTCTGTCGGCCTTGCGGCGGCGGCGGTTCCGGACCGTTGTCCGCACCGAGGGCGACGTCGTCGAGATCAGTGCGGAGAAGGGGCACCTCAAGGAGACCGGCAACCTGGTCTTCCACTTCGCGCTGTTGTCGCTGCTGATCGGCGTGGCCTACGGGTCGTGGTTCGGCTGGCACGGCAACCGGGTGCTGGTCGAGGGGTCGGACTTCGGGTTCTGCAACACGCTGCTGAACTACGACGAGCACGCGCTCGGCGCGCAGGTCGGCGAGAACGACCTGCCGCGCTTCTGCCTGCAGATGGACAAGTTCACGGCCCGCTATCTCGACAACGGCCAGCCGATTGAGTACCGGGCGGACGTGCAGGTGCAGGAGCATGGCCGTGTCTCGTCGCACGTGCTGCAGGTCAACGACCCGCTGCGGCTCTCCGGGGCCAACGTCTCGCTGCTCGGCCACGGGTACGCGCCGGAGCTGCGGTACACCGACAAGTACGGCAAGTCGCATACGACCGTTTCGACGTTCCTGCCGCGCGACGGGATGCAGACCAGCGACGGCGTGGCCACGTTCCCCGACGTGAACCTGAACCCGACGACCGGGAAGCGGGACGAGAAGTCGCAGGTCGGCTTCATGGGGATCTACCTGCCGACGGTGCCGTCGGATCCCTCGGTCAACACCTCGGCGTTCCCGGCCGAGCGGGACCCGCGCCTGATGCTCCAGCCGTACCACGGGGTGCTCGGCTTCGACGCCGGGGCGCCGCTGTCGGTGTACACGCTGGACCAGCGCCAGATCGACGCCGGGCGCCTGACGAAGTTCGGCGACCCCGTCATGCTCAAGCCGGGCGACTCGGCGACGCTCCCCGACGGGTCGAAGATCGAGTTCCTCGGCACCAAGCAGTGGATCAGCATCTCGATCCGCCACGACCCGGGCCAGCCGATCATGCTCGGCGGCTCGGTCGCCCTGCTCGCCGGCCTGCTGTTCTCCCTGACCGGCAAGCGGCGACGCATCTTCTTCCGGATCACGCCCGGCGGCACGACCGCCGGCGGCCTGCCGCGCAGCGACTATCCGGGCTTCGCCGAGGAGTTCGACGAGGTGGTACGAGCCGTGTCGCCCCCTGCCGCCGAGGTCCCGGAGCAGGTGGCGCAAACTGATCAGGTCGTGACGGAGCCGGAGCGCGAGGAGGTCGTCTGATGGGTGGTTTGTCCAATCAGCTGCTGGTCGTGACGATCGTCAGCTATGCGCTGGCCATGCTGGCGTACGCCGTTGAGTACGCCTTCGGCGGCCGGAGCGTGGTGGCCCGGGTCGCGACCCGCGAGCTGGTCGGCGCGGGCGGCCCTCCGGTCTCTGAGCCGGTTGCGTCGCCGGCCGTTCCCGCCTCGGGCGCTCGCTACGCCGGCGTCGCCGGTGTCGGGCTCACCGTTCTCGGCTTCGTGGCCCACCTGGCCGCCGTCATCACCCGTGGCGTCGCGGCCGGCCGAGCCCCGTGGGGCAACATGTACGAGTTCGTCATGATGGCGACGCTCGTCGGCGTGGCCGCGTGGCTGGTCGTCCTTGCGAAGTGGCGCAATGTCCGCCACCTGGGCCTGTTCGTGACGCTCGTGGCCGCGATCCTGCTGTCGATCGCGGGCATGACCCTGTACGTGCGGGTCGGCCCGCTGGTGCCCGCCCTCCACTCGTACTGGCTGGTCATCCACGTCGGCGCAGCCTCCACCGCCTCGGGCATCTTCCTGGTCGGCTTCGTGACCGCCGCGATGCACCTGATCCGCACGGGCTACGACAACGGCAAGCGCAACTTCCCGTACTCGCTCGGCGAGCGCCTCCCGCAGGCCGGCCCGCTGGAGCGGGTCACGTTCCGGGTCCACGCCTTCGCGTTCCCGATCTGGACCTTCGGCGTCATTTCGGGCGCGATCTGGGCCGAGGCCGCCTGGGGCCGGTACTGGAACTGGGACCCGAAGGAGGTCTGGAGCTTCGTCGCCTGGGTCGTGTACGCCTGCTACCTGCACGCCCGCTCGACCCCGAGCGTGAGCCGCCGCGTGGCCTCGTGGATCGCCGTGGCCGGCTGGGCGACGATGCTCATCAACCTGTTCGGCGTCAACCTGGTGGCGAGCGGCCTCCACTCCTACGCCGGCGTGTAACTCCTAGCTTCGAACGCCCCGCGGGTCCACTTACCTGCGGGGCGTTTTGCGTCGCAGGCCGTCTACTGCTCATGGGCAGCTATCACGGCTGACAAGCCCGCCTCGCGGTCTTCCCGTCGCTGGTGTTGCGTTGCTGGTGTTGCGTCGGCCGCCTTCGCGCCGCGCCCTCGCGCCTCCCGCGCCCTCGCGCCTCCCGCGCCCTCGCGCCTCCCGCGCCCTCGCGCCTCCCGCGCCCTCGCGCCCTTGCGTCCATGATCATGGGAAGAATTCGGCTGCTATGACAGCCAGAAGTTTCCCTTGATCATGGACTGGCGAGGTCGTCGTTCGCGGACGTGCCGGAAATATCGGTCACAGACCCGCGAACCGGTGAGGGCGCGTTGCCGGGAGCCGCCGCTCGTCGCGACCCTGGCCTGCACGGAGCGCTGGTTGCCTCGGCGGTGGCCGTCGGCGCCCCCGGGCCGGGCCACGGCCCGAACACATTCAGCCAGCCGGTCTTCGCCCCGCTCGGTTGAGACAGGCGGGTGCTCGGGCGCGTCAGGTGGCCGTCGACGAGCTTGTCGCCGGCGGTCAGGGGCGGAGGCCGCCTAATGCGACCAGGTCGAGCACCGCGAAGACGAACAAGGCTATGCCCACGAAGCCGTTGGCCGTGAAGAACGCCCGGTTGACGCGGGACAGGTCGGTGGGGCGGACGATCGCGTGCTCGTAGACGAAGGCGACCGCCGTCAGGGCCAGGCCGATCCACCAGAGCCAGCCCAGGCCGACCAGCTGGCCGAACCAGGCGAACAGCGCGAACGTCACCACGTGGGCGGCCGTCGAGAGGTGCAGGGCGAAGGGGACGCCGTAGCGGGCCGGGACCGAGTGGACGCCGATCTCGCGGTCGATGGCCGTGTCCTGGCAGGCGTAGATCAGGTCGAAGCCGCCGATCCACAGGCCGACGGCCAGGCCGAGGACCCAGGCGGGGCCGGAGCCGCGCAGGTCGCCCGTGACCGCGAGCCAGGCGCCGACCGGGCCCACCAGCTGGGCCAGGCCGAGGATGGCGTGGGGCCAGTTGGTGAAGCGCTTGCCATACGGATACACGATCAGGGGCACCACGGCCAGCGGGGCCAGGGCCAGGCACAGCGGGTTGAGCAGGGCGGCGGCGCCGAGGAAGACGACCAGCGCGACGGCGGCGCCGGTCCAGGCCGTGCGGACGCTGACGGCACCGGTCACCAGCTCGCGCTGTGCGGTGCGCGGGTTTCGGGCGTCGATGTGACGGTCGATGATGCGGTTGGCGGCCATCGCGAAGGTGCGGGCGCCGACCATCGCGATCGTGACGAGCAGCAGGTCGAGCCAGTCGACGCGCTGGTCGCGCACGGTCATCGCGGTCAGGGCCGCGAGGTAGGCGAACGGGAGCGCGAAGACCGAGTGCTCGATCGCGACCAGTCGCAGGAATGCCTTGACCCGGCTCGGGGGTGGCTCAACCAGCGTCACTTGAATCCGTACTCTTTCCAGCGCTTGTCGACCCGCGCCACGATCTCGGCCGGCATGACCATCTCATCCGGCCAGCCGCGATGATAGCCCTCCGCCGGGCCCTTCCGCGTCGCGTCGATGCCGGCCTTGCCGCCCCAGAACTGCTGGTAAGAGGCGTGGTCGAGGTGGTCGACCGGGCCCTCGGTGAGCAGCAGGTCGTGGGAGTAGTCGACGTTGCCGAAGGCGCGGAACGCCACCTCGGCGTAGTCGTGGACGTCGCAGTCATCGTCGACGACCACGATGAGCTTCGACAGCGACAGCAGGTGGGCGCCCCAGATGGCGCTCATGACCTTCTGAGCGTGCTTCGGGTAGCGCTTGCGGATCGACACGATCACGCAGTTGTGGAAGACGCCGGCCGCGGGCAGGTCGTAGTCGACGATGTCAGGGATCAGGATCTTGAGCAGGGGCAGGAAGATGCGCTCCGTCGCCTTGCCCAGGCCGTGGTCCTCCTGCGGCGGCTTGGACGTGATGATCGAGTGGTAGATCGGCTGCTTGCGGGTCGTCATGCACTCCACGTGCAGTACCGGAAAGTCCTCCACCGGCGTGTAGAACCCCGTGTGGTCGCCGAACGGGCCCTCCGGCAGCCGCTCGCCGGGCTCCAGGTAGCCCTCGAGGATGATCTGGGCGTTGGCCGGCACCTGCAGCGGCACGGTCAGGCAGTCGACCATCTCGACCCGCTCGCCGCGGAGGAAACCGGCGAACAGGTATTCGTCGATGTCGGACGGCAGCGGGGCGCTCGCCGTGTAGGAGACGACGGGGTCGGCGCCGATGGCGATCGCGACCGGGAGGCGGCGGCCGAGGCGCTCGGCGACCGCGTGGTGGGCCGTCGAGTCCTTGTGGATCTGCCAGTGCATGCCGAGCGTGTTGTGGCTGTGCTGCTGCAGCCGGTAGAGCCCCAGGTTGCGCTTGCCCGTCTCGGGATGCTTCGTGTGGGTCAGGCCGAAGTTGTGGTAGATGCCGCCGTCGTCGGGCCAGACCTGCAGGCCGGGCAGCCGGTTGAGGTCGACCTGGTCGCCCTTGTAGACGACCTCCTGGCAGGGTGCGCTCTTCACGTGCTTCGGCGGGACCGACTTGAGCTGCATCAGCTTGCCGATGCCATCCCGGATGCCGGCCCAGCCGACCGGCAGCTCGGGCTTGGCCAGCTCACCGATGCGCGCGCCGACCTCATCGAGGTGCTCGACGCCCAGCGCCATCGCCATGCGGCGCTCGGTGCCGAACAGGTTGATCGCCACCGGCATGTCGCCGCGCGTCGGCCGCTCGAACAGCAGCGCCGGCCCGCCGGCCCGCACGGTGCGGGTGACGACCTCGCTGATCTCCAGGTGCGGGTCGACGGGCACGCCGACCCGATGAAGCTCGCCCGCCCGCTGCAGGGCGGCGAGAAAGTCGTTGAGATCCGCGAAGGGGAAGCCGCGCGTCATGTACCCATCTTGGCAACACCCACTGACAGTTTTCCGGCGGGTCGGCGCTCGTGCGTCCCATGGCACAGTTGTGGGTGTGAGTGACCAGCGCAGACCATGGGTCGTCGGGGTTTCCGGCGCGTCCGGCACGCCGTACGCCGCGGCGGTGCTCCGGGCACTGTTCGACGCCGGCGAGGCCGTCGACCTCGTCGTGTCGCGGGCGGCCCGGCTGACGATCCTCGACGAGACCGGCGTCTCGTTCCGCGACGCGCACTGGAAGGACGACCTGGCCGCCTGGCTGCAGGCCCCCCTCGACGGCGCCGACGTCACCCACTGGCCGGCCGGCGACCTGGCCGCCGGCCCGAGCAGCGGCTCGTACCCGGTCAAGGGCATGCTCGTCGTCCCGGCCAGCACCGCCGCCTGCGCCGGGATCGCCATCGGTCTGTCCAAGGATCTGCTGCAGCGCGCCGCCGAGGTCAACCTCAAGGAGCACCGACCGGTCGTGGTCGTGCCCAGAGAGACCCCGGTGACCCGAAGTCACCTGGAGCACCTCATCGCACTGCACGACGCGGGTGCGGTGGTCCTCCCCGCGAGCCCCGGCTTCTACTCCGCCGGAGCCGCGGCCACCGCTCAGCAGTTGGTCGATTTCGTCGCCGGCAAGGTCCTCGACGCCGCCGGCGTGTCCCACAGCCTGTTCACTCGTTGGTCGGGTGAGCTCGGCCATTCCCGGTAGAGGTGTCGTCGGGGGACTCATCCCCCTCGAGCAACGCCCTCACCTCGGATTCCCGGAACCGCCGGTGTCCTCCCGGGGTTCGGATGCTGCTGATCCGGCCGGCCGCCGCCCAGCGCGTCACCGTTTTCGGATCGACGCGGAACAAGGCAGCGACCTCACCGGGCGTCAGCAGACGATCTCCCGTCTCCACGGCCCCTCCTTTACCCTGGGTGGCTCGCCGGGCCCGCGCACCCCCATGCTGCGAAGCTGAAAGCGCGAGTCATCCTGGGATGTACGCCCATTACAGCACCGCTCACGTGCCGTGTCCGGGAAACGAGGAAAACGCACTTCTTGGGCAATTACCGTGCTAAAACGCGGCGCATTAGGCTTGTCGTGATGGACCAGATCGATCGTCGACTCATCGACCTACTTCGGGACAACGCCCGTCTTCCATATGCGGAACTCGCCCGGAAGGTCGGGCTCTCCGCACCGGCCGTGCACGAGCGGGTCGGCAAGCTCGAAGCCTCCGGGGTGATTCAGGGGTACCGCGCGGAGGTCCAGCCGGAAGCGGTCGGCCTGACGGTCACCGCCGTGATCGGCATCGTCCAGGACAGCAGCGGCGACACCGAGGGCATCCTCGACGCGCTGCGCGAACGGCACGAGATCGAGTCGTGCTACTTCATGGCGGGTGAGGAGTCGTTCCTCTGCAAGGCCCGGGTGCGGACGATCGGCGACCTGGAGCGGCTGATCGTGGAGCTGAACCGGGTCAAGGGCATCGCCCGCACCCGCACCGCGATCGCCCTCTCGACCAAGTGGGAGGGCCGGCCGCAGCCGGCGCCCGACCAGCCCTGACCCTGATCGCCGCTGGCCTGTGTCCATCTCGCGGGCCGGCGGTTAGCTGGGCGACGTCGGGATCGCGGTCTCGTTCACGGGCACGCTGCTCACCCCCGGAGCGGGTCGCGCGCCTAATCGGCCGGCTCGTCGAGCACCCCCGGCCGGTGGTTGCGCTGCCACGCTGGCGGGGTGGGCTGGTCAGGCGCTTCGACGCCTTCCCACGGACCGCGATGCCGCTGGCCGGCACCATGCTCGCGCTCGGCCGCGCAGGTCAGCGCCGCCAGGCCCGCCGCCTGGCGGCCAGACACACGCCGACCGGTTCACCGGTCGACGGCTGAGGCCCGTGGCCAGCCGCTACGCGAGCGTCGCCAGGTCCGGATACTCCGTGACCCATCCCTCCTCGTCGATCTGGAAGACGGCCGTGAAGTTCTCCGAGCTGTACCGCAACCGGCGCCCCTCCAGCACCTCGTAGGTCTGCTCAACGGGCAGCACGGCGAGGCTGGGCAGCAGGATCCAGGCCGCCTCGATCGTCACCGTCGTGCCCGGGGCGGCCCGATGCAGGCCCAGGCGCCGGATCGGCAGCGTGTTGGTCAGGGGCGAGTTGTAGAGGTCGACGTCGAGCACGTTGTGCAGCCGGTCGGGGTCCTCGATGCCGGCGAACGGGGCGCCCTTGAGCACCCGCTCCAGGTCGCCCTGCTCACCGGTGGTCACCCGCCAGCGGCCGGCGGCCCGCTCCATGCGTAACGTGCGCAGCCAGCCGGCACCCTCGGCCGTGACCTCGAGCCGGGTGCTGGCCCATCCCTCGTCGGTGTGCAGCTCATAGCGGCACGCATACACCCCGCGGTCGGCGGCGAACGCCGTGCCGCGGGCGTGCAGCCCCCGCCGGTCGTCCAGGGCGGCGAACTCGCCGCCGGTCGTGTCGGTCCTCTGCCAGGCGAACGCTCGTGGAAGCACCGTCATGACCGGCAACGTATCCGACCGGTACGACAAAAATCGCCCGGCGCTCAGCTCACCCGGGGGAATCGGTGGCGCGGCGGTCCGGTCCGGGGCCGGCGCGAGCCGCCCGCGGCTGGGCGCTGCGGAGGCACTCGCACGGGCACCCCGCTCGGCTGGCGCGCCCCGGTGACCTCGGCCAACGCTGGGTCACCCGCACGCACCCGCAGCTCCTTCGGGGTCACTCCGGCCTTCGCCAGCAGCGCCGCCGCCCGCCGCCGCTGCCGTGGCAGCACCAGCGTCACGACCGTGCCCGCGGCGCCAGCCCGAGCGGTCCGGCCGGCCCGGTGCAGATAGTCCTTCTGATCCCGCGGGAGATCCACGTGTACTACAAGGGACACGTCATCAATGTGAATGCCGCGCGCGGCGACGTCCGTGGCGACGAGCACGTCGACCGTGCCCTCCCGGAACTCGGCGAGCGTCCGCGTGCGCACCCGCTGGGTCTTGCCGCCGTGCAGGGCTCCCGCCCGTACACCCACCGCGGCAAACTGATCCACGAGCTCATCGACGGCAGCCTGAGTCTTCACGAACAGAATCGTCCGCCCCTGACGGGCCGCGATCGAGGCGGCGATCGCCACCTTGTCGTTCGGGGGCACCAGGAGCACGTGGTGGTCCATGGATCCGACGGACGCGACCGCGGGCTCGATCGAGTGGGTCACGGGGTCGATCAGGAACCGGGCGACGAGCGTGTCGACGTCCTTGTCCAGCGTCGCGGAGAAGAGCAGCCGCTGGCCGCCCTCCGGCGTCTGAGCGAGGATCTCGGTGACCTCGGGCAGGAAGCCCATGTCGGCCATCTGGTCGGCCTCGTCCAGTACCGTGATCGCCACCGCGTCGAGGCGGCACGCACCGCGCTTGATCAGGTCACCCAGCCGCCCCGGCGTCGCGACCAGGACGTCGACGCCGCGCTCCAGCGACCAGATCTGCCGGTCGTAGGGCACGCCGCCCACGGCGGTCTTGCAGAACAGCCCCAGCGCCTTGGCCAGCGGGGTCAGCGCGTCGTTGACCTGCATGGCGAGCTCGCGCGTCGGCACCAGCACGAGCGCCTTGGGCGCGTGCGGCCGCGACCGCCCGCTCGCCGCGATCCGGGCCAGGACCGGCAGGCCGAACGCGAGCGTCTTGCCCGAGCCGGTCCGCCCGCGGCCGAGCACGTCACGGCCCCGCAGCGCGTCGGGAACGGTCGCGGTCTGGATGGGGAACGGCTCGGTGATGTCCTGCCGAGCGAGCGCCCGCACAAGCTTGGCGGGCAGCCCGAGCCCCGCGAAGCCGCTCTGCGCGGGCTCGGGGTGCTCGGTCGTTTCGAAGATTGAGGGGTACTGGCTGGCGTCGGCGAGCAGCAAGGAGAGTGGGACCTTCCGATTGGAGAACGGTTCAGCTTATCCGATCTCCGCGGAAGATCCCGCATCCCGTGTCGTGGCTCACTTCTGCGGTACACCTTGGAACGTGCTGTCCATGAAATCCCGGACCACGGTGACCGTGAAATAACCGCCGACCACCAGCACGATCAGGATGACCGCGATGATGATGTACACCCGCAGATTGCCGGACTTCGACGGCTCCTCGTCGTCGTCGTCCGTTTCCTGCGTGCCCTGACTGAGAATGTGCCCGGTGAGCGAGCCGCTGTTCTCCAGAGGACTCCCGCCGTCGGCTGAAACAGGTCTTCCGCCCTGCCCGCCATAGACTGTGCCGGCTGAGAGTCGCTGGTTGCGAGCCCACTTCCCGTAGCTTTCCGCTGCGCTGCCGACCAGTTGCGTGGCCTCGGCGGACGCTGCTTCCGTCTTTTCCTCTTCCTCCTGTACCTCTATGGGCGGAGGAATTGCTGGGGGCTGCTGGTGCTCCGGCCCGGTGTGGTTCGGTGCGCCACTGGCCGGGTACGTCCCACCGGCATTTTGGTTCCCCTCTCGATCATTTCCCGAGAATGGACTCTCGTGAGTGGACGGCGGCCAGGACGGAAGGGCCGCATCCGGTACTTCTGGTGCCTTCGCGCCGGGCGGATTCCACCCCTGCTGTGCAGGCGGCGGCGCCCAGCCCGGCTCACTGCCACCACCCGACGCGGGTGCACCCTGCTGGTTCCACGCCTGCTGCGCCTGGGGCGCCGACGCGGGCGGGGGCGAGCTGGGCGGCTGCCCCCACGACGGCGCGGGCGGCTCGGCCGCTTGACCCCACGACGGCGCCGCGGGCTCGGCCGGCTGCCCCCACGAAGGCGCGGGCGGCGCGGACGCCGGCTCGGCGGCCTGGCCCCACGACGGCGCGGGCGATGCGGGCGCCGGTTCCCACGGCGGTGCTGCGGGCTGAGACGGTGCCGGGGGTGCGGACGCCTGTCCGGCGGCCGGGCCCCACGACGGCGCGGGGGGTGCGGACGCTGGTTCGGCGGCCTGGTTCCAGGACGGTGCCGGGGGTGCGGGCGCCGGTTCGGCAGCCTCGCCCCAGGACGGCGCTGGGGGTGCGGATGCCGGTTCGGCGGCCTGGCCCCAGGACGGTGCTGCGGGCTCGGCCGGCTGCGCGGGAGGCGCGGCCCAGCCCTGCGCTGCCGGCTGGTTCCAGGACTGCTGGGCCGGCGGTACCGAGGCGGGCTCTGCCGCCTGACCCCACGAGGGCGCGGGCGGCGCGGAGGCCGGTGGCGCCGAGGCGGGCTGCGCCGCTTGGCCCCACGAGGGCGCGGGCGGCGCGGAGGCGGGCTCGGCGGCCTGGCCCCAGGACGGTGCCGGCGGTGCTGACGCGGGCTCTGCCGCCTGGCCCCAGGACGGGGCCGGCGGGGCCGATGCCGGGGGTGCGGATGACTGCGGCTGGCCCCATGCCGGCTGGGCCGTGGCGGGCGGCTGTGGCCAGCCGGGCTGTGCCTGGGGCTGGGAGCCGGCGGGTGGGGCCCACCCGGCCTGGCCGGGCGGTGTGGCCTGGCCCGTTGCCGGAGGCGTCCAGCCGGGTTGGGCTGCGGGTTGGGACCAGCCTGGCCAGCCCGCGTG
>NZ_JAHYSG010000183.1 GCF_022095675.1 Dactylosporangium sp. AC04546 | reverse complement strand
CGAACCCGCGCATCAGCACCTCCGCGACCGATCCACCCCGGATCTCCTCCGATCGCCGATAGTACGCACTGTGGTGCGTCCACCCGCACGCCCACCCTTCGCGCGACCCCGTACGATGACGGCGGCCGGATCGACCGCAGGGGGTGACGACGACGGGCCAGCGGCACGCGGGGCGGGCGTTGCTCGCCGTCTCCGCCGTCTCGTCGGGCGCGCTCGGCTGGAGCGCCGCCCACCTCGTCATGTCCCGGGTGCTCGCGCACCGGCACGAGGCGTCCCACGGCATCGCCGCCGGCATCTCGCACGTCCACGCCACCGACCTGGCCGCCGTCGTGGTCGCCCTCGCGCTCACCGCGACCTCGATGCTGGCGGTGACCTGCGCCGCGTTCGCCGCCGGCGGGCGGCTGACGGCACCGGGCAAGCAGCGGCTGGCCCGCACCGCCGGGCTGTGGTCGACGGGTGCGTTCCTCGCCGCCGAGACGGCCGCCTGGGCCGGCTCCGACACCCACGTCGTGCCGCCGCCGATCGTGCTGCTCCTCGGCCTGGCGGTGCACGGCGCCGCCGGCGTGGTCGCGGCGCTGCTGTGGCGCGCCGTCGTCGAGCGCGTCTGCGTCGCCGCGGCCGCGGCGTCACCACGGCCACTGCCGCGACCCGTCCCGCTGCGCCTCGCCGTGCCCGGCGACGCGGGCGGCGGGTCCGTCTGGTCCATGCTCCGGGTGGCGGGCCGCGCCCCGCCGACGCTGGGAATCTCCCGCTAATCCCAACGTCCGTGCCGGGCGTCGCTTCGCCGTGCCCGGAAACCCCCGAGAGGCTTCCATGCGTCGCCCTGTCCTGCTGACCCTGCCCGTGTTCCTGCCGCTGTTCCTGCTCGTGCTGCTGCCGTCCACCGCGTCCGCCCACGGCGTCGACGACGCGGCCGGCAGGTCCGTCCCCGAGTTCGTCTGGCTCGGCATCACCCACATGCTGCTCGGCTGGGACCACCTGCTGTTCGTCGCCGGCGTCGCGCTCATCGCCGGCACCGTCCGCCGCGCCGCCGTCTTCGTCTCCCTGTTCGCCCTCGGCCACAGCGTCACCCTCATCACCGCCGCGATCACCGAGTGGCGGGTCAGCCCCACCAAGGTCGACCTCGTCATCGGCCTCAGCGTCGTCCTCGTCGGCGCCGTCGCCCTGTTCGCCCGCCCGAGGACGGAGGCGCACCGGCGGCTGTTCGGCGCGGCCGTGCTCGGCTTCGGCCTGGTCCACGGCCTCGGCCTGGCCACCCGCCTGCAGGACATCGACGTCCACGGCGTCGGCAGCCTCACCCGGATCGTCGCGTTCAACGTCGGCATCGAAGGCGGCCAGGTCATCGCGCTCGTCGTGGTCGCGCTCGTCGCGAGCTACCTGCCGGCCCGGTTCACCTCCGAGCGGGCCCAGCGGGTCGCGTCGGCCGGCATCATCGTGCTCGGCCTGCTCGCCACCGCGCTCGTCGTCGCCGACCGGGCCAACCGGCCCGCCCCGGCCGCGTCCGGCCAACCGTGGCAGCCGGCCGCGAAGGCCCGGCCCGCCGCGGAATAGGCCCGATGCCGCCCGTATGTACCGTCGCCCGGCGGGGTGCCTGGATGGCTCCCGCCGGGCTCGCCGTCCTGCTGCTCGTCTCGTTGCTGCTCACCCCCATCGCCACCGCGCAGTCGGCGCATCTGGCCCTGGGCCACGCCGCCGGGCAGCCGGTGACGGCCGAGCACGAGCCGCGCAGCACGCATGACGAGCACTCCCACCAGCGCCACCGTCTGCTGCACACGGCCGGCGCCCCGGTACACCAGCAGCAACCGAAGCTCTTCACCGCTCCCGCGACGTTCACCGCGCCGACGCCCGGCGTCGTCGCCCGGCCGGCGCCCGTGCCCGTGCCGGAGCGGGACCCGGGCGGACCTGACCAGGCGCACCTGCAGGTGTGGCGGACGTAGGCGGACACGGCGCTCGCGACGTGTCCTGACCCACGTTTTCCCGCCACTAGGAGCTTTCGCATGCCCGCATCCGCCGCCGGGCGGTACCGCCTCGCGCACGGCACCCTCGCCGGACAATGGAACGGCCGCGACAACGGCATCGGTGCCATCCGCCTCGGCCTCGCCGTCGCGGTCGTCGTCGCCCACGCCACGTCGCTCGGCTACGGCTGGGAGGACCTCGGCCAGAGCCTGTTCCGCGACCAGACCAACATCGGCACCCTCGCGGTCTTCGGCTTCTTCGTCATCTCCGGGCTGCTCATCACCCGCTCCGCCCGGCGCACGAGCGTCGGGCGGTTCGCCTGGCACCGGGCGCTGCGTATCCTGCCCGGGCTGTGGGTGTGCCTGCTCGTCACCGCCTTCGTCGCCGCGCCGGCCGTCGCGCTGCGCGAGCGGGGCACCCTGGACGGGTTCTGGGACGGGCCGAAGGGGCCGGTGCAGTACGTCGTCGGCAACTGGTTCACCGGCGTGCGCCAGTACGGCATCCAGGACCTGCTCGCCGGCTCGCCGTGGGGCCGGGCGATCGGCGGCAGCAGCGTCTTCGACGGCGCGCTGTGGTCGCTCGTCTACGAGTCGGCCTGCTACGCCGCCGTCGCCGCGCTCGCCGCGACCGCCGTGCTGCGCCGCGCTCGCTGGGTCGTGCCGGCGACCGCCGCCGTGCTCTACGCGTTCATCCTGGCCGACCAGGCCCGCGGCTGGACCCTCACCGGCCCGCCGGCCGAGCACTACGCGGCGATCGTCGCGCCGCTGGTCGGCAGCGTCTCTGTGCAGTGGCTCATCTACCTCGGTGCGCTGTTCCTGACCGGTGCCACCATCGAGATGTACCGCGAGCGCGTCCCGATCCACGACGGGCTCGCCCTCGCCTGCCTCGCGACGCTCGCCGCCACACTGCTGCTCGGCGGCTTCTTCGTCGCCGGCTTCCCGGCCCTCGCCTACCTGCTGGTGTGGGCGGCGGTCCGGGCGCCGCGGCGGCTGCGCCGCGTCGGCGCGGTCAACGACTACTCGTACGGCATCTACATCTACGGCTTCGTCGTGCAGCAGCTGCTGTCGGCGTTCGGGCTGAACCGGTGGGGGTACGCGGCGTACACGGCGCTGAGCCTGCTGTTCACGGCCGCCGTCGCGGCCGCGTCGTGGCACCTGGTCGAGCGCCGGGCCCTGGCCCTGAAGCACTGGCGGGTCCGCCGTCAGTCGTGCTCCGGCGCCCCGGTCAGGTGATGGTCGGCCGCGTACAACGCCTCGGCCACGAGCCGGCGGACGTGGCCGCCGGCGGCCCGGTAGAGCACCCGCCGGCCGTCCCGGCGGGTGCTGACCAGGCCCGCGAGGAGCAGCTTGGCGAGATGCTGCGACACCGCCGGGCGCGCGGCGCCGACGGCCGCCGTCAGCGTGGTGACGTCGTGCTCGCCGTCGCGCAGCGCCCACAGCAGGCGCAGCCGGGTCGGGTCGGCCAGCATCCGCAAGGCCGTCACGGCCACGTCGACCTGCGCGTCGGTGGGCGCTCCGTCACCGTCCGGCGGAGCGTCGTCACGTGCATACACAAGCACCCATTGTACTGCGGGCGCCGTGCGTTCCTATCTGTGGTGGGCGACGACGGCGTGGATCTCGGCGGCGTCCGGATCGGTGTGGATGGTGGCGCCGGTGAGCCGCGGGACGGCGTGCAGCAGCCGGTGCTCGGCCTCCACGGCGATGGCGTGCGCCTCCACGACCGACAGCGTGCCGGCCACCAGCAGGTCGGTCTCGGCGTGCAGGCGGTGGCCGATCCAGCGCATCCGCAGCGCCGGCACGCCGAGCACGCCCGGGGTGCCGGCGAGGGCCTGCTCCGCGGTGTCGACCAGCGCGGGGTCGACGGAGTCCATCAGCCTGCGGTACACCTCCCGGGCCGCGTCCTTGAGGACGAAGAGGATGGCGGCGGTGATGGCCAGCCCGACGACCGGGTCGGCCCACCGCCAGCCCAGCGCCACGCCGCCCGCGCCGAGGAGCACGGCGAGGGAGGTGAATCCGTCGGTGCGGGCGTGCAGGCCGTCCGCGACGAGGGCCGCCGAGCCGATCCGGCGGCCGACGAGGATGCGGTACCGCGCGACGACCTCGTTGCCCACGAACCCGATCACGCTGGCCGCCGCCACCCAGGGCAGGTGCGTCACGTCGGCCGGGTGCAGCAGCCGGTCCACCGCCTCGTACGCGGCGAACCCGGCGGACGCGGCGATGGTGAGCACGATGAAGATGCCGGCGAGGTCCTCGGCGCGGCCGTAGCCGTAGGTGTACCGCCGGTTCGCCACCCGCCGGCCGAGGAGGAACGCGATGCCGAGCGGTACCGCGGTGAGCGCGTCGGCGACGTTGTGCAGCGTGTCGCCGAGCAGCGCGACGGAGCCGGACACCAGGACGATGACCACCTGCAGCGCGGCGGTCGCCCCGAGCACGAGCAGCGAGACCCACAGCGCCCGCATGCCGTCCCGCGACGACTCCATCGCGCGGTCCACCTTGTCCGCCGCGTCGTGCGAGTGGGGCTTCAGCAGGTGCCCGAGCCGATGCCGCCAGGCCGCCCGGGCCGCTCCTGCCGAGCGGCCGTGGTGGTCGTGACCGTGGTCGTGCGGGTGCTCGTGGCTCATCTGCCCATGATATGTGCTCATGTACGCACGCGACAACGCTGCAACTGCCACTCGGCGGCAACTGCGAACCGCAGCCACTCGGTGAGCCGCCGCAGCGCCGCCTGCTCGTCGTCGTGCCGGACGGCGACCAGGCGACGCCGCCCGGCGGCGGTGACGACCGCGTCGAGACCGACCGGATTGGCGACGACCGCCACCCGCACCCCGCCGCCGGACGGCCGGTGCGACTGGAAGGTGAGATCCTGGAAGTACGGCATGCTGCGCCGCACGCCCGGCAGGGGCGTGAACGCCAGGCCGGAGCGCAGGAGGCCGAAGCCGGCCGCGGTCACGGCGCGCACGAGCCGGTGGTGCGCGAGCGTCGGGTGGACCTCGAGGTCCGCCGCGGTGTCCACGGCCGGGCCGCCGGCGACGGCGACCCGCGTGCGGAGCGTGAGCACCGCCGGGGCTTCCGGCCAGCTCACCGGGGTCTCCCAGGGGATCGGCAGCAGGAACGGGATCGACCTCGACCGCCGCGCCGGCAGGCCGAAGCGGCCGGCGACCTGGTGGCGGATCACCGTCGATCCGGTGCCGGTCGCGACGCCGAGCACAGCCTTCTCGACGTCGACCACCCGGGCACCGGCGACGACATGCAGCCGGCCCGGCGCCATCGTTCCGGGCCGCACGCACGGCTCGTGGAGCTCCGCGACGACCATCGACATCGTCTCCACACCGGCCTCCCGAGCGTCCTGGCACCGCCCCGGGCGACGACCGGGCCCGGCAGGCAAGCACATCCCTTATCTACTATCGTAGATAGGAGGAGCGAGTCATCCCCCGCGCGGGGCGATCAGCGCGGGCTGGTCAGTCGGGCTCGACCAGCGACTGTTCGAGCCGGGCGAGCAGGCCGACGAGGGTCGTGCGTTCGGCGTCGGTGAGCGCGGTCAGCTGCTCGGCCTCGTGGTCGAGCAGCTCGCGCACCGTGGCCTCGATGAGCTCGTGGCCGGCCGCGGTCAGCCGGACCGCGACGGCCCGGCGGGAGGCGGCCGACGGTGCGCGCTCGACCAGGCCGGCCCGCTCGGCGCGGGCGACGCGTTGTGAGACCGCGCCCGCGGTGATCAGCGTGCGGCGGGTGATCTCGCGGGTCGTCAGCTCGTACGGCGGCCCGGACCGGCGGATCACGCTGAGCAGGTCGAGCGTGGACGGGTCGACGCCGAGCCGGGTCAGCGTGCGGCGCCGGTCGTCGGCGAGGACCTTCGCGATCCGCCACAGCGGCGTGATGACCTCGATCGAGCCCGTCCGCACGCCGGGCAGCTCGCGCTCCCAGGCCGCGGCGATCTCCGCCGCGGGCCAGGTCGAGGGCGGTCCCATCGGGTAGTCGTCGGCCATCGCATCCCTCCGCTGCTATGTTTAGGTCTAAACGTAGCAGCGGAGGTGGTACCGATGGGTCGCATCGTGCTGGTCACCGGCGGCGGCACCGGCATCGGCAGGGCGGTCGCCGCCCGGTTCCGGGCGGCGGGCGACACCGTGGTCATCACCGGCCGGGACGGTGACCGGCTCACCGCCGCGGCCGCCGAGCTCGGCGCGCGGGCGCTGCCGTGCGACGCGACCGACCCGCGTGCGGTGGCCCGGATGGCCGGCGAGCTGGGCCCGGAGCTCGACGTGGTGGCCAACGTGGCCGGCGGCAACACCGACCTGACGAGGCCGGCCCCGCCGGAGGGCGATCTGGCGGCCGTGGCGGCCGCCTGGCAGGCCAACCTCGACGCCAACCTGATCAGCGCGGTCCTGACGACCACCGCCGTGCTCGGCAGGCTGCGCCCCGGCGGCTCGATCATCACCATCGGGTCCATCGGCGCCGAGTACGCCACGACGTCCTACGGCGCGGCCAAGGCGGCCCTGGCCGCGTGGACGGCCGGGCTGTCGTCCACGGTCGGCCCCCGCGGCCTCACCGCGAACCTGATCGCACCGGGCTACATCGCCGAGACCGGCTTCTTCCACGGCCGGCTCAGCGAGCAGCGCCGGACCGCGCTCGTCGACGCGACGCACAACAAGCGGCCGGGCCGGCCCGACGACATCGCCGAGACGGCCTGGTTCCTCGCCTCCCCCGGTGCCCGGCACATCACCGGCCAGACCCTGCACGTCAACGGCGGCGCCCACACGACCCGGTGACCATCGCCCCGCCTCCCGCTGCAGCACCTCAGGCGAGCAGGGCCCGGATCCGTTCGACCGCGCGGGCGAAGTACCGGTGCGTCGGTGGCCGGGTCAGCAGGTCGGCGAGCGAGTACAGGTCCAGGGCCCGGCTCAGGCGGCGCCAGTCGTCGGGCAGCTCCCCGCCGCCGTCGCGGAAGCCCGCCACGAACGCCTCCGCGAAGCCGGAAGGGCGCGGGTCGCGCAGCATGTTGCCGATGTCGTACAGCGGGGAGCTGCTGAACGCGAACTCCCAGTCGAGCACGGCCACGACCCGCCCATCCGCGGCGAGCAGGTTCTTCGGGTTGTAGTCGCCGTGCACCAGTTGCCGGCTGCCGTGCAGCACGGCCAGCTCCGGCGCCGTGCGTTCGGCGAGGCGGCGCAGGGAGCACTGTTCGGCGCCGGAGAGGTGGCCGGCCGCGTTGCCCTCGCGCAGGCAGCGGTCGACGAAGGCGTCCAGGCCGGCGGTCGGCTCGGCCGGGCCGGGCTCCAGGCGACCGTCGGTGAAGAACCCCGGCGCGGGGAACGTCGCCGTGCCGGCGCGGGCCAGGGTGGTGCCGGCCGCGCGGCCGAGGCCGGCCGCGCCGGTACCGGACAGCAGCTCGCCCAGCGGGCGGCCGGGCACGTACACCGACAGCAGGACCGGCTCGCCGGCGTCCGCCCCGGTCTCGTCCGCGGCGACCACCTCGGCGACCGGGACGACGCCGGCCAGGCGGCGGGCGAGGGCCGTCTCGACCGGGCAGGTGTTGGCGCGCCGGTACCGCCGCAGGACGTACGCGCCGCCGCCGGCCGTGGTGAGCAGGGCGTTGTCGTTGCTGTAGCCGCCGGCCATGGGCCGGGCGCTGGTGACCCGCTGCCCGGGCAGCGCGACGCGCTCCAACCAGTCCCGCAGTGATCCATCATACATATTAATCCTATGGGATTAGTAGAGCATGCGCTATCGTTGCCGGACGGCGCGGCACGGATCCAGGACTGAGGCGATGGGCGACACATCCGGTACAACGCAGTCCGTCGACATCGTGGTGGTCGGCGGCGGGGCGATGGGCTCGGCCGCGGCCTGGCAGCTCGCCCGGCGGGGCGTCGACGTGGTGCTGCTCGAGCGGTTCGCGGCGGGACACACCAACGGAGCATCGCACGGGGCGTCGCGGATCTTCCGGCTCTCGTACCCCGACCCGGTGCACATCGCCCTCGCGCGGGAGGCCCGGGAGCTCTGGCGGGAGCTGGAGCAGCTGACCGGCGAGCACCTGCTGACCGTCACCGGCGGCGCCGACCACGGCGACCACCCCTCCCTGTCCGAGCTGGCCTCGGGACTCGCCGTCGCCGGGGTGGCGCACCACTGGCTCGCGCCTCGGGAGGCGGCCGAGCGCTGGCCCGGGATCCGGTTCGACACCCGCGTGCTGTTCCACCCCGACAGCGGGCGCCTGCACGCCGACCGGTCGGTCGCCGCTATGCAGGCGGCCGCCGCGAAGTCCGGCGCCGCCGTGCGGCACTCGACGCCCGTCACATCGATCGAGGTGCTCGGCGAGGACGCCGTGCTCGTCCACACCGACGCCGGCGGCTACCGCGCGCGCCGGGTCGTGGCGGCGGTCAACGCCTGGGCGGGGAAGCTCCTCGGGCGGCTCGCGCCGCTGCCGCCGCTGCGGGTCACGCAGGAGCAGCCCGCCCACTTCGCCGCCCGCGACACCGAGGACGGCTGGCCGAGCTTCGGGCACCGGTTCGCCGCCGAGACCGTCTACGGCGGGATCTACGGCCTGGCCACGCCCGGCGAGGGCATCAAGGTCGGCTTCCACGGCGTCGGCCCCGAGGTCGATCCCGACCACCGCGACCGCACGCCCGAGCCCGGCCAGCTCGCCGCGCTGCGCGACTACGCCCGCCGGTGGCTGCCCGGCGTCGACGCCGACGTGTTCACGCCGATCAGCTGCACGTACACGACCACCCCGGACGCGAACTTCGTCCTGGACCGGCACGGGCCCGTGGTCGTGGCGACCGGCTTCTCGGGTCACGGGTTCAAGTTCACGCCCGCGATCGGGCGGGTCCTCGCCGACCTTGCCCTCGACGGCCCCCGCCCCGACCGGCGATTCGGATTTGCGCGATAACGCTTGTCAAGGAGTCACATGAGCACACCTCTGGCCGTTCTGGACCTCATCCCGATCAGCAGCGGCGACACGATCGCCGGCGCGGTGCGCAACGCCGTCGACCTCGCCCAGCAGACCGAACGCTTCGGTTATACGCGGTACTGGTTCGCCGAGCACCACCTCAACCCCGGCGTGCTCGGCGCGTCCCCGGCCATCTCGATCGCGCTGGTCGCCGGGGCCACGAGCACGATCCGGGTGGGGTCGGCCGGCGTCCAGCTCGGCCACCGCCAGCCCCTCGCCACCGTCGAGGAGTTCGGGCTGCTCGACGCGGTCTACCCGGGCCGGCTCGACCTCGGGCTCGGCCGCTCGATCGGCCGGCAGCGGCCGAGCGCGGACGGGGAGGCCTTCGCGGTCGCCGCCGCGGCCTACACCGCCGACCGGGGCGGCGCGGCCCACGCCGCCGAGCAGCGCACCGGCAACGGGCTGCTGCTGCCCAGGCAGTACGACTTCGGCAAGCTCCTGGCCACGTCGGCCACGAAGGTGGCCACGCAGCTCGACCTGCTGCAGCAGCCGGGCGCCTACACGCCCGACTACGCCGCCCAGATCGCCGACATCCTCGCCTTCCTGGCCGGCACGTACGTCTCCCCCGCCGGTGTGGCGGTCCGCTCGTTCCCGGGCGAGGGCGCCGCGGTCCAGGTGTGGATCCTCGGGGCGTCGGGTGGCTCCAGCGCGGCCGTGGCCGGCGAGCGGGGCCTGCGGTTCGCGGCGAGCTACCACCACAGCCCGAGCACGGTCATCGACGCGGTGGAGGCGTACCGGGCGGCGTTCCGCCCGTCGGCGGAGCTCGACCGGCCGCACATCTCGGTCTCCGCGGACGTCGTGGTCGGCGAGACCGACGAGGACGCGGCCCGGCTCGCGTCCGGCTACGGCCTGTGGGTGCGCAGCATCCGGTCGGGCTCGGGCGCGATCCCGTTCCCGACGCCGCAGGAGGCCGCCCGGCACGAGTGGAGCGAGGAGGACCGCGACCTCGTCCGGGACCGGGTCGACACGCAGCTCGTCGGGTCGCCGGCGACGGTGGCGGACAAGCTCGAACAGCTGCGCGACGCGACCGGCGCCGACGAGCTGGCGATCACGACGATCACCCACGACCACGCCGACCGGGTGCGCTCCTACCGGCTCCTGGCCGAGGAGTGGGCCCGGCGGGGCAACCTCGGGACGAGCCCGCGGTGACGCAACTGCGGCCCGTGCCGAGTCTTGTCGGTCAGGTGCTGCCGATCGGAATCCGGAACAGCAGTGCTGTGCCTCTGCCGACCGGGCTGTCGATCTCCATCTGGCCGCCGAGGGCCTCGGTGCGGTCCCGCAGGCCGATCAGTCCGGACCCCTTGTCGGTATCGGCTCCCCCGACGCCGTCGTCCCGGATCGAGAGCCCGAGGGTCGCGTCGCGGGCCGCGGCGTCGACACACACCACGGTCGCCCGGGCGTGTTTCGCGGCGTTCGCGAGTGCTTCGGACACGATGAAGTACGCGGTGATCTCGGCCCGTTCGGACAGCCGCCGGTCGAGGTCCAGCGTGAGCTCCACCGGGATCGCGCTGCGGCGGGCCAGCGTCTTGAGCGCCTGGCCCAGCCCGCCCTCGGACAGGATCGCCGGATGGATGCCCCGGGAGATCTCGCGCAGGTCGTCGCAGACACCGGTCAGGCCGTTCGCGGCGAGCGACACTCCCTGCCTGATCGCGTCGAGACCCGGTGGTATCGAGGCTTCCACGGAGCGCAGTTGGAGGCCGAGCGAGACGAGACGTTGCTGTGCGCCGTCGTGCAGGTCGCGCTCGATCCGGCGGCGAGTGTCGTCCGCGGCGGCGACGAGGCGGGCGCGGGAGGCGGTGAGTTGCGTCCGGCTGTCGGCGTTGGCGATCGCTGTCGCGACCAGCTCGGTGAAGTCGACCAGGCGTGCCTCGGTTGCGGCCGATATCGGCGTGGGCGACGTGGTCGAGGCGATGGTCGCGCCCCAGAGACGACCTTCGACCACCACCGGAACCCCGACCCCTGAACGGATGCCGAAGCCACGCAGGGTCGTGGCGGTCGGGCCGGCCGCGTCGGCATAGTCCACCCGCGCCGCGCGGCCGGTGCGCTTGACGATCCCGGACACGCAGTCTCCCTCGAGCGGGATGCTGGTTCCAACCGGCATCTGGGCGATGTCGGACTGGTTCTGCCCCGAGACGAGGGTGCCCGTGCCGTCCGGCTCGTAGCGGATGAGCCCCGTGTTCTGGGGGCCGCAGATCCGGCACAGCTCCGCCGTCACCGCACCGAAGACCTCGAGCGGCGCGGCGCCGTGCGCCACCCGGGTGGCCACCCGGCGGATCGCGGCCTGCTCCTCCATCAGCCTGGTGGCCTCTTCACGACTTGCTTTCAGCGAGCCGGTGATCGCCGCACGGTCGCACTCCGCGAGCAGGAGCAGCTCCAGCGATGGCACCACCCGCCGCCGCAGGCGTTCCAGCGTCGGTTCGGGGAGGTCCGCCGGGACCAGCAGGGTACCGAGACACGTCGAGTGGTCGGACAACGGCAACGCGACCCGCCGCTCGTCCCCGGCAACCGCCCCGAGCTCGATGGCCGCGAACGGCAGCGCGAACACCTTCGCGATCTGCTGTGACGCCGGACCGAGGACCGAGCGCAGGTCGCCGGCGCGCAACACCCGGCGGGCCAGCTCGGCGGCGAGGTCGGCCTCCTGATGTCGCTCCGACGCCTCGGCGGCGCGGGAGCGGGCCAGGTCGGCGAGGAAGCTGGTCAGCAGTCCGGCCCCGAGGAAGATCACAATGCTCTGCACGTCCCGGCGCAGGTTGAAGTGCAACCCCCAGTAGGGCGGGACGTGGAAGAAGTTGAAGGCGAGGGAGCTGGCCAACGAGGTCACCGCGCCCAGTTCGGCGCCCCACACGGTCGAGACGACCAGCACACCGCAGAGGTAGACCACGCCGCTGGCGCCCTCGGCGATACCTGCCTTGAGCGGGAACAGCAGGGCGCTCTCCGCCGCGATGAGCACCACGGCGGCGATCAGCCCGAGCGCGAGCGGTGGTGGCTTCGGACGGAGCAACACTGCCATCAGGCGTGCCCGCATCAGCCAAACCCATCCACCCTGCGACATATCTTCACGTCACCGCCACAATGCTAGCTCGACGGCGGCGACCCGGTCCGTGACGGCTTGGTAGGTGAGCGACGCCGAGCCGTTCGCGGTGGGCCGAGCCCGCGGGTGTAAATCCGTGCGGCGGGGTAGATCGGCCGCACATGGGCGAGCACCTCGGGCCGGCGGCCGGGCTCACCTTCGCCGCGGCGGCCGCCGCCGGATACGGTGTGGCGTCGGTACTGCAGGCAACCGGCGCACGGCGCGCCACCGGCCTGCTGCAGACGCTGCGGGCGCCGGCGTACCTCGTCGGCATCGTGCTGGACCTGCTGGCCTGGCTGGCCTCGCTCGTCGCGCTGCGCACGCTGCCGGTGTACCAGGTGCAGGCGGTCCTGGCCGGCTCGCTCGCGGTGACCGTCGTGGTGGCCCGGTTCCGGCTGTCGGCCCGGCTGCGCCCGGTCGACGTGGCCGCGGTCGTGGTCACCGTCGCGGCGCTCGTCGTGCTGGCCGCGTCCGCCGGCCCGCAGGACCCGGCCCGGCCGCCCGGGGCGGTCCGCCTCGGGCTCGCCCTGGCCGCGATCCCGGTGGCCCTCGCCGGCTGGGTGGGCGCCCGCTGGGGCCGACCGGCCCTGAACGCGGCGCTTGCCGGCCTCGCGTTCGGCGGCGCCGCGCTCTGCGCCCGCGCGGCCGTCCTGCCCGCCGACCCGCTCCACGGCCTGCCGGCGGTCGCGAGCGAGCCGCCCGTCTGGGCGCTGGCGGTGTACGGCCTGACCGGCACGCTCCTCTACGCGCACGCCCTGGAGCACGGCGCGGTGGGCCCGGTGACGGCCGTGCTGTGGATCGTGGAGGTGGTCGTCCCGTCGGTCATCGGCGTCCTGCTGCTCGGCGACACGGTCCGGCCCGGCTGGAGCGTGACCGCCGCGGTGGCCGTCGCGGCGACCGTCGCCGCGGCTGTGGTGCTGGCCAACGCGCCCGCCACCGCGGCCACATCGCCCAAGGCCTAGCGTCCTGCGGCGGCTCGCGCTGGGTCCGGCGACCGGTGCCGCTGAACCTGCGCCGGGTGGCGGTCCGCGGCGCCGGCCTGCCGGCATCCGGCCAGGTCGACGCGATCCTGGCGACGTACCGGGCGCTGCCGCATCGGCAGCTGGTGATGCTCTTCGAGCCGGGCGCGGGCAAGACCGGCCTGGCGATGCTGCTCATGCTCGGCCTCATCGAGGATCCCGCACCGGACGACCCGCTCCCGGTGATCTTCGTGGTGGCGTCGTGGAACCCGGCGGTGGAGCGGCTCGAGGCCCACCTCGCCCAGCAGCTGGTGCGCGACCACGCCGAACTGGCCGCGGTCGACGCCGGCGGCCGGCCGCTCGCGGCGCGCCTGCTGGCCGAGGGCCGGATGCTGCCGGTCTCTCAACCGCAGGCAGCAGGCGCCCCTGGTGATCGGCACTGGCGACCGGTACCGCCCCGGTCGCCGGCCCGTGGTGGCCGGAGGCTGGAAACGCAAGTGTCATAGCAGCGAAACCGCCGGTGTCGGCGGGAGCACGAGATTGTTGCTGTGGCCAACATTGCCCCGGTCCGTCGCAGGCGCGTGCCACACGGGTCGTACGCCCGTGTGGCGGACGGCGGTGCGTGCGAGGTGCACCCGGCCGCCGCGCTCGCCCGGCGGGAGCCGCGGACATGAGCACCGACTGGCTGCGCAACGCGACGCTCGCGGACGGACGCCGGTGCGACGTCGGGCTCGCCGACGGCTCGATCGCGGCGGTGACCGCGGCGGAGACCGGCGGGCCGGGAGGCGTCGACCTCGACGGGTACGTCCTGCTGCCCTCGTTCGTCGAACCCCACGCCCACCTCGACAAGGCGCTCACCGCCTCGCGGGTCGAGAACCCGGCCGGGGACCTGCTTGGCGCCATCCGCGCGATGCACGCCGCCGCCGAGGGGTTCACCAAGGCCGACATCGCCCGGCGGGCCGACCGGGCGCTGCGCATCATGCTCGCCCACGGCACCACCGCCGTGCGCAGTCACGTCGATGTGGGCTCCAGCGTGGGCATGCGGGCCCTCGAAGCGCTCGCCGAGGTCCGGGCGGCCTGGGCCGGGACCGTCGACGTGCAGCTCGTCGCCCTCGTCGGCAACCCCCTCGCCGGGCAGGCCGGGGCGAACCTGCGCGACGCGCTGCGCAACGGGGCCGACATCGCCGGCGGATGCCCGCACCTCGACCCCGAGCCGGACCGGGCCGTCGGCATCTGCCTCGACGCGGCCGCGGACGCCGGGCGGCCCGTCGACCTGCACACCGACGAGACCCTCGATCCGGGCCGGCTGACCCTCGCCACCCTGGCCGACCTGGTGCTGCGCACCGGGTTCCCGCACGGCGTCACCGCCAGCCACTGCGTGAGCCTCGCCGTGCAGCCGGCCGCGGTACAGCAGCGGGTCTGCGAACTGGTCGCCGAGGCCGGCGTGGCGGTCGTCGCGCTGCCCCAGACCAACCTGTACCTCCAGGGCCGCGACCACCCCGTCGGGCCGCCCCGCGGCCTGACCGCCGTGCGCCCCCTGCAGGCCGCGGGGGCGCTCGTCGCGGCCGGCGGGGACAACCTGCGCGACCCGTTCCACCCGGTCGGGCGGGGCGACCCGCTCGAGGTCGCCGCGCTCATGGTGACCGCCGGGCACCTGAGCCCGGCCGCCGCGGTCGCGTCCGTGACCGCCGCGCCGCGGGCCGCGCTCGGGCTGCCGGGCGTCGCCGTCGAGCCCGGGGCGCCCGCCGACCTCGTCGCCCTGCGCGGCGAGGACCTCGTCGCCGCGCTCGCCGCCGCCGACCAGGACCGGCTCGTGTGGCGGGCCGGCCGGCTCGTCGCGCGGACCACCGTCGCGCGGACCCTGCACGCCCCCGCAC
>NZ_JAHYSG010000182.1 GCF_022095675.1 Dactylosporangium sp. AC04546 | reverse complement strand
CCTCCCCGCCGGCCTCGCCCGCCGCCGGGTTCGCCACCGAGAGGAGCAGCGCGTCCGGCTCCCACTCGAGGTCGACGGTGATCGGCTGGCCGGGCGCGTGCTTGACCGCGTTGCGCAGCCCCTCCTCCAGGACCAGGAAGGCGGCCCGCTCCGCCTCCCGGCCCATCGCCCCGGGCGCGCCCCGCCGGTGCAGGACGACCGGGACGCCGGCCGCGCGGTACTCCTCCACGACCGGGCCGATCGCGGCCAGGCCCGGCTCGCGCTCGCGCCGCTCGTCGCCGGTGCGCAGCACCCCGGCCAGCTGGTGGAACTCGGTGACCGCGCCGCGCACCGAGGCGGCCAGCCGGCGCACCGCCTCGTGCTCGCCCTCCAGGGCCGTGGCCTGGTGCGCCACCAGCCGCAGCCGCTGGCCCAGCGAGTCGTGCAGGTCCCGGGCGATCCGCAGCCGCTCGCGCAGCCGGTCCTGCTCGGCGACGGCCTCCCGGCGGCGGAGGACCTCGGTGCGGTGCCGGTCGAGGGCAGCGGCCAGCCGGTCCTGCTGGGCGGCGTACCGGCCGGACAGCAGCGGCAGCAGGGCGAACACGACGTAGGTGGAGACCAGCGCGGCGACCCGCCGGCCGTCGTCGGCCCGGAAGGCGAGCTGCGCGCCGAGCGCGCCGGCCACCGCGCCGGCGGCGACCGCGAGGTGCCGGGGCCGGGCCAGCTCCCGCCCCGCCTGAAACGCGGTCCAGGCCAGCAGCATCGACGCCCCGCCGGTCAGCCCCGCCGGCATGAGCGCGGCCACGAACGCGGCACCCGCACTGCGCCACCGCAGGGCGGCGATCAGCCCCAGGACCAGCACGTACACCGGCACGAGGGCCGGCTCCACGCCACCGGGACGCGCGGCGGCCAGCAGCACGCTGTCCACCGCCACGACGCCGGCGGCGCTGATATATCGACGCATATCTGCACGATACGTCGCGCCACATCAATGTTCGGTTGCGAAAGCGTCGACGTTGGAGCACCGCACGCCCCGCCCCTTCCCCCGCGATCTTGGAGTCGTGGTCCCGAATATGTCGGATTTGTCGACATAAAGCCGGGACCACAACTCCAAGATCGCGGAGGAGGGGGGGGTGGGCGTCAGTCGTGGTGGATGCGGCCCGCCAGCTCGGTCAGGCGGGCGCCGCCGCCGCCCCAGCGGCCGGCGATGATCTCCGCGGCGATGCTCACCGCGGTCTCCTCCGGGGTGCGGGCGCCCAGGTCCAGGCCGATCGGCGAGGACAGGCGGGCCAGCTCCTTCTCGGTCACGCCGGCCTCGCGGAGGCGGGCCATGCGGTCGTCGTGGGTGCGGCGGGAGCCCATCGCGCCGACGTACGCGAACCGCTCGGCGAGGGCCACCTGGAGCACCGGGACGTCGAACTTCGGGTCGTGGGTGAGGACGCAGACCACCGTGCGGTCGTCGACGCGGCCGGCGTCGAGCTCCTGCCTGAGGTACCGGTGCGGCCAGTCGACCACGACCTCGTCGGCCCCCGGGAAGCGCTTGGCGGTCGCGAAGACCGGGCGGGCGTCGCAGACGGTGACGCGGTAGCCCAGAAACGCGCCGATGCGGGCCACGGACGCGGCGAAGTCGATCGCGCCGAAGACGAGCATGCGCGCGGGCGGCGCGTACGAGGCCACGAACAGGGTCAGGCCCTCGCCGCGCCGCTCGCCGTCGGGGCCGTAGTGGAGCGTGTCGGTGCGGCCGGCCGCGAGCAGGCCGCGGGCGTCGTCGGTGGCGGCGGCGTCCAGGCGCGGAGAGCCGAGGGTGCCACTCGACGACGACGGCCAGACCACCATCCGGCGGCCGATGCGGTCGGCCGGGCCCTCGACGACGGAGACGACGGCGACCGGGTCGTGCGCCTCGATCGCGCGGGCGACGGCCTCCAGCTCGGGGTAGGTCTCGCGGGACACCGGCTCCACGAGCAGCTCGATGATGCCGCCACAGGTCAGGCCGACCGCGAAGGCGTCGTCGTCGCTCACGCCGTACCGCTGGACGACCGGCTGCCCGGACTCGACGACCTCGCGCGCGAGCTCGTAGACCGCGCCCTCGACACAGCCGCCGGAGACGCTGCCGACCGCGGTGCCGTCGGGGCCGACCAGCATCGTCGCCCCGGCCGGGCGGGGCGAGCTGCGCCAGGTCCGCACGACGGTGGCCATGCCGACCGGATCGCCGGCGCGCCACCAGTCGACGAGCTCGGTCAACACCTCACGCATCGCGGACCTCCTGTACCAATGCTTCGATCGCCGCCACCGTATGCCCGGCGACGAGGGCGTCCACGTGCGGCAGCACGGCGGCCAGCCCGGCCGCCGACGGGGTGAAGCCCGGCCGGCCCGCATGCGGGCTGACCCAGATCGTCCGCTCGGCGAGCCGGTGGACGTGGGCGACGGCGGCGCCGAGGCGGGCCGGGTCGCCGCACTCCCAGCCGTCGCTGCAGACGACCACGACGGCGCGGCGGGCGACCCCGCGGTGGCCGTCGCGGCGGACGAACTCGGTGACGGTGTCGGCGAGCCGGGTGCCGCCGCGCCAGTCGGGGATCGCGCGACCGGCCTCGCGCAGCGCCGCCTCGACGTCGCGGGTGCGCAGCGCGGCGGTCAGCGGGGTGAGCCGGGTGCCGAGCGCATACACGGCCGTCCACCGTGGACGGTGCTGGACGAACGCGTGCGCGAGGCGCAGCAGCGCGTCGGCGTACGGCGACATGGAGCCGGACACGTCGAGCAGCAGCACCAGGCGGCGCGGCCGGGGCCGCCGCGACCGGCGCAGCAGCGGGCGGGGCTCGCCGCCGGCCCGCAGCATGGCGCGCACGGTGCGGCGGCGGTCGATGGTGCCGCGGGAGTCCGGCCGGTACCGCCGGCCCGGGCGCTGCGGGTGCGCGCCCGCGAGCCGGGCCAGCAGCCGCGCCGCCTCGGCCCGCTCCTGGCCGGACAGCGTCGCGAGGTCGCGGTGCCGCAGCACCTCGGCATCACTGGCCTGCACGCTGAGCGCCGGGTCGCCGTCGGCCGCCGGCGCCGACGGGGGCATGGTGGCGCGGAACAGCGACCGCTCGGGCAGCCGGCGCACCTGCCACGCGCTGCCGCGCGGGTCGGGGTCGCGGGACTGGCCGTGGAAGGCCGCGTCGTAGCGGGCGATGTCCTCGGGAGAGCCGCACAGGGTCAGCCGGCCCACCCAGTACGCATGCTCGACGCCCACCTCGTCGAGTGCGGAGAGGAAGGCGATGCGGCGGTCGAGCGGCGCCTCAAACCACATCGGAGGCTCGCACCAGCTCGATGTCCTCGCGCACCTTGAGCACGACCCCGAGCGTCTCCGGACCGGGCATGGCCACACCCAGCGCGCTGAGCGCGGCCGCCCAGTCGATCGCCTCCGCCACCCCGGGCGGCTTGACGAGGTCGAGGGTGCGCAGCCGGGCGGTGGCCGCGGCGACCTCGCGGGCGAGGCGCTCACCGACCCCGGGCAGGCGGCGGCGCACGATCTCGGCCTCGCGCTCGGGGGTGGGGTGGCCGACCCAGTGGTACAGGCAGCGGCGTTTCAACGCGTCGTGGACCTCGCGCGTCCGGTTGCTCGTCACCACCACGACCGGCGGGACGACCGCCTCGATCCGCCCCAGCTCGGGCACGCTCACGGCGGCCTCGGCCAGCAGCTCCAGCAGGAACGCCTCGAACTCGTCGTCCGCCCGGTCGATCTCGTCGACCAGCAGCACGCAGGGCGCCCGCTCGATCGCCTGGAGCAGGGGCCGCGCGATCAGGAACCGCCGGTCGTAGAGGTCGGCCTCCAGCTCGGCCGCCGACAGCGTGCCGTGCGCCGCCGTCTCCACGGCGCGCAGGTGGAGCACCTGGCGGGGGAAGTCCCAGTCGTAGAGGGCCTGTGCGGCGTCGAGCCCCTCGTAGCACTGGAGCCGGATCAGCTCGACGCCGGTCGCCTCGGCGAGGGCGGCCGCGAACGCGGTCTTGCCGACCCCCGCGTCACCCTCCAGGAAGATCGGCCGGTGCAGGCGCAGCGCAAGGAAGCCTGCCATCGCGAGCCCCTCGTCAGCGAGGTAGCCCACGTCGGCCAGGCCCGCCGCCAACGCGGCCGGCGACGCGAAGTCCGGCACGCGTCAACTATGCGCCACTTTTCATTCGGACGCGAATGCCGCCCGGACCAGTGGCAACACCTCGGTGCCGAGCAGCTCGATCGACTCCATGACGAGCCGGTGCGGCACCCCGGACCAGTCCATCTGCATGGCGTAACGGTCCGCCCCGACGAGTTTGCCGACGGTGATCAGGCGCTCGGCGACCTCCTCCGGGCTGCCGGCGAAGATCGACTGTGCCCCGCGGGCCCACTCGTCGTACTCGGCGCGGGTGGGCACGGTCCAGCCGCGGGCCGCGGCGCCGTACTTCATCGTCGCCAGCCAGTACGGGTAGAACGCCTCCTTGGCCTCCCGCGAGTCCTTGGCGACCAGCCCGATCGCCCCCATCGTCACGTGCGTGCCGCCGGCCCGCCGGTAGAGGTCCACCAGCGGCGCGAACCGCTCGGGCCGCCCGCCGATCACGGCGTAGACGACCGGCAGGCCGAGCACGCCGGCCCGCACCGACGACTGCGGGTTGCCGCCGGTCCCGACGGAGATGCGCAGGTGCTCGCCGTAGGGCCGGGGATACACGTCGACGTTGTCGAGCGCCGGCCGGAACCGCCCCGACCAGGTGACCGGGTTGCCCTGGTCGAGCTGGAGCAGGAGCTCGAGCTTCTCGTCGAACAGCGCGTCGTAGTCGCCCAGGTCGGCCCCGAACAGCGGGAACGACTCGATGAACGACCCGCGCCCGGCCAGCAGCTCGGCCCGCCCGCGGCTGAGCTGGTCGAGCGTGGTGAACTGCTGGTACACCCGCACCGGGTCCTCGGTGCTCAGCACGGTGACCGCACTGCTCAGGGTGATGGTCGTGGTGACGCTCGCCGCGGCCGCCAGCACGGTGGCGGGGTTGGATATCGCATAGTTCGGCAGGTGGTGCTCGCCGAGCCCGTAGAAGGTCAGACCGACCTGGTCGGCGAGCCGGATCCGCTCCACCGTCTCCGCCAGGCGCTGCGCGACCGGCACCTGCTCGCCGGTGACCGGATCGGGATGACGGTCGCCGAAGCTGTACACACCGAGTTCCACGCATCGATCATGACACCGCTCGACCGCCACGACCCGCACGAGCAATCTGCCGGTGCCGATTCTGCCGGTGATCGCCGCCCCGGAGCGCACGATGATCGCATCGATGCAGGTCACGCCGCTGGCCGCCGGGCGGCTCCCCCGCGCGGTGGGCTCGGCGGCGGTGCGGCGCGGCCATCGCGACAGGCCGTAGCGTTGGCCCCGCGGCGCGCATCGCGCCGGGCAGCGTCTTGCCGGGAAGACGTCGGCGGCACGGGGGCGCCGAGGTGCTCCCGGCAGGACCGCTTGCCGTCTCAGGACTCCGGCGGGACGTCGAGGTCGGCGTCGTCGGCGATGTCCTCGCAGGGCACGCCCTGCACCTGGTCGGCGTGGGCGATCAGGTAGGCGCGGGCGCCGACATCGGCCGTGGCCAGGGTCGTCACGCCCGCCCAGTGGTCACGGCCCAGGATGACCGGGTGGCCGCGCTTGCCCTTGTAGGTCGCGGTGAGCAGCGCGCCCGGGCCGCCGTCGGTGGCCGCGAGCAGGCGCGCGACCGCGTCAGGGCCGATGCCCGGGGTGTCCACCAGCAGGACCGCCGCCGCGGTGGCGTCGGTGCCGGCCAGCGCGGCCAGCCCCGTGCGCAGCGACGAGCCCATGCCGCTCTTCCAGACGGCGTTCTCGACCAGCTCGGCGTCACCGAGCTGCGCCTCGCCGCGGACCCGGGCGGCTTCGGCGCCCAGGACGACGAGAATGCGTGTGCAGCCTCCACCACGCAGGGTGGCCACGGCGCGCTCGACGAGCAGTTGGCCGTCGTCGTGACGCACAAGGGCCTTCGGCCCGCCATACCGGCGGCCGCCACCTGCGGCGAGGACCAGTCCGACTATCGCGCTCAGCGGGCACTCCTACCAGCGTCCAACGATGCAGCACCGATCAGCCTAATACCCGGTCGGTAGGCTGCGTTCCCATGGCCCTCCACGATCACTGTTCGCACTGCGGCGCCGCCTTTGCGCAAGGGGCCCCGTGGCCCCGGATCTGCGCCGCCTGCGGCGAGACGACCTGGCGCAACCCGCTGCCGGTGGCGGTCGCGCTCCTGCCCGTCGACACCGACCACGGCCGCGGCCTGGTCGTGGTGCGGCGCGACATCGAGCCGATGCGTGGCGAGCTGGGCCTGCCGGGCGGCTTCATCGAGGTCGGTGAGGCCTGGCGCGAGGCCACCGTCCGCGAGCTGCGCGAGGAGACGACGATCGAGGCCGACGCCGCGGACGTCGAGCTCTTCGACGTGCACAGCGCCGCGAGCGGCACCCTGCTGGTCTTCGGGCTGCTCCCGCCCCGCCCGCTGGCCGACCTCCCGGCGTCGGTGCGCACGGAGGAGTCGCTCGGCTTCGAGATCGTCCTCGAGGCGCGCGAACTGTGCTTCCCGACCCATACGGCGGCGATGGCCCGCTACTTCGCGTCCGCATAGATCTCGACCACTTCGACCACTTCCGCTACTTCGCGTCCGCGTAGACCTCGACCACCGACACGTCCAGCGGGAAGCGGACCTCGGTCTCGCCGA
Source organism: Dactylosporangium sp. AC04546 (assembly GCF_022095675.1). Lineage (GTDB taxonomy): Bacteria > Actinomycetota > Actinomycetes > Mycobacteriales > Micromonosporaceae > Dactylosporangium. The sequence goes on along the minus strand of NZ_JAHYSG010000182.1, from coordinate 8,753 downwards.
ACAGCAGGCGGCGCGCCTCCTCGGCGGCCGCCTGCACCGCCGCGCTGACCTCGTCGGCCTCGTCGCGGGGGCAGTGGACGACCACCTCGTCGTGCTGGAAGAACACCAGCTCGGCGCGCAGCCCGGTCAGCGCGGCGCGTAACCGGGCCAGCAGCACCAGCGCCCACTCGGCCGCCGTGCCCTGGATGACGAAGTTGCGCGTGAAGCGGCCACGGGCGCGGCCCCGCGCGCCGCCGCGGTCGTCGGACTCCACCCCCTCCCCCGGCCCGTCGAAGCCCTCCCGCCAGGTCATCGACGGGGGCGGGCAGGTGCGCCCGAGCCAGGTGCGGACCAGTCCGCCGGTCTCGCCGGTGCGGGCGGCCTCCTCGACCAGGTCCCACGCGGCCGGGTAGAAGCGGCGCAGGGCGGCCAGGGCGGGGGCCGCGTTGCCCCCGGTCTGCCCATACATGGCGCCGAGCAGCGCCAGCTTGGCCTTGGCCCGGTCGCCGTCGAAGGCCTCGGCGGCGAGCGCGGCATAGAGGTCGCCCTCGGCGGCGGCCCGGGCGAGCCGCCCGTCGCCGGAGACGGCGGCGAGCACGCGCGGCTCCAGCTGGCCGGCGTCGGCGACGACGAACGTCCAGCCGGGGTCGGCGACGACCGCCTTGCGGACGACCTTGGGGATCTGCAGGGCGCCACCGCCGCGGGTCGCCCAGCGGCCGGACACCACGCCACCCGGGATGTACTCGGCGCGGAAGCGCCCGCCGGTCACCCACTGCTCGAGCCAGGTCCAGCCGTGGGCGACCCACAGCCGATACAACTCCTTGTATTCCAGGAGGATCGGCACGGCGGGATGGTCGACCTGCTGGAGCTCCCAGCGGCGGGTCGAGCGCAGCAGGACGCCGACGCGGGCGAACGCCCGCAGCAGCTCGGCCGGCGACTCGGGGTGCACGCGCTGGCCCAGGGCCTCGTTGAGCCGCTCGTTGAGCTCCACCAGCCGGGCGGGCGGGCCGCCGCCGACCGCCGACCGGGCGCCGAGCATCTCGCGAAGCAGGGCGTCGTGGACGTCGGCCCGCCACGGCAGGCCGGCGATGCCCATCTCGGCCGCGACCAGCGCGCTGGCCGACTCGGCGGCGACGAGCGTGCGCATCGCGCCGGCGCGCGGCGGGAACCCGGGGGCGGCCGGCGTCTCGGCCAGGGCCGCGGTCCGGGCCCGCTGGGCAACGTAGACCTCGACGAGGTCGGCGAGCGAGCCGGCCGGAGCCTCCAGCGCGTCGACCTCGAACAGCGAGGCCTGCAGCTCGCCGGGCGGCAGCGCGGCCCGCGACGGCGGGTCGGGCGGGACCGGGCGGCCGGCCAGCCGCGCGCTCGCGGCGGCGACCGAGCGGGGCTCGCCCCACCGGCCCTCGGCCCCCAGCAGCAGGGCCTCGGCCAGCTCCAGGTCGTAACACCGCTCGACGCGCGCCCCCGCCCGGACAACCCGGGAGAACACGTCGGCCGTGGAAGCCCAGAGCCAGCGTGGCCGGTCCGCCGCCTCGATCCGGGCGATGGCCGCGACGAGGTCGGGGACCGGCTGCTCGGGGCCGGTGGGCGTGCCGTCGTCGGCCAGCGGCCTCAGCCGGCCACCGGCACCCTCGGGAAACACTGCGACGAGCACGACCGCATTACATCGCACACCCCTGACAGTTTTCTCAGGAAACCGTCAGGGGTGCGCGGGCTATCGGTGGGTTACTTGACCGCGCCGGCGGTGAGACCCGCCTGGATCTGGCGCTGGAAGATGACGTACATCACGACCATCGGCAGGATCGAGATCGTCAGCGCGGCGAACAGCCCGGACCAGTCGGCCTCGTAGCCGGCGCTGGTTGAGATGTCCTGGATGCCCTGGGTGAGGACCCACTTGTCCTCGGCGCCGGCCATCAGCACGAGCGGCAGCAGATACTGCCCCCACTGACCGATCAGGTTGAAGATGGTCAGGCTGATGAGGCCCGGCTTGGCCATCGGCAGCATGACCGAGAAGAACAGCCGGGTGTGCGAGGCGCCGTCGATCGTCGCGGCCTCGGCCACCGTGTTCGGCAGCGTCCGGAAGAACGACGTCAGGAAGAAGATCGTGAACGGCAGCGAGTACGCGATGTACACGATGATCAGACCGGTGTAGCTGTTGAGCAGGCCGAGCTGCTTGACCTGGAAGAACAGCGGCACGACGGCGAGGAACGGCGGGAACGCGATGCCGGCGACGAACAGGAAGAAGATGAGCCGGTTGCCGACGAACTTGTAGCGGGCCAGCACGTAGGCGGCCATGGAGCTCAGCAGCATCGTCCCGGCGGTCGCGAACGAGACCACGAGCACGCTGTTGAGGAAGTACCGGCCGACGTTGGCCTTGGTCCATGCCCGGCCCCAGTTCTCCCAGCGCAGGTGGTCGGGAAGGCTCCACGGCGCGCTGAAGATCTCGGTGGTGTTCTTGAACGACGCCAGCAGCACCCAGGCCAACGGAATCAGGATGAGCAACGCCCAGATCGCCAGGAAGACGCTGCCGGCAATGCCGGCGATGTTGAGCTTCCCACGGGAGCGCGGCACCGGCGACGCCGCCCGGTGGCCCGGCTGCCCGCTGCGCTGACCCGGCGCGTCGCGGCCGATGATTGCGGTCATTTCCCGGCCTCTCAGTACTCGTAGGTCTCGCGACGGGTGAGCCGCAGCGTGAACGCGGCGAAGACCAGCGACAGCACGCACAGCGCGACGCCGTAGGTGGCCGCGTCGCCGTAGCGGCTCTGCTGCATATTGTTGTAGATCTCCAGGCCGAGGACCGTCGTCGCGCCGTCCGGGCCTCCGTTGTCCTGTGCGAGGACGGAGACGATGGCGAACGCATCGAAGGCGAGGATCCCGAGATACACCCACGCGGTCTGGATGGTGTCCCACAGCAGCGGGAAGGTGACCCGGAAGAACAGCGTCACCTTGTTGGCCCCGTCGAGCTCGGCCGCCTCGTAGATCTCCGCCGGGATGTTGGCCATGCCGGCGGAGAACAGCACGACGTAGAAGCCGACCGCCTGCCAGACCAGCACGGCGATGAGCGCCGGCAGCGCGAGGTGCTTGTTGATGAGGAACCCGATCGGCTCCTCCAGCCCGGCCCGCAGGACGACACCGTTGATCAGGCCGGACTCGTTGGGCCGGTACACGGTCGCGAAGAGCACCGCGACGATCGGCACGGCGAGGACCTGGGGGAGGAAGAACACCACCCGGTAGAAACTCGACCCCCAGACCCCCGCCGTCTTGCCGCCCCTGCTCTTCCCACCGACGTTGAGCAGGAAGGCGAAGAGCAATGCGAATGCGATCGTGACCAGCGGCAGGAAGACCAGGATGACCGCGTGGTGCTGCAACGCCTGGTAGAACCGGTCGTTGTCCAGCATGCGCCGGTAGTTCTCGAGCCCTACCCAGCGCGGCGCGGTGAAGCCCCGCCACTGCTGGAACGACAGAATGATCGTCTGCACGTAGGGCCAGAGAACGAAGTACGCGTACAGCACCACCGGCGCAACCAGGAACCCCACAATGAAGGGGTATCTTCCGTGCCGCATGATCAGGCTCCGATCAGCGCTTGAACTTGGTGATCGACGAGTCCTTCTTGATCTCGTCGGCCTTCTTCTGGATGCGCTCGACGAACTGGTCGGCCTTGATGCGGCCGAACATCAGCTCGTTGGTGGCGGTGCGGGCCTCCTTGTCGAGGTCCTTGTACCAACCGTCGAAGAACAGGTTGAACACCTCCGAGCCGGCCGCCTTGAGGGCGTCCTGCGAGGACTGGGTGCCGGGGGTGAAGGTAAGCCCCTCGGTGCTGCCGAGCACCACGGTAGGCGCCTTGACGACCTCGGTGAAGCCCTTGCCGCCGGCCTTCGACAGCATCTGGCGCATGTACTCCAGGCCGCCCTTGGGGTTCTTGCTCTTCGACAGGACCACGTAGCCCTCACCGGCGGTCGCGCGCAGCGCCGTCGACTTGAGCTTGTCCGAGGCGGTGACGCTCGGGGTGGTCAGCATCTGGTACTTGAAGTCGGCCGGTGTGTCCTTCTTCTGCTCGTTCTCGAGCCAGTCACCGGACGGGTACATCGCCAGCTGGTACTGGTTCTGCTTGAGCTGGACGTCGGTGTGCTTGAGGCCCTCGGCGCCCTGCAGGTTGTACTTGGCACCGATCTCGGCCCACGCCTCGGCGGCCTGCTTGACCGCGTCGACCTTCCAGGCACCGTCCTCGAGGTTGTCGATGTTCTTGAGGACGTCGGCGCCACCGATCTTCGCGGCGCTGGTGAGGATGATGTTCCACTGGTAGTACGCGGCGTTGGCACCGGCGTACGCGTAGGGCGCGATGCCCTTGGCCTTGATCTTGTCGCAGAGCGCGGTGAACTCGGCCCACGTCTTCGGCGCGGTCCAGCCGTTGTCGGTGAAGAGCTTGCCGGAGTACCAGATGCCGAAGACGGTCGAGACGTAGTACAGGACGTACGGCTTGCCGTTGAACGAGCCCGTGTCGACGGTGCCGGGCACCAGGGTGTCCTTGACCTTCTTCGACGGGTCGTCGACCGACGGCGCGTCGAACAGCGCGGTCAGGTCCTGCAGCTGGCCGTCGGCGACGAGGGCGCCGAAGTCCATCGACTTCTCACCGGAGTTGTTCACGAACTCGGGCGCGTTGCCACCCGCGATGAGCGGCTGGACCAGCGTCGAGATCGCCTGGCTGGACTGGTGCTTGACCTCGGACTTCGGGTGCGCCTTCTTGTACAGCGGCTCGTGGACGTCCGTGGCGTACTTGTCGCCGTAGCCACCGTTGAAGATGACGACGTTGATCGGCTGGTCCTCGGGCGCGCCGAGCGGGTTGTTCGCCGAGACGGCACCGGTGTTGTCGCTGCTCGGCTCGTCGTCGCCGCCGGTCGCGCAGGCGGCGAGCAGGCCCGCAGCCGGGGTGGCGACCAGGCCGGCGACCGCCGCGCGCTGGAGAACGGACCGCCGCGAGAGCGCGATTGGCTGCGACGGGGACTCGGGGGTAACGGACATGATCTGTCTCCTCGGTTCGGGTCAGGCGGTTCGCCGGACACGTCCGGCGTACCGCGACTCGAGGGTGTGGTTGTGCTCGTCCCCGCCGGGGACGTTTGCGGACAGGTAGACGGGAGCCACCTCGCCCGCAGCCTCGATGCGTCGCACGACCTCGGCGACCACCAGCTGCGCGATCAGCGCGTTGGTGACCGAAGAGACCGGGCAGACCGCGCCGCCGCCTTCCAGCGACAGCAGTGCGTCGCCGTACGGCGCGCCGTTGTCCAGCACGACGTCGGCGATATCGGCGAGGCGTTGCCCCGAGGGGTGCCTGGGGGACACCCGTTCGGTGTGCTCGACCGACGTGATCGCGATCAACTTGTGCCCTCGCTGCTTGATCAGCAGCGCCATCTCGACGATCCCCCCGTTGATCCCCGACTGCGAGGCCATCACGAACACGTCCTCGGGACGCGGCGCGGCGATCTCGTACAGCTGGCCCGCGATCCGGGGATCGCGCTCCAGCTTCTCGTTCTCGAGGATCCGCGGTTCCTGGCCGCCGTAGACGACGAGGTCGCGCAGGAGGATCTTGTTCGTCGGCACCAGCCCCCCGGCGCGGCCGGCGAAGTCGACCGCCACCGCCTCGGAGTGCCCGGTGCCGAACGCCTGGAGGATGCCACCGGCGCGGATCGCGGTGACGATGTGATCGGCCGCCTGGTTGACGTTGCCGACCTGGGTGGTGGCGATCCGGTCGATGACGGATTGGATCGCGGAGACGTACCCGAGTGCCGTGACGGCCATGCGCTCTCCTTGGACGAGGTTCACGACGCGTCCTTTCCCGCGGACGACCGGTGACCGGCGACCGCTTGCGCCGTAACGGAGAACGCTGCGTGCGCACGCTCGTGGGTGCGCTGGGCGACCGCGATGTACAGCAGGTCCAGCACCACGAGCTGCGGGTGCCGGGCCGAGAGGGCATCGGGCCGGAACGTGGTCGCCTGCGTCGCGGTGAGCAGGACGATGTCGGCGACCTCGGCGAGCGGCGACCGCGGGAAGCTGGTGAGCGCGATGGTCGTCGCTCCCCGGCTGCTCGCCTCGGCGATCATCTCGATCGTCTCGCGAGTCTGGCCGCTGTGTGAGACGCCGAGGGCCACGTCGCCCGCCTGGAGCAGGGCCGCGGAGGCCAGACCGTTGTGCACGTCGGTCCAGGCCCATGCGGCGATGCCGATGCGGTGCAGGCAGAACTGCATTTCTCCGCCGACCAGCGCGCTGCCGCTCGCGCCGTAGATGTCGACCCGGTTCGCGCGGGCGATGGCCTCGGCGGCACGCTCGACCTCGCCCAGGTCCAGCAGGGCGGCGGTGTCGTGCATCGCCTGCGTGTCGGCGGCCATGATCTGGCCGAGGACCCGCTCCAGCGGGTCGGTCGGCTGGATCTCGCGGCCGATGTCCATCGTCCATCCGCCGGTACGGGCGGCGCGGCCGGTCTCGCCGGCGATGGCCAGCCGCAGGTCGGCGTAGCCGACGAAGCCCAGGGCCCGGCAGAAGCGGGTCACGGTGGCGGGCGAGGTGCCGCTGCGCTCGGCGAGCTCGACGATCGTCGAGCGGGCCGCGGCGGCCGGGTCGGCCAGGATCAGCTCGGCCACGCGCTGGAGGGCCCCGGTGAGCTCGGGCAGCCCGGCGCGCACGCGGGCCAGGACGCTGCCGCCCTCTTTGCCGCCGTCCAGGTGGATCGCCGGCACGGTGCTCGTCGTGTCGGCCGGGATGGCGGACACCGGGGACGCGCCGACAGCGGTCTGCACCGCCGTCGTGAGCTCCTCATGTGCCGTCATCGCAGGTACCTCTCGCGTTCAGCAAAGTTCCTTAACTGTTAGTGGTAAAAGTTCTTACTGAGCGGCCCTTCTTGTCAAGGAGTTGGGTGAAGTTTTCAAACTGTTACCGAAGATGTGGATCTTAAAGGAGGCTAAAAGACCTGGTCATCGGCCATTTCGAACCGGCCACCCAGTGTTGCCCGGACCCAGCCCCGGCGTCAGGGCTCACCCGAGATTTAGCCCGTTTTGTTACAAGGCTCGACTCCGGGGGTTTCCGCCGTTTTCGCATAGAAAAGGCCGAACCAGCCCCTTGCGGAGCGGTTCGGCCGCAGTTCCGGTTCAGGCGTGTTCGCGCAGCGCGGTAATCAGAATTTCCAAACCCTCGCGGGCCTCGTCCTCGGTGAGGTTGAGCGGCGGCCCCATCCGGATCGTGGTGCCGTAGAGCCCGCCCTTGCCGACGAGCAGGCCGTCGCGCTTGCAGCTCTCGAAGACGGCCGCCGTCTTGGCCACGGACGTGAGCTCGATGCCGATCATGAGCCCCTTGCCGCGGACCTCCACCACGATCGGGCTCTCGACGCTCCGGAGTCCGTCGAGCAGGATGGCGCCCGTCCGGGCGGCGTTGGCCTGCAGGTCGTGGTCGAGGATGTAGTCGAGAACCGCGTTGCCGGCGGCCGTCGCGACGGGGTTGCCGCCGAACGTCGAGAACGAGATCCCCTGGACCTGCTCCATGACCGCCTTCTGCCCGACGACGCCGGCCAGGGCGAAGCCGTTGCCGATGCCCTTGGCGAACGTGAGCAGATCCGGCGTCACGCCGTGGGCCTGGTAGCCCCAGAAGTGCTCGCCGGTCCGCCCCCAGCCGGTCTGCACCTCGTCGGAGATCAGCAGGATGCCGTGCTCGTCGAGGATCTCCTTCCAGACCCGCAGCAGCCCGTCGGGCCCGTGCGTGAACCCGCCGACCCCCTGGATCGGCTCGGCGATGAGGCAGGCGACGGTGCCGGCGGTGGTCGTCGCGAGGACTTCGCGGAGGTCTTCGGCGGCGGCTTCGAGGTACCGCGAATCGCTCATGCCCTTGAACAGCCCGCGCAGGCGGTCGCCCGAGTGGAGGTAACTGACGGTGAAGGGACTGAGCCCCGAGGCGGACCAGGCGCGGTTGCCGGTGACGGCGATGGTCCCCGCCGTCCGGCCGTGGTAGCTGTTGCGCACGGCGAGGATGGTGGCGCTCTGCCGGGCGTTGGTCGCGACCTGCAGCGCGGCCTCGTTGGCCTCGGTGCCGGAGTTGGTGAAGAAGACCCGGGCGTCGGGGATGCCGGAGTGCTTGGCGATCTTCTCGGCCAGCTCGACCTGCTGGCGGATGAGGTACAGCGTGGAGGTGTGCACGATACCGGTGCGGAGCTGGCGCTCGACCGCTTCGCGCACCTCGTCGAGGTCGTAGCCGAGCGAGTTGGTCAGCACGCCGGCGAAGAAGTCGAGATAGCTCTTGCCGTTACTATCCGTGACGCGGGCGCCCTTGCCGGTGACGATCTCGATCGGCTCGTCGTAGTAGATCGGCATCCACGAGGGCATGACGCTGCGGTGCCGCCTGAGTAGCTCGTCCATGGGGCCATTCTGCGCTCGCCGGGTGGCGGGCTCGTGGCCGCCGGCGCTGTCTGCTTGAGTGACGTTGGTCGATCTACCCTCGCTTCGATCTCGCGGGATGAGGGTGGATCGACCAACGTCTGTGCACGGGACGGCGACCGCGGCCTGGTCGACACTCTCGGTGACGGCCGGCGTCCACGCGAGGGATCGGCCATGATCACCGCGCCGCCACACGGAGCGCCGCGCACGGGGCGCCGCGCACGGGGCGCCGCGCACGGGGCGCCGCGCACGGGGCGCCGCGCACGGGGCGCCGCGCACGGGGCGCCGCGCACGGGGCGCCGCGCACGGGGCGCCGCGCACGGGGCGCCGCGCACGGGGCGCCGCGCACGGGGCGCCGCGCAC
>NZ_JAHYSG010000181.1 GCF_022095675.1 Dactylosporangium sp. AC04546 | reverse complement strand
GCTCAGCGGGGGCCCCGACCGGGACCGAGCCGAGCTCGGGGCCCCCGCTGAGCTCGCCGTTCGCCACCTACACGGCGCCCGCCGCGAGCGCCGACGAGCCGGTCTCGGCGTCCCCGGCCGACACCGCCCCGTCGACCCCGCCGCACGGCTTCGCCGCCGCGGGCTGGCCGGGCGGCACGTCGACCCACCCGGCACCGGCGGCCGAGGCCGCCGAGGGCGAGGCCGCCTCGCCGTTCGGCAAGACGGGCGCCTTCCCGCAGACGCAGCCGCAGGCCGAGGCGAAGACCGATGACCCGGGCAGCGAGCCGACCGCGGCGTTCACCCCGCCGGCGGCCGACCCCGGCAGCGAGCCGACCGCCGCGTTCACCTCGCCGGCGGCCGACCCGGACGCCACGGCGGCCTTCAGCCCGCAGGCGACCCAGCCCGCCGCCGACCCCGACGCGACGGCCAGGTTCGAGGCGCCGGTCCAGGACGCGCCGAAGCCGGCCGAGGACGGCGACGAGACGCAGCGCACGCAGGTCATCCCGCCGCGCGACTGACCCGGAGCCGCCGGGCGGGTGCCCCACCGGCCACCCGCCCGGCGGCAAGGGGACTAAGTCACATCCGAGGTGCGCGTTCATCCGTCCCGCGGCGGCATACGCTGCAAGGCGTGACGTCTCCAGCCAGCAGTACCGAGGGCAACGCGATGCGGCGGGCCCTGCGCCGGGCGGCCGACGGTCGCCCGCTCGACGAGACCGAGGCGGCCGTCCTGCTCACGGCCCGCGGCCCGGCGCTCGACGACCTGCTGGCGATCGCCGGCCACGTGCGCGACGCCGGCCTGGCCGACGCGGGGCGCCCGGGCGTCGTGACCTACTCCCGCAAGGTCTTCATCCCGCTCACCCGCCTCTGCCGGGACCGCTGCCACTACTGCACGTTCGCGACCGTGCCGCACCGGCTGCCGAGTGAGTACCTGGAGATCGACGAGGTCCTGGAGATCGCCCGCGAGGGCGCCAAGCAGGGCTGCAAGGAAGCGCTGTTCACCCTCGGCGACCGTCCCGAGGAGCGCTGGCCCCAGGCCAAGCGCTGGCTCGACGAGCGCGGCTACGACTCCACCCTCGACTACCTGCGGGCCTGCGCGGTGGCGGTGCTGGAGGAGACCGGCCTGCTGCCCCACCTCAACCCGGGCGTGCTGTCGTGGGCCGAGCTCCAGCGGCTCAAGCCGGTCGCGCCGAGCATGGGCATGATGCTGGAGACGACCGCGACCCGCCTGTGGTCCGAGCCCGGCGGCCCGCACTACGGCTCGCCCGACAAGGAGCCCGCCGTCCGCCTGCGCGTGCTGGACGACGCCGGCCGGGTCGGCGTGCCGTTCACGACCGGCATCCTCATCGGCATCGGCGAGACGCTCGGCGAACGGGCGGAGTCGCTGTTCGCGATCCGCCGGACCATGCGGGAGTACGGCCACATCCAGGAGGTCATCGTCCAGAACTTCCGCGCCAAGCCGGACACGGCGATGCGCGGGATGCCGGACGCGGAGCTGCAGGATCTCGCGGCCACGATCGCCGTCGCCCGCCTGGTGCTCGGCCCGAAGGCGCGGCTCCAGGCGCCGCCGAACCTCATCGACCAGGAGTACACCCTCCTGCTCAGGGCCGGCATCGACGACTGGGGCGGCGTCTCACCCGTCACGCCCGACCACGTCAACCCCGAGCGCCCGTGGCCCGCCATCGACGAGCTGGCCCGGCGCAGCGCCGAGGCCGGCTTCACGCTGCGGGAGCGGCTCACGATCTACCCGGAGTACGCGCGGCGCGGGGTCCCGTGGATCGACGCCCGCCTGGTCGGCCACCTGGCCGCCCTCATGGATCCGGAGACGGGCCTGGCCGACGAGGCGAGCATGCCGGCGGGCCTGCCCTGGCAGGAGCCCGACGGCGGCTACGACGGCAGCGGCCGTACCGACCTGCACACGGCGATCGACACCGAGGGCCGCGCCGAGGACCGCCGCGGCGACTTCGACACGGTGTACGGCGACTGGCAGGAGGTCGCGAAGCGGGTGTCACCGGGCGGTGGCGCGCGGCTCGACAGCGACGTCCACAGTGGACTGAAGCGGGCCGAGAGCGACCCCGGCAGCCTCCTGGAGCAGCAGTACGAGCACGAGGCGCTCGCGCTGTTCAACGTGGACGGTGCGGGGCTGGAGGCGCTGACCCGGATCGCCGACGACCTGCGCCGGCAGGCGGTCGGCGACGACATCACCTACGTCGTCAACCGGAACATCAACTTCTCCAACGTCTGCTACGTCGGCTGCCGGTTCTGCGCGTTCGCCCAGCGCGAGCGCGACGCCGACGCCTACCGGCTGTCCTACGAGCAGGTCGCCGACCGCGCCGAGGAGGCCTGGCAGGCCGGTGCGACCGAGGTCTGCATGCAGGGCGGGATCGACCCGAAGCTGCCCGTGACCGCCTACGCCGACCTGGTGCGCGCGGTGAAGGCCCGGGTCCCCGGCATGCACGTCCACGCGTTCAGCCCGATGGAGGTGGTGACCGCCGCGGCGAAGGCCGGCGTGCCGATTCGCGACTGGCTGGCGCAGCTCAAGGAGGCCGGCCTCGACACGATCCCCGGCACCGCCGCCGAGATCCTCGACGACGAGGTCCGCTGGGTGCTCACCAAGGGCAAGCTGCCCACGTCGGCCTGGGTCGAGGTGGTGACCACGGCGCACGAGCTGGGCATCCGGTCGAGCTCGACGATGATGTACGGCCACGTCGACCACCCCGGCCACTGGCTCGGCCACTTCCGGGTGCTCGCCGGCATCCAGGACCGCACGGGCGGCTTCACCGAGTTCGTCGCCCTGCCGTTCGTCCACCACAGCGCGCCGATCTACCTCGCCGGCATCGCGCGGCCGGGCCCGACGTGGCGGGACAACCGGGCCGTGCACGCGATGGCGCGGGTCCTACTGCACGGCCGGATCGACAACATCCAGTGCTCCTGGGTGAAGCTGGGCGACGAGGGCACCGTGGCGATGCTGCGGGGCGGCGCCAACGACCTCGGCGGCACGCTCATGGAGGAGACCATCTCCCGCATGGCCGGCTCCGAGCACGGCTCGGCCCGCACCACGGCCGAGCTGGAGGCGATCGGCACCGCGGCCGGCCGCCCGGTCCGCCGCCGCACGACGGTCTACGGACGGGTGACCGCCTAGAGCGTCGTCGGCACCATCGCGATCGCCGCGACGAGGCCGCCCAGCAGGAGCAGCATCAGCAGGCGCCGGCCGGGGACGACCAGCGCGAGCAGGAGCGCACCGCCCGCGATCCGCAGCGGGTGGGTGCGCACCTGCACGACGGGCCAGCCGACGTTCGGCAGGACCAGCCGCACCGGCCCGACCAGCCTGGCCCGCTCGACCGCCGCCGGGTCCGCCTCCGCGCCGGCGTCGGCCCTGAGGGTCAGCCGGCCGTCGGCGGCCTGGCCCACCACGCGGTGCGTGACCGGGCCGCGCCGGTCGGTGGAGACGACGACCTCGTAGTTCGCCACGGTCCGCGCCCGGGGATCGACGAACACCAGGTCACCCGCGTGCAGGCCGGGCGCCATCGACTCCGACGTCACCACGTAGGGCCGCCACCCGAGTCCGCTGACGCCCACGGCGAAGAGGACGGCGGACAGGGCCACACCCAGCAGCAGCCGGTGGATCACGGCCGCCCGTTCGGCCGCCGGGGGCCCGGCTTGAGCAAACTTGTGGACCTGTTTCGGCGCGTCCGGCGTGTCGCCCGTTACCTCCGGCGGGGCTGCCTCGGTATGGGTACGGCACGGGGGTGCAGGCGGTCGCCCAAGCGGGCCTATTTAGCAGGTTCGGCTTGACGACGCACGCATTACACGCGTGTAATTTCACGGGGGATGTTCGCAGGGTGGGCTTCAGTTAGCCACCAAGCGGACATAAGGAACACCGCGCCGAGGTACAGCAACCTTGTAGGACATGCGCCTTCCGCGTGGGGGGTTGCGCCGGCATTGTCGCCGGTGCGCAAGAAGGAGGCACGCTGATGGACGGCCGACCAGTCGTGGCCGACCTGCTGGGTAACGCTCCGGAGTGGCAAGAACGCGCTTTGTGCTCGCAGACCGACCCGGAGGCATTCTTTCCGGAGAAGGGTGGGTCCACGCGCGAGGCCAAGCGCATCTGCTCGCGCTGCGAGGTGCGGGCCGACTGCCTGGAGTACGCGCTGGGGCACGACGAGCGCTTCGGGATTTGGGGCGGGCTCTCCGAGCGTGAGCGCCGCAAGCTCAAACGACGCGCTGCCTAGTAGGTCGTGAATTGCAGGAAAAGGGCGTCGGCGCTGCCGGCGCCCTTTTTCGGTTATGCGTCGAGTCTCGGTTGCGCTACGCGTCGGGCGGTATGACGCGCAGGTGTCCCCGCCGGCCGAGCGGATGCTGCTGCTCGGTGTCCTCCCGGCGCGGGGCCGGCCGGGCCGCCTCCCGGACCGCCTCGGCGAGCGCCACCAGGTCATCGTTGGTGGGCGGGGGCGGACCGTACTCGCCCTCGTGCCGCACCAGGTCCCAGCCGCGCGGTGCGGTGAGGCCGCGGGCGTGTGACTCGCACAGGTCGTAGGAGTGGGGTTCGGCAAACGCGGCCAGCGGGCCGACGACCGCGGTCGATTCGGCATAAACGTACGTCAACGTCGCAACGGGCTGTCGGGGGCAACCGTTGCGCGAGCATCGACGTGGGGTCCTCACGGCCGAACGGTATCGCTCCGCGGGGCTCCGCCCAACCCCGTTGCCGCGCGACACGCCGTGGTGACCCGGGCGACACGCCCGCTCGGGCGATGGGCCGGCGGGCAGTACGCTGGCTACGTGGCGAGCCCAGACCGACGACGCAGCGGACCGGGGCGGCGCGGCCGCGACCGGCATGGCCGGGGGCTGCGCGGCCGGCTCGTGCCCGCGTCGCTGCCGATGTCGCGCACCCGGGCCGAGATGTTCGACGACCTGGTCCTCGACTCGGTGGAGCAACTCGAGCAGCGCTACGGCCAGGAGCTGGCCGGGGTCGAGTTCGCCGTCGAGGACGTGCCGCCGGAGCTCAACGTCTACGACTCCGACGTGCTGGAGGACGGCGAGGTGCCGCTGGCCCGGCTGCTGCCCGGCCGGCCGGGGCGCCACGGGGTGCCGCCGCGGATCGTGCTGTACCGCCGGCCGCTGGAGTTCCGCGCCGCCGACCACGACGACCTGGCCGACCTGGTCCACGACGTGATCATCGAGCAGGTCGCCAACCTGCTCGGCATGTCGCCCGACGACCTGGAGGGCTAAGCGCCCAGCAGCCGGGCCATCAGCGCCGCCCGGCGCGACGGTCGGCCCGAGCGGGTCTCGGCCGCGTCGGCGCTCGTCATCATCCGCAGGCTCGCGTTCACGCCCAGCCAGCGCAGCGGCTCCGGCTCCCAGCGCGGCGAGCGGTGCCCGACCCACGGCAGCGCCGTCAGCTCCGACGACTCCCCGCGGATCAGGTCGGCCAGGGTCCGCCCGGCGAGGTTCGACGTGCCGACCCCGTCGCCGACGTAGCCGCCGGCCCAGGCCAGCCCGGTCGGCGCGTCCAGGCCGACGGAGGCCATCCAGTCCCGGGCGATGCCGAGCGGCCCGCCCCAGGTGTGCGTGATCCGTGCGTCGCCCAGCGCCGGGAACAGCTCGAGCAGCACCCGGTGCAGCTCGGCGAAGACCCGCGGCTCCCGGTCGAACGCCGGCTCGATCGCCGAGCCGAAGTGGTACGGCGCGCCGCGGCCGCCGAACGCGAGCCGGTCGTCGGCCGTCCGCTGGCCGTAGATGATGAGGTGGCGGTGGTCCGAGAACGTCTCCCGCGCGGCCAGGCCGGCCGACGCCCAGAACGCGGCCGGCAGCGGCTCGGTGGCGACCATGAGCGAGTACACCGGCGCGATCGCCCGGCGCAGCCCCGGCAGCCGGGGCGTGAACCCCTCGGTCGCCCGCACCACGATCGGTGCCCGGACCGTCCCGTGCGGCGTCTCCACCCGGCCGGCGGCGACGGCCGTGGCCGGCGTCCGCTCGTGGATGCGCACCCCGCGCCGCTCGCAGGCGGCGGCGAGGCCGCGCACCAGCCTGGCCGGCTGGATCGCCGCGCAGTGCGGCGTGTAGGTCCCGCCAAGCACGCCGGTCGCGCCGACCCGCTCGCTCGCCTCGGCCGCGGAGAGCAGGTCGAGGCGGATGCCGAACTCCGCGGCCTCGGCGACCTCGTGCCGGGCGCGCTCCAGCTGGACCGCGTTGCGCGCCAGCACGACCGTGCCGCCCTTGGCGTAGTCGCAGTCGATGCCCTCCTCGGCGGCGACCCGCCCGACCTCGTCCACTGTGGACTCCATCGCGGCGTTGAGGGCGAGCGCGGCGTCCCGGCCGTAGGCGCGGGCCAGGGCCGCGACCGACTTCGGGAACAGCGCCGAGCACCAGCCGCCGTTGCGGCCGCTGGCGCCGAATCCGGCGGTCTGCGCCTCCAGCACCACGATCCGCAGCGACGGGTCGGTGCGGGCCAGGTAGTAGGCGGTCCACAGCCCGGTATATCCGGCCCCGACGATCGCCACGTCGGCCTCGCACGAGCCGGGCAGCGCCGCCCGCGGCTCGACCTCCGGCAGCGCCGACATCCAAAAACTCATGGGAGCTCCCCGCGCACCAGCTGCAACGGCACGATCCCGGTCGGCGGGTCCCAGCCGTCGTCCTCCGCAGACGAGTCGGGCGGCCCGGCGTTGACCTTCACCGACCACTCGTCCAGCGGCAGGGACAGCACCAGCGTCGCCGCCAGCTCTTTTGTAGACGGCGGGCGTACCACGTCCCACCGCCCGGGGACGATGTGCTCGCTGATCGCCCGCAGCGCCGCCACCTTGTCCGCCACCACCGCGCAGCGGCCGAGCACGAGCGCCGACCGGTACTGCATGGACGTCTCGAACGCGCTGCGGGCCAGGACCAGGCCGTCGAGGTGCGTCACCGTGAAGCAGCACGGCACCCCGGCCGCGAGGGTGCGGAACAGCCGGCTGCCGGTCGAGCCGTGGAACAGCACGGCGTCGCCGGAGCGGCCGTACGCGACCGGGATCGCGTACGGCTGTCCATCGTGGACGAACGCCACGTGCCCGGCGACGCCGGCGTCGAGCACCGCCCGCAGCACGGCGGGGTCGGTGACCGCCAGCTCGGGCAGCCGGCGGACCCGTGTCCGCTCGGCGGCGCCGGCTACAGGCGCGTCCATGCCTCGGTCAGCACCGCGCGCAGGATCTGCTCGATCTCGGCGAACTGGGTCTCGTCGCAGATCAGCGGCGGGGCCAGCTGGATCACCGGGTCGCCCCGGTCGTCGGCGCGGCAGTAGAGGCCGGCGTCGAAGAGCGCCTTGGACAGGAAGCCGCGCAGCAGCGCCTCCGACTCGACGTCGTTGAACGTCTCCTTGGTCGCCTTGTCCTTCACCAGCTCGATGCCGAAGAAGTAGCCGTCGCCCCGCACGTCGCCGACGATCGGCAGGTCGTGCAGGCGCTCGAGGTACGACCGGAAGAGGGGGGAGTTCGTGCGCACGTGCTCGTTGAGGCCCTCGCGCTCGAAGATGTCGAGGTTGGCCAGCGCCACCGCCGAGCCGACCGGGTGGCCGCCGTAGGTGATGCCGTGCGCGAACCAGTTCCGGCCGTCGAGGAACGGCTCGGCGAGCTTCTCCGACGCGAGCATCGCGCCGAGCGGCACGTAGCCCGACGTGAGTCCCTTGGCGACGGTGATGATGTCGGGCTGGTACTCGTAGCGCTTGGCCCCGAAGTACTCGCCGAGCCGGCCGAACGCGCAGATCACCTCGTCGGAGACGAGCAGCACGTCGTACCGGTCGCAGATCTCGCGGACCCGCTGGAAGTACCCGGGCGGGGGCGGGAAGCAGCCGCCCGCGTTCTGCACCGGCTCCAGGTAGACGGCCGCGACCGTGTCCGGGCCCTCGAACTCGATGGCCTCGGCGATGCGGTCGGCCGCCCAGACGCCGAACTGCTCCGGCGTCATCGACTCGTCGGGGCGCCGGTAGTAGTTGGTGTTGGGCACCCGGAACGCGCCGGGCACGAGCGGCTCGAAGTCCTGCTTCAGCGCCGGGATGCCGGTGATCGACAGCGCGCCCATCGACGTGCCGTGGTAGGCGATCGAGCGGGACAGCACCTTGGTCTTCAGCGGCTTGCCGGTGCGCTTGAAGTAGGAGCGGGCGAGCTTCCACGCGCTCTCCACCGCCTCCGAGCCGCCGGTGGTGAAGAAGATCCGGTTGAGGTCACCCGGGGCGAGGTCGGCCAGCCGGTCGGCCAGCTCGATGGCCTTCGGGTGCGCGTAGGACCAGAGCGGGAAGTAGGCCAGCTCGGAGGCCTGCTTGGCCGCGGCGTCGGCGAGCTCGTGCCGGCCGTGGCCGGTCTGCACCACGAACAGGCCGGCCAGCCCGTCGAGGTACCGCTTGCCGTTGCTGTCGTAGATGTAGGGCCCGTCACCCCGCACGATGACCGGCACCGGGGCGTCCCGGTACGCCGACAGGCGGGTGAAGTGCATCCAGAGGTGGTCGCGAGCAGCGTCGTCGAGCTGCTGGTCGTTCATCGGGTCCCCCACGCATAGGTCTGCTTGGCGAGCTTGAGGTAGACGAAGGTCTCCGTGGCCGTCACGCCAGGGATGCTCCGGATCGTGTCGTTGAGTAGGTCGAGCAGGTGTTCGTCGTCAGTGCACACCATCTCGGCGAGCAGGTCGTAGCCTCCGGCGCAGATCACCACGTAGTCGATCTCGGGCACCGAGGCGAGCGACTTCGCGACCGGCCGCAGATCACCCTCGACCTTGATGCCGACCATCACCTGCCGCGCGAAGCCCAGCGTCAGGGGATCGGTGACCGCCACGATCTGCATGACACCGGTGTCCAGCAGCCGCTGCACACGTTGGCGCACCGCCGCCTCGGAGAGGCCGACGACCTTGGCCAGCGCGGCGTAGGACATTCGGCCGTCACGCTGCAGCTGCTCGATGATGCGCTTGTTGACGTCGTCGAGGACGGGGTCGGTCACACTGTGGATTCTTGCCCAAGACCCGGGGGTTGGCAACTAATTCCATGGCTGGTCGAGGATGGATCTGCGGAATCGTTTGGGGTGCTGAAGGTCGGGTTTCCGTGCCAGACTGACCGTCCCGGTTTCGGCGAGGTGACGGTCGTAACCTCCGCTTGACCTCATAGCGCTTTTCGTTGTGCGACCCGATCGTGACGACGGAATCCCTTGTGAGCGATGGCACCGCGTGTCAGGATCAGTCGTCGGTTCACCGCCCCCCAGAAGTGTGCACCGGCATCGAGATCCATAGGAGTCCCCGTGCGAAACCCCTCTCGCCCGCCGCTCTCCCCAGAAGCGGCCGCGATCCTGAATGCCACCGGACTCTCGCGCCGCACGCTGATGCGTGGCTTCCTGGCCGGCGGGGCGTTCATGGCGGCCGGCGGTGCGCTCGCGGCCTGCGGTACCGCACCCGCGAAGAAGCCCGACGCGAGCAGCAGCCCGTCGTGCGTCGGGACGGACGTCTCGGCGACCGAGAAGAAGCTCAACTGGTCCAACTGGCCGCTGTACATCGACGTCGACGCGAACGACGAGAAGAAGCGCCCGTCGATCGACGGCTTCACCGCGAAGACCGGCATCGCCGTGACGTACACCGAGGACGTCAACGACAACAACGAGTTCTTCGGCAAGGTGCGCAACCAGCTCCAGGCCTGCCAGTCGATCGACCGCGACGTCATGGTGCTCACCGACTGGATGGCCTCGCGCGTCGTCGGTCTCGGCTGGACCCAGCAGTTCGACCCGGCCAAGACCCCGAACTTCACCAAGAACGTCCTCGCCTCGCTGCGCAACCGGCCGTGGGACAAGGACATGAACCACGCGGCGCCGTGGCAGTCCGGCCTCACCGGCCTGGCCTACAACGCCAAGGTGACCAAGGAGATCCGCACCCTCGACGAGCTGCTGACCCGCCCCGACCTCAAGGGCAAGGTCGCCGTGCTCACCGAGATGCGTGACACCGTCGGCCTGGTGCTGCTGTCGATGGGCAAGGACCCGGCCAACGTCACCGACGCCGACTTCGACGCGGCCATCGAGAAGCTGAAGAAGGCCGTCGACTCCGGCCAGATCCGCAAGTTCACCGGCAACGACTACAAGGAGGACCTCGCCAAGGGCGACCTCGCCGCGTGCGTGGCCTGGTCCGGCGACGTCATCCAGCTGGCCGCCGAGGACGAGAGCATCAAGTTCGTCACGCCCGACGAGGGCCTGATGCTCTGGTCGGACAACATCCTGATCCCGGCCACCGCGACCCACAAGGCCAACGTCGAGCAGCTCATCGACTACTACTACGACCCGAAGGTCGCCGCCCAGGTCGCCGCGTCCGTCAACTACATCTGCCCGGTGCAGGGTGCGCAGGAGGCGATGCAGCAGGTCGACCCGGACCTGGCCGGCAACCCGCTCATCTTCCCCGACGCGGACACGCTGAAGAAGGTCCACTCCTTCAAGGCGCTGACCGAGGCCGAGGACAAGAAGTACGCCGAGAAGTTCGAGTCTGTTTCGGGAGCCTGATAGATGGCCGAGCAGCACACCAGTGCCAGCGGCGCCGACCTCAACCTGGTCGGCGTGACCAAGCGGTTCGGGGCCTTCACAGCGGTCGACGACCTCACCCTCACGGTGCCCCGGGGGTCGTTCTTCGCCCTGCTCGGCGCGTCCGGGTGTGGCAAGACGACCACGTTGCGGATGATCGCCGGTCTCGAGGAGCCGACGGCTGGCCGGGTGATGCTCGGCGAGCAGGACGTGACCCGGCTGCGGCCCTACAAGCGGCCGGTGAACACGGTGTTCCAGTCCTACGCGCTGTTCCCGCACCTCTCCATCGCCGACAATGTCGCGTTCGGCCTGCGCCGGCGCGGCGTGAAGCAGTACGCCGACCAGGTGGAGCGCATGCTCCACCTGGTCGAGATGGACGGCTTCGGCAAGCGCAAGCCGGCCCAGCTCTCCGGTGGCCAGCAGCAGCGCGTCGCGCTGGCCCGGGCGCTCATCAACCACCCGCAGGTGCTGCTGCTCGACGAGCCGCTCGGCGCGCTCGACCTCAAGCTGCGCCGGCAGATGCAGGTGGAGCTCAAGCGGATCCAGACCGAGGTCGGGATCACGTTCGTCCACGTCACGCACGACCAGGAGGAGGCCATGACGATGGCCGACACGGTCGCGGTGATGAACGCGGGGAAGATCGAGCAGCTCGGCTCGCCCGTGGAGATGTACGACTTCCCCGGGACCGCCTTCGTCGCGAACTTCCTCGGCCAGTCGAACCTGCTCGCCGGTACCGTCACCGGCCGCAGCGGCGACGACCTGCTCGTCGAGGCGTACGGCGGCCGCTACTCGGTGCCCGCCGCGCGGGCCCGGGCCGCCGACGGCACGGTCTGGCTCGGCGTGCGGCCGGAGAAGCTGCACGTCGGCACCGAGCTGCCGGCCGGCCACCAGGGCGTCCGCGGGATCGTGACCGACTCGTCCTACATGGGCGTCAGCACGCAGTACCTCGTCCGCGCCGAGTGGGGCGATGAGCTCACCGTCTTCGTGCCGAACCAGGGCGTCTCGGCGCCGCTCGCCGTGGCCAGCGAGGTGACGGTGTCCTGGCGCGCCGAGCACGCGTTCCTGCTCAGCCGCCCGGCCGGCGAGACGCACGCTCCGGTCGTGGATGCGGAAGAAGTACCGGCGTGAGCGCGCTCGGGCAACTGGGCGCGGGGACCGGACCGGCGCCGGAGCTGCACAAGCCGCGCAAGAGCTGGCTGCCCTACCTGCTGCTCCTGCCCGGCGGCCTCTGGCTGGTCGTGTTCTTCGCGGTGCCGGCGATCCAGCTCTTCGCGACCAGCCTCTACGACCCCTCCGGGTCGCTGGAGAACGGCTACGTGATGACCTGGCACTTCGCCAACTACTCCGACGCCGTCCAGGAGTACCTGCCGCACTTCGGGCGCTCCATCGGCTACGCCGCGATCACCACCGCCATCTCGCTGCTCGTCGGCTACCCGCTGGCCTACGCGATCGCGGTCAAGGGCGGCCGATGGAAGAACGTGCTGCTCATCTGCGTCATCGCGCCGTTCTTCACCAGCTTCCTGATCCGCACGCTGGCCTGGAAGGTGATCCTCTCCGACGGCGGCTGGGTCGTGTCGACGCTGAACTGGCTGCACGTGCCGCTGCCCGACGGGCGGCTGCTGGCGACCACCCCCGCCGTGATCGCCGGACTGGTCTACAACTTCCTGCCGTTCATGGTGCTCCCGCTGTACGCCAGCCTGGAGAAGCTCGACCCGCGCCTCGTCGAGGCGGCCGGCGACCTCTACGCCCGGCCGGTGGCCCGCTTCACCCGCGTGATCCTGCCGCTGTCGATGCCCGGCGTCGTGGCCGGCACGCTGCTGACGTTCATCCCCGCCGCCGGCGACTACATCAACGCGCAGCTGCTCGGCACGAACCGGCAGTACATGATCGGCAACGTCATCCAGTCGAAGTTCCTGCGGGTCGGCGACTACCCGGCCGCCGCCGCGCTGTCGTTCACCCTCATGGCGGCGATCCTCGTGCTGGTCTTCGTCTACGTCCGTCGCGCCGGAACCGACGAGGTGCTGTGATGGTCCATCGCCTGCGCCGCTTCGCCGCCGATCACTGGGTGATGGCGATCGGCCTGCTCGTGCTCCTGTACCTCTTCGTGCCGATCGCCGTGGTCGCCGCCATGTCGTTCCGGGACGCCGGCCGCAACGCGCCCTACACGCTGCAGAACTACAGGTTCACCTGGGACCACTGGGCGAACCCGTTCGGTACCGCCGGCATCGGCGACGCCTTCTGGACGAGCATCGCGATCGCGCTCATCTCCACCCTGGTCGCGACCATCCTCGGCACGCTGATGTCGTTCGCGCTGGCGCGGCACCGCTTCCGTGGCCGGGCCGCCACCAACACGCTCATCTTCCTGCCGATGGCGACCCCCGAGATCGTGATGGGCTCGTCGCTGCTGGCGCTGTTCGTCGCGTCGGGCGTGCAGCTCGGGTTCTGGACGATCGTCATCGCCCACGTCATGTTCTGCCTGTCCTTCGTGGTCGTCACGGTGAAGGCCCGCCTCGCCGGGCTCGACCCGCGGCTGCAGGAGGCGGCGATGGACCTCTACGCCAACGAGACGCAGACGTTCCTGCGCGTCACGCTGCCGCTGGTCATGCCGGGCATCGTGGCGGCGGCGCTGCTGTCGTTCTCGCTGTCGTTCGACGACTTCATCGTCACGAACTTCAACTCCGGCACCGTCGTGACGTTCCCGATGTTCGTCTGGGGCGCGTCGCAGCGCGGCATCCCGCCGCAGATCAACGTGATCGGCACGGCGATGTTCGTGATCTCGTTCCTGATCGTCCTCATCGGACAGCTGCCGCGCCTGCGCCGGAAGGCCTGACATGCGACTGCTCATCGTCGGGGCCGGCGGCGTGGGCACCGCGGCCGTGCGCATCGCCGCCCGCCGCCCGTTCTTCGAGCACTGCGTGGTCGCCGACTACTCGCTGGAGCGCGCCCAGGCGGCGGTGTCCTCGGTCTCCGCGGTGGACGGCGCGCGCTTCAGCGCCGTCCAGCTCGACGCGTCGTCGTCCGGCGCGGTCGCCGAGCTGTGCTCGTCGCTGCGCATCTCCCACGTGCTCAACGCGGTCGACCCCCGCTTCGTCATGCCGATCTTCGACGGCGCCCTCGCCGCCGGGGTGGACTACCTCGACATGGCGATGTCGCTGTCGCGTCCGCACCCGGAGCGGCCCTACGAGCTGACCGGGGTGAAGCTCGGCGACGAGCAGTTCGCCGCGGCCGACGCCTGGGCCGCCGCGGGGCGGCTGGCGCTGTGCGGGATGGGCGTCGAGCCCGGCCTGTCGGACGTCTTCGCGCGCTACGCCGCCGACCACCTCTTCGCCGAGGTGCACGACATCGGCGTCCGCGACGGCTCCGACCTGGTCGTCGAGGGGTACGACTTCGCACCGTCGTTCTCGATCTGGACCACGATCGAGGAGTGCCTGAACCCGCCGGTGGTCTACGAGAAGAACCGCGGCTGGTACGTCACGCGCCCGTTCTCGGAGCCGGAGATCTTCGACTTCCCGGCCGGCATCGGGCCCGTCGAGTGCGTGAACGTCGAGCACGAGGAGGTGCTGCTCATCCCGCGGTGGGTCGACGCACGGCGGGTGACGTTCAAGTACGGCCTGGGCAACGAGTTCATCGAGGTCCTCAAGACCCTCCACAAGCTGGGCCTGGACGCCACGGCGAAGGTCCGCGTCGGCGGTGTAGAGGTCTCGCCGCGCGACGTGGTCGCCGCGTGCCTGCCCGACCCCGCGACGCTCGGCGACCGGATGCACGGCAAGACCTGCGCCGGCACCTACGTCACCGGGCTCGGCCGCGACGGCCGCCCCCGCGCCACCTACCTCTACCACGTCGTCGACAACGCCTGGACGATGCGCGAGTACGGCTCGCAGGCCGTGGTCTGGCAGACCGCCGTCAACCCGGTCGTGGCGCTGGAGCTGCTCGCCGCCGGCACATGGTCGGGCCGCGGGGTGCTGGGCCCGGAGGCGCTGCCGGCGAAGCCGTTCCTCGACCTGCTCACCGACTTCGGCTCACCGTGGGGTATCCAGGAGAAATGACCCGTTACGGACCGATGTTCGGCCCGGACATCACGTTCCTGGGCGTGCCGCCCTGCGACCTGTCGTCGCTGCAGGACGTCGACGTCGTCATCCTGGGCGCGCCGTTCGACGGCGGCACCTCGCACCGGCCGGGCACGCGCTTCGGCCCGCAGGCCATCCGGCAGGCGTGCTACCTGCCGCACGACGGCTCCCGCCCGTCCCTGGCCCTGCGCGTCGACGCGCTGCAGGACCTCAGGGTCATGGACGCCGGCGATGTCGAGATGTTCTCCGGCGACGCGGCCCGTTCGGTGGCCGCTCTGGAGGATGCGGTACATCGGGTGGCCGCCGCCGGTGCGATCCCGATCATCCTCGGCGGCGATCACACGATCGCCTGGCCCGACGCCACGGGCGTGGCCCGCAAGGTCGGCTTCGGCCGGGTCTCGATGGTCCACTTCGACGCGCACGCCGACACCGGCGACACCGAGTTCGGCTCGCTGATCGGCCACGGCCAGCCGATGCGCCGCCTGATCGAGTCCGGCGCCGTGCGCGGCGACCGCTTCCTCCAGATCGGCCTGCGCGGCTACTGGCCCGGCCCGCAGACGCTGTCGTGGATGGCCGAGCAGCGGATGCGCTCGTACGAGATGACCGAGATCGTGGCCCGCGGCCTGGACGAGTGCCTGACCGAGGCGTTCGAGATCGCGGTCGACGACTGCGACGGCGTCTTCCTGTCGGTCGACGTCGACGTGGTCGACCCGGGCATGGCCCCCGGCACGGGCACCCCGGAGCCGGGCGGCCTGACGTCCCGCCAGCTCCTGGACGCGGTCCGCCGGTGCTGCTACGAGCTGCCGGTCGTCGGCGTGGACGTGGTCGAGGTGAGCCCGCCCTACGACCACGCCGAGATCACGGCCTACCTGGCCAACCGCGTCGTGCTGGAGGCCCTGTCGGCCCTGGCCAGGCGCCGCCGCGGCGACACCTGGGACCCGCGCCGCCCCCTACTCGAGGGCCGCTGACC
>NZ_JAHYSG010000180.1 GCF_022095675.1 Dactylosporangium sp. AC04546 | reverse complement strand
TGGTTCGACTAGCAGGCACTGCCTCCGACTCGGTGACTGTTGAACATACGTCCAGCAGGGCTTGCCGGTCAGCGCCTCAAGAGTGGGCTGCGTGACGAACTGAGTGACGATCGACCTGGATGCTGGCGAACGTACGCGGACTCCGAGAGATCGTTGCCGCTGCGTGACGGCGAGTAGGCGACGGCCGACGCGCTGAACTGCCGATGTCCGTGGACCCGATCTTGCTGATGTCCATGTAGCTGTTCTTACTCAACGGCATATCCGGCATCACGTCGACTGAGCCGAGATCTCGCCTTGTCGTGTCGATGAGCCCCGTCTTCCGGACCATTGCAAAACTGGTCCGCGCTCGCGAGCGAACGCATGATCCGGAAGACTTCGTACGGTCGGGGCCGGGAAGCGCTCGCCGGTGGCATTGGCCAAGTGCAATCCCGATGGTGGGGTAGTGTCCGGCCGGAGGTGCGGATGAGTTTCCGGCTGGCGGCATACGCCGTGTGCATCGAGGATGGGCGGGTACTGCTCGCCCGTTACGTATCACCGACCGGCGACGCCAACTGGACCCTTCCTGGGGGCAAGGTCGAGCACGCGGAGGATCCGTTCAATGCAGTGATCCGGGAGGTCGCCGAAGAGACCGGCTGCGACGCGTTGGTTGAACGCCTGCTGGGCGTGGACTCGAGGGTGATTCCCGCCGCCGAGGCGCGGTTGGGAATCGAACACCACAACATCGGCATCTTCTACCGAGTCCGCATCACCGGTGGCACACTGCGCCCCGAGCCGAGCGGCGAAACCGCCGAGTCGATCTGGACTCCGATACCGGACGTGGCCCACCTGCGCCGATCGTCGCTGGTCGACATCGGGCTGGCGTTGGCACAGACCCTTCCCCCGACCGGCCACGTCGCCCCCGTCCCGGTCGGTGGCCTGCTTCGGCACTGAGCCCTGCGGATGCCGGAAACCTCATCCGCCCTGGTCATGACCACCCTGCTCATCCTGACGATCTTGCCGCGGGCGACGTTCCCCGGCACGCGTCGGATCAACCACGGTAACTACGCGAAGACGACCCGCCGTGCTGCTTCGACTGGCCTACCTCGGCGTGACGAACGCGCTCGCAATGCTACGGCTGCTGCCCCATGAGTGACCGGGACAAGGACACCGAAATCCTGGCCCTCGGCATCAGATCAAGGTCCTCGAACGGCAGCTGCACGGCGAGAAGATCCGGTTCACCCGCGCTGACCGCGCGTTTCTCGCCGCGCTGTTGCACCGGCTGCCTCGCCAGGTCCTGGGCCGCATCCGACTGCTGGTGCGTCCCGAGACCGTGCTGCGCTGGCACCGCGACCTGATCACCCGCCGACACGCGATGATCTCCCGCCCCAAACGGGTCGGGCGACCACCCACCGTCCGCTCCATTCGCGTCCTAGTGCTGCGGCTGGCCCGCGAGAACAACTCCTGGGGATACCGAAGAATCCACGGCGAACTGCTCGTGCTGGGCATCAAGGTCGCCGCCTCAACCGTCTGGGAGATGCTCAAGGACGCCGGCATCGACCCGGCACCCGACAGGACATCGCAGACCTGGTCGGCGTTCCTGCGCTCCCAAGCCCAGGCCATCATCGCCGCGGACTTCTTCGAAACCTCCACCCTCACCGGCGCCAGACTCTACGTCCTGGCCGTCATCGAGCATGCCACCCGCCGGGTGCGTATCCTCGGCGCCACCACCCACCCCAGCGCAGCGTGGGTGACCCAGGCCGCCCGCAACCTCGCCATGGACATCGAAGACGCAGGATGCCGCGTGAAGTACCTTCTCCGCGATCGCGACGGCAAGTACCCGCCCCTGTTCGACGCCATCCTCGCCGACACCGGCATCACGGTCGTGCTCAGCGGCGTCCGGGTCCCGCGAATGAACTCGATCATGGAACGGTGGATCCAGTCCTGCCGACATGAGCTGCTCGATCGCACGCTTATCTGGAACCAGGCGCACCTCCTGCACGCCCTGCGCGAATACGAGCGCCACTTCAACGCGCATCGACCCCATCGCGGCATCTCCAACGCCAGGCCACTACGCCCGCTCCCGGACCCGATCACCGATCCGGCTACGGTCGAGCAGATGGTCATCCGCCGAAACGACCGGCTGGGCGGGCTCCTCCACGAATACGAGCATGCCGCCTGAGCTGCCCGGATGAGGGTTTCCGGCACCCGCAACGCTGACATCCTCCGTCCGACTGGTGGCGCAACGGTTCACCATCGCGGGGTGCTGTTCCTCCGAAAGTGCCGCCGGGCGCACGAGCCGGGGAGCTTGCGCGCCGGGCTCGCTGTCCGGCTTGTGCCGAAGGCGCGGCTGGGTATTGCACGGGCCGAGGTAGGGACTGATAGCGAGGCCGGCGCGGTGACCCGGGATGACTCGCCACCCTCACGAGTCAATTGGAGCCTGCTATGAGCGGCGGATCCGCATCGCCGGGATCGGGCGGTGCAGGGACAGGCGCCGCGTCGTCAGCGATGTTCGCCGCGCTCAGCGTGCCGAACTTCCGCCGCTAGGTGGCGGGGCAGTCACTCAGCCTCGTCGGCACCTGGGTCGAGACCGTCGCCCAGGCGCTGTCGTCCTGCAGCTGACACATTCGGGCACCATCCTCGGCCTGGCCACAGCGGCCTGACACGGACCGATACTGCTGCTTTCTCCCTACGCGGGCCCGGCCGTGCTGTGCAGCAGTCTTGCGAGATCGCGTTCCATTTCCTCGCGGATCGCCCGCGCCTGCGGCGACGCTGTCAACGGCCGGACGACTGCGTCGTCGCGCAGCGGATTGTGCGGAGGAACGTCCCCGGGAACCGGCGGATGTGGGCGGCCCGCGACGATGACCCGCATCCCCGCCGGCGGCCTCGCCGGCAGCAGCGCGGCGATGCTGTGCCTGTCCGGGCCCTCGCGCCCGCCGCGATCCTCGTCCAGCCCGTCCACCAGCAGCACGAGCCGCCCGCCACGCTGCTGGCAGGCTGCGGCAGCCTCCTTGAGCAGCTCCAGCAGGTGCGTCTCACGGGTCGACTCGGTCAACAATGGTGGCAGCGGCCGGTTCACCGAACTGGAGTCCGCGCTCCCGGCAGACATGGACCGACGGGGCGACTTCAAGCCCAACGCGGAGCGGATGCCGGCTGGGGATGCCGCGACCAGTCGAAGCCGATCCCCCGGCACGAATCGCTTTCGGAGCGCCGATCCTGGGCGCCTGTCGAACAGCGCACACGCCAGCCGGGCTAAGTGGATAGATATTATCCGTTTATGGTACCGTGCTGAGGCCGATGGTGGTCTGAACGTTTGAGGAGTGCGGATGTCGCGCAGGGGTTGGCTCTTGCTCGGATCGATCGTCTTGATCGTGAACGCGGTGCAATGGGTCGTTGCCGAGGCGGTCACCGCCGCTGCCTGGACCGATCCGTCATACAGCTACGCCACGAACTTCATCAGCGACCTGGGGGTGCCGGACTGTGGCACGCAGTATCAGGGCCGCGTCATCTGCTCGCCGTTGCGCTCGTTGATGAATGCCTCCTTCATCGGGCAGGGCATCCTTTTCGCGCTCGGCGTCGTCCTCCTGTCGCGCCTCACCTACGGACGCCGGCGCCGGATCCTCGTCGCGCTCGCCCTGACCCACGGCGTGGCGTTCGTGCTGGTCGGGCTGTTCCACGGGTCGCCGAACGGCCCTGACGCCGGCCTGGTCATCCACATCGCGGCGGCGGCGGTCGGCATCCTGTGCGCGAACACGGTGGCAATCCTCGCGGGTGCGTGGCGCGACCTGGGACTGCCGACGGCGTATCGGCGCTTCAGCATCGCCGTGGGCGTCCTGGGCATCGCGAGCGAGGCGCTGGTCAACCTGTCGGCGGACACGGCCGGGCTGTTCGAGCGCGGTGGCGTCTACTCCTGGCTGCTTTGGGGTCTCGTGACGGGCGCGTTGCTGGTGGTCAAGGACCGGCGCGGCGTGGCGGTGGGGCAGAATGTTGCGGTGTGACCGGGAGCCGCGAACGACCACTGCGCGCCGACGCGGAGCGCAACCGCCGGCTCATCCTCGACACGGCGGACCGGATGCTCGCCGAGCGCGGCCTGAGCGTCACCCTCAACGAGATCGCCCGCGAAGCCGGCGTCGGCGTCGCGACCGTGTATCGGCGCTTCCCCGACCTCCAGGCGCTGATCGACGCGTTGTTCACGGAGCGCTTCAGCGCGTTCCAGCAGCTGGCCGCGGCGGCCGCACAGGAACCGGACGCCGGCCGGGCGCTGCGCCGCTACCTGCTCGAGGCCGCGGCATGGCGCGCCCGGGACCGGGCACTTGAGGACATCCTCGCCGGCGCGAGCGTCGAGACCGGTCCGATCGGGCGGATGCGCGACGATCTCGGCCGAGCGGTGGACGAGCTCGTGGCGCGGGCGGTCGCCGCGGGCGCGGTCCGCGACGACTTCGCCAGCGCCGACGTCTACAACTTCCTGTTCATCGCCGGTGCCGTGGCCGACCGCACCCGCGGGATCGCGCCCGATGCCTGGCGCCGCTACGCGGACGCCCTGCTCATCGGTTTCGGTCTGCAACGCGCCGACGCACCGGGCGCGCCGATGAACGACGACCAGCTCCGGCGGGCCTGGCCGACGCCGCGCAGCGATCCGTCGGCGGGCGCGACGGGCTGAGTAACGGCGCCGTCCTCAGCGGATCGTGCGGTGGACGAAGCGGCTGACCGCCTCCGCGAAGCGGTGCGGCTGTTCCAGGTGCCCGAAGTGGCCGCTGCCGCTCCTCCCATCCAGATCCTGGGGCACCCCGAGGCGGTATCGCGCGCCGCCGGCCGGTCAGGCTGGCGACATCCGAGCGGTAGACCCTGTCACGAGATCGCAGCCCTGACCACGATTGCGCTGCTCAGGGCTTCGTCGTCGGAGCAGCGGTGCGGCGAAGCGGCGCCCGGGGATCTGACGCCGATCTGTAGAAATTTTTCCATGCCTAAATGGCTTCTTGCGGGAATCAGCGCTAATCTATCGGCCAACGTGCGACATACCGCCAACCCGCACGCCAGCGAAGCCAGCTGTCGGTCCGTCGGCGAGGACCCGACCGCCTGCCCACCACGGCGCCACGGCTCCGCCAACCCGTCGCGCCCCCGATCCCGGACCCCCGGGAAGGAGACCGGCATGTTCGCCTTCCAGCACCCGCCCCGATCACCCCGACACCGGCCGTTCCGGCTGATGGCCGCCGTCACGGCACTCGCCACCGCCTTCGCCACAGCCGTCGTCGCCGCCTCCGCCGCCCCGGCCGCCGCGGCGTCATACTCGATCCTGGTCTTCTCGAAGACCGCGGGCTTCCGGCACGACTCGATCCCCGCCGGCATCACGGCGATCCAGCAACTCGGCGCGGCGAACGACTTCACCGTCGACGCCACCGAGGACGCGGGCGCCTTCACCGACACCAACCTGGCCCGGTACCGCGCCGTCGTCTGGCTCTCCACCACCGGCGACGTCCTCGACGCGACCCAGCAGGCCGCCTTCGAGCGCTACATCCGCGCCGGCGGCGGGTACGTCGGCATCCACTCCGCCTCCGACACCGAGTACGACTGGGCCTGGTACGGCGGGCTGGTCGGGGCGTACTTCTCGGCGCACCCGGCGGAGCAGCAGGCCACCGTGAAGGTCGAGGACCCGGCGCACGCCTCCACCGCGTCGCTGCCGGCCAAGTGGTCCCGCTTCGACGAGTGGTACAACTTCCGGACCAACCCGCGCGCCGCGGTGCACGTCCTCGCCAGCCTCGACGAGACCTCATACACGCCGGGCGAGGGCGCGATGGGCGCCGACCATCCGACGGCATGGTGCCAGAACTACGACGGCGGCCGAGCCTGGTACACGGGCGGCGGCCACACGATCGCGTCGTACTCCGACACCCAGTTCCGCGCGCACCTGCTCGGCGGCATCCAGACCGCTGCTGGCGTGGTGGCCGCCGACTGCGGCGCGTCGAAGACCAGCAACTTCCAGAAAGTACCCCTGGACAGCAACACGAACAACCCGATGGAGCTCGATGTCGCGCCCGACGGCCGGGTGTTCTACATCGAGCGGGACGGCCGGGTGCGGGTCATCAAGCCGGACACCCAGACCACGGTCAACGCCGGCACGCTCAGCGTCTTCACCGGCAACGAGGACGGGCTGCTCGGCATGACGCTGGACCCGAACTTCGCCACCAACCATTGGGTGTACCTCTACTACTCGCCCGCGACCGGGGCGCCCCGCAACGTCCTCTCCCGCTTCACGGTCAACGGCGACACGCTCGACCTCGCCAGCGAGCGGGTCGTGCTGCAGGTCGACACCCAGCGCAACACGTGTTGCCACGAGGGCGGCTCGATGACCTTCGACAGCGCCGGCAACCTCTACCTTGCCACCGGCGACAACACCAACCCGTTCGAGTCGAGCGGCTACAGCCCGATCGACGAGCGGTCAGGCCGGCAGGACTACGACGCACAGCGCTCCGCCGCCAACACCAACGACCTGCGCGGCAAGGTGCTGCGCATCCACCCGGAGACGAACGGGACCTACACGGTACCGGCGGGCAACCTCTTCGCGGCCGGCACCGCGCAGACCCGTCCGGAGATCTACGCGATGGGCTTCCGCAACCCGTTCCGCATCGGTGTCGACCCGAAGACGAACGTCCTCTACGTGGCCGACTACGGGCCGGACGCCGGCGCGGCCGACCCGAACCGCGGACCCGGCAACACCGTGGAATGGAACATCGTCGGGCAGCCCGGCAACTACGGCTGGCCGTACTGCGTCGGCAACAACTACGCCTACCGGGACTTCACGTTCCCGTCCGGCCCGAGCGGCCCGGCCTTCAACTGCGCCGCGCCGGTCAACAACTCGCCCAACAACACCGGCCTGACCAACCTCCCGCCGGCCATCGCGGCGACCGTCGACTACGACTACGACGGCAACCCACTGTTCCCGGAGATCGGCGGCGGCGGCGCGCCGATGGGCGGCCCCGTGTACCGGTACAACGCCGGGCTGGCCTCCGATCGCAAATGGCCCGCGTACTTCGACGGCAAGGCTCTCTTCGGCGAGTGGAACCAGTCCAAGATGTACACGATGCAGGTCGGCACGGACGGCAATAGCCTCGTCGACATCAACCAACTGCTCAACGGGATGTCCTTCACCCGCCCGATGGACTTCGACTTCGGCCCCGACGGCGCGCTGTACCTGATCGAGTGGGGCAGCGGCTTCGGCGGCAACAACGACGACTCCGGCGTCTACCGGATCGACTACCGCACCGTGGACGCGGCGCCGGTCGCCGCGGCGACAGGACGGCCGACCAGCGGCGTGGCGCCGCTGACCGTCCAGTTCGACAGCACCGGCTCCCGCGACCCCGCCGGACAGCCGATCACCTACGCCTGGACGTTCGGTGACGGCGGCACCTCGACCCAGGCGAACCCGAGCCACACGTACACCGCGAACGGCAACTACACCGCCCAGCTCACTGTGCGTGACCCGGGTGGTCGCACCGGCGTGGCCAACGTGCCCATCACGGTCGGCAACACCGCTCCGACGGTGACGCTGAACCTGCCGCCGAACGGCGGGTTCTTCGACTGGGGCGCGCAGATCAACTACACGATCACGGTCACCGATCCGGAGGACGGCACCATCGACTGTTCCCGGGTGGTGCTGCAGTACCTGCTCGGCCACGACGAGCACGCGCACCCGCTGCAGCAGCAGACGGGCTGCTCGGGCAGCATCCAGACCTCGCTGGACAGCGGGCACGGCGCCGACGCGAACCTCTTCGCCGTCCTCGAGGCGAGCTACACCGACCGGGGCGGGGCCGGCGGCGCGGCCGCGCTGACCGGGCGGTCGCAGGTTCAGCTGCAGCCGAAGCGCAAGCAGGCCGAGTACTTCAGCGCGACCGGTCGGGTCGCCGGCGCTCCGACCGGCGGCGACCCGGGCGTCCAGCGGGAGACGACCGGCGACCCGCAGGGCGGCTTCCAGAACATCGGCTTCATCGAGGACGGCGACTGGTGGTCGCTCAACCCGACCAACCTGACCGGCATCCAGTCGCTGCGGCTGCGGGCCGCGTCCGGTGGCCCGGGCGCCGTGGTCGAGGTGCGCGCCGGCTCGCCCACCGGGACGATGGTCGGCTCGGCCACCGTGCCGGGGACGGGCGGCTGGCAGACCTACACCGACGTGCCCGTGACGCTGGCCGCGAGCACAGTGAGCCAGCCGCTGTACTTCGTCGCCCGGCCGACCGGCGGCGCGACCGGCGGGCTGCTCAACGTCAACTGGATCGACTTCGTCGGCCCCGGCGTCGGCCCGAACAACCCGCCACCGTCGACCCAGTCACCGAACGTGCACCTCTTCTACTACCCGTGGTACGGCAGCCCGACGGTCAACGGCAGCTACCGGCACTGGCAGCAGGGCGGGCACACCCCGCCGAACGACGTCGGCGCCGACTACTACCCGACCCTCGGCGCGTACGACTCCGGTGACTTCGCCGGCGCCGTGGCGCAGCACATGACCTGGATCAAGCAGTCCGGCGCCGGCGTCATCGTCTACAGCTGGTGGGGACAGGGCTCGTACGAGGACAATCTCGTCACGGGCGTGCTCAACGCGGCCCAGGCGCAGGGC
This sequence comes from Dactylosporangium sp. AC04546, assembly GCF_022095675.1. Classification (GTDB taxonomy): domain Bacteria; phylum Actinomycetota; class Actinomycetes; order Mycobacteriales; family Micromonosporaceae; genus Dactylosporangium. The sequence continues at coordinate 7,253 of NZ_JAHYSG010000180.1, read as the reverse complement.
ATCAAGGTCGCCTGGCACCTGGAGCCGTACACCGGGCGGACCGCCGCCTCGACGGTGGCGGACATCAACTACATCAACAGCCGCTACGGCAGCCACCCGGCCTTCTACCGGGCGGCGGATCGGGGCAACCGCCCGGCGTTCTACATCTTCGAGAGCCTGAACATCACCGACTGGTCGGCGCTCGCCCAGGTCAACGCCAGCAACATCATCCTTGCGCAGACCACGGACACGACGAAGATCGCGAACTTCTCCGGGATGTACACCTACGACGCGATCGCCGCCGCCACCGCGCCCGGCTGGGAGGCGGCTGGCGAGTACGCCCAGTCCCACGGCCTGGTCTGGGCGCCCTCGATCGGCCCCGGCTACCTCGACGACCGGGCGGTGCCGGGCAACACCACACCCACCCTGGCCCGCAACAACGGCGCCACGTACGACCAGGTCTGGACCAACGCGCTCGACCCGACCAAGGGCGGGCTGCCGACGTGGGTCTCGATCACCTCGTTCAACGAGTGGCACGAGGGGTCGACGATCGAGCCGGCCCGCAGCAGCCCACCGGCCGGGCTGAACTACCAGACCTACTCCGGCGCGTACGGCCTCACCGGGGCCGCGGCGGAGACGGCGTACCTCGACCGGACCGCGTACTGGACGGCCGAATTCGAGCGGCGCCGCGGTGGCGGCGGGCTGGTCGCCGACCCGGGCAGCCTCGACTTCGGTGCCCAGAACGTCAACACCACCAGCGCCGCCCGCACGGTGACGGTACGCAACACCGGATCGGCGGCGGTGACGGTCACCGGCGTCACCATCAGCGGCGACTTCGCGCAGACCAACACCTGCGGGTCGACGCTGGCCGCGGGCGCCTCCTGCACGGTCAACGTCACCTTCCGGCCGACCGCCACCGGCGTGCGCGGCGGCTCGCTGGCCGTCGCCTCGTCCGCGCCCGGCAGCCCGCTGACCGTGGCGCTCACCGGCACCGGCGCCAACCCGTCCGGCAACCTCGCCGCGGGCCGGTCGGCGACCGCGACGAGCACGAACCAGTCGTTCGTCGCGAGTAACGCGGTCGACGGCAACCAGTCGACGTACTGGGAGAGCGCGAACAACGCCTTCCCGCAGTCGTTCACCGTCGACCTCGGCTCCGCCCTCACCGTCGGCCGCGTGGTGCTCAAGCTGCCGGCGAGCTGGGGCAGCCGGACACAGACCCTGTCGGTACTCGGCTCAACCGACGGCTCGTCGTACACCACGATCGTCGGCTCAGCCGGCTACACCTTCGACCCGGCCACCGCCAACACGGTGACCATCAACCTGCCGGCCGGCGCCCGGCGATACCTGCGGCTGACCATCACCGCCAACACCGGCTGGCCCGCCGCGCAGATCTCCGAGTTCGAGGCGTACGCCGACGGCGGTACCACGGGGCCGGCGCTGGCGGTCTCTCCCAGCAGCCTCGCCTTCGGTAGCCGGACGGTCGGATCGACCAGCCCGGCGTCGCCGGTGACCGTCACCAACACCGGCACCGGCACGGCGACGCTCACCGGCGTCACCATCAGCGGCGACTTCGCGCAGACCAACAACTGCGGATCGACGCTGGCCGCGGGCGCCTCCTGCACGGTCAACGTCACCTTCACGCCGACCGCGACCGGCTCCCGTGCCGGCACGCTCTCGGTCGGGTCGAACGCGACCGGCAGCCCGCACACCGTGGCCCTGTCCGGCACCGGCACGTCCGCCACGACGAACCTGGCGGCCGGACGGCCCGTCACCGCGACCAGCGTGCAACAGGTGTACGTCGCCACCAACACGGTCGACGGCAACGCGGCCACGTACTGGGAGAGCGCGAACAACGCCTTCCCGCAGTCGCTCACCGTCGACCTCGGCTCGTCGGTGAGCATCTCGCGGGTGGTGCTGAAGCTGCCGGCAGGCTGGGAGAGCCGTACCCAGACGCTGTCGGTGCTCGGCTCGACCGACGGCTCGTCGTACACCACGATCGTGGGGTCGGCGGGCTACACCTTCAACCCGGCCACCGCCAACACGGTGACGATCACCTTCCCCGCCACGACACGGCGGTACCTGCGACTGACCATCACCGCGAACACCGGCTGGCCCGCGGGCCAGATCTCCGAGTTCGAGGTGTACGCCTCGTAGCACCCCGCAGCCGGCCGACCCTAGACCCCATACGGTCCGGGGCCGGCCGGCCCGCTACATCACGGTCCGAGTCTCGCGGTCCGCGTGAACGCTAACCGTGCTGCTGCCAGCGCAAGAGCCACGGCTCTTCGGAAGCGAGCACGCGGGCAGCGACTTCCACGCTGGCGCGACGACATCGTGCGGGACGACGACTTCACATGCGCCTTACAACTCCTAACAGAATGATCTAGGGACTTTCGTCCTTTGTGGACGATGATCTACAGTGTCGACCGTGCGGAAGGGCGAGCAGCCACCGTGGATCGTGCCGGACGGGTTGTGGGAGCGGATCGAGCCGCTGTTGCCCCAGCACCCGCGGCGGTTGCGCAACCCCGGGCGGAAACGGGTACCGGACCGGCAGGTGCTGTGCGGGATTCTGTTCGTGCTGTACACAGCAATCCCGTGGGAGTTCCTGCCGCAGGAGTTGGGGTTCGGGTCAGGGATGACCTGCTGGCGGCGCCTCGCTGAGTGGCACGAGGCCGGCGTGTGGCAACGCCTGCACGAGGTGCTGCTGGCCGAACTGCGCGCCGCGGACAAGCTCGACTGGTCCAAGGCGGTGATCGACGCCGCGCACGTACGGGCCCTGAAGGGCTGCCCAAAACCGGCCCGAGCTCATCGGAAGGCCCGGTCGACCGCGCCAGGGCCGGCTCGAAACACCACGTCATTACCGACGGCGCGGGCATCCCACTCGCCGTCAGCCTGACCGGCGGCAACCGCCACGACGTCACCCAACTCATGGCGTTGATCGACGCCATCCCGCCGGTGCGCGGCAAACGCGGCCGGCCCCGCCGACGCCCGGACAGCCTCTACGCCGACCGGGCCTACGACTTCGACATCCACCGCGACCACGTCCACGACAAAGGCATCACACCCCACTTCGCCCGACGCGGCGTCGAACACGGCTCCGGCCTGGGCGTTCACCGCTGGGTGGTCGAGCAGACCGTCGCACTCCTGCACTGGTTCCGCCGCCTGCGCATCCGCTGGGAAATCCGCGACGACATCCACGAAGCGTTCATGAACCTGGCCTGCTCCATCATCTGCTACCGCCGACTCATCAAATGATCATTCTGTTAGGACTTGTAAGGTCGCCGGAGCGGGGCTCGATGAGGATCAGGCTCTCGGTGTCACCCCAGTGTTCAGAGTCCTGCGGGTTCGTCCTTGCATTGTGGACACTCCCGATCGGAGTCGCGGCGAAGGTCATGGCTTGACTCCGATGTAACGGATTCCGGTGGCTTGGATCTCGCCGCGGTGTGTGGCTGCCCGCTCATGGGTTACTGAACTGGGGTACAGGTCGGGGAAGAGATAGGGGGCCTCGGTGAGCAGCCGGGTGCGGAACCGGGCCTGGAGCGCTTGGACAATGGCGTGGCCGCTGCGCAGGCCCTCTCGTTGGGCCCAGGCATCGAGGTAGGTATGCCAGGGTTGCCCAGATGCGAGCCACAGCTCCCGGTGGCTGTGCAGCCAGCCGTGCTCGCCGCTGTTGGGCAGCCGGTCGAAGCTCCATCGTGCGGTTGCCTCGTCGAACTTCTCGTACGCCCACTCGACGACGATGAGCACGCCGCCCGGTGCGAGGGCCGCCGCGGCTCGGTCGAGGACCTGATCGAGGTCGCTGACATGGTGCAGTGCAGTGCAGGCCACGATCGCGTCGACCGGGCGGGTCGGCTTGTGGTTTTCGAACTCCGTCTGGTGGTAGCCAGGCCCAAGCGGTGCGGCCGGGTCCACGCCCACAATGTCATGGCCGTGTTCTCGCATGGCCGGGACGAAGCCGCCGGTCGGGCCGCATCCGATCTCCAGCACGCGGGATGGTGCCGGTGGCAGGTGTGCTTGCACGAAGGGCCAGAGGGCGCTCAACCAGCGCTGCCTAGCGGTTGTCGTGTCGATCATCTTGTCTCCTCGAGTCGCGGTCGAGGGGTGCCGCCGGCACCCTCCGACCGCGGTGTGTCGTCATCTGGTGCGGAGCAGGCGCACCGATAGCGGCGCGAAGACCACCGTCAGCACCGTGCAAGCGATCAGGATCCAGGCGAGCTGAGGGCCGGGAGCGCCGCCCGCCATCAACTCTCGGCCAGCGGTCACCAGGTGGGTGACCGGGTTGACATCGACAAAGGCGTGCAGCCATCCGGGCAGGGTGGCCGGGTCGACGAAGATGTTGCTGAACAGCGACAGCGGGTACAGCAGCGCCTGGGACACGCTGAGCACGGCGCCGGGCGACCTCATGAGCAGCGCCAGCGTCGCCCACACCCAGGACAGGCTGATGCCGAAGGCGACGACAAGCAGCACCGCGGCCGCCACACCGAGGACGTTGCCGTGCGGGCGGAACCCCAGCGCAAGGCCGAGCCCCACGACCACCGCCGAGGCGAGCACGTACCGTATGGCGTCGCTGAGCATTGCCCCGATGAGTGGGGCGGCGGGTCGGATCGACAGGGTGCGGTACCGGTCGAACGCGCCGTCGGCGAGGTCGACACTGAGCGCGGCGCCGGTGGTGCCGGTCGTCACCAGCAGGGTCATCACGAGGATCCCCGGGACCAGGTAGCCGACGTACTTGCCGGTCGATCCGCCGACCGCGCCGCCGAAGAGATATGTGAACATCAGGGTGAACACGACCGGGTGGACGGCGATGTCGAAGATCTGGACGGGGGTACGCCTGATCTTCAGCAGGGCCCGCCGGGCGAACGCCAGGCTGGCACTCAGGGTGCTGGGCCGGGGCGGCCGCGGGCGGGTGGCGAGCACCGCGCCGGAGCGCCCGGCGCCGCTGACACTGACGCTGACGAGCGTGGTCATTCAGTCTTTCCCTTCGGTGCGGCGTCGGCAGTGGCCAGACGGCCAGTCAGGGCGAGGAACACCTCGTCCAGGCTGGGCTGTCCGAGGGCGAATTCGGTGACCTCGACCCGGGCCCGCGACAGCTCGGCCAGCGCGTGCGCTGCCGCCACGGCGCCGGCCGGCCCGCTAGCCGACACCTGAGCGGTCACGGCGGCCGGATCGGGGCCGTGCGCCACAGGCCCGTGCAACGCCTGGGTCAGCACCCGTTCAGCGGCGGCCCAGTCGTCAGGTTCGGCCAGCCGGACGTGCAGGGCGCCACCTCCCACCGATGCCTTGAGTTGGCTGCTGGTGCCCTGGGCGATGACGGTGCCGTGGTCGATGACGGCGATGCGGTCGGCGAGTTGGTCCGCCTCGTCGAGGTACTGGGTGGTCAACAGGACCGTGGCGCCCTCGGCGACGAGGACCCGGACCAGGTTCCACACATCGTTGCGGCTGCGCGGGTCCAGCCCGGTGGTGGGCTCATCCAGGAACAGCAGATCGGGCGTGACGATGAGGCCGGCGGCGATGTCCAGCCGGCGCCGCATGCCACCGGAGTACGTCTTGACCAGACGGTCGGCCGTCTCGGTCAGTGAGAAAGCGTTCAGCAGCTCCTCCGCCCGGGCTGCCGCACCGGCGCGGGAGTGGCCGTGCAGCCGACCGAGCAGGACGAGGTTCTCCCGTGCGGTGAGCCCGTCGTCGAGCGAGGCGTACTGTCCGGTGAGGCTGATCCGGTCGCGTACCGCAGCGGCGTGGCTGACCACATCGTGGCCGAACACTCGTGCGCTACCCGCATCGGGGCGCAGCAGCGTGGCCAGCATGCGGATCGTGGTTGTCTTGCCAGCACCGTTAGGGCCGAGGAACCCGTACACCGAGCCCGCGGGGATGCTCAGGTCGATACCGTTCACGGCTCGGGTCGTGCCGAACGTCTTCACCAGGCCCGTCGCTTCGACGGCCAGATGGCCCGAGTTCGTCATCGGGTCCAGCCGTCCTCGTCGACCAGCTCGCCCTGCTCCGCGCTGACATCGCGGGTGACGGCGAACGCCGCGGCGGCCTCCGGCAGGCTCGGCGCGCCGGCGAGGGTCGCTTGCAGGGTCTCGGGCGAGTCCCACCGCCACATGTCCACCCACGTCCGTTCGTCGACGCGGATCAGCCGGGTCTCGGTCGGACCGCCGAACGCCGCCCTGATCGCTGCGAGCAGGTTGCCGCGCCGCTCCAGCACGGTGGCGGCGTCCGCAGGGTCGGCCGTGAACCGCGTCGTCCGGATGAGAGCCATCTCTGTACCTCGTATCTAGAGTTGGTCTTTAGAGTTCGACTCTAGTGTTACGCTACAGCCATGCCACTGGTCAAGAGCACCGGCAAGAAGGCCGAGAAGTCGCGGCAGACTCGGCAACGGATCCTGCAGGCCGCGTACGAACTGTTCGTCGATCAGGGCTACGGGGCCACGACGCTGCAGGGCATCGCCGAGCGGGCCGGCGTCGCAGTGCAAACCATCTACTTCGCCTTCGGCAACAAGCCCTCGCTGCTCAAGGAGCTGGTTGACATCACCATCGCCGGCGACGACGAGCCGATCCCCACGATGCAGCGGGCCTGGTTCCTGGACGCTCTCGCGACCGACACCGCCGAGGCGCATTTGCGGGCATACGTGCGCGGCACCTGCGAGGTGCTCCAGCGGGTCGCGCCGATCATGGACGTGCTACGCGCCGCTGCCGCGCAGGACCCGAGCCTGGCCGGCATGTGGCCGCAGGACGGCGATCCGCGCCTCGAAGTCCACACCGTCGCGGCGCGCAGCCTCGTGGCCAAGCCCGGCGCCAAGGCCGACCTGTCGGTCGAGCACGCCGCCGACCTGCTGTTCGGCCTGCTAAGTCCGGAGCTGTATCTGCTGTTCGTCCGCGACCGAGACTGGCTCCAAGATCGCTGGGGACAGTGGGTCTACGACACGCTCTACGCCCAGCTCTGCGCCTAGCACAAGTGCAAGTGGTCAGCAGTCCTCGGTCTCGGGCCGCGCAATCGCCACCACCCGCGCCAGTCGCCTGCGCGCTTGCGACACCAGCAGCCCGACGCGCACCCCGCCGCCCAGTACTCGCTCACCGGTCGTGACGCGCCGTGGTGAACATGTCCGCGACGCAGCACCGCAGGTAACCACCCCTGCTGTCACGACCAACTAAAGATAACGGGGAGCTCATCGTCTGGGATCCGGATCGCGGCCGCACGAGTTTTCCCAGCGCTGCAGGGCCGGATCACTGCCGGCCGGCGGCTGCTACGCGAGGCCCGCGACCGGCCAGGGCACTTCG
>NZ_JAHYSG010000179.1 GCF_022095675.1 Dactylosporangium sp. AC04546 | reverse complement strand
CTCGCAGTACGCGGCGCAGGCGAAGAGGAAGTCGTGCCAGACGAGCACGCCGCGCTCGTCGCAGACGTCGAGGAACTCCTCGGTGGCGAAGTGCCCGCCGCCCCAGACGCGCAGCAGGTTGGCGTTGCCGGCGACGGCCTGGTCGATCCGGGCCGCGACCCGCGCCGGCGTGGCGCGGCCCGCGAGGGTGTCGTCGGGGATCCAGTTGTACCCGCGGACCTTCACCGGGCGGCCGTTGACGACGAGCGTCCAGCGGGTGCCGGCGGCGTCCGGCGACTCGTCGACCGCGACGGACCGCAGTCCGATGTGGACGGTGGTGGTGTCCAGTGTGGTACCGCCGTGGTCGAGCTCGATCCGCAGCCGGTACCGGGGCTGGCCGCCGAGGCCGACCGGCCACCACAGCTCGGGGTTGACGACGAACAGCGTGATGGCCACCTCGTCGCCGGTGACGACCCCCGTGCCCGCCGCGGCGGTCCCGTCGGCCGGGTCGGTCAGCTCGGCCCGCACCCGCGCGCCGGCGGGCGCGTCGACCCGCACGTGTGCGGTCACGTGGGCGACCGTGTGGGCGGGGTCGAGCCGGACGAGCGGCCGGACGTGCTCGATGCGGCCGGTGTACGACTCGAGGCGGATGCCGCGCCAGATGCCGGCGGTGACGAAGTGCGGTCCCCAGTCCCAGCCGAAGTTCGCGGCCGCCTTGCGCACGTGGGCGTAGGGCTCGTCGTACGGGCTCGGCAGCGGGCCGTGCGCGTGCTCGTGCTCGCGGGCGGCCTCCCAGGCCGGGGCGAAGCGCACCTCGACCACGTTGTCGCCCGGCCGCAGCGCCTCGTCGACCGGCCACCGGTACGCGAGGTGCTGGTCCCGGGCGGCGCCGACCAGCCGCCCGTTGACGAACACGTCCGCGATGGTGTCCAGGCCGTCGGCGACGAGGTCGGTCCGCGTCCCGGGCACCGGCTGCCAGTGCACGCTGCGGCGGTACACCCAATGGGAATGACCGACCCACGACTGGGCGAGCTCGCCCCATCCGCTGTCGGGGTCGGGGATCAGGCCCGCGGCCAGCAGCGCGGTGTGGACCTCGCCGGGCACCTCGGCGGGGACGGCGGCGCCGCGGACGGCCGGGGGAGCGTCGGGCGGGCCGCCGGCCCAGATGAGCTCCCACTCGCCGCCGAGGTCGAGGCGGGTGGCGGTGGCGGTCGTCGCCTGCGTGGTGAGCGTCATCCCTTGACCGCCCCGGCGGTGAGCGCCTCCTGCATGCGGCGGCTGGCGATGGCGTACGCGACGTAGACCGGCAGCAGCGTGAGCACGGTGCCGGCGGTGAGCACGCCGAAGTTGGTGGCGTCGGAGACGAGCGTCGGCAGCGCCACCTGCACGGTGCGCACGCCCGGCGCGGTGCCGGTGATGGTCAGGGAGAACAGGTACTCGTTCCAGAAGGTGAGCAGTTGCAGGATCGTCACGCTGAGCACTCCGGGCATCGCGATGGGCAGGTACACGCTGCCGAGCAGCCGCCAGTGCCCGGCGCCGTCGAGGGCGGCCGACTCCACCAGCGCCGGCGGCACCGTCTTCATGAACTGGGTCAGCAGCAGTACCGAGAGCGGCAGTGCGCTGGCCGGCAGGAACAGCATCTGGAACTCGCGCGTGTAGAACAGGTCGAGCTTGATGGCCAGCACGACCGTCGGGATCAGCGCCGCGAACGGCGGGATCAGGAACCCGGCGGAGAACGCGCCGGTGATGACCCGCGCGAGGCGGTTGTCCTGACGGGCGAGGGCATACGCCGCCGGTACCGCGAGCGTCAGCGTCAGCGCGATCGCGACGGCGGAGACGAGCAGCGAGTTGACCAGCGCCTGCCCGAGCCCGGCGGAGCGCCAGGCGGTGGCGAAGTTGCCCCACAGCCAGCGCGACGGCAGCGCGAACGGCCGGGTGAAGATCTCGATGTTGGTCTTGAGGGCGCTCACGGCGAGGTAGTACAGCGGCGCGGCGAGCAGCAGCGCGTACAGCCAGGACAGGATGGTCGCGACGGGGTGTCGCTGACGGTGGGCGGTCATCGGTTGTGCTCCAGAGAACTGCGCAGCAGGGTGCGGATGAGGGCCATCCCGGCGATGCCGAGGACGAGCAGGACGACGCCGACCACCTGGCTGTAGCCGAGGTCGCGCTGGGCGAACGCCTTCGCGTACACCAGGTACGACAGCGTCGTCGACGACGTGCCGGGCCCGCCCTTGGTCAGCAGCAGGATGAGGGCGGCCGAGGTGAAGAGCGTCCAGAGGTACTGCAGCATCGTGAGCGTTCGCACGTAGTCCTTGACCATCGGGAACGCGATCTGCCACATGACCCGCAGGCGCCCGGCGCCGTCGATGCGGGCCGCCTCGATCACGTCGGCCGGCAGGCTGGCCAGGCGGGCGGCGAACAGCACCGCGGTCCAGCCGACACCGCGCCAGAGATCGATGGCGATGAGGCTCGGCAGCGCCGTGGCCGGGTCGGCGAGCCACGGCGTGACCAGCGCGTCGAGCCCGGCCGCGCGCAGCGCGCCGTTCACGCCGCCGTCCGGGGACAGCACGCCGTAGAAGATCATGCCGGTGACGGAGATCGAGATGAGCCCGGGGGAGAAGTACAGCACCGACAGCACGCGGTAGCCGCGGGGCCTGGTGTGCAGGTGGTACCCCAGCATGAACGCGAGCGGGATCATCACCGGGATGACGACGGCGACCTGGACGGCGCTGTTGCGCACGGCGTCGTAGAACACCGGGTCGGCGAAGACCTTGCGGAGGTTCTCGGTGCCGGTGTACTGGGGCTCGTACAGCAGGCCCTTCCACCGCAGGGTGGCGATGACGAACATCGCGGCGAGCGGGCCGACGGCGAAGACGGCGAACCACACCAGGGACGGGACGGTCAGCCACAGGACGCGGGACGGGTGGTGTCTTCGCCTTCTGGCGGGCGATCGTGTTGCGGCGGGGCGGGCGAGGGTGCTGGTGGATGACATCGTTTTCCTTCGCTGTTGCGGGGGCCGCGTGTCGTGCGGCCCCCGCTTCTTCGGTGTCAGCCCTTGGTTGCTGTGTCGAGGCCGGCGCAGATCTGCTGCGGCGTCGACTTGCCGTAGGCGCCCGTCAGGACCTGGATGATCCGGTCCGACGCGGCGCCGATCCAGACGTCGGGCAGCACGGCGTAGTCCACGGTGCTGTCGAGGCCGAGCGACTGCGACAGCAGCGGGTTGGTGGCGTACGAGGCGAAGTCACCCGTGGTCGGCGGCAGGATGCCGGAGTCCTTGACGAAGTCGCCGACCGCCGTGTCGGCGTAGAACTTCGTCACCAGCTTGCGCACGTTGTCGATCCGGCCCGGCTCGGCGCCCCGCTTGGTGATCATGAAGCCGACGCCCGTGAAGCCGCGGTACGCCACCGGCTTCTTGAACGTCGAGCCGCTCGGCACGGGGAAGCCGCCCAGCGTCGTGCGCTTGTCGATGCCGGTGCCCGCCGCCGTCGACTCGGTGTACGCCCACGAGCCGGCCGGCATGATCGCGGCCTTGCCCGAGTAGTACGCGGCGTACATGCCGTCGGCGATGAGCCCGGCGGCGTTGTCGACGAACACGCCCGCGTCGCGCAGCTGGGTGAACAGCTTGATGCCGTCGAGGACCTTCTCAGTACTGCAGTAGCCGCCCTTCTGCATGACCTGCTGCATGGTCTTGGCGTCGGTGTACGACTGGGCGATCTGGTAGAAGAGCTTCTGCCCGGTCCAGTCGTTGCCGCCGACCACGAGCGGCCCGATGTTCGCGGCGCGCAGCTTGCCCGCCGCGGCGATGAGCTCGTCGGTCGTCGCCGGGATCTTGTCGACGCCGGCCTGCTTGAGCAGGTCGCTGTTGTACCAGAGCGGCCAGCTGAACCCGGAGAACGGCAGCCCCTGCAGCTGGCCGCCGGCGGCCCCGCCGACCCGCCACTCGTCCAGCGCCGCGGGCTTGAGCTTGCCGTCCAGTCCCCAGTCCTTGACGTACTGGTCGGCGGGCACGGTGACGCCGGCGTCGAGCCAGCCGAGGGTCTTGTCGAACAGGTTGACGATGACGACGTCGGGCGACTTGCCGGCCGCGACGGCGTTCTCGACCTGGTCGTCGATGGTCTCGAGCCCCTCGGTGACGTTGACCTTGATCCCGGTCTCGGCGGTGAACGCCTGGAAGACCCGGTTCTGGGCGGCGGCGGCCGAGTTGCCGGCCGACCAGCGGGTGACGACGTCGATGGAGTCGCTGCTCGCCGCGCCGTCGTCGCCGCCGCAGGCGACGAGGGCGGGGGCGAGTGCGAGGGCGCTGACAACGAAGGCGGCCACGGTACGCAAGGACCGCGGCCTGGTGCGGTGGTCCATAGGTCTTCCTCAACTTCTTCGCGTGGTGGTGTCAGGGGCAGGGCAGCATGCGGCGGCGCCGATCACGGGCGATCGACGCTGGTGCATGTGGGGCGTGATCCGGGCAGGGTGTGACCCGGGACGGCGCGCCGCGGGGGTGCACGGGGCGCTCTGCTTGGCGGTGTTCTGCCGTTGGCGCAGCTTGCTTTCGGGCGCCGCCTGCATCGGCGGTGCCGCTGGCTTGCTCTCGGCGGTGCTGGCTTGTTCGGTGCCTGGTTCGGGTGTTGCTCGCTCGTGCCTTCGCTGTCGGCCCTTGCTCGCCTGACAGCTTCCTCGACCGTTTTGCTGAAGTCAATAACAAAGATTAGTAATCTATGAAAGAGCTGGTCGCGACGAGCCTAAGGCGGCGTTGTGTCGGCAGCCGGGTAGTGCGGAGTTGGGCTCGACGCCTCCAGCCCGCGCCTCCAGCCCGCGCCTCCAGCCCGCGCCTCCAGCCCGCGCCTCCAGCCCGCGCCTCCAGCCGCGGCCTGCGCCGCGCGCCTGCGCCCCACGCCTGCACCCCGCGGCCTGCGCCCCGCGACTTCAGCCCGCGACTTCAGCCCGCGCCGCGCGCCTGAGCCCCGAGCCTGAGCCCCGAGCCTGAGCCCCGAGCCTGAGCCTGCGCCGTCAGCCCAGGCACTGCCGCGCCCCAAACCCCGTGCCCGCGCCTCCGGCCCAGGTGCGGCGGTGGCTGGGCTGGAGGCTCTGGTGAGTTAGCGGCTGGAGCCGCGGATCGTCAGGCGGGCCGGTGGGGCGTTGACCACGCCAGTCGGTGCGCCCGCCAGGGCGTCCGCGAGGGTGTGGCCGACCAGCTCGCCGAGCTCCTGGACGTCGTGGCTCACCGCCGTCAGCGGGGGAGCGGCCAGCTGGCACAGCGCCGAGTCGTCCCACGCGACCAGGGACAGGTCGTCCGGCACCGCCAGGCCCAGGCGGGCCGCCTGGTGCAGGGCGCCCAGGGCCATCACGTCGTTGTCGAAGACCAGGGCCGTGGGGCGGCGGGCCAGGGCGGCCAGGTCGGCCACCGCGCGGACGCCGGCGGCCTCCGAGTAGTCGCCCTCGAAGGACGTCGTGCGAGCGCCGAGCGATGCGGCGGCCGTCTCGAAGGTGCGGCGGCGGATGATCGTGTGCGCCATCTGGGCCGGGCCGCCGACGTGGCCCAGGTGCTCGTGGCCGCCGGCGACGAGGGCCGACACCACGTCGCGCATCGCCACGTCATCCTGGGTCCACACCGTCGGCAGGCCGCCGGCCGTGACCGGGTCGCCGATGACGACCGTCGGCATGCGCAGCCGGCGGACCAGCGCGACGCGTTCGTCGTCGGGCAGCAGGTCGATGAGGATCATGCCCTGGACCACGCCGTGCTGGGCCCAGGCGCGCATCCGGTCGGCGGCCTGGGCGACGGTGGCGACGACCTGCAGCAGTACCGGCACACCCAACGGCACCAGGATGCGCTCGATGCCGGCGATGAACTCGTGGAAGAACGGCTCCGCGCCGAGGACCTCGGCGTCACGGACCAGAGCGAGGCCGACCGGCGTCCCCGGCCTGGGCGCTGCTGTCGCCATGGTCCCTCCGAAATCGTCTAGTGCTGTGACCGCGAAGTCTCACCAAGTTGGTGAGCGTGTCGCGATTCCTCGCCGCGTGAGGCGGTCGAGCGACTCCCCGTCACCGTAGTAGATGGTGGGGCGGGCCTCAGCCGGCCAACCGACCCTTGTACCGTCGCCTCGCCACGATGGGGCGGTTGGCGGCGCGGGTCACGCCGGGACGGTCCGACACCAGGAAGATGCCGTCCGGCTCGACGGTGCGTTATCACGGTCGGCACGATGGGTGCCGCCGTGGCGTGAGATCCGTCGCTCGTTCCGATGACGGTGCGAGCAGCGATGTTGGCGGCCGCGAACAGGTCACGGTGCCCGATGGTCTGGCAGTTGGTGCAGGTCATGGTCCGCCCGGCCGGTTTCCGGACGCGGTGCTGGCACGCGGGGCATCTGGAGGAGGTGCCGCGCTCGTCGACGAGCCGCAGGGTGATGCCGGCGAGTGCGGCCTTGTCGCGAAGCACGGCGATGGCGCGCCCGACCTGCCATTGACGGAGACGGAGGTTGTGCCGCCGTCCGGCATCCAGCTGCAGGACGCCGCGCGGGTCGCCGACGGTGAGAGTGCCGATCCGATGCTGCAAGGCCCAGGCGATGACGGTCCGTGCGGCCTCGTGTTGGGCCTGGCGGACCCGGCGGCGGTGCCGGCCTTCGACGAGCCGGGCGCGTCGGCGGTACTGCCGCCACCGTCGTGACCCACGCTGCCCGGCCTTGGGTGTCCGGGCGGATACCGCGCGGTTGCGACTCTTGGTGTCGGCCAGGTGCATCCGATGTTCGGCCCGGATCGCCCGCCCCGATACGAGCAAGCCTTGTCCTTCCGGCCCAGCCGCCGCAAACGGGTGGATGATTCCCAGGTCGATCCCGGCCGATCGAGCGGTGTCCGGGCCGGCGCCATCGGGATATGTGGCGACGGGTACCTCGGCGGTGACCTCGAGCCACAAGCGGCCGACGTCGGTGAGCAGCGTTACGGATCGCACCTGCTCAGGCGGATATGGCACGTCCCGGTCCAGACGGAGCCGCACCGGCGCACATCCTGCCGCAGCCGGAAGGCGAAGCCGACGCCCGACCAGGGTGAAGGTGCCGTAGTGCCAGCGCACCGGCATGAACCTGCGCCGTCGTCGCGGAAACCTTGCGGCGCTGTCACCGCTGCGCCGGCGTTTCGCCGCCGCAAACCACGCATCGGCATAGCGGCGCAGCACTGACCGTGCGGCGACGCTGCTCAGCTCTCCGAATGTGCCCGGACCCGCGTTCGCCAGCTCCCGGCACAACTCCTGATACGAGGCCAGAGGCGTGTCCCGTCGCTGGCGCCGCCACGCGTTGAGCTCGAGCACACAAGCCCACACGTCGCCCGCCGAGCGCAACAGCCCGAAGCAGCGGTCCTGCTGCGCCCGGGTCAGCCGCAAGCCGATCCGAGCGGTGCGGTGCACCACCCGATCTGCGTTCGCGTCACGACGGCGTGGCATACGCCATCACTACCAGGCGGGTGCGACAAAAGCACTCCCGCCGACCCGGCATGGGTCGGCGCCGCTAGTCTCGTCCCGTACCGTAGTCGTGCGACAGCGTACGGCGAGACGAGAGGTGGGCGACGGTGGCACGACGGGAGGCGGCGGCCGCGGGGCCCGGCAGCCGTGCGCTCATCGTCGACCTCATCCGCTCGTCCGGGCCGATCAGCCGGGTCGAGCTGGTCAAGGCCACCGGGCTGACCCAGCCGACGATCTCGAACATCGTGCGCCGCCTGATCGACGACGGCGTCGTGCGCGAGACCGGCGACACGGTCGCGACGCGCGGCAAGCCGCGCACCATGCTCGTCATCAACTCCCGGGCCGCGTACGGCGTCGGCATCCACGTCGGTGCCGACACCCTCACCTGCGTCGTGACCGACACCCGCGGCGGCACGGTCGGGCGGCAGCTTGTCGCGGGCCCGGCCGACGGCCGGCCGGGGTCCGTGGTGGACCGGCTTGCCACGTTGTACCGCGACGTGACCGACGGCCTGGGCCTGCCCCCGCAGAGCGTGGCCGGCATGGCCGTGGTGGGGCCGGGCCCGGTGAACGTGGCGCGGGGCCGGTTCCTGGCGTTGCCGGGCCTGCCGCCGCAGCCCGACCTCGACCTGGCCCACGCCCTCACCGGCCGGCTCGGCGTGCCGGTGCTCGTCGACACGGACGCCGCCGCGGCCACGATCGGCGAGTTCTGGGGCCGCCAGATCTCCCGCGAGCGCACGTTCGGCTGCCTGTACATGAACTCGGGCATCGGCTCGGGCGTCGTGCTCGACGGCGCCCTGCACCGCGGCGCCAGCTCCAACGCCGGCAAGATCGGCCACCTCACCGTCGTCCGCGACGGCGAGCCCTGCCACTGCGGCAGCCGCGGCTGCCTGGAGCAGTACGCCGCCCCGCACCGGCTCGTCGCCCGCGCCCGGGCCACCCGCGGCCTGGCCGCCCGCCTGCGCATCCACCGTGACGACCCGGACGCGCGGGCCTTCGACGTCCTGGCGCGCGCCGCCATCTACGGCGACGCCGAGGCCCGCCGCTTCATCGACGAGTCGGCCGCCCTGCTCGCCGAGGGCGCGGTCACCCTGGCCAACCTGTGGGACCTGGACACGCTGGTCCTGGCCGGCCCGGGCTTCGCGGTCGCCGGCTCGATCTACGTCACGGAGATCCGCCGCCGCCTGGCCGAGCGGGCCTTCGCGCGGGACGTCCACGGCGTCCACGTCGACCTGTCGAGCAACCCCCGCGACTCAGCCGCCATCGGCGGCGCCGCGCTGGTCCTGCAGGGCTCCGTCGCCCCGGGCCACGGCCCGCAGGTAGCGGCGCTGACCTGAGCCAGCGCCCCGGGCCGCGCACCTTCCGCGTCCCGTGCCCGCCCTCGCGGGCCTTGGTGCCGGTCCGCGGGCTGAGCCTCAGGCTGCCGCCCGGTCGCCGTGCTGGTCCGGGGTCCCTCCCCGGTTGACGTCCGGGCGGAGCGCCCTTAGATTGCTTCGCAAGTACGAGAGCATAGATTAATTATGAAAGTCGGTCATCGCGCCGCGGGTCACGGCCGCCATCCGTGGGCCGGCGGGCGATGCACTCCGGGCGTGGCGCCGTTTCGCGGTGGCCGCGCAGCAGACGACGCGACGGCGCGCTGACGTCACCGGGGGTCCGCCCACCACGCCTCGGCACGAGGCGCACACCCCCAGCTCGTCTCCGCAAAGGAGCCCAATGACGCACCGCAGGATCACGTCGCTGTGCGCGGCCGCCGGCGCGCTCGCCCTCGCGGCGGTCGCGGCGACCTTGCTCGCGGCCCAGCCGGCCGCGGCGGCCCCGCGCACCATCCACGTCGCCAAGAACGGCAACGACGGCAACGCCGGCACGCAGGCCGCGCCGTACCTGACGATCAACCGCGCCGCCCAGGACGCGCAGCCCGGCGACACCGTCGTCGTCCACGCCGGCCTCTACCGCGAGACCGTCAAGCCCGCCCGCGGCGGGACCGGGGAGACCACCCGCATCACGTACACCAACGCCGGCGACGGCGAGGTCGTCATCAAGGGATCGGAGGAGATCAACAACTGGGTACGCACCAGCGGCAACGTCTGGAGCGTGTCCCTGCCCGGCAGCTTCTTCGGCGCCTACAACCCCTACGCGACCGGCCAGCCACAGGGCGGCGGCGACGCCACCTTCCCCGGCTACACCGCCGGCGACGTCTACCTGAGCGAGCAGGCGTACCTCGAGAAGCCGTCGCTCGCCGACGTCCAGTCCGCCGCGAACACCTGGTACTCACAGGTCTCCGGCGGTACCACCACCATCTGGGCCAACTTCGGCACCGCCGACCCGAACGCCAAGCTCGCCGAGATCAACGTCCGCCGGCAGATCTTCGCCCCCGACGTGTGGGGCCTCGGGTACATCACCGTCCGCGGGTTCACGGTCAACCAGGCGGCCAACACCTACTCCGACTTCCCGAGCAGCCCGTCGCGGCGGCAGGCGGGCGCGATCAGCGTCTTCGGCGGCCTGCGCTGGGTCATCGAGCAGAACGTCGTGCTCAACGCCCGCACCATCGGCATCGACATCGGCCTGGGCTGCGACGAGTGGGCCGGCAACCGGCCCGGCACGACCCGCACGCACTTCCACGACACCGCGCGGTACGGCTCGCACGTGGTGCGCAACAACTACATCGGCAGGTCCGGGCAGTCGGGCATCGCCGGGGTGTTCTCGTGGAACTCCGACATCCTCTACAACATGATCGAGGACACCAACTACCGCAACGAGTTCAGCGGCGCGGAGACGGCCCCGATCAAAGTCCACTACATGAACGAGGGCCTCATCAAAGGCAACTACATCAAGGGCTCCAAGGGCGGTAACTCAGCCGGCATCTGGACCGACTGGGGCAACCAGAACGTCCGTGTCACCGGCAACATCGTCATGAACACGCCCTGGGGGTACTACGCCGAGGCCATCCACGGGCCGATCCTCGTCGACAACAACGTCTTCATCGGCAACAGCGACATCCGCACCCTGGACGCGACCGGCGTGGTGTTCGCCAACAACCTGTTCGTCGACAACGGCCGCATCAACATCGACGGCGGCGGGCGCGACGCCTACTACTTCCAGCCGGGCACGATGAACGAGTCGACCGCGCTCACGAGCCCGCAGAAGTTCTTCTGGTACAACAACCTCGTCCAGGGCTCGACGCTGCCCGACAACGCGACCGGCAAGACGCACGTCAAGGAGGGCAACTTCACCGGCGCGCTGTCGAACGTGCGCTACACCGCGAGCAACACCCAGCTGTCGCTCAGCTTCGATCTCAACACGACCGGCATCTCCGGCCTGACGCCGGTGACGCGCAGCCGGGTCGGCGTCATCCCGCGGGCGAACGAGAGCATCGCGGCCGACGTCACCACTGACTTCTTCGGCGCGGCGGTCAGCACCACCAACACGATGGCCGGCCCGTTCGCGAACGCCCGCGCCGGCGCCAACACCTTCACGCTGTGGCCGCCGGCCGGGCAGACCGTGCCGAAGCCGCCGGCGCCGCCGTCCGACGTGCCGGTCAACCTGGCCCGCAACCCCGGCGCCCGGGCGACCGCGTCGTACCAGGACGGCACGCTGAGCGCCGCCAACGCGATCGACGGCAACTCGGCGACGCGCTGGTCGAGCGACCACAGCAACGACAACAGCGCGTGGCTTCAGGTCGACCTCGGCGGCAGCTACGCCGTGTCGTCGGTGACCCTCGCCTGGGAGGCGGCCTACGCGCGCGGCTACAAGGTGCAGGTGTCCGACAACGGGACACAGTGGACGGACGTCTTCTCCACCACCACCGGCGACGGCGGCAGCGACTCGGTCACCGTCGGCCGCAGCGCCCGCTACCTGCGGATGCAGGGCGTCACGCCCGCCACCCAGTGGGGCTACTCACTGTGGGAGTTCGAGGTCTACGGTACCGCCGGGACGGTCGCCGGCCCGACGTTCTACGCCGACGCCAACTACACCGGCGCCGCCGCGACGCTCGGCGTCGGCAGCTACGACCTGGCCCAGCTCCAGGCGGCCGGCATCGCCAACGACACCGTCTCGTCGATCCGCGTGCCGGCCGGCTACTCGGTGACCGCGTACGCCGACGCCGGTTTCGCCGGCACGGCGTGGACGTTCACCGCCGACACCCCGAACCTCGTGAGCTCCGGCAACAACGACGCCATCTCCTCGCTGCGCATCAGCACCCGGTGAACGGAAGGTATTCGATGAAACGGCGACTCCTCGGCGTCGCGCTCGCGGTGCTGATCCTCGCGCCGGCCGCGCTGCGGCTGCCGTCGGCCGCGGCCGACACGCCCGTCAACCTCGCCCGCAACGCCGGCGCCAGCGCGACCGCGTCCTACCAGGACGGCACGCTGACCGCGGCCAACGCGATCGACGGCAACGCCTCGACCCGCTGGTCGAGCGACCACAGCAACGACAACAACGCCTGGATCCAGGTCGACCTCGGCACCGCCGCCGCCGTCTCGACGGTGACGCTGTCGTGGGAGACCGCGTACGCGCGCGGCTACAAGCTCCAGGTCTCCGACAACGGCACCCAGTGGACGGACGTCTTCTCCACCACCACCGGCGACGGGGGCAGCGACTCGGTCACCGTCGGGCGCACCACGCGGTACGTGCGGATGCAGGGCGTCACCCCGAACACGCAGTGGGGCTACTCGCTGTGGGAGTTCGAGGTGTGGGGCACCGGCTCGACCGGCGGCGGTGGCGGCTCGGCCACGGTCGCGCCGTCGACCAGCTACCCGCAGACGTACGCCGACTGGGCCAACGGCCTCCTCGCCGGCAACGGCAAGCAGGGCATCATCGTCTTCGGCAACCCGCGCAGCGAGACGACCGTGTTCAACGACAAGGACTTCTTCATGGCGCGGTCGGAGGCCCGGCCGCACCGGACGTTCAACACGGTCAGCGCCACCGACATCAACCGGATCCGGGACCTGCTCATCGCCGGGCAGTACCAGCAGGCGAACCAGCTGGCCGCCAACGTCCAGGGGTACCAGGGCGGCGGTGAGGGCAGCAAGCACCCGGGCTTCAAGATGACCATGCAGCTCACCGGCTCCGGCGCGGTCAGCGGCTACAGCCGCTCGACCGACTACTCCGCCGGGCTGGTGAAGGTCAACTGGAACGACGGCGCGGGCCGGTGGGAGCGCACGTCGTTCGTGTCGCGCACCGACGGGGCCGCCGTGCAGTACCTGCCGGCGCCGTCCGGGCAGCGGCTCAGCGTCAAGCTCGGGCTGTCCATCGACCCGGGCATGAACCTGCTCAACAAGGGCGTCACGGTCACCAACGCCTCGAACGTCAACTTCCTCGACCTGCGCGCGAAGTACGCCGGCGGCACCTACAACGCCGGCTACGAGGGCGTCACGCGGATCGTCACCGACGGCACGAAGACGATGGACGGCACCGACGTGTCGGTCACGAACGCGACGTACGTGCTGCTGCTCACGCTGACCCAGCGCTACGACGGGACCTTCAACGGCGGCGTCACGGCCGAGACCGAGTGGAACCGCCAGCAGCTGCAGTCCCGGCTCAACGCGCTCAGCGGCGACTACCAGACGCTGCTGAACCGCCACGTGAGCAAGCACAGCTCGATCATGAACCGGGTGTCGCTCGACCTCGGCGCGAGCGCGCAGGACCGCGCCAAGTCCACCGAGCAGCTCCTGGCCGAGCAGAAGACCGCGTCGGCGCCGATCCCCGCGCTGTACGAGCGGATGTTCAACGCCGGGCGCTACCACCTGCTCGCCTCCAGCAACGAGACGGCGGCGCCCGACCTGCTCGGCAACTGGACCGGCGACAGCAACGTCGGCTGGGACGGCTACTACCACCTCGACGCCAACCTCAACCTGCAGATCTCCGGCGGCAACATCGGCAACATGCCGGAGGCGATGCAGGGCTACTTCTGGCTCAACCAGCAGTGGCAGGCCGACTTCCGCACCAACGCCCGCAAGCTGCTCGGCACCCGCGGCATGCTCACCGGCGGCAACACGCCCAACAACGAGGGCCTCATATCAAACATTAATTATGATTACCCGTACCAGTACGTGACCGGCGGCGAGTCGTGGCTGCTGTATCCGCTCTGGGAGTACTACCAGGTGACCGGCGACACCACGTTCCTGGCCAACCAGTACTACCCGCTGATCCGCGACATGGGCGACTTCTACGAGGACTTCCTCGTGCGCAAGGACGGCAACGGCAACTACATCTTCGCGGGGTCGATCTCCCCGGAGAACACGCCGCCCGGCGGGGTGCCGCTGTCGGTGAACTCGGTCTACGACATCTCGGGCGCCCGGTTCGCCCTGTCGACGCTCATCCAGACCAGCCGTGCGCTCGGCCGCGACGCCGACAAGATCCCCGTGTGGCAGGAGAAGCTCGACCACCTCCCGCCGTACATCATCAACAACGACGGCGCCCTCGCCGAATGGGCCTGGCCGGACCTCGCGAACAAGAACAACTATCAGCACCGCCACGCCAGCGGCCTCATGCCGGTGTGGCCGTACCGCGAGATCACGCCGGAGACCAACCGCGCGCAGTACAACGCCGCGCAGGTCTTCCTGCAGAAGAAGGACACCGGGTCCTACGAGAACGCCGGCCACGGCCTGCTGCACGGCGCGCTCATCGCGGCCGACCTCAACAACGCCGACTCGGTCAACGCGAAGCTGCTGCGCTTCGCGAAGGACGACTACTACTACACGAGCATGGCCACGTCGCACTACAACAACCACGGCGTCTTCGCCACCGACGTCGCCAACAGCGTGCCCACGGTCATGATGGAGATGCTCGCGACGAGCCGGCCGGGCACGCTCGAGGTGCTGCCCGCGCTGCCGAAGTCCCTGCGGAAGGGCTCGATCAACGGCATGCTCGGCAAGGGCCAGTTCCGCATCGACAACCTGACCTGGGACATGGACACCCGCAAGGTACGGGTGACCCTCACGTCGAACATCGACCAGAACCTGACCCTCATCCAGCGCTCCGGCATCACCGCCGTCACCGCCGACGGCGTCACGGTGCAGAGCTCCCCGCTCGGTGGCATCGCGCGGGTCCTGCCGCTGGTCCGCGGCCGCACGGTGACGGTGGAGCTGACCCTGAGCGCGGCGGCCGTCAACCTGGCCCAGGGCAAGCCGGCCACGGCGTCGTCGTCGTCGAGCGCCGACCAGACGGCGGCGAAGGCCGTCGACGGCGACCTGGCCACCCGGTGGGCCGCCAGCCAGGACCCGAACAACTGGATCCAGGTCGACCTGGGCGCCACGGTCACCCTGCGCGAGGTGGTCCTGCGCTGGGAGACGTCGTACGCGAAGTCGTACCGGCTCCAGGCGTCCACCGACGGCTCGACCTGGCGCGACGCCTACACCCAGGCGAACTCACCGGGCGGCACGGAACGCCTCGCGGTGAGCGGCCAGGCGAGGTACGTCCGCATGCAGGGCGTGGCGCTGTCGGGTCAGTGGGGCTACTCGCTGTACGAGATGGAGGTCTATTCCTAGGTTCCGCGCCGGACGACGTGGTAGGAAAACTGGGGCTCTGGCACCAGTATTCCTACCACGTACCGGCGAGGGTTCCACCGATGCGCGACGACCGGCAAGCCGCCGTACGGCGCGGCCCGGCTGGCGGCCGCCGCCGCGTTTCCCGGCCTGCCGCGCGGTGACGGGACAGCGACGGGACCTTGGACCCTGCCGTCGCCGGCCCCGGCGGGCCATCGTCGGGGTATGGCGATCGAGCGGCTCAGCGCGTTCGACCTGACCAACCTCGCGGTCGAGGCGGCGGACACCCCTATGCACGTCGGGGTGATCGCTGTGGTCGACGGGTGCGGGCTGCTCGACGCTGCGGGGCGGCCGCGGCTGGCCGCCGTCCACGCGCGGCTGCGGGCCGGGGTCTGCGGGGCGCCCCGGCTGCGGCAGGTCGTGTACCGCCCGGGACCCCTCGCTGGGCGGCCGATCTGGGTCGACGACCCCGGCTTCCGCGCCGAGCGGCACGTTGCGACCGTTGCCGTCGAGCCGCCCGGCGGGGAGGCCGAGCTGCTCCGCCTGACCGAGCGGCTGCTGGCGGCGCCGCTGGATCGGACCAGGCCGCTCTGGTACCTCTGGATCGTCACCGGCCTGCCCGAGCGCCGGGTCGCCGTCGTGGTGCAACTGCACCACGCGGTCGGCGACGGCGCCGCGGCGGTGCGGCTGCTCGGCGCGCTGCTCGACCCGCCGCCGCCCGCCGTCGGCGAGCGGGTGGCGGTGGACGGCGGTCCGTGGGTGCCGGCGCCGCCGCCGTCGTGGCGGCGGCTCGTCGCCGAGCGCCTGTGCCTCGCTGCCGGGCGCCTGCGCCGGGGCATCCGGCGGCCCCGGCGTAGCGAGGGACGGAGCGAGGGACGGAGCGAGGGACGGAGCGAGGGACGGAGCGAGGGACGGAGCCGGCGGGCCCGGCCCGGCGCCGGACGGACAATGCGCGGCGCCTGGCAGACGCTGCGGCGGGCCTGGGCGGCGCCGCGGACGTCGCTGAACGGGCCGATCGGGGTCGGGCGGCGGCTCGGCGTGGTGCGGCTCGACCTGGCCGAGGTGAAGCGGGTCGCCCACGCGGCCGGCGGCAAGGCGAACGACGTGCTCCTCACCGTGGTCGCCGGCGGACTGCGCGAGCTGCTGCTGGCCCGCGGCGAGCCGGTGACCGGCCTGGAGCTACGGGTCGCGGTGACCGTCGCACTGCGCGCCGGGGACGGCCCGGCAAGCGGCCTGAATGAGCCGGCGGCCGGTGGGGCTGGCCCGGCGGGCGGCCTGAACGAGCCGGCGGCCGGTGGGGACTGGCCGGCAGGCGGCCTGGATGATCCGGCGGGCGGCGGGGAC
>NZ_JAHYSG010000178.1 GCF_022095675.1 Dactylosporangium sp. AC04546 | reverse complement strand
GGCTTGGCAAGACTCGCGGAGCGGGTGCGCCCGGCCGGCGGCTTCCTCGACCACCGCCTGGCCAACGGCGTCTTCCGCCTCTGGGCGGTCCTCCCGGCCGGCGGCCCGGCCCCGGAGCCCGACGAGGCGCCCGAGACCGCACCGGCCGAGCCGCCGGCCCGCGGTCGGACGGTGGCCCTGGTCGTGGCGGCCGCGGTCGCGATGTTCGTCGCGCTGCCGCTGACCCTCATGATCCTGTGAACCCCGGCAGGCGGAAAGTCAAGACCGCTGGAGGGTTGCGTTGATCACCGCTGTGGGGTCTCCTGATCAGGAGGTGGCCCGTGGGCGTCCGCCGCGCGACGGGCCGTTCCGCACGTCCCCGCGGGAGGCTCTATGTCCTCGTCCCACCGTGTCCGGGTCAGTGCCGACGTCGACGGCACGCGCTACGTCGACGATGTCGAGCCCCGGACCCTCCTGGTTCATCACCTTCGTGAACAACTCGGCAAGGTTGGCACGGTCGTCGGCTGCGACACGAGCAACTGTGGATCGTGCACCGTGCTGATGGGCTCGGCCGACGGCGCACAGCACAGCGTCAAGAGCTGCTCCGTCCTCGCCGTGCAGGCCGACGGCGCCAGCGTCACCACCGTCGAGGGCCTGGCCGGCCCGGGCGGCGAGCTGCACGCCGTGCAGCAGGCGTTCCACGAGCTGCACGCCCTGCAGTGCGGGTTCTGCACCCCCGGCATGATCATGTCGGCGGTCGACCTGCTGCGGGACAACCCCGATCCGTCCGACGCGGAGGTCAGGGAGGGTCTGTCGGGCAACCTGTGCCGGTGCACCGGCTACCAGAACATCGTGCGCGCCGTGCAGTCCGCGGCCGCCGCGCTGCGGGCGCAGGCCGAGCTGCCGGAGGAGGCGACCGTATGACCTCCACCATCGAGCCCCAGGTCGGCGCCGCGCGCAAGCGCAAGGAGGACGCGCGGCTCATCACCGGGCGGACCCGCTGGACCGACAACATCGCGCTGCCCGGGATGCTGCACCTGGCGATCCTGCGCAGCCCGCACGCGTCGGCCCGGATCGCGGGCATCGACGTGTCGGCGGCGAAGCGCCGCCCCGGCGTGGTCGACGTGTTCTCCGGCGCCGACGTCAAGGACATCCAGGGCAGCCTGCCCTGCGCCTGGCCGGTGACCGAGGACATCGTCCACCCGGTGCGCCCGCCGCTGGCCGACGGCTACGTCCGCCACCACGGCGAGGCGGTCGCCGTCGTCGTGGCCCGCGACCGCGCCGCGGCGATCGACGCGCTCGAGGACATCGAGGTCGACTACGAGCCGCTCACCGCGGTGCTCGACCTGCGGGCGGCCTACGAGGACACCGGGCTGGTCCACCCCGACAAGGGCACCAACAAGTCGTACACCTGGATCTTCGACTCCGCCGACGCCGGCACCGGCAGCAGCGTGAGCGACGCCGAGGCCGAGGTCACGATCAACCGGCAGTACGTCCAGCAGCGCCTCATCCCGGCGTTCATGGAGCCGCGCAGCGTCGTCGTCGACCCCGGCATGGGCGAGTACACGATCTGGTCCTCCACCCAGATCCCGCACATCCTGCGGGTCTTCTACGCGCTGCTCACCGGCGTGCCCGAGCACAAGATCCGGGTCATCGCGCCCGACGTCGGCGGCGGCTTCGGCGGCAAGCTCCAGGTGACGCCCGAGGAGCTGATCGCGTTCCTGGCCGCGCAGCGGGTCGGCAGGCCGGTCAAGTACACCGAGACGCGCAGCGACACCATGCTCTCCGCGCACCACGGCCGCGACCAGCTCCAGGACATCACGCTGACCGCGACCCGCGACGGCACGCTGACCGGCATCCACGTGAAGCTGATCGCCAACATGGGCGCCTACCTGGGCCTCGTCGGCCCGGGCGTGCCCATCCTCGGCGCCTTCATGTACAACGCCATCTACAAGGTTCCGGCGTACCGCTTCGAGTGCGTCGGCGTGTTCACGAACACGACGATCACCGACGCGTACCGCGGCGCCGGCCGCCCCGAGGCCACCTACGCGATCGAGCGGGCGATGGACGAGCTGGCCGTCGAGCTCGGCATGGACCCGATCGAGCTGCGCCGCAAGAACTGGATCAAGGCCGACGAGTTCCCGTACACGACGGTCTGCGGCCTGGTGTACGACTCGGGCGACTACGACGCCGCCACCGACAAGGCCCTGGAGCTGTTCGGCTACGCCGAGCTGCGGGCCGAGCAGGAGCGCCGCCGCGCCTCCGGCGACCCCGTCCAGCTCGGCCTCGGCGTGTCGACCTACACCGAGATGTGCGGCCTGGCGCCCTCGCGGATCCTGGGCGCGCTGCGGTACGCGGCGGGTGGCTGGGAGAGCGCCTCGGTGCGGGTCCTGCCGACCGGGAAGGTCGAGGTCGTCACCGGCACCAGCCCGCACGGCCAGGGCCACGTCACGGCGTGGAGCCAGATCGTCGCCGACGAGCTGGGCGTGGCGTTCGAGGATGTGGAGGTACTGCACGGAGACACGCGGACCTCGCACAAGGGCCTCGACACCTACGGGTCCCGCAGCCTCGCCGTCGGCGGGATCGCGCTCGTGGAGGCGTGCCGCAAAGTGCGCGACAAGGCCCGGGTCATCGCCGCCCACATGCTCGAGTGCAGCCCCGACGACCTGGAGTTCACCGGCGGGGCGTTCCGGGTCCGGGGTACCCCTGACGCCGCCAGAACGGTGGCGGACGCGGCGTTCGCCGTGTTCGCGGCCCATGACCTGCCCGACGGCGTGGAGGCGTCCCTCGACGCCGACGCCACCTTCGACCCGCAGACGTTCTCCTTCCCGCACGGCACCCACCTGTGCGCCACCGAGGTCGACACGCAGACCGGTCACGTGCGGATCCGCTCGTACGTCGCCGTCGACGACGTCGGCCGCGTGGTCAACCCGCTCATCGTCGAGGGCCAGGTGCACGGCGGCGTCGCCCAGGGCATCGCGCAGGCCCTGCACGAGGAGGCCGTGTACGACGCGGGCGGCACGCTGCTGACCGGCTCGTTCGTGGAGTACACCATCCCGAGCGCGGCCGACCTGCCGACGATCGTCAGCGACCGCACCGAGACCCCGGCGACCTCCAACCCGCTGGGCGTCAAGGGCGTCGGCGAGGCCGGCGCCATCGCGGCCACGCCGGCCGTGGTCAACGCGATCGTCGACGCCCTGCGCCCGTACGGCGTGAACGACGTCCCCATGCCCTGCACCCCCGAGCGCGTGTGGCGCGCCGTCAAGCGCGGAGGTGTCGCGTGATCCCCGTGGCGTTCGACTACGTCCGCCCGTCCACCGTGGACGAGGCGGTGGCGGCCCTCGCTTCGGACGAGGACGCCAAGGTGCTGGCCGGCGGCCAGTCCCTGCTGCCGGTGCTGCGGCTGCGGCTCGCCGCCCCGACCGTGCTGGTCGACCTCGGCGCGGTGCCGGGGCTGACCGGTGCGCGGCTCGACGGCGGCGACCTGGTGATCGGGGCGATGACCACCCACGCGGAGGTCGCCGCCCACCCGCTGGTCCGCGAGCACGCCCCGCTGCTGGCCGTCGCGGCCGGCACCGTCGGCGACCGCCAGGTGCGCCACCGCGGCACGCTCGGCGGCTCGCTCGCCCACGCCGATCCGGCCGCCGACCTCCCGGCGGTGGCGGCGGCCCTGGACGCGGTGTACGAGGTGCAGGGTCCTTCCGGCCGGCGGACCATCCCGGCCGCGGACTTCGCGGTGGACCTGTTCACCACCGCCCTCGCCCCCGACGAGGTCATCGTCGGGGTCCGCGTCCCGGCCGCCGCCGGCTGGGCCACCCACTACGAGAAGTTCCATCGGACGGCCCAGGCGTGGGCTATCGTCGGGGTGGCCGTGGCCGTCCAGCGGTCCAACGGGACGATCGGTGAGGCCCGCGTGGCGCTGACGAACATGGGTCCGGTACCGCACCGGGCGCGCGGCGTCGAGGCGGCCCTCGCGGGAGCGCCGGCGACCGCCGACGCCGTCGCGGCGGCGTGCTCGTCGGTCGCCGACGGCACCGATCCGGTGGACGACCTGTCGGCCTCGGCGGACTATCGTCGGGAGTTGGCCCGGGTGCTCACCACGCGGGCCGTGTGCCGAGCGCTGGGGGTCTGACGACCGTGCTACTGGAACACAGCTTCACCGTGCCCGTCCCCGTCGACCAGGCGTGGGCGGTGCTGCTGGACATCGAACGCATCGCGCCGTGCATGCCGGGCGCCACGCTGACCGGCCATGACGACGCGGAGGGCACGTTCACCGGCACGGTGAAGGTGAAGCTGGGTCCGGTGAGCCTCACGTTCAAGGGCTCGGGCCGCTTCGTCGAGCGCGACGAGGCGGCCCACCGCGTGCAGCTCACCGCCTCGGGCGCCGACGCCCGCGGCGGCGGGACGGCTGCGGCCCGGGTGACCGCCTCCCTGCACGAGGAGGCTGACGGCACCCGCGTCGAGGTGCGGACCGACCTCGACATCACCGGCAAGGCGGCCCAGTTCGGGCGCGGCCTCATCGGCGACGTGAGCGGCAAGCTGATCGGCCAGTTCGCCGACTGCCTGGCCGGGAAGCTGGCCGCGGGGAGCGAGCCCGCTCCGGAAGTGCCGGCAGCGGCCGTGGCCGGCGCCGCGGCGGCCGAGGCGTCCGGCGCGGGCCCGGTGACGGAGCCGGCCGCTCCGGCCGCTCCGGCTGCTCCGGCCGTTCCCGCGAAGGTCGCCGAGCCGGAGCCCGAGGACGTCGAGCCGATCGACCTGCTCGCCGTCTCCGGCGTCGGGTCGGCCGTCCGCCGCGCGGTGCCCTACGTGCTCACGGCCGCGGCCAGCTTCGCGGTCGTCCTCGGCATCATCTGGTGGATCAAGCGCCGCTGAGTCACAGCTCCAGCCCGGCCACCAGCCGGCCCAGCCACGGCACGCCGAGCTCGCTCGAGACCAGCGCCTGGAGGTGGGCCGGGACCTGCTCCCGGCTCCACGCCATCGCCTCGCCCAGCGAGTCCCACGGGTAGTCGCGCAGCGCCGACCGGAACGCCTCCGGGTCCCACGGCTGCCCCGGCCGCACGACCGCGCCCGCCACCAGGGCGTCGATCTCGGCCGCCGACAGCGGGTGCCGCGAGCCGAGCCGGGTCGTCAGCCGGTCGGCCACCAGCATCCCGGCGAGCCAGCTCTGTGCCGCCGCCGGGGACTTCGACGGCATCGGGTCGGCGCCGTTCACCCACGCGGTGACCACGCCACCGATCAGGCGGCCGGCGAAGTGGCTCGGGCGGTGGGAGGTCCCCGGCTCGGCCAGGTGCCACTGGTTCGACGAGACGACCACGGCCACGCGGGACTCCGGCCAGCCGCGGGTGAAGTTGCTCCAGCCCCAGAAGTACTCGCCGCCGTGGCCGACGTAGCCCGCGTCGAGGCCGCCGTCGAAGACGTTCCACACCAGCCCGACCGTCGCCGCCGGGTCGGGGCCGGTGCCGGCCTGCGGGGTCAGCATCAGGCGGGCCGTCTCCGGGCTGAGGATGCGCCCCGAGGGCAGGGCGCCGCCGCCGAGCACGGCCAGGACGAAGCGGCAGTGGTCCGAGGCCGTGGTCAGCGCGGTGCCGGCCGGGTAGTCGCCGACGTAGACCTGGGGCAGCACGAACTGGAACCCGCCCACCGTCGCGTAGCCGGTGCTGCGCCTGGCTGCGGCCTCCGGCGGTACAACACCCGGCGGAAACCAGGTCGAGCGCATGTCCAGCGGCGTGAACACACTGCGGCGGACCCACTCGTCGAACGCCGACCCGGCCGGGTTCGTCCGCTCCACCAGGTAGCCCACCAGCGCGATGCCGGTGTTGCTGTACTGGTACTGCGCGCCGACCGGCGTCGACCACAGCGGGACCAGGTCCCCGCCGTACAGGTCGCTGCGGCCGCGGCGGAACACCTGGTGCAGGTGCTCGCCCAGCGGCGCCGGCGGGACCCGGTCGGCGAACCCGAACGTCGTGCCCAGCCCGCTGCGGTGGGTCAGCAGGTCCCGCAGCGTGATCGGACGCGCCCCGTGCGGGTTGACCACGCGCAGGTCGCCGAGGTGCGGCCCGATCGGCCCGTCGAGGTCGAGCCGGCCCCGCTCGACGAGCTGCATGGCGGCCACGGCCGTATACGTCTTGCCGTCGGAGCCGATCGGGTTGACCGTCTCGGGCGTCATCGGCGTGCCGGTGGCGAGGTCGGCCAGGCCGTAGCCCCTGGCGAGCACGACCTCGTCCCCGGCGCCGACGGCGATGGACACGCCCGGCGTGTCGGTGTGCTCGAGGATCTCCGGCACGAGCACGTCCAGGGCCCGCGCGAGGGCGGCGACGTCCATTCGCGAAGGTTACTCCGCGGCCCGTGCGCGGCCCTCCTCGAAGAACGCGAACACGCCGGACTCGTCGCCCAGGTCGCGCACCGGGACGGCGGCGCCGAAGGACACGTTCCAGAACGAGCCCTCGCGCGGCTTCCACGGGCCGACGTAGGCGTAGGGCTCGTCGATGGCCGAGTCGCCGGGGGACACCCCGTAGTTCACCTCGTCGAGCGACACCCCGACGTCGAAGTGTTCCGGCCACAGCACCGGGGTGACGTCGGTGGTGAGCCGGCGCAGGGCCGCGTCGCCGGTGGTGAGGGCGGCCAGCAGCTCGGCGGCGCCGTCGGTGACGACCCGGTCGGCGGGGCTCGCGCCGGAGCCGTCGTGGTACAGGTCCTTCGGGGCGCCGACCTCCACGTCCGCCTCGGTCGCCAGGTCGGCCAGGGTCTGGCCGGCCAGCGGGAACCGCCGGTCGCCGACCACGAGGGCGTCGGCCTCGACGGCCAGGGCGGGCTCGGCGACGGTGGCGAAGCCCGTCGGGGTCACCCGGAGCCGGATGGTGCCGCTGCGGCGGTGCTGGGGGCCGGCGAGGACCAGCTCGGCCAGGCCGTGGAAGGAGTGTCGCGTCTCGTTGGTCACGAGCCCATCATGCCGCGCCCGGGAACAGCGCGAGGCCGTTGGACCAGCAGACGGACCGCAGCCAGTCGTCGCCGAGATCGAGCCGGGCCAGGCCCTCCAGCTGGTGGGCGTAGGCGTAGGGGATGTTGGGGAAGTCGGTGCCGAGCAGCACCCGGCCGGCCAGGCCGAGGTCGCGGACCAGGGGCAGCAGCGCGGGCGGGGGAGCGCCGAAGAACTCGGTGAAGACCATCGTCGTGTCGAGGTGCAGGCGCGGGTGGCGCTCGGCGAGGGCGAGGAAGCCCTCGTACTCCGGGGCACCCATGTGGGCGACGACCGCCACCAGCCCCGGGTGCCGGTCGAGCACGGCGCCGAACGGGCCGGGGCCGGTGAACCCGTGGGCGACCGGCCCGGAGCCGGCGTGCACGACCACCGGCGTGCCGGTCTCGGCGAGCCGGCCCCACACCGGGTCGAGCAGCGGGTCGCGCGGGTCGAAGCCACCCACCTGGAGGTGCACCTTGAAGACCCGCGCGCCGGCGGCCAGGGCCGCGTCGGCGACGGCGAGGGCGCCCGGCTCGGGGTAGCAGGTGGCGCTGGGCAGGCAGCCGGGGGTGCGGGCGGCGAAGTCCAGCGTCCAGGCGTTGAGGTCGGCCGCCATGCCGGGGCGGTGCGCGTACGCGAGGGCGGAGAAGTGCCGGACCCCCAGCGCGGCCAGCGTGGCGACGCGGTCGGCGTCGCTGCCGCGGTACCGGATGGGCCAGGGACGGCCGACGAGCGGCCCGGCGCTGTCGAAGTAGGCCCACACCTTGCGGAGCATGCGCTCGGGCAGGAAGTGGGTGTGTACGTCGAACAGGCCGGGCAGGCCCAGCGAGCGCCAGAAGGCGGGGACCGCCTCGTCGTCCATCACAGGTTTATGTTGAACCGCTCCAGCAGGATCGGTGCGACGAGCAACGCGCCGGCGAAGACCGCGACGGTGGCGAAGACCGTGCGCAGCAGGACGGTCTCGGTCTTGTCGCCGGCCCGCAGCGCGATCCGGTCGGGCAGGCCGATGTTGCGCCACATGCGCCGGCCGGTCGGGATCGGCCAGAGGATCGGGCACCCGTGCCGGGTGATCATGTCGCCGGCCAGGTGGACGAGGCCGCCGATGCCGACGGCCACGCCGAGCAGCGGGTAGCCGCGGTCGCCGGGCAGCCGCTCGTAGACCACGAACGCGGCGCCGGCCGCGGCGAGCGTCACGATGACCCAGCCGGCCCGCTCGGCCCAGCTCTCGAACAGCCCGCGCAGGGCGAGGGCGAAGGAGAAGAACAGCACGCCCATGACGGCCCACTTGCCGTACGCGTTGCACAGGGCGAGGGTGCCGTAGCCGACGCCGACGTTGAACACGATCGTGTGGGTGAGCGTGCGGTGGCCGTTGCGGCGGTGCGGGTCGTACTTCATCCGGGTCAGCTTGTAGACGCCGAGCGAGAACTTCTCGACGCACTCGGCCAGGAACAGCGACAGGACGCCGAACGTGTGCGCGACCGTGGCCCCGCCCTTCCGCGCGGTCACGCGGCCGGACAGGTCGAGGTCGGGCAGCAGGGCGCCGCCGGCGCAGATCGCGGTGCCGACGGCGAGTTGGAGCGGGGTCTGGTGAAACCCGGCGAGCTGGTCGAGCGCCAGCGAGCCGCCCAGCCAGACCGCCGCCCCGGAAAGTGCGTGCGACGAGCCCATCATGACCTGGGACTATCCCAGGTGGACGGTCATTCGTACATAGGATCTACAGACGTATCGATGTGCCCGCAACGTCGAGTGTCGTTGCCGTCATGCTCGCGGCGGCGTCCGAGGCCAGGTAGAGCGCGGCGAACGCGACATCGTCCACGATGGACGCTCGCGGTGTCCAGGTTACGACATTCGCCCGGACTCCCGAGTCGGCGACCTGCCGCGCGAAGTGCTGGGTGAGCGCGGTCACGCCGCCACCGACCGCCGTCGACGCCGGGTCCGGACCGGCCGGGGCGAGGGTCACCACCGCGCCGGTGCGCGCCTCGACCATCGCCGGGACGAACGCCTGGAGCGCCTGCAGCGTCGTGGTCAGCCCGCTGTCGACCATGTCGTGCCAGCCCGCGCCGGCCCGGTTCGTGCAGGTCAGCACGAAGAGCAGGTCGGGCGCGCCGAGCTCGGTCAGCACGCTGGCCCGGACCGCGTCCATCGCGGCCGCGCCGGCGGCCGGCTCCGCCACGATGCCGACCGCCTCGGCGCCGAGCCAGTGCAGCTCGTCGACGAGGTCCTCCAGCTCGTCCGGCTGCTCGCCGATCACGGCGATGCGTACACCGCGGTTGGCGAGCATCCGGGACACCGCCCCGGCCACCCCGTCAGATGGGCCGAGCACCACCGCGACCCGCCCCTTGAGCTCGGGAAACGTCGATCCCCACATGATCACAGCGCCCCTCTCGGTCGGGGGGCCGCCGCCCCCACGCGGCGGCCCCCAGGTGGTGTGACGGGTCAGCGGCTCCAGCCGTGACGGTCGGACGCGGCGGCCCACGGGCCCCGGTCCCACCGCCCGTGCCGGTGCCCGTGCCACGGCGGCACGCCCCCGTTCGCGGCCATCCAGCGCCGCCAGCGTGCGTGCTTGAAGACGCTGAGGACCAGGAAGAACAGCGGGATCGCCGGCCAGAAGAAGTGGGCGCCCGAGAGCCACCACAACCCGGTCAGCAACACCGCCAGCGTGAACACGAACCCGGCGTGCCGCCGCAGGTGCCGGCGGCCGTCCTGGA
Organism: Dactylosporangium sp. AC04546; assembly: GCF_022095675.1. GTDB lineage: Bacteria > Actinomycetota > Actinomycetes > Mycobacteriales > Micromonosporaceae > Dactylosporangium. Next base: position 6,671 of record NZ_JAHYSG010000178.1, on the reverse strand, counting down.
GGAACTCCTGCTTGGCCTCGGGCGTCTCGCGCAGTCCGCGCCGCCCGCCCTCGGGCAGGTCGGCGGTGAGCGGCGGCAGTTCGTCGCGGTACTTCGCCGCGTAGACCTGCCCGAGCCGCTCCTCGCCCTCTTCGAGCGTCAGCCGGCCCTCGGTCATGCCGGCCCGCACCATGTTGGCGTACTGTTCGCGTTCCGCGTCCGAAGCTCGCACCCGCTCGTCGGTCATCTCGGCCCCCTTCCTCGTGATGGACTCCAGCGTGCCGATCGGCGGCGCTCCGCGCGTCGCACCGGCGTCGTCTCGTGCGGTACCTCGCCCGGCGCAGCCCGGCGCCCCGCGTACTCCCGCTGGAGTACGCGCCGCGAACCAGGAAGGCGATGTCGCCAACGGCACCCTCCACTACGGTCGACCTGTGACGAGACACCGGCCCTGGCGCGAGCATCTGCGCGAGGACCTGCGCGCGGCCCGTCACGCCCGGCGGATCGCCCACCGTCAGGCCCGGCTCCAGCAGCGGCTCGACCGGCTGGAGAAGCGGCACTGGCGCGGCCCGAGCCCGGTCGCGATCGCGGTGATGATCGCGCTCGTGCAGGTCTTCGGCACCCGGGCCGCCGCCTACGGCAGCACCGAGCACGTGCTGGACAAGACCGGCTACCTGCTGCTCGTCGCCGGCGCCGCCGCGCTGGTCTTCCGGCTGAAGCTGCCGCTGTTCGCGCTGGCCGGTGCGCTGTCGGCGACCGTCGCGTACTTCAGCCTCGGATACCCAGACGGCCCCGGCTTCATCGCCGCGATCGTCGCCGTGTTCACCGCGCTGGCCGCCGGCCACCGGGCGCTCACGCTGCTCGCGGTCGCCGCCGCCTACACCGTGTTCGTCGTGCGCGTTCACGAGGTCGAGTCGACCGCGCGCCTGGTCGTCGTCGGCATCTGCGCCCTCATGATCCTGTCGTTCGGCGAGGCGGCTCGGGTGCGCGGGATGCGGTACAGCCAGATGGCCCGCGAACGCGAAGAGCAGGAGGCCCTCGCGCGGGCCGAGGAGGAGCGCGCCCGCAAGGAGCAGAAGGCCCGCCAGGCCAGCGACGAGCGGCTGCTCATCGCCCGCGAGCTGCACGACGTCATCGGCCACCACCTCTCGCTCATCAACGTGCAGGCCGGCGTCGGCCTGCACCTCATGGACGACAACCCGGAGCAGGCGCGCACCGCGCTCGCCGCGATCAAGCACGCGAGCGCCGAGGCACTGCGGGAGACCCGGGCGGTGCTGGCCGGGCTCAACCCGGGCGAGGCGGCGCCGCGCACGCCGGCCCCGGGCCTGGCCGACCTGGAGCGGCTCGCGGCCGAGGCGCGCGGGGCCGGCCTGCCGGTGGCCGTCGAGACGGTCGGCACCGTGGCGGCGCTGCCGCCGCAGGTCGACCGCGCGGCGTACCGGATCGTCCAGGAGGCGCTGACCAACGTCCGCCGCCACGCCGGGCCGGACGCCTCGGCGACCGTCGTCGTGGGCTACGCGCCCGGCGAGGTCAGCATCCTGGTCACCGACACCGGCACGGGCGGCGCGGCCGCCAAGGAGGGCAACGGCATCGCCGGTATGCGCCACCGGGCGGCGACCTTCGGCGGCACCGTCGAGGCGGGCCCGCGCGACGGCGGCGGCTTCGAGGTCCACGCCCGCATCCCCCTGCGCGAGGAGCAGCCCACATGATCAAGGTCCTGCTGGCCGACGACCAGGCGCTGGTCCGGGCGGGGTTCCGCGCCCTGCTCGACGCCCAGTCCGACATCGAGGTGGTCGGCGAGGCGGCCGACGGCGCCGAGGCCGTGCGGCTGGCCGTGCAGACCCGGCCCGACGTGGTGCTCATGGACATCCGGATGCCGGTGCTCGACGGGCTGGAGGCCACCCGGCAGATCGCCGCCGACGCCCGCCTGGCCGACGTGCGGATCGTCATCCTGACCACGTTCGACCTCGACGAGTACGTCTTCGAGGCGTTGCGCGTCGGGGCCAGCGGCTTCCTGGTCAAGGACACCGAGCCGGTCGATCTGCTGCGCGGCGTGCGGGCCGTGGCCGGCGGCGACGCGCTGCTGTCGCCGGGCGTGACCCGCCGGCTTATCGAGGAGTTCGCCAGCCGCTCGCGGGCGCCGCTCACCCCGATGACGCTCGACGCGCTCACCGACCGCGAGCGTGAGGTGATGGCCCTGGTCGGGGCCGGACTGTCCAACGAGGACATCGCGGCCAAGCTGTTCGTCAGCCCGGCCACCGCGAAGACCCACGTGAGCCGCGCGATGATCAAGCTCGGCGCCCGCGACCGCGCGCAGCTGGTGGTCTTCGCCTACGAGGCCGGCCTGGTCCGGCCCGGCTGGCTCGGTTAGGACGGGGCTAGAGCCCGTTGTTCGTGATGACGGATTTGTACCAGCCGTAGCTCGCCTTGCGCGAGCGTGTCTGCGTCTCGTAGTCGACGTGGACGATGCCCCAGCGCTGCGAGAACCCCTCGGCCCACTCGAAGTTGTCCAGCAGCGACCACACGTGGTAGCTCTCCAGCTTGACGCCCTCCTGGATCGCGCGGTGGGCCGCGGTCAGGTGGTCGCGCAGGAACGTGATGCGGTCCTGGTCCTGGAGCGCGTTCGTGGTCGGCATCCCGTTCTCGGTGATGGTCAGCGGGATGTCGCCGTAGTCGCGCTTGATGCGGGTCAGCAGGTCGTACAGGCCCTCGGGGTAGATCTCCTGCCACGACGCCTGGGAGGTCTTGTGCTTCTTGACCCGGGCGCCCTTCGCGGTGACGTAGGCCGGGTTGTAGTACTGCACGGCCAGCACGTCGCTGCGGCTGCCGATGACCGCCAGGTCACCGTCCTGGATCGCGCCCCGCACCGGCGCGTCGGCGGCCTGGGTGGCCAGCCAGTCCTGCGGGTAGCTGCCCTTGAGCACCGGGTCGAGCCAGCGGCGGTTCTCCTCGGCGTCGAGCGCGGTGGCGTGCTTGCGGGCCGCCGCCGAGTCGTCGGCCGGGTAAGCCGGGGACAGGTTGAGCGCCGGGCCGATCCGCCCCTTGGCGCCGGTCGCCCGGTAGGCCTGCACGGCCAACCCGTGCCCGAGCAGCAGGTGGTGCCCGGCGACGTTGCCGATGCGCCGGTCGCGCTTGCCCGGCGCGTGGATGCCCGACGTGTAGCCGGCGTCGACCACGGTCTTCGGTTCGTTGAGCGTGAGCCAGGTCGGGACCTTGTCGCCGAACGAGTAGAACACCGTCGATGCGTACTCGGCGAACCACTTCGCGCAGTCGCGGTTCTCCCAGCCGCCCTGCTCCTGCAGCGCCTGCGGGGTGTCCCAGTGGAACAGCGTGGCGACCGGCGCGATCCCGCGGGCGAGCAGCCCGTCGACGAGCTTGTGGTAGAAGTCGAGGCCCTTGGCGTTGACGGTGCCGCGCCCGGTGGGCAGCACCCGCGACCAGGAGATCGAGAACCGGTAGGTCTTCAGGCCGAGGTCCTTCATGATGTCGAGGTCCTCGTAGAAGCGGTGGTAGTGGTCGGCCGCCACGTCACCGGTGTCGCCGCCTTTTGTGCGGCCCTTCTGGTGGCTGAAGACGTCCCACACCGACGGCCCGCGGCCGTCCTCCTTGACCGCACCCTCGATCTGGTACGCCGACGTCGCGGCGCCCCACCCGAACCCCTTCGGGAACGCCCGCGCGGGCGGGTTCGCCGGGGGCGTCCTGGCCTCGGAGGGGCTCGCCTGGGCCTTGGGCGGGGCGTCGTCAGACCCGCAGCCGGCGCTGACGGCACCGGCGGCGGCCAGGGTGAACAGATGACGCCGTCGCATGCGGGAAACCGTAGCGTGACGGCGCCAGTGGCAAAGAACAACGGCCGCCCCCTTTGGCGCGGGAGCGACCGTCCGTAACGCGGGGTGATCAGTCGGCCAGCGTGACGATGCCCTGCGCCCAGCGGAAGTACTTGTTGGTGCCCAGGTCGCGCACGGTCTTGATGCCGAACGCGGCGGCGAGCTTCTCGGCGTCGCCCTCGGAGACGCCGGCGATCGCGGTGACGGGGGCGTCGGCGAGCTCCTGCGCGCTCTTGCCTTCCCACTCCTTCATGAGCTTCTTTTCCAGACCAAGCATGATGGTGCTCCTTCTCTCGGTGGAAACCCGCGCCAGGCTACGTCGCTCTCATCCCGGGCGCAAAGGGAGGCTGTTCCGTTCTGCTTGCCACACGGTGGACTCCCTGGGGATGATCGGTGGATGACCGGCCAATGGGGGCTGACGGTGCCGCTTGCTGGCGTGCCGCTGCCCGATCACGCAGCGTTGCTCTCCCAGCTTCCCACGATGGGCTACACCGACGTGTGGACCTCCGAGGTATCCGGGACCGACGCCTTCACGCCTCTGGCGCTGGCTTCTGTCTGGTCTCCGACGTTACGCCTCGGCTCGGCGATCGTCCCCGTCTTCACCCGGGGGCCGGGTTTGCTCGCCATGCAGGCCGCCACGATCGCGGAGGCCGCGCCGGGGCGGTTCGCGTTCGGCATCGGCGCGTCGTCGCCGGTCGTCGTCGGCGACTGGAACGCGGTGCCGTTCGACCGGCCCTTCGAGCGCAGCCGCGACGTGCTGCGCTTCCTGCGCAAGGCCCTCGCGGGCGAGGTGGTCGACGGGGACTTCGACACGTTCACCGTCCGGCGGTTCCGGCTGGAGCGGCCGCCGGCGGTGCCACCCAGGCTGCTCCTGGCCGGTCTGCGGGGCCGGATGCTGCGGCTCGCCGCGGCCGAGGCCGACGGGGCCATCCTCAACTGGCTGTCGGTGGGCGACGTCGCCACCGCCCGTGCCGAGCTCACCGGCGCGGCCGAGGGCTTCGAGGTCGCGGCCCGGATCTTCGTGTGCCCGACCGCCGACCCGGCGGAGGCGCGCGAGACCGGCCGCCGGCTCATCGCCGCGTACCTCACCGTGCCCGCCTACGCCGCCTTCCACCGCTGGCTGGGGCGCGGCGAGGTGCTCAAGCCGATGTGGGACGCGTGGGCGGCCGGCGACCGCAAGGGCGCGGTGCGGGCCATCCCCGACGAGGTCGTAGACGACCTGATCGTGCACGGCGCACCCGAAGCGTGCCGCGAGCACGTGCGCCGCTACGCCGCGGCGGGGGTCACCACGCCGGTGATCGCACTGCTGCCGACCCGCGAGCTGACCGCGGGCGGCGCCCCCGCGCTGCTCGACACGCTGCGCGCGCTGGGAGACCGGTCGTGAACGTCGAGGGTGCGGTCGTCGTGATCACCGGCGCCGCCGGCGGCATCGGGGCCGGGCTGGCCCGCCGGTTCGCCGCCGAGGGGGCCGCCGCTCTGGTCCTGGCCGACCTCGACGGCGACGCCGCGGCCGCGCGGGCCACCGCGCTCGGGGTCGAGGCCATCGGCGTCACCTGCGACGTCACCAGCGAGGACCAGATCGCCGAGCTGGTCCAGGAGACGCTGGAGCGCTACGACCGCATCGACCTGTTCTGCGCCAACGCCGGCATCACCACCGGCGCCGGCCTGGAGGCGCCGGCCGAGGTGTGGGAGCGGGCCTGGGCGATCAACGTGCAGGCGCACGTCCACTCCGCGCGGGCCGTCCTGCCGTCGATGCTGGAGCGCGGCACCGGCTACCTGCTGCACACCTGCTCGGCCGCCGGCCTGCTCACCTCGGTCGGCGACGCGCCCTATGCGGTCACCAAGCACGCGGCGGTCGCGTTCGCCGAGTGGCTCGCGATCACCTACGGCGACCGGGGCATCAAGGTCAGCGCGCTGTGCCCGCAGGGCGTCGACACGCCGATGCTCCGCGACGGGCTGGCCGCCGGGCACATCGGGGCGAAGGTGACCGCGGCCGGCGGCGCGGTGCTCACCCCGGAGCAGATCGCCGACGCCGTGGTCGAGGGGCTGGCCGCCGAGCGGTTCCTCATCCTGCCGCACCCCGAGGTCGCGAAGTACTACCTGAACCGCGCCACCAACACCGAACGCTGGCTGGCGGGCATGCGCGGCCTGGCCGCCTCGCTCGACTCATGAGGGCGCCCGACACCCTCCAGCCCGCGCTCGACGTCGTCGTGCCCTACGCCCGCTCCCGGGAGGGCCGGACCGTCGTCGGCATCTGCGGCCCGCCCGCGGCTGGCAAGTCGACCCTCTCGACCGCGCTCTCCGACGCGCTGAACCTCCACGATGGACTGTCTAGCGTGGCCGTGCCGATGGACGGCTTCCACCTGTCCAATGTGGAGCTCGACCGGCTCGGCCTGACCGACCGCAAGGGCGCGCCGGAGACGTTCGACGCGGCCGGGTTCGTGCACCTGCTGCGCCGCCTGCGCGCGGCCGACGAGCTCGTCTACGCGCCGAGCTACAGCCGGACGCTGCACGAGTCGATCGGGGGCGTGATCCCGGTGCCGCCGTCGGTGCGGGTCATCGTGGTCGAGGGCAACTACCTGCTGCTGGACTCCGGCCCGTGGACGCAGGTCCGCGGTCTGCTCGACCTGGTGTTGTACCTCGACGCGCCCGATCAGGTGCGCCAGGACTCGCTCCTGCGCCGCCAGCTGGCCCGCGGCCTGGACCTGGAGCACGCGCATGACTGGGTGTTCCGCAGCGACGAGCGCAACGCGGCGGTGATCGCCGGCACCCGCGACCGGGCCGACCTCATCCTGACCCGGGACTAGGCCGTGTTTCGTAAGGGCGTCGATGTTGCGGCGTGGCGGTGATCGATAACTGAAGAGGTCTCCG
>NZ_JAHYSG010000177.1 GCF_022095675.1 Dactylosporangium sp. AC04546 | reverse complement strand
CGGCGCCGGAGGGCTGGGGCCGTCCGGGCTCGGGGTCGGGCATCTGAGCTCCTCCCCGCTCGGGTCGGGGATGCTGCGGGCGGAGGCGGTCGGGGCCGACGGGCTCGGGGCCGAGTCCCGGCGGGCCGGAGAGATGTTCCTCGGGCCTCGCGGGTTGCCCACCGCGGCGATCAACGTGCCGGACGCGCCCGCGCGGCGGCACCGCGTCGCGCCCGCCGAAGAAGGAACGCAGGCCGGCCAGGCGACTCGCGGCAATGACACGCCCCAGGCTGTTGAAGGCACCCGAGCCGGCCAAGCTCCTCGCAGCGAGGCGACCCAGGCCGGTGAAGGCACCCGAGCCGGTCATCGCGACAGTGAGGAATCGCGGGCCGGCGATGCCACCCAGACCGGTCGAGGCGCTCGCGGTGGTGAGGGTGCCGCGGTGCCGGTTGAGCAGGCTTCCGCGCCGGACGTCGAGCAGGAACAGCAGGACCCGGGCGCCGCGGAGCATGGGCCCCGCGAGCGGAGCGGGTACCGGAAGCACCGGCCGACCAACGAGCGAGTAGCCGAGCGGCGGCGCGGCAACGAGTGGCCGTCCAACGACCGCGGCGGCCCCGGGTGGGCCAGGACCGAGCGGAGCGCAGAGGAAGACGGCGCCGAGCCGCAGCGCCAGACCGATGCGGTGCCGCAGGCTCGTGAGGAAGCGGACGCGGTAGCGGCAGTGGATGCCGAGCCGCAGGCCGTGCCCGGCGGTGACGCGACCCGGAGCCGGCAGCCCGACACGGACGCCGCCAAAGAAGCCGGAGAAGGCGGAGAGGCCGTAGAAGGCGGCGGGGTCGCGGAAGCGCAGGCCCACGCGGCCGGAGCGCAGCAGGTGCTCGGCGGGGCCGGCAAGGAGAAGGTGCAGCGCAAGAAGGTGCTGCCGCGGACCAAGCTGCGCGAGCCCGAGGACGACCGTTACGCCACACCGCGGCGACTGCTGACCGCGCCGCCCACTGACGACTCGCCCATGGTGCCGCCGCCGCCCAGCTACTCCGCGCTCGCCGGTGGGGCCGTGCCCGGGGATCCCACCTCGACCTACTCTGCCATCATCGGCGCTCGGCTGCGGGCCATCTTCCCCTGGCAGTCCAGCGAAGATGCCATGTCACCCATCCTGCGGGCCCACCGCCAGATTCACCCCACGGCAGACGTGGCGCTGCTGCGCAGGGCGTACGCGACCGCCGAGCAGATGCACCGCGGGCAGATGCGCAAGAGCGGGGAGCCGTTCATCACGCACCCGCTCGAGGTCACCGAGATCCTCGCCGACCTCGGGATGGACACGACGACGCTGGTGGCGGCGCTGCTGCACGACACCGTCGAGGACACCGACTACACGCTCGGGGCGCTGGAGCGGGACTTCGGCGGCGAGGTCGCGCTGCTCGTCGACGGCGTGACCAAGTTCGACAAGATGTTCTACGGGGCCGACGCCGAGGCCGAGACGATCCGCAAGATGATCGTGGCGGCGGGGCGCGACGTGCGGGTGCTGGTCATCAAGCTCGCGGACCGGCTGCACAACATGCGCACGCTCGACGCGCGGTCGCGCTCGTCGCAGGTGCGCATCGCGTCGGCGACCCGCGAGGTACTGATTCCGCTGTGTGAGCGGCTCGGCATCCAGGCGCTCAAGCGGGAGCTCGAAGACTGGGTGCTGCGGGCGATCAGCCCCAGCGGGTACTCGCTGATCTCCGACTACGTCCAGGGGCGGGTCGGCTGGGACGGGTACCTCGACAAGGTCATCTCGGGGATGACCGGCGACCTGCGCCGCTTCGGCCTGGACGCCACGGTGTCGCCGCGGCCGCGGCACCTGTACTCGATCTGGAAGGACACGGTCGACGGCGACTACGTCGAGCCGCACGACCTACCGCGCGTGGTCATCATCGTCGACGGGCCCGACACCGACTGCTACGCCGCCCTCGGCGCCGTGCACGGCAAGTGGCGGCCGGTCCCGGGGCGGTTCAAGGACTTCATCGCCACGCCGAAGCACAACAACTACAAGTCGCTGCACACGACGGTGCTCGGGCCGGAGGGCCGCTCGCTCGAGGTGCTGATCCGCACCGTCGAGATGCACCAGGCGGCCGAGTACGGCATCGTGGCGAACTTCCGCTACCCGCTCGCCGCCGCCCGGTTCGGCCCCGCGACCAAGGCCGAGCAGCTCGACTGGCTGCGCCGCCTGCTCGACTGGGAGGCCGCCGCGTCCGACCCGTCGCAGTTCATCGCCTCGCTGCGCTGCGACCTCGCCGAGGACCAGATCCTGGTGCTGACGGCGGGCGGCGGGCGGCCGGTGCTGCTGCCGGCCGACGCGACGCCGGTCGACCTGGCGTACATCCTGGGCGCCGACGTCGGCAACCGATGTATCGGCGCACGGGTGAACGGGCGGCTGAGCGCGGTGTCCTCGCCGCTCGCCGACGGTGACTCGGTGGAGATCATCACCCGGACCGGCGGGCGGGACGAGTTCGACTTCGACGCCGACGCGCCGGCGCGCGGGCCGTCGCCGGAGTGGCTGGAGTTCGTGAAGACCCCGCACGCCCGGCTGCACATCAGCCGGTGGTTCGAGGCGCACGAGGCCCCCGCCATCACGGTGGCGAACAAGGTACGGCTGGGGCGCCTCGCGATCGGCCTGGCGCTGCGCCAGCAGGGCCGCGGCCTGGCCAGCGACCTGCCGCTGGTGCGCCTCGCGACCCGGCTCGGCTACCCCGACCTGGAGACGCTCCTGGTGGCCGTCGCCGACCACGCGCGCACGGCCGAGGATGTCGTGGCGGAGTTGATCGCCCTCGTCGACCAGAGCCCGCGGTAGGCGGCTAGCCTCTCGGAGATGAAGAGTCGGCTGCGCGCGTTCGCCTATCGGACGTTCTATCGCCTTCCCGGCCGCTGGAAGCGAAGGATCGTGCGCACGTTCCAGCCGACGTACACGATCGGCGCCGTGATCCTGGTGCGCGACCCCGAGAAGTCCAGGATCCTCCTGCTGCGCCAGCCGCCCGGCGCCGGCTGGTCGCTGCCCGCCGGCCTGATGGACCGCGGCGAGACCCCGGTCCAGACCGCGGCCCGCGAGCTCGCCGAGGAGACCAGCATCAAGCTGCCGGCCGAACGGTTCCGCGCGGCGAACCCGAACGCGGTGGTGCACACCCGCGGCCAGTGGGTCGACATGGTGTTCGAGACCGAGGTCGAGCCCGAGGACAGCTACACCGTCGACGCGGCCGAGGTCCTGGAGGCCGCCTGGCACCGGCTCGACACCCTGCCGCCGCTGACCGTCGCGACGTCGCGGCTGCTCGCCCACTACGGCATCGGCCCGTACAAGGACTACCCCGAGGTGCTGAGCAGATGACCGAGATCTGCGCGGTCATCCTGGCCGCCGGCGAGGGCCGCCGCCTCCGCCCGCTCACCGAGCTCGTGCCGAAGGCGCTGTGCCCGGTCGGCAACGTGCCGCTGTTGGACCGCGCGATCGCGCGGGTGGGCGCGCTCAGCCTCAGCACGAGGGAACGGCTGGCGGTCAACGCGTCCTACCTCGGCGAGCAGATCGTCGCCCACGTCGGCGACCGCGCGCACCTGTCGGTCGAGCCGGAGCCGATCGGCACCGCGGGCGGCCTGGGCAACCTCCGGGACTGGGTCGCCGGCCGGGCCGTGCTGGCCGGCAACGCCGACGCCTACCTGGCCGACCCCGACCGCGCGCCGGGCGCGGACATCGCGGCCCTGCTCGACGGCTGGGACGGCCACACCGTGCGGCTGCTCGGCGTCCCCGGCCCGCCGAAGGAGTTCGGCACGCACCGGTTCGCCGGCTTCACGCTGATCCCGTGGGAGTACGTCGAGCGGCTGACCGCCGAGCCGGCGGACCTGGTCCGCACCACGTGGCGGCCGGCCGAGCGGGAGGGGCGCCTGGAGGTGGTCGAGTACGCGGGGACCTACCTGGACACCGGCACCCCGGCGCACTACCTGCAGGCCAACCTCCACGCCGCCCACCATCGCAACCTCACCGCACCCGGGACGACGATCCGCGGAACGCTCGACCAGGCGGTCGTGGGTGCGGGAGCGACCGTCGACGGGAACGTCACCAGAGGCGTCGTGTGGCCGGGCGGAACGGTGGCAGCAGGTGAAACGCTGACCGACGCGATCCGGGTCGGCCGAGAGCTCACCGTGCCCGCCGACTAGCATGGCCGATGTCCACATGCTGGAAGGAGCGCTCCAGGTGATCACCGCGATCGTCCTCATCGACTGCGCGACCGACTCGATCCCCGAGGTGGCCGAGAACATCGCCAACCTCGACGGGGTCAGCGAGGTGTACTCCGTCGCCGGGAACACCGACCTCATCGCCATGGTGCGCGTCCGGCAGTACGAGGAGATCGCCGAGGTGATCGCCAACCGGATCTCGAAGGTGCCGGGCGTCGTGGACACCGACACGCACATCGCGTTCCGCGCCTACTCGAAGCACGACCTGGAGGAGGCGTTCGCGATCGGCCTGCCCGACGCGGACTAATTTCCCCGGAAATCCGGGCCGCGGCCGAGAACGCTTCACAGAAAGCCGCCGGGCAGCCGCAAGAAGAGCGCGTTTGCCCTGGTTGGGGCGTCGGGAGTGCGGCAAATCGCATCGAAAGCGCGGTTCGCAGCGGGTACCCTCGCGCCCATGAGGATCGGCATCGTAGGGGCCACCGGGCAGGTCGGCAGCGTCATGCGCCACATCCTGGCCGAGCGGCAGTTCCCCGTGGACGAGTTGCGTCTGTTCGCGTCCGCCCGCTCCGCCGGGCGGCCCATCGACTGGCAGGACGGGCAGGTCCTGGTGGAGGACGCGGCGACCGCGGACTACACCGGGCTGGACATCGTGCTGTTCTCCGCGGGCAAGGGCACGTCCAAGGAACTCGCCCCCAAGGTGGCCGCCGACGGCGCCGTCGTCATCGACAACTCCTCCGCGTGGCGCATGGATCCCGATGTACCCCTGGTGGTCGCCGAGGTCAACCCGCACGCCGCCGCCAACCGGCCGAAGGGCATCATCGCCAACCCCAACTGCACCACCATGGCGGCCATGCCGGTGCTGCGGCCGCTGCACGATGAGGCCCAGCTGCTCTCCCTCGTCGCCGCGACCTACCAGGCGGTCTCCGGTGCCGGCCTGGCCGGCGTCGCCGAGCTCGACGAGCAGGTCCGCAAGGTCGCCGACGGCGCCGCGGCGCTCGCCTTCAGCGGCTCGGCCGTGGAGTTCCCGGAGCCGAAGAAGTTCGTCGCCCCGATCGCGTTCAACGTGCTCCCGCTGGCCGGCTCGATCGTCGACGACGGCTCGTTCGAGACGGACGAGGAGCAGAAGCTGCGCAACGAGAGCCGCAAGATCCTCGAGATCCCGGACCTGCGTGTGTCGGGCACCTGCGTGCGCGTGCCCGTCTACACCGGCCACTCGCTGTCGATCAACGCCCGGTTCGCCCGCCCGATCTCGGTCGAGCGCGCCCGCGAGCTGCTGTCCGGCGCCCCCGGCGTGGTGCTGACGGATGTCCCGACCCCGCTGCAGGCCGCGGGCGCCGACCCGTCGTACGTCGGCCGCATCCGCGTCGACGACACCGTCGAGCACGGCCTGAGCCTGTTCGTCTCGAACGACAACCTGCGCAAGGGCGCCGCCCTGAACGCGGTCCAGATCGCCGAGCTGCTGGCCGCGTAACGGCCCACGGGGGCGCTCCCGCGCCTCTCGCGCGCCCCCCCGCCCCCCTCCGAGCCGTCGATCTTGGAGTTGTGGTCCCGGATTTATCGGACAAGTCACGATAATGACGGAACCACAACTCCAAGATCGCGGGCGAGGCGCGGCGCGGGCGCGGGCGCGGCGCGGGCGAGGCGCGGGCCGGAGGCGTCAGACGTGGCGGGCGAACCAGTCCAGGATCGCGTCGAATCTCGCCACCCGGTGGGACGGGCGGCCGGTGCGAGACAGCTCGTGGCCCTCGCCCGGGAACAGCAGGAACTCGACCGGCGTGCCGCGGCGCTTCAGCGCCACGAACAGCCGCTGCGCCTGCTCGACCGGGCAGCGCCAGTCCTGCTCGGAGTGCACGATGAGCATCGGGATCGCGATGCGGTCGGCGTAGGTGAGCGGGCTCTGCCGGGCGAAGTCGGTGCGGTACAGCGACTCGGCGAAGAACCAGCCGATGTCCGACGAGCCCTGGAAGCTGTCGATCGCGTTCACGGCCCGCTCGGAGACGGCGGCCTTGAAGCGCTCCCCGTGGTGGGCCGCCAGCCACGTGGTCATGAACCCGCCGTGCGAGCCGCCCAGCACCCCGACCCGCGAGCCGTCGAGGTCGGGCGCCTTGAGCGCCGCGTCGAGCAGCGCGAGCAGGTCGACCGCCGACACCTCGCCGACGTTGCCCATGACCGCGCGGCCGTGCGCCTCGCCGTAGCCGGAGGAGCCACGCGGGTTGCCGTAGACGACCGCGTACCCGGCGCCGGCGTAGACCTGGGCCTCGTCGAAGAGCCGCCAGCCGTACTGCGCGAACGGCCCGCCGTGGATCATCAGCAGTACCGGATGCGGACCCTCCCCCTCGGGCCGCACGACCCACCCGTGCACCGGATAGCCGTCGGGCGCGGTCGCCGTGAGCTCGGCCTGCTCCAGCACCGGGAAGCCGGCGCTGAAGTTCGTGAGGCGGCGCTCGCCGGCGTACACCTCGCCCCAGTCGGCCGGCCCGGCGATCGTCGTCACCAGGGTCTCCCCCGCCGACGCGAAGCCGGCGACCTGTCGCTCCCCGTCGACGAGGATCTCGGGTGCTCCCCCGTCAAAGGGCACAAGCAGCAGTTGTACCGCACCGCGGTGCTCGTTCGTGAAGAGCACACCGGCGTCGGTGACGGCGATGTCGCCGCCCGGCGAGGCCAGCGTGTAGGTCTCGTTGTCCAGCAGCTGCCGCACCTCCCCGCCCGCGACCGGCACCGACCACAGCGACTCGTGGCGCACGGTCGGGTCGACCCGCCCCTCCCCCGCCGGGTAACCGGCGAAGACCACGCTCGCGCCGTCGGGCGTGAAGTGCGGCAACGCCGGCGTGAGCGTGGTGCCGGTGAGCACCCGCAGCTCCCCGCCCGCCGCCGGGATCACGCACACGTCCCCGGCCACGTCGTCGGCCCAGGTGTCGTGCTGCTCCGAGACGAACGTGAGCCACTCACCGTCGGGGCTCCAGCGCGGGTCGCCGTGGCTGCGCTCGCCCTCGGTGAGCTGGGTGACGGTGCCGTCGAGCGCCGCCACGAACAGGTGCGCGGGGCGGTCGTGCAGGAAGCCCAGCCCGTCGACGCGGCTGAACAGCCGCGTGAGGCGGCGCGGTGGCTCGCCGTCGGGCCCGATCTTGTCGCCGTCGCCGGTCTTGCCGGTGCCGTAGCGGCCCTCCTGCGGTACACGAGCGGAAAAGGCCAGCCGCGTGGCGTCGGGTGACCAGGCGGGCGCGCCCGCTCCCAGCGGCAGGTCGGTCAGCCGCCGCGCCTCGCCGCCGGCCAGCGGCATCACGCACAGCTGGGGCGCGCTGTCGTGCTCGGCCTTGTCGCCGCCGGCCCGGCTGCCCTTCTCCTTCGTCGCCCGCAGGAACGCCAGCCAGCTGCCGTCGGGCGAGATCCGCGGTGCGCTGTCGTGCCAGCCGTAGGTGAGCTGGACCGGCTCCTCGTCACCGTCGGTGCGAATGCGCCAGAGCTGGGAGGTGTACTGGTCGGCGCCGAAGTCGAGCCGGGTGAGGGACACGACCGCGATCGTGCCGTCGGGGCTGAGGGCCGGCGCGCCGGGTAGGCGCATTTGCGACAGATCGAGAGGTTTCACGTTCAGCACAGTAGTCCGGGTCACACTTCTTACCCGTGGGTAACCTCCTACCTCTACCCTACGGTCGTATGGAGGAGCTCCTCGATCGCGGCACCGACCGGCTCGCGCTGCACACGTTCGCTCCTGAGTCCGGCGACGCGCCGACGCTCGCGGTCCTGTGGCCGGCGATGGGCGTCCCGGCCCGCTACTACCGCTCGTTCGCCGCCTCGCTGGCATCCCACGGTGTGGCCGTGACGGTGGCCGACCTGCGCGGCACGGGCGCGAGCACGCCTCGCGCGTCGCGCGCCTCCCGCTACGGCTTCGCCGAGCTCGCCGACGACGTGGACGCGGTGCTCGAGCACCTGAAGCCGGCCCGGGCCGGCCGCCGCACGGTCCTCGTCGGGCACTCCCTCGGCGGCCAGATGTGCGCCCTGCACCTGGCGCTGCGCGGCGCGTCGTCCGACGTCTCCGGCCTGGCCCTGCTCGCGGTCGGCCTGCCGTACTGGCGCAGCTACCCGTCGCGGGGCCCGCAGATCCTGGCGATGACCCAGACGCTGGCCGCCGGCTCGGCCGTGCTGCGGTACTGGCCGGGCTGGGCCTTCGGCGGCCGCCAGGCGCGGGGCGTCATCGCCGACTGGGCCTACACCGCCCGCGCCGGCCGGTACCGCCCGATCGCCGGCGTCGACGTGGAGGCGGCCCTGGCCCGGGTCACGACGCCCGTGCTGGCGGTCGACATCGAGGGCGACCAGTACACCCCGGCCCCCACGGTCGACCGCCTGACCTCGAAGCTGACGTCGGCCGAGGTCCGCCGCGAGCACTACGCCGCGGCCGAGGCAGGCGCCCGCATCGACCACTTCACGTGGGCGAAGAACGGCGCCCCGCTGGCCGCCCGCGTCGCCGACTGGACCGCGTCCCTCCCGTAACGTCCGCCCCGTGCGGTGCGTATGGAGCCGCAGGGAGGTGCGATGGACTTCGCCAGCTTCGCGCGCCGCGACCTGGCCGCCGTCGACGGGAGGACGCTGCCATGAACCGCCCCTTGGACGAGGTCGAGGCACTGCTGCGCCGGGAGCTGGTGCCGGCCCGCTACCCGGCGACGGTCGAGGCGGAGGCGACCCTGGCCGAGGTGGCTCGCCGCGTCGACCGCGCCCGCCGCCTCCGCCAGACGGCGACCGCGACCGCCGCGGCGGCGCTGGTAGCGGCGGTGGTGACGGCCGTGGCGCTGCTGACCGGCACTCCCGCCGACCAGGCCGGACCGGCGACGTCCGCGGCCGGACCGGCGTCGTCACCGCTGGTCATCGCCGGTGTCCCGGAGGGGCTGGTCGCGACGGCCGACGTCCCCGGTGCGGCGCGCCGGCCACCGTCCCTGGGCGTGATCCCCGAGGGCGGGCGCCAGGCCGCGTACCTCTCGACGGCCACCGGCACGGTGTGGCGACTGGTCGTGGCGGCCGACCCGGTGGACGAGCCGGGGCTGCTGGGCACCCCGGTCGAGATCCCGCCGTGGTGGAGCCTGGGCGGCCAGCTCCTCATGACCGACCACGACGGCACCCTCTACCTGAAGGCCTGGCAGCCGGACGGCCACCGCTGGTTCGTGGCCCTCACCGGCGGCGACCTCGCTCAGCGTCTCACTGCCGCCAACCGGGTGGCCACCAGCAACTTCACCATGTAGCTCGCGGCTTTCGGGCAAAACAGCGGCGGCCCCCGGAAAGCTCCGGGGGCCGCCGCCGTCGGTTGAGTGCCGCGGGCTCAGTGGCCCGAGGTGATCTCCTCGCGGTCGGTGTCCTCCACCTCGCGCCGTCCCGGCTTCGCCGGCGGGCCCGCCTTCTCGATCGGGTAGAAGAAGCCCTTCACCGTCGGGGCGAGCGCGCCCAGGCGGTTCATCTTCTTCGGCACGACCCAGCCGCCGTACTCCAGGCCGTGGTGCCCGTCGCCCTCGGCGCCGTTGCCCGACGGCAGCGGCTGGTGCACCTCGATGAAGCGGCCGTCCGGCAGGCGGCGGATGATGCCCGTCTCCACGCCGTGGGCCAGGACCTCGCGGTCGTGCTGCTGGAGACCGAGCGCGATACGGTACGCCACGTAGTAGGCCAGCGGCGGCAGCACCAGGATGCCGATGCGGCCCGCCCACGTCATCGCGTTGAGGCTGATGTGGAACTTGTCGGCCACCACGTCGTTGCCGCCGGAGATGAGCAGCACCACGTAGAAGGAGATCGCCATCGCGCCGAGCGCCGTGCGCAGCGGGTTGTCCCGCGGGCGCTCGAGGAGGTTGTGGACCGCCTTGTCCTTGCTGAATCTGGCCTCGATGAACGGATAGAAGATCGGCAGCATCGTCAGGATGCCCGGTAGCACGACCGTCGGCCAGAAGATCGGTGGGATGGTATAGCCGTCACCCCAGCCGAACAGGTCGAACCTGATCTCCCAGGCCGGGAAGAGTCGGGTCGAGCCGTCGAGGAACATGACGTACCAGTCGGGCTGGCTGGCCGCCGACACGACCGCGGCCTTATAGGGGCCGAACAGCCAGATCGGGTTGATCTGGAAGAGGCCCGCGAGGGCGGCGATCATGGCGAACACGATCATGAAGAAGCCGCCGGCCTTGGCCGCGAAGCCGGGGAACATGCGCACGCCGACCACGTTGTTGTTGGTCCGGCCGGGGCCGGGCCACTGCGTGTGCTTCTGCTTCACCAGCAGGCCCATGTGGATGCTGATGAGCGCGAGCAGCGCGCCCGGGACGAGCAGCACGTGCACGATGTAGAGCCGGTCGAGGATGACCTCACCCGGGAACTCACCACCGAACAGCGAGGTGGTCACCCAGGTGCCGACGATCGGGATCGACAGCATGATGGCGCTCGCGATACGCAGGCCGGTGCCGGACAGCGCGTCGTCGGGCAGCGAGTAGCCGCCGAAGCCCTCGAGGAAGCCCATCCAGAAGAGCAGGACGCCGACGATCCAGTTGGCCTCACGCGGCTTGCGGAACGCGCCGGTGAAGAACACCCGGAACATGTGCACGACGATCGCGGCCATGAACAGCAGCGCCGCCCAGTGGTGCATCTGCCGCACGAAGAGGCCGCCGCGCACGTCGAACGAGATCTGCAGCGCCGTGTTGTAGGCGTTGGACATCTCCACACCCCGCAGCGGGGTGTAGCTGCCGTTGTACACCGTCTCCTTGAGCGACGGGTCGAAGAACAGCGCCAGGAAGATACCGCTCAGCAGCAGGACGACGAACGAGTAGAGCGCGATCTCGCCCAGCAGGAACGACCAGTGGTCGGGGAAGACCTTGTTGAGGAGGCGCCGCAGCGGCGTGGCCGCCTGGAAGCGCTCGTCCAGGGCCTTGGCCGAGTTGGCCGGCATGGCCCTGACATCGATCTTGCGCCGTTTCATGGCCGCTCCCAAAATGCCGGTCCGACGGCAACCTTGTAGTCCGACGTCGCCACGAAGTACCCCTCATCGTCCACCGTGATGGGCAGCTGCGGCAACGCCCGGCTCGCCGGGCCGAAGATCGGCCGGGCGTTGTCGGTGATCTGGAACTGCGACTGGTGGCAGGGGCACAGCAGGCGGTTGGTCTGCTGCTCGTACAGGCTGGCGGGGCAGCCGGCGTGGGTGCAGATCTTCGAGTACGCCACGTAGTTCTGCCACTGCGAGCCCTTGTTGATCTCCTTGACGTTCTTCAACGTCTCGGTGGCGTCGGCCTCGCGGAGGTGGATCAGCAGCGTCGGCGAGTCGGCCCACTTGTTGGTGGCGCCGCCCGGGATGCCCGGGAAGACGGTGATCTGGCCACCGACGCTGACGTCGGCCGGGCGGATCGGGGTGCCGTCCTCGTGCGTGAGCCGGACCGGCTTGCCGTCGTTGAACTTCGGGTCCCAGCCGGTGGTGAAGAAGATGTTGTCACCGTTCTGGGTCGGCGCCTTGATCAGCGAGCCGACCAGCACCGCCCCGGCGACCGCGCCCAGCGGGGCCGCGCCCGCCAGAAACGCCAGGCCGACGAACTTGCGCCGCTTGAGGCCCAGCTCGTCGCCCATGTTGAGGATCGTCGCCGCGGTGAGCCGCTGCTCGGTCGGGTCCGACTGCCCGTCGTGGCGCTCCTGGATCGAGACCTCCTCGGGGAGGAGCTTCTTCGACCAGGTGATGATGCCGACGCCGAGGGTGAGCAGGGCCAGGCCGAGCGTGGCGCCCAGCACCGGCGTGTAGTACGGGTACAGCGCCCGGTAGGTCGAGTCGCCGTGCCCGTACTTCCACGGCCAGGCGATGTAGGCGACCACGAACGCGGTGCCCATCAGGCCCGTGAGGAGGAACAGGAACGCCAGCGTCCGCTCGATGCGCCGCTCGGCCCGGGTGCCCGGCACCGGGAACCGCGGCGCGTAGTGGACGATCTCGACGCCGTCCCGGCGCGCGCCCTCTTTGACGAGGTCGAACCGGGACAGGGCCGGATCGGCGGCGTCGAACTCTTCTTCGACGGTCGAATTGTGGGTGGTCATGACTTCCCTGCAATCCACAGCGTGGCGAACACGAGCGCCGCGATACCGACGAGGAAGATGACGAGACCCTCGGGGACGGGGCCGTACCGGCCGATGTTCCAGCCGCCCGGGTCGGTCGCCTCGCTCTTGTTGAGGTCCTGGATGTACGCGATGATCGCGGCCTTGTCGTCGGGGCTCAGCTGGTTGTTGCCGAACACCGGCATGTTCTGCGGGCCGGTCAGCATCGCCGCGTAGATGTCACGGTTGGTCGAGTGCTCGAGCGACGGGGCGAACTTGCCCGACGACAGCGCGCCACCACCGGTGGAGAAGGCGTGGCAGGACGAGCAGTTGACCCGGTAGAGCTCCCCGCCGTGGGCGAGGGTCTTGCTGTCCGCGGTGGCCTTGCGGACCTCCTCGTCCAGGCTCTCCGCCGACGGCAGCTGCGGTCCGCCGCCCAGCTCCTGGATGTAGGCGCCGAGGTCGGCCGCCTGCTGCTCGGTGAGCAGCGGCTGCTTGCGCTCGGCCTGCGCCTCCTGGCGGGCCAGCGGCATGCGGCCGGTGTTCACCTGGAACTCGACCGCGGCGGAGCCGACGCCGATCAGGCTCGGCCCACGGTCCTCGACACCCTGTGCGTTGCGGCCGTGGCAGGTGATGCAGCTCTGCTCATAGATGGCCTTGCCCCGCTCGGCTGCGGCCGAGAGGGTGGGGGTCTCCTCGGCCCGGCCGACGCCCGGTGCGTATGCGCTGTAGAGGCCGCCGACCAGCGTGAGCGCCGCGACCAGGCGCACGGCCGCCGACAACCGCCGGCGAAGCTTGCTGCGCGCCGCGCGCTTCCCGCCCGGCACCAGCCGCGCAAGCGGCCGCTTGCTCTCGTCAGAAGTCATGGCCTCACCTTTGTCGTCATCACCTATGTCGTCTCAGAAGTGGTGGTCCCGGAAGCGTGACGCGCGGCCGGAGCGGCTACTGCAGGAAGTAGATCATCGCGAACAGCGCGATCCAGACCACGTCGACGAAGTGCCAGTAGTACGACACGACGATCGCCGCGGTCGCCTGGGCGGGGGTAAAGCGGCCCATGGTCGTGCGGATGAGGTAGATGATGAAGGCGATCAGACCGCCCGTGACGTGCAGGCCGTGGAAGCCGGTCGTCAGGTAGAACATCGAGCCGTAGCCATCGCCGTTGATCTTCACGCCCTCGTGCACCAGGGTGCGGTACTCGTTGACCTGGCCGAGGACGAAGATCAGGCCCATGACGAAGGTCAGGGCGAACCAGCGCCGCAGGCCGTGGACGTCACCGCGCTCGGCGCGGAACACGCCGATCTGGCAGGTGATCGAGGACGCCACGAGGACCAGCGTGAACGTCAGGGCGTAGGGGATGTTCAGCACCTCGGTGTGCTTCTCCCACAGCTCCGGCGCGGCGGCGCGGATGGAGAAGTACATCGCGAAGAGTGCCGCGAAGAACATCAGTTCGCTGGAGAGCCACACGATCGTCCCGACACTGACCATGTTGGGCCTGGTCAGTGAGTGGATCTGGCTCTTGGCAATCGCTGGGGCCGCAGTCACGGGGTCATTATTGCCCCCGATCATCACCGACTTTTCACGGGGTCCACCAGACACGGACGATTCGCGCGTCGGCATAGTCTGGGGACGTGCTCCACGCTGCTGATCCAGGTCCTCCGTCGGCCGCGACGATCCTCGGGTCGTTCCACGTCTCGTGGCTGACGCTGCTGCTGCTGGCCGCCGCCGGCGTGTACCTCGCCGGCGTCGTCAAGCTGCGCAAACGCGGTGACAGCTGGCCGATCGCGCGCACCGTGCTGTTCCTCGTTCCCGGCCTGGGCTCGATCGCCGCGGTCACCATGACCGGGGTCGAGGCCTACGACACGTCATTGCTGTCCGTCCACATGGTGCAGCACATGATGCTGTCCATGATCGCGCCGATCTTCCTGGCCCTCGGTGCGCCGGTGACGCTCGCGCTGCGCACCCTGCCGGCCCGCGGGCGGCGGATCCTGCTGGCGATCGTGCACTCGCGGGTCGCCCGCGTCCTGGCATTCCCGCTGGTGGCGTTCGGCTTCTTCGTCGTGACGCCGTTCGTGCTCTATTTCACGCAGCTGTACGAGCTGACGATGCGCCACGCGTGGATCCATGAGCTGACCCACGCCCACTTCATCGCCGTGGGCTGCCTGTTCTTCTGGCCGCTGCTGGGGCTCGACCCGCTGCCCGGCCGCTGGCCCTACCCGGCGCGTGCGCTGCTGATGTTCCTGTCCACGCCGTTCCACACGGTGCTCGGGCTCACCATCATGCAGAGCAAGGACCTGCTCGGCGGCGACTGGTACCCGTCGCTGCACCTCCCCTGGGCCGACCCCGCCGGCGACCAGGTGGTGGCCGGCGGCATCCTGTGGGCCGGCGGCGAGATCGTCTCGGTGACCATGCTCGCCGTGCTCGTCGTGCAGTGGATGCGCCAGTCCGACCGCGAGGCGAAGCGGGTCGACCGGCAGCTCGACCGCGAGGAGCAGCAGCGGCGCGAGGAGGCGGAGTGGTCCGCCCGCACCGGCATCCCGATTACGGCGGACGGTACGATCCCGGAGGCACCCGCCACACGAGGAGCAGCACGCACATGAGCGAGCACACCGTCCTGCTGTACAGCGACGACCCCGAGGTCCGCGACCGCATGCGGCTGGCCATCGGCACCCGCCCCGCGGCCGACCTGCAGGTGCGCTTCGTCGACGCCTCGACCTACGCCGAGGTGGTGAAGCTCGTCGACGACACCGACGTCGACCTGCTGGTCCTCGACGGCGAGGCCACCCCCGGCGGCGGCCTGGGCATCGCCCGGCAGCTCAAGGACGAGGTCGTCGACGCGCCGCCGGTCGTGCTGGCGATCGCCCGCGCCGCCGACCGCTGGCTGGCGTCCTACGCCCGTGTCGAGGGCACGATCATGTATCCGCTGGACCCCGTGACCACCGGCGAGACCGTCGCCGGCCTGCTCCGCGCATACCCCGCCATCCGCCAGTAACCCCCTGGAGGCCGCCATGGGCGACCGCACCTGGCCACAGCTGCTCAGCTCGCTGCTCCGCGGCGAGGACCTCTCCACCGAGGACACCCGGTGGGCGATGGGCGAGATCATGGCCGGTGAGGCCACCCCCGTGCAGACGGCCGCCTTCGTGATCGCGCTGCGGGCCAAGGGCGAGACGCCCGCCGAGGTCGCCGGGTGCGCGGAGCTGATGCTGGCCAACGCCCCGAAGGTGCCGATCTCCGATGAGCTGCGCGACGCCGCCGTCGACATCGTCGGCACCGGCGGCGACCGGGCCAACACGGTCAACATCTCGACAATGGCCGCGGTGGTGACCGCCGCCGCCGGCGTGCCGGTCGTCAAGCACGGCAACCGCGCCGCGTCGTCCTCGGCCGGCGCCGCCGACGTGCTCGAGGCCCTCGGCGTCACCATCGACCTGGGGCCGGAGGATGTCGCCCGGTGCGTCACCGAGGTCGGCATCGGCTTCTGCTTCGCCGCCCGCTTCCACCCGGGCATGCGCCACGCCGGCGTGCCGCGCCGCGAGATGGGCGTGCCGACGGTGTTCAACTTCCTGGGCCCGCTGACCAACCCGGCGCAGCCCACCGCGGCCACCATCGGCTGCTTCGACCAGCGCATGGCCCCGGTGGTGGCCGACGTGCTGGCCAGGCGGGGCTTCTCCGTGCTGCTGGTCCGCGGCGAGGACGGCCTCGACGAGCTCACCACGGCCGCGCCGACCCGGGTCTGGGTGGTCAGCGGCGGCACCGTCACCGAGACCCTGCTGGACTCGGTCGAGCTGGGCCTGGCCCGCTCCGCGCCGGGCGACCTGCGCGGCGGCGATGCGGCCCACAACGCCGACGTCGCCCGCCGGATGTTCGCCGGCGAGACGGGCCCGGTCCGCGACGCGGTGCTGCTCAACGCGGCCGCCGCGCTCGCCGCCCGGGCCGGCGGCCTGACCGTCGACACGCTGCCGGCCCAGCTCAAGGCCGGCCTGGACCGCGCGGCCGACGCCGTCGACTCGGGCGCCGCGACGGCCCTGATCGAGCGCTGGGCCGCCTTCAAGGCTTCCTGAGCCTCCTGAGGCCACCCACGGGCGCAACCCACAGCGGTGTGCGCCCGTTGGGTGGTACGTGTCCGAACTGCCGCGAAACAACCCGAAGAAGGCGCTGCTGGCCGCGATCGTCGCCGGCACGGTGACGCTCGGCTTCGCCGGCATGATGGCGCGCTCGTGCGCCGCGCCGCCCCAGCAGCAGTCCGAGCAGGCGAAGCAGGCCGCGGCCGCCACCGCCGCGATCGAGCTCGTCGACTCGCTGGCCTCGCGGCTCGTGCTCGGCCTGGAGTCGGACGCCACCATGCAGTACACGACCTCCTCCGGCGCCGTCGTCGTGGTGTCCCAGTCGAACCCGCGGCGGGCCTACCGCGGCGCCAGCGTGACGTTCATCTCGACGCCCGACAGCACGTACCTGTGCCGCGCCCAGCCCGCCCCCTCC
>NZ_JAHYSG010000176.1 GCF_022095675.1 Dactylosporangium sp. AC04546 | reverse complement strand
CCCGCCCATGTATGCGGTGCCCGGTCCCCGCCCGGCGCCCGGCAGCCGCCGCACCGGCGTCCTCGTCGGCGTGCTCGTGGCCGCGATCGTCGCGCTGTCGGTCCTGATCGGGTTCCTCGTCTTCGACCCGCTGGGCGGCTCGGCACCGCTCGGCGGCAGGCCGAAGAACACCGCGACGGCGACGGCCGCCGGCACCGGCCAGGCGGCGTCCACCGCGAAGAGCTCACCGGCCACGGCCCGCGGCTACACGACGACGGCCCCGTTCCCGCTGTGCGATCCCAACGGCGCCGAGTGGAACCTGGCCGGCGTGGAGTCGAAGAGCCCGAACGCCTGCTCCCCCGGCGGTACCCCGGTCACCGTCCCCAAGGGCACGTACGGCTTCGCCACCGTCGAGAAGGTGCCCGGCACGTCGGCGATCGCGCCGGCGAACACGGTCTCGGTCACCGGTACCCTCCCGGGACCGAACTACCACCCGCGCTGCCTCGGCGTGGTCGACGGCGACGCGCAGACGGCGTACTTCGCCTACATCTGCAACACCGGCGAGTGGCACGTCGCCAGGGTCGCGGGCCTGGGCTCCAAGGGCGCGGCGGTCGGTGCGACGATCACCCAGGGCACGTTCCCGTTCGGCGCCCAGCAGCCGTACACCGTCGCCCTGACGCTGCACGCGGACTCCCTCACCGTCGCGATCGCCCTGGCGTCGTCGGCCACCGCCCCGCTCACCCAGAAGGTCCCGGTGCCGGCCGTCACCCCGGCCATGGTCGGGTTCGGCTGCTACGCCGACGACGGCGTCATCCCGATCAACCCGTCCGACTTCTACAGCAAGGTCAACGAGTTCACGTACAAGGTCGAGGCCTAACCGCCTGACGCCAGCAGGCGGCCTGCCCCTGGGGCAAGGTCAAGCGTGCCCTACTGGTCGAGGCGGCGGCGCAGGCGGACGCTCGCGGCCCACAGGCACACGCCGCCGAGCGCGGCCAGGTACGCCGCCGACAGCGCCAGCTCCCAGCCCACCTGGCCCAGCACCGGCTGCCGGATCAGCTCGATGCCGTGGTACAGCGGGAGTGCGCCGACGAGGTACCGGATCGGCTCGGGGTACACCGTGATCGGGTAGAAGGTGGTGGCGAACAGGAACATCGGCAGCATCACCAGCTGCATGATCTGTCCGTCGGAGAAGTCGCGCATGTAGGTCGCGGCGAGCAGTCCCATGCCGGCGAACGCGAACCCGATGAGCAGTGCCCCGGGCAGCGCGAGCAGGCCGAGCGGGGAGCGGACCAGGCCGACCGCGGCCATGAGCGCGAGGAACCCGCCCGCCTCGACCGTGCCGCGCAGCGTGGCCCAGGCCGTCTCGCCGATGGCGATGCCGCGCGCCGTGATCGGGGTGCCGACCATGACCTGATAGGTGTTCGCGTACCTCAGGTTGAAGAACACGCCCTGCCCGGTGGCGTTGGCCGCGCCGTTCATGGCGGCCATCGCGAGCAGCGCCGGCGCGACGTACTGGGCGTAGCCGATCGACGGGTCGATGCCCTCGATGGGCCCGACGAGCGCGCCGACGCCGACGCCGATCGACAGCAGGTACAGCGCAGGCTCGAAGACGCCGAAGGCGATGATCGTCCACGCGTGCTTGTGGATCATGAGTTTGCGGAGCATGACGAGGTGCGCGCCGCCGAGGTCGAGCGTGGGCGCCGGGCGGACGGCCAGCGGGAGCGTGGTCATGGTGACTCGCAATCAGTCGTGGAGGGCGCGGCGGTACGCACGGCGGGCGAGCAGCAGGCCGACGGTGGCGAGGAGGGTGAGGTACGTCAGGTGCAGCGCGGCCCGGCCCGGCTCCAGGCCGCCGAGCGCGAACCCCCGGCACAGCTCGACCCCGTGCCACAGCGGCAGCGGGTAGACGAACGGGCGGATCGCCGCGGGCAGCTCGTCGACGGCGACGAAGGTACCGGAGAAGAGGTACGTCGGCATGATCACGAACCGGAAGACGTTGAAGAACGTCTCGCGGTTGCGGATCGTGACCCCGAGCGCCATGCCGGGGGTCGCGAACGCGAGCCCGGTCAGCACCGCGGCCGGCAGGGTGAGCAGGACCAGCGGGGTGCGGGCCACGCCGAACAGCAGCATGACGAGCAGCACCGCCGCGGCGCTGGTCGCGACCCGGAACACGATGAACAGCAGGTGCCCGGCCAGCACGTCGGCCGGGTCGAGCGGGGTGCACGCGGCGGCCCGGTAGTTGCGCCGGTCGCGCAGGGAGAGGAACGAGCCCGCCGCGGACTCGATCGTCGCGGTCTGCATCGCGGCGGCGGCGAGCAGCCCGGGAGCGAGGAACGTCAGGTACGGCGCGCCGTGCAGGCTCGCGCTGGCGCTCGTGTCGACGAGCCGGCCCAGGCCGACGCCGATGCCGACGAAGAACAGCAGCGGGTTGGCGATGTTCATGACGATCGAGCTGCGCCACGTGCGCCGGTAGTGCAGCAGCCAGAAGGCGACCTCGCCGCGCACGAGCGGCCAGCGGCGCAGCGGTGGGAGGGTTGTCGTCATCGTCAGTCGACCAGCGTCCGGCCGGTGAGCGCGAGGAAGACGTCCTCGAGCGACGAGCGGCGGATCAGCGACGTGATCGGCCGCAGCTCCTGCCGGTTGACGGTGTGCAGCGTCGCCTCGCCGTCGTCGGCGTAGACGAGCAGGCGGTCCGGCAGGGTCTCGATCCGCTGCCCGGCGAGCGCGGCGCCGAGCGTCTTGGCCGCCGGGGCGAGGTCGTCGTGGTCGAAGCGCACCTCGACCACCTCCCGGGCGCAGTGGGCGTCGATCAGCTCCCGCGGCGTGCCGGCGGCGACGATGCGGCCCTGGTCCATGACGACGAGCCGGTCGCAGAGCTGCTCGGCCTCGTCCATGTAGTGCGTGGTGAGGATCAGCGTCACGCCGTCGCGCTTGAGCCGGAACAGCCGCTCCCACAGCACGTGCCGGGCCTGCGGGTCGAGCCCGGTCGTCGGCTCGTCGAGCAGCACGAGCTCCGGCTGGTTGATGAGTGCCCGCGCGATCGTGAGCCGGCGGCGCATGCCGCCGGACAGCTCGTCGACCCGCGCGTCGGCCTTGTCGGTGAGCTGCGCGAACTCGAGCAGCTCCCGGGTGCGCTCGTCGATGACGCGGCGGGGCAGGGCGAAGTACCGGCCGTAGAGCAGGAAGTTCTCGGTCACCGACAGCTCGCCGTCCAGCGCGTCGTCCTGCGGCACCACGCCGAGCCGGGAGCGGATCCGCCGGCCGTGCTCGCGCACGTCGAGGCCGAGCACCTCCAGCTCGCCCGAGGTCGGCGTGGAGACGCAGCCGATCATCCGCATCGTCGAGGACTTGCCGGCGCCGTTGGGTCCGAGGAAGCCGAAGCACTCGCCCCGGCGCAGGTTGAACTCGATGCCGTCGACCGCGGTGAACTCGCCGCCGCGTCGCTTCGCATACCGCTTGTAGAGGCTCCGGGCGCGCACCATCGCCGCTGTCCCCCGTGTGTCGTCCATGTCAAAACAATCAACCGTCCAAAACTGTCTTCGTCAAGACAGTTTGTTGCACGAGATCGCTGGAGTCTTGCACGGCGACGGAGCTCAGCGCCGAAGGTGCGCGAGGACGTGCCGGGTGCTGACGGTGGCCGGGCGGTCGGGGCCGAGCACCCGCAGCCGGTGCGCCGGCACCTCCTCCGCGATCGGAGAAGGTACCGGCGACGCGGCCGGACTTCCCGTAGCGTTCGGCGCATGACCGAGCCGTTCACCACGAGCACCGCGCCGGCCGCCCTCGACGACCTGCGGACGCGGCTGCGGGCGACGCGGTGGCCGGACGCGCCCGAGGACGCGGGGTGGTCGCAGGGCGTCGACGTGGCGTACCTGCGCGACCTGTGCGACTACTGGGCCGGCGGCTTCGACTGGCCGGCGCAGGAGGCGGACCTCAACCGGCTGCCCCGCTACCGGGCCACGATCGGCGGGCACCGCGTCCACTTCGTGCACGCCCGCGCCGGCGCGTCCGCCGGTGGGGCGCTGCCGCTGATCCTGAGCCACGGCTGGCCCGACTCGTTCTGGCGGTACACCAAAATCATCCCCCTGCTCACGGACCCGGGCGCGCACGGCGGGGACCCCGCCGACGCCTTCGACGTCGTGGTGCCGGACATGCCCGGCTACGGCTACTCGGACCGGCCCACCGGCCCGGCCCCGGACACCATCGCGGTCGCCGGGCTGTGGGCCGGGCTGATGAGCGCGCTCGGGTACGAGCGCTTCGGCGCGGTCGGCGGCGACATCGGCAGCGGGGTGAGCCGCTACCTCGCCCTGGACCACCCCCAGCGGGTCGTGGCCGTGCACCGCATGGACGCGGGCCTGCCGGTGTACCTCGGCGACCGCGCCGACCTCGCGCCCGAGGAACGCGCCTTCCTCGACGGCGCCGCCGGCTGGGCCGCGACCGAGGGCGCCTACGCCGCCATGCACCGCACCAGGCCGCAGACCGCCGCCGTGGGGCTCACCGACTCGCCGGCCGGCCTGGCCGCCTGGATCGTGGAGAAGCTGCGCGCGTGGAGCGACTGCGGCGGCGACGTCGAGCGGGCCTTCTCCCGCGACGAGATCCTCACCAACCTCACCATCTACTGGCTCACCGGCACGATCGGCTCGGCGATGCGGATGTACCGCGTGAACGGCGCCATCCCACCCGCCCAGCACGCCCGCCGGGTCGAGGTGCCGTCGGGCTTCTCGCTGTTCCCGGCCGACCTGGTGCGGCCGCCCCGGGCCTGGCTCGACCGCATCGCCAACACGGTGCGGGTGACCGAGCACACCGCGGGCGGGCACTTCGCCCCGTTCGAGCAGCCCCAGGTGTACGCCGAGGAGCTGCGCGAGTTCTTCCGTCCCTACCGCCGCTAGGAGTCCGGCGGTGGAAGTTCCACCCCGCGCTCCAGGCCACCGTCCGGCCGCGCCGCGGCCCGGTTGACAGCCCGCAGCGGCATCCCGACGATCCCGCGGTGGACAGCAGCACGAGCCGCGTCGTCGTCGCGTTCGAGGGCGAGGGCGCCGGCGTCGAGGAACTGACCTGGGGACAGCGGGACGTCTGGGACCTGATGCGGCACACCGGCCGGACCATGAACATCGGCGGCACCGTCCGGGCGGGCGACGGCGAGACGGCCGAGGGCGTGGCGGCGCTGCTGCGGTACGTGATGAGCCGGCATCAGGCGCTGCGGACCCGGCTGCGGCTCGTGGACGGCGAGCCGCCGCGGCAGGTGGTGTCGGCGTCCGGCGAGACCGCGCTGGAGGTCGTCGACGTGCACGTCCCGGCCGACCCGGACACGGTCGCCGAGGCGGTGCGCGTGCGGTATCAGACGACGATGTTCGATCCGGTCCGCGAGTGGCCGGTGCGGATGGCCGTGGTCCGCTCCGGCGGGACGGTCACCCACGTGGTCGTCATGTACTACCACGTGGTCGTGGACGGGTTCGGCATCGAGGCCGTGGTGCGCGACCTCGCGCACCTGGACCGCCGGACCGGCCACGCCACCGCGCCGCCCGCCGGGCTGCAGCCGCTGGAGCTGGCCCGGCGGCAACGGTCACCGGGCGTGCTGCGGCAGAGTGAGCAGTCGCTGCGGTACTGGCAACGGCAGCTGCGCCGCGTCCCGCCGCGCACGGCCGAGGAGTGCGCCGGCGCCAGGCCGCGCTTCGCGGAGGTAGCGGGCGTCTCGCCGCGCTTCTGGGAGGTGGTGTGCGTCTCGCCGGCCATGGCGCTGGCGGTGCGGTTGATCAGTGCCCGCACCCGGGTCGCCTCCGGCGCCGTGCTGCTGGCCGCGTACGCCGTCGCACTGGCCCGGGTGACCGGCGCGGACCCGGCCGTCGTGCAGGTGGTGGTCAGCAACCGGTTCCGGCCGGGGTTCGAGGAGGCGGTCGGCAGCCTGCGGCAGTTCGGGCTGTGCGTCATCGACGTGGCCGGCACGGGCTTCGACGAGGTCGTGGCGCGGGCCTGGACCGCGACGCTCGGCGCCTTCAAGCACGGGTACTACGACACGGCCGCGCACCAGGAGATGATCGCCCGGGCCGGCGGCGTGGACCTCTCCTGCTACCTCAACGACCGGCGCACGCAGACCCGCGACGACAGCTCCGGGCCGGCTCCGACGGCGGAGCAGGTCCGTGCCGCGCAACCGGACACCACGCTGCGCTGGGGCGTCAAGGAGCCCACCTACGACGGCTCCCTCTACCTGCACGTGGAGGACGCGGCCGCCGGTGCCGACGCCGTCGCGTTCACGCTGTGGGGCGACACGTACCGGTACACCCCGGCCGGCGTCGAGCGGTGCGCCCGGGAACTGGAGGCGGCGGTGATCGCAGCGGCACTCGAGCCGCCGTGACGCCGGTCCACCGGGCCGGGCTGAGGCTAGTCGCGGGCGGCGGAGGTGAAGGTCGGGCCGGCCCAGGACGTGGTCATGTTCGTCATGGTGAGCACTCTGCCGTCGAGCGCTTGGCGACGACTTGCGGCCGGCTTGCGAAGTCCTTCAAGCGCGACGGCCGTCACACTCCAAGCCCTGCAAGTGCGGCGGCCCGCAACCGCGACAGACTCCAAGTCCGCCGGCGGCCTCCAAGCGTGACAGCCTCCAGCGCGGCGGCCCTCAGGCAACGACGGGGTGGGCGGGGCCGGTGCCGGCGTCGCTGCGCTGGACGACCCCAGATTCGCCAGGCCCGACCCGTGGCTGGTGTCACGTGCTGGTCGGCTCCGCCGATTTCGGGCCGTTCTCTGGCTTCGTCGCCGTGGCGTCCGACTCCAGGCCCTGCAACACCTGCCGGAGCGTTTCGGCGCTTGCGGCACCGTCGATATGCAGGGTTACCGACGACCCGTCACCCTTGGTGTACGTCACTTTGATCTTGGGCGCCTTGCGGCGCCGATCCCGCCAGGCAAACACAGCGTTCGCGAGCGCCCCGACCGACAGGCCACTGCCGACGAGCGCCGTGATGACGTCCAGACCGGCCATGGTCAGCTCCTCGCCGTCGAAACCACGATCGAGGAGGCGCCGGTGATCAGCGACACGACTAGGAGCGCAAACGAGGCGTCGCGACGCCTGTCCTTCGCTGTCCGCTGCTTGGCCGCTTCGCTGGAGTTCGACGCCATCGGCGCGTCGGTGCCCGCCTCGGCGACCTGAGCCGCCCCGTACCCGATCGCGCCCAGTGAAATGACCACGATCGAGATCGCCACGGCGATGCCGTAGTTGCGTCCGTGCTTGCCGCCGGGAGCACGATCGAAAATCAGCTCTCCGAGCGCCGCCGCCGTCAATGCCACCCCGATGAAGAACAGCTCGCCGTTCGACAGGATCTTCGCGCCGCTCAGATTCTCACCATTCAGCCAGGCGATGCCGAGAGTTCCGATGACCGGCACCAACCCCATGAGGACACCGAAACACGCCCATCGCCACATCCGCTGAGCGAGCGCCCCACCTGGGGACTCAGGGGCGGAAACTTCAGTGATCGTGACAGGAAGCTGGCTCACGTGGGTTGCTCCGAGGCCGGTTGGGGTGCTGTTGCGAGCGCCGACATCGTAACGCGAAACAGCCCCTCCCGGGACGTTTCCTTGATCGCGGGATCGGTCAGCACAGTCAAAGTCGGAATACAACGCCCGACCGGAGGAGATGCCATTCAACCATTGGCCGGTTCGAATTCCGCGACACCTTCGGATCCTATGTGGACGGTCCGGCGAGCGCGGCGGCCGCGGCCACCGTGGGGTGGCCGAAGCGGGCGAACAGGCGTGGGCCGTTGAAGACGACCACGCGGGACACCTTGCCGGCGAACACCGACAGCACCGTCATGCCGTAGGCGTGGAACTCGCCCGACCCCGGGTCCAGGACGTAGACGGCCAGGGCCGGCTCGCCGGTGGCCTTCGTCGGGAGCATCCGCCAGCGGCCAGCGAACGGCCGGGCGCGGTCGGCGTGGAACGCGGCCACCGTCCCGGCGTCCGTGAACCAGGTCGGGATCGGGGCATCTCCAGTTCGACGGCCGCGCGCAGAAGGCCGACCAGGGCACCGACGTCGGCGCGAACGAAGGCGTCCACGTAGCGGTCGACGGCCGCGCGGGTGCGGCGGTCCCGGGGGCTCCGACAGGTCGTCGGCGACCACCGGTGCGAGCGTCGCCCGCGCCCGGCGCAGCGCGCTGTTCACCGCGATCGGCGTCGTGGACAGGGCCTCGGCCACCTCGGCCGCGCGCCAGAAGAGCACGTCGCGGAGGATCAGGACTGCCGCTGGCGGCCGGGAGCAGCTGGAGCGCCGCCACGAACGCCAGGCGGATGCCCGAGCGAGCCGCCACAATGTCCGCCGGGTCGTCGCCGACGCCCCAAACGGTCGTCCGGCGCTGGCTCGAGCCACGATACGTCGCCGGTGCGCGGCGCCAGGCGGGCGCGGTGGTCGTGCGACCGGGCGCCCAGGCCGGAGGGCAGCGCCCGGCGGCGCTGCCCTCCGGGCGCTGCCCTCCGAGGGCGTCCAGGCACGCGGTGGTGGCGATGCGGTACAACCAGACCCGGATCGACGAGCGGCCCTCGAAGCGGTCGTAGCCGCACAGCGCGCGGCGGTCACGGTGTACGCGCCGCTGCCGCCTGTCGTCGCCAGTGCCACCACCGTGTCAGCGACCTGGGCCGCGGTGAGGCACGGGCGCATCTCCTCGATCACCGCCGCCGCGTGTACGACTCGACCGCGGCGCGCCGTAGCGCGGCGGCGCACACTCGTACGCCTGCCGCACGTCCACCTCCCGGTTGCGGGCGAACTCCGCCCAGCCCAGCTCATGGAACGGCCCGGCGGGCGGCTGGGCGCCCGCGCAGAGCACCACGACGTCCGGCCGGTGCTCGGCCAGGATTCGGCGCGCCAGGGCCGGATCGGCCGCGTCGCCGGGCTCGGAGACGAACGCATCGCCGAGCTGCGCCGCCGCCCGGTCCAGGGTGGCCGCGGTCCGGGCGATCCCGACCACCCGGACGCGCCGCCCCGTGAAGGCGGCCGCGACCACTCGGCCGAACCCACGACTCGCTCCCGTGACGACCACGGTACTTCCGTTTCGACTCATGCCAGTACAGACGGTCCGGCGGCGGGAACGTCACCGGTTGCGCCGCAGGCCCATCATCGACGGCATGTCGCTGCCCCTGCCGGTCGAGCACGACGGGCTCGTCACCGCGGTCGCGGCCGGGCTGCTGCGCGACCGCGAGGTCGTGGTCACCGGGGACGAGTCGGGCGCGGTGCGGTGGTGGGACGCGGCGACGGGTGCGCTCGTCGGCCGGGCCGGCGAGGACCTCCCGGGGCCGGTCCGGGGCGTCGCGATCGGCGACGCCGGTAGCGCGACCCTCGTCGCCGCGCTCGACGGCGACGGCTTCCTCACCGCCTGGGACGCCGGCACCACCGCCGGGCCGCGGGAGATCTCCTGCCTGCGGGGCGCCGACTTCGGGCCGTACTTCCTGCCGCACCGGGGGCGGCCGGCGATCGTCGTGGCGACCTCTTGGGCGGTGCGGGCGGTCGACGCGGTCACCGGCCACTCCGAGGAGCTCGGCGACGTCCGCGGGCGGATCGGCCGGCCGCCGGACTACTACGACGAGCGGGACGGCCACGAGGCCGGCATGAGCCGCTTCGCCGCGGCCGTCGTCGGCGGCGAGCCGGTGTGGGCGACCAGCGACACGTTCTCGCAGTACGTCTGGAGCGGCGGACGGGTCCGCTGCACCCTCACCGGCGGGCCCGACCTGGAAGGTACCGCGCTGGCCCTCGGCACGGTGCACGGGCGCGCGGTCGTGGTGAACACCGACGGCGCGCACAGCGTCTGGCTGCACGACGCCGGCAGCGGCGCCGCCGTCGCCGGGCCACTGACCGGCTGCGCCGGCGAGATCGTCGGCGTCGGCCTGGCCCCGGGCGCGGTCGTCGCCGCGAGCCGCGACGGCGCCGTCCGGCGGTGGGCACTGGACGGCGGCCGGCCCGGGGGGACACGGCGCGAGCCGGCGGTGGCCCGGCTGCCGGGTGAGCCGGCCGCGCTGGCCGTCTCACCGCTGACCGGCCGGGCCTGGACCGCCGTCGGCACCACGGTGGTCGCCACGTGAGCCGCGGCCACCGTGGTGCCTCCTATGCGGGGATCGTGGGGCTCCCGGCGGCCTCCCGCCGCTGCTTGGCGACCGTCTGTGCGTGCCGCAGCAGTGCGATGAGCACGTTCTTCACCGAGCTGCGGTCACGGGCGTCGCAGAGGATGACCGGCACGTCGACGTCCAGCGCGAGCGCGCCGCGGACCTCCTCGGTGTTGTACCGCTGCGCGCCGTCGAAGCAGTTGACGCCCACGACGAACGGAATGTCGCGCTCTTCGAAGTAGTCGATGGACGGGAAGCTGTCCCGCAGGCGGCGCGTGTCGGCCAGCACGACGGCGCCGAGCGCACCGAGCGCCAGCTCGTCCCAGACGAACAGGAAGCGTTGCTGGCCAGGGGTACCGAACAGGTACAGCACGAGCGCGTCGGTGATCGTGATCCGGCCGAAGTCCATGGCCACGGTCGTGGTCGACTTCCCCTGCACCAGATCGACGTTGTCGATCCCGACGCTCACCTCGGTCAGGACCTCCTCGGTGCGCAGCGGCTGGACCTCGCTGACCGCACCGACGAGGGTCGTCTTGCCGACGCCGAAACCACCGGCGATGAGGATCTTCGTGGCCCGGGGCACGGCCTGGAGGCCGGCGCGCGGGTCAAAGCTTGTGGATGGCATCGATCACCGCATCATAGATGTCGTCGGGGGTCGGCTCGGTCGCCGACACCGGGTCGTGGACCACGATGAGGCCCCGGTTGAGCAGGTCGCCGAGCATGACGCGGACGACGCCGACCGGGAGCTCGAGATGGGCGGAGATTTCGGCGACCGAGTTCGCTCGCCAGCACAGCTTGACGATCGCCTCGTGCTCGGGGCCGAGACCGACGTCGGCCGAGGCGACCGACCCGATCGACGTGACGAGTGAGATGAGGTCGAAGTCGTGACCGATCGGCTGGGTCCGGCCACGCGTCATGGCGTACGGGCGGACGACCGGACCAGCGTCCGCGTCCGCCCAGACCTCGTGCCCGCCTTCGAAGTTGGATGCCATCGTCTCGGCGTCACCCGCCATTCTGACCGGCAGGAGTTCGCGGCTGGGCCGCGAGGTGTTCGGCGACGCGCTTGACCAGCATCACCATCTCGTAGCTGACCTGACCCATGTCGGTCTCGTGGCCGGCCACGACCACGAGCCGCGCACCGTATCCGGCCGCCACCACGAAGACGTACCCGTTGTCGAACTCCAGCGAGGTCTGCCGGAGCTCCCCGAGATCGAAGCGGTCGGGCAGGCCTCGCGCGGCGAGGCTCTGCAAGCCGGAGGCGACCGCGGAGAGCCGGTCGGCATCGTCGCGTGCGATACCCAACGACGAGGCCATCAGCAGGCCGTCCGCCGAGAGCACGACGGCATGCTGCACGTCCGGCACCCGGCCGACCAGGTCTTGCAGTAACCAGCTCAGATCGGTGGCGGCCCCGTTCGGTTCCTGCCCCACGATGCTCCCTTTCTCGTAACGTCTGTCGCGGTCGTGGTGCATTACTGCTCGGCCGGCGAGTCAGGCCGACGCCGGTCCTCCGGCGAGGACTCACCGGTGGGGCCGTCGGCGACAGCGCCCTCGTCCCAGGCCCGGCGCGAGCCGGCCTGCAGCGCCGACATCCGGGCGGCGACCTCCTCCGCCGAGCGGTTCGGGGGTCCGGCCGGCGGCGGGGGCGCGACGGCCTCCGCCTGCAGCCGGCGTGGCCTGCGCTCGCGCCGGTCCAGGCCGGACGCTGTCGTCGCCAGGCTCGGCTCGGCCGCCGGGCCCGACGAGGCGTCGGCCTGTGGCCTGCGCTCGCGCCGGTCCAGGCCGGACGCCGTGGTCGCCAGGCTCGGCTCGTCCGCCGGGCCCGGCGAGGCGCTGGCCGCCGCGGCGGTCAGCCCGCCGGACGAAGCGTCGGCTGCCAGCCAGTTCGACCCCGTCCTGTGCTGCCCCACGAACTCGTCCTGCCGGGAGATCACCGCGACCGAGGCGTACCCCAGCTCGACGGCCAGACCGGCGTCGACGGCCACCGGCCCCGCCGCTCTGACCACCGCGGCGTCCGCGCCGGCAGCGCCCACCGCGGTGACCGCCGCGGTGCCGTTGGCCGAGGCCAGCCGGGCGGGCAGGCCGGCGTGCTGCTCGTCGACGACGATCAGCGCGGCCGGGATGAGCACGATCGCGGTCGTGCCGCCGAACGGCGACGGCCGCAGCTGGACCCGGATGCCGTGCTTCTGGGCCAGCCGGCCGACGACGAACAGGCCGAGGACGACGTTGCTGCTCAGCTGGAACTCGGGCGGCTCGGTCACCTGCTGGTTCGCCGACGCCAGGGCATGCTCGCCCATGCCGAGGCCGCGGTCCTCGATCTCGACCACGAAGCCGTTGCTCACCAGCTGCCCCGCGACCGTCACCATCGTCTGCGGCGGCGAGAACCCGGCGGCGTTCTCCACGAGCTCGGCGAGCAGGTGGATGATGTCGCCGACCGCGCGACCCTCGACCGCGCACTGCGGGATCGGGCGGACCTCGACCCGGGTGTACTCCTCGATCTCGGCGGTCGCACCGCGGATCACGTCGATCATCGGCACGGGCCGGCGCCAGACGCGGCCGGGCGCGCCACCACCGAGCAGGATCAGGTTCTCCGCGTTGCGGCGCATGCGCGTGGCGAGGTGGTCGACCTTGAACAGCTCGTCGAGGCGGGTCGCGTCCTGCTCCTTGCGCTCCAGCTGGTCGAGCATCTGCAGCTGGCGATGGATGAGCGACTGCGAGCGGCGGGCGATGCTGACGAAGACCTCGCGGACGCTGCGGCGCAGCTCGGCCTGCTCGACGGCGGCGCGGACGGCGGCCTCCTGCACGGCGTTGAACGCCTGGCCGACCTGGCCGACCTCGTCGTCGCCGAACGCCAGCGGGGGCGCCTCGGTCGCCACGTCGACCTGCTCGCCGCTGCGCAGCCGCTGCATGACCGCGGGCAGCCGCTCGTTGGCCAGCTCGTGCGCGGCGTCGCGCAGCCGCACCAGCTGCTCGAGCAGCCGACGGGCGGTCGTGATCGAGATGACGATCGACGCGATCAGCGCCGCGAACCCGAGACCGGCGGCGAGCAGCAGGCGGATGATGACCCAGGCCGCGACGGGGGTGGCGCGCCCGACGACCGCGTCGCCGCCCTTGAGCACGACGTCGAGGATCTGGGCTTGGGCGGCTTCGGCTGCGGCCTGCCAGCCGGCGGCGTCGACCGGGAGCTTCAGCGTCGTGCGGGAACCGCCAACGACCTGGTCCTCGATGGTGCGGAAGCGGGTGAACTCGGTGCCGCCGGTCATCGCGTCGTAGTGGGCCCGGTCTGCCGCCGGCAGCTTCCCGGCGACGGTGCCGGCGAGGAACCGCTGGGCGCCGACGAGCTGCGTGAAGCGGGCGTACTCCAGGTCGGTGAACCGGTTCGCAGCGAGCGCGCCGGCGAGCAGTGCGTCCTCCTGCGAGACGATCTCGCGAACCTCGTTGAGCTGGATCAGCGTCACGGTGTCGTCGGCGATCGCCTGGTCGTCGAGCTTGCCCAGCGAGTAGTACACCTGGAAGATCGACTCGATGACCCGGGTGTAGGTGGTGGCCGCGGCGGCCCGGTCGACGCTGCGCGCGTCGATCGACACGCGCATGGCCCCGAGCCCGTCGAGGCCGGTCAGCACGTCGGCGACGCGCTGCTCCAGCTCGGCGTCGGCGGCCCAGCGGGCCCAGCGGTCCTGGGCCGAGCGGCGAAACTCGGCGGCGAGGTCGTCGACCTTGCGGCGCTGGGCGTCGACATCGGTTGATCGGCCAGCGCCGGCGGTGCCGAGCTGGACCACCGACATGCGCCGCTCGGTCTGCAGTTCAAGCAGCAGCGGCTCGCTCGGGTCGTAGATGCGGCTGTTGTAGGTCTGGACCCACAGGAGGTTGACGCCGTCCCGAAGCGTTACCCAGGCGGCGAACGCCCAGAGGAGGAACAGCGACACCAGCAGGGCCGTAATTTTGGAGCGAAGCCGAAGCCGTGAACTGCGGGAAGCCATCACACCGTCCCAGTCAGCAGTGAACGCGTCCGGCGGCGCGCTCCATTCACCTCGGACACTCCCGCGCCGGGACACCGACGCACGCTAGCAACATCCCACCGTGCAATCCAACTCGAACAAGGTCAATTTCTGTTACAAATCATGACGGGCACCGCGACCAGCGCATGCATTCAGCAGTCGCACACCCTGCGGCGGGCTTGTTCGAACCGGCTTCATTCTGCTGTTCGCCCAGGTGGCCGGCGCCGTCACCCCAGCCGGCGTCGCGCTCCGCTAGAGGCGGGTGGTCGACGAGGCGTCCCTGATGTCCAGAGCCTGGCGATGGCTCCGCGCCGGGTTGCCCGGTTCAGCTGGCGGCGTCCCGAGGCTGCAGCGTCAGTTCGACCTTGGCCTTCGGCCGCAGCGACGCCGCCACCTGCGGCTCCGGGATCGCCGGGTCGGCCACCTGGAACCTGAACCGGCGCAGAATAGTGGCCACGATGAGCTGGGCCTCGAGATAGAACAAATGCTGCCCGAGGCACACGTGCGGGCCGCCGCCGAAGGGATAGTGGGCGTACCGGTGGTGCCGCTCGGACCGGGCGGCGGAAAACCGTTCGGGGTCGAACTCGCTGGGGCGCTCCCAGACCTTGGCCAAGCGCTGCGTGATGTACGGACTGACGAGGATGTCGGCCCCCGCTGGGATCCGGGTCCCGCCGACGACGTCGTCGGCGACGGTGACGCGCGGAATGAGCCAGCCCACGGGGTACAGCCGCAACAACTCCTCCAGGACCGCCTTCATGTACGTCATCTCGCCCAGCTGGGCGCGGGTGATCGGCCCATCGCCGACCACGCGGTCGACCTCCTCGTAGAGCCGCTCCGCCACCTCCGGGTGGGCCTGCAGAATCGGCCACAGCCAGGTGAGGACGCCGAACGTCGTCTCCGTCGTCGTGGCGAACATGGCCACAGTGTCGTTGCGCGCCTGCCGCTCGTCGATCGGCCGGCCCTGCGCGTCGACGGCCCGCGCGAGCGTCGAGATGATGTCGTCGCCCTCGTCGCCGCGCTCGCGGGCGGCACGCACGATCGGCAGCAGGATGTCGTCGATCTGCTGCACGGCGTCGCGGAACGGCCGGTCGCCCGGCATCGGCACCCCGTTGGGCACGAACGGCACGACCAGCCGGAACACGATCGCGGTGGCGATGGTGTTCTGCGCATTGACGATGCGCAGCGCCTCGGGCACGGTCACCTTGTCGGCGAACAGCACCCGCATGATGGCGCCACACACGATCGTCGAAAGCTCGGCGCCCAGGTCGACCGGGGTCCCCGCCCGGGCCGGCTCGTCGAGCCGCGCGACGGACTCGTCGATCGAGGCGGCCAGCCCGTCGACGAGCGCGTCCACCTTCCTGGCCGTGAACAGCGGCTGCAGCGTGTTCCGGCTCGCGGCCCAGACCTGCCCCTCGGCCAGGATGCCCTCGCCGAACAGCCGCTTCACCGACCGCCAGAGCATGCCCTTGCCGTCGCGGGTGTAGTTGGCCGCGTTGTCGCGCAGGACGTGCTGTACATCGGCCGGATCCGAGACGAGGAACGGCCGGAAGGCGCCGAGGTTCACCCGGACGACCTCGCCACCGGCCTGCTCGGCGAAGCCGACGAGCGCGCCGAGCGGATCACGGGCGAGCCGGGGCACCGCCCGGTGGAACGCAACGGTGCCCGCCTTGCGCGCGGCGACCTCCTGGACGGTGGACATCGAACACCCCCCACAGACCCAGGCATCGCGGCGCCCGGACCAGCTCGCAACGTGCATTTCGAAACCTGCACGATCATCGCACCTGCCGGGTACGAGCTGCCATCCTCTGCAGTGCTTGATGTACATATTTACCCGGTATGTAACTTGTCGCAGGCGACGTTCCGCTCCCGAAACATCGCTGTGAGCGACCCGCTCGCGGAGATCTGCCGGCTACTCGGGGCGGGTCGTGGTCCACTCGGCTTGCAGGGTGACAGTGTGGCCGTCGGCGGCCGAGTAGACCGCGCCCTCCGTGGTGATGAAGAAGTCCGCCTCGCGGATCTGGGTGGTTGCCGGGTCGATGACCAGGCGTTCCGGGGACCGGGGGCTGGAGACGGCGGGGATCAGCAGACCGATCCCGCCGGGGACCGGGCCGAGGTTCGTGACCGTCGGGTAGGCCGCGATCGCCTGGAAGGCGGCGGCGCGGACCGCCGGCGGGGCCGGCAGCTGGGAGACCAGGGAGATCAGGGCGACGTACACGTGCCGGTCGCGCTGCTCCGGGATCGGCAGGCCGCTGATGTACTCGTGGGCGGCGTCCGTCGCGGCGGCGATCCACGCCTTCAGCGCGTCGGGGGTGGTCGGCAGGTCCTGGAGCTGCTGGAAGCTCACATCCGGGGCGCCCAGCGCGTACCGCGTCCGGCCGGGCCTGGCGACCACCTGGCCGCCGGTCTTGGTGCTGCGCTCCCAGGTCCGGCCGTCGCGATCGGTCCAGCTCTCCGTGTCGAGGTGGAGCGAGCGGGCCTTGAGATGCCAGTAGGTGCCGGTGCCCGCGGGCTGCTGCAGCGCGGTGGTCGCGGCGGCGAGCAGGATGTCCTGGCCGGACAGGACGGCCGGGGCGGGCGGAGCGGACGGAGTGGACGGGGCGACCGTCACCACCGACTCCAGGAGTTCGTGATGAG
>NZ_JAHYSG010000175.1 GCF_022095675.1 Dactylosporangium sp. AC04546 | reverse complement strand
GGCCGGGTGGGCGTCGGTGTGGAAGCCGACCGTTGCGGCGGCGTGCTCGACGGCGTCGACCAGGTCGACGGCGGTGAGCCCAGTCGGGGGCGGGACGACGGCGCGGGGGTCGTCGAAGTGGACGCCGTCAAGGCGCATGATGGCGTGGTAGTGCACGACGCCACGGCGTTGCATCTCGGCGCACTTGCCGTAGGAGAGCCGGAACGGCGGGACCAACTTCTCCTTGCCGCCACGCTCGACCCACACCCACGGGACGCCGCGCGCCTTCGACAGCCGCCGAAGCCACCGGTTGACGGCGATGGTGGTGCGCCGCCACAACTCCCCGGCCGAGGCATTCCACACGACCTGCCCCGGGTAGTCGTAGCAGTCCAGGCACAACGGAGTGCCGAGGACCCGGTCCGTCTCCTCGTGGCGGGCGAAGCAGACCAGGCGACGGCCGTGCGGGCAGACCGGGGCGTCCCGGCGGGCGTGGCACGGTTCGGCGCGGCAGTCGCAACGCAGCCGCTTGCCGCAGGTGTGGCGCTTGACGACGCGGGTGTGGACCTCGCCGAAGCTCGGGGCGGTCAGGGTCGGGAACGCCGCCGGGTGGCCGGCCACGTGCTCAGGGACGCCCTTGCCGCCAACGAGCCCCGCCCGCACCAGCTGGTAGGCGTCGCGCTTGTAGCGTTCGGAGCACGAGGGGCAGACGACGGCGCGGCGGTTGCCGCAGGGCTTGTAGATGACCCCATCCGGCAGCCGGTCCGTGTCGAGGGAGGCGAGGAGGCGGCCGGTTTCGGCCTCGATGGTGGCCATGGTCCCGGCCAGCCGGATCGGCCGGGCGCACCCGGAGGCACCTTTGACGTGCGACACCCAGTCCTCGAAGTCCGGGCGGGCCGCGCGGGCGACCGCCTGGTGATGCACGTCGGGGGAGCGGGCCAGCCACGACGGCACCACCGGCGCGCCCGTGGCGGTCGGTGGCGGGTTGAGGACTGGTGCGCTCATGGTGGTTGGTCCGTCAGGCCGGGAGGTCGATGGGGTCGCCGGTGATGGCCTCGACGAGCGCTGCGACGAGGTCCCGGGCGGCGGGTGGGGTGACGGCGTTGCCGAGCATGCGCACGTTGGCGCGCTTGGAGCCGCCGAGCAGGATGTAGCCGGGGGTGAACGCCATCCCGTCGCGAATCTCCTCGACGGTGAGCATCCGGAACGTGCAGTTGTTGACGTCCACCGGCAGGTCGATGGTGGTGCCGAGCAGGGCGTCGCCCTGGACGGTGGTCTGCGCGGGGAGCGGGGTGTGCAGGTCGCGGACGGTGCCGGTGTCGTAGCCGTAGAGCAGGTGGTCCCAGCGCAGCAGCGACTGGTGCCCGGCCGTGGTGAGCGCGCGTAGCGGCTCGTCGAGGCGGGTCGCCATCTGGCCGGCGTCGCCGCGGGCGGTGTTGTTGCGCACGATGAGGCTCTGGTGGGTGCCGCCGGCTGCGAAGGCGACGAGCGGGTGGGTGGCGGCGGGGCGGGCGACGCCGTTGTTGCGCAGCGGCACGATGAGGGCGTCCTGGGCGCGGGCGGTCTGCGCCCGCAGCGGCTCGCTGAGGGTGCGGGCCTGCTTGCCGTCGCGTGCTTCCAGCGGCACCAGCAGCGGCGCCGTGACGAGTGCTTCGATCTCTCGGGAGGTGCGGGTCCGCATCGGCTGTGCGGCGGTGGAGGCGAGGATGTTGCGTCCGCCGCCGCAGGGCACGAGCAGCGGCGGGCACGCCATGGCTTTGGTGGCGGTGGTGGTCTGCGCGGTGAGCGGGTAGTCGACGGGCCAGGTCCGCACGCCGGGGCGCCGTTCGAAGGTGTTCCCGGCCACCTCGACCGTGATGGGCTGGGCGTGGCGGCGTAGCCCGGCCTCGATGCGGGCGAGGGTCTTCGGGCGTAGCGGAATGGCCCGGTCGCCGATGCGCTGTCCGGGCACGGTCCAGTCGATCACTGTGGCGGCGGGCAGGGCGTAGGGCTGGACGATCCCGCCCCGGCACGTCGAGCTCGGGCAGCGGTAGGTGTACTGGGCGCCGTAGCGCATGATCCGCCGGGGGCCGGGCTTCGGGGTGTAGACGCCGGCCACGTCGCCGCAGCGGGGGCACCGCGCGCGCGGGCGGGTCCACTTCGCGAAGTCCGGCGCCGGGTACTCGGCCCGCCAGAACACGAAGTACACCCGGTCGCGCAGTTGCGGGGCTCCCGGGCCGAGGGCGGTGGCGAAGGCGGAGTTGAGGATGACGATGCGGTGGCGGTAGCCGAGCAGCGTCATGCGGTGTAGCCACTCGTCGAGGTGGTCCCACTTGAGTACGTCGGTGACGTTCTCGACGACGACGGCCCGGTAGTGGTGGACCTCGGTGAAGCGGGGCACGTCCTGCATCAGCATCCGCGAGCGCTGCGCCGCTTCGTCCGGTAGCGGTTCGTCGTCGTCCGCTGCGCCGAAGAGGTCGAGCTGTACGGGCTTGCCGTCGTAGTCGCACTTGCGGCCTTTCGCGACCGACCAGTTGGTGCACTCGGGGGAGAACCAGGCGATGTCGGTGCGGGGGTGGCGGCGGGGGTCGATGCGGGTGATGTCCTCGCGGTCGTGGTCGGCGTGCGGGAAGTTCGCGTTGTGCGTGTCCACGGCGAGCTGCCAGTGGTTGGAGGCCATCACCACCCGCACCCCGGGTACCTGCTCCATGCCGGTGGAGGAGCCACCGGCACCGCAGAAGTAGTCAGCGACGGTCAGCATGAGCGGTGTCCTTTCAGGACGGCGAGGGTTGGGGGTCGGCTGGCTCGGCGGCCGGGGCCGTGCCCGAAGCTGGTGAAGGCTTCGGGCACGGCGGTCAGCGTCGAGACAGTCACCGGGTCGCCACGGCGTGGCCGTTGACGGGTGCGGTCGCGGGCGGCGTGTCGACGTCAAGCGCGGCGAGGAGCCGTGCGGCGTCGGCGGATGGCACCCGAAGGCGGTTGGCCAGCCGGGCGGCGCTGATCGGTTCGCCGTGCTCGGCGTGGTACCGCTCGGCGATGTCGCTGGCGCGGGTGAGCAGGTCCGGGTCCACCAGCGGCAGCGCCAGTTGTGCAGCGTCAGGCCTGGTTGCGTGAACGCGGTCGGCGGACGGTGCCAACCGGTCAGCCGGGGTGGTGCCGGAGTGCTCGTGCGCTGCGGCAGCGTCGGCGGCACCGGCCGGGCCGGTGACCGAGGGCGCCGGGGCAGGCGTCGACCGGGGGGTGATCCGGGCCGCTAGCTCCGCCGGGGTCGGCGGGACAGGCCGCTCCGTGAGCGCCAACGCCACCGGCGCAGGCGCCGGGGCAGCCGGGTTCCTGTCGTGAGTGGACAGTGAAAGTTCAGACGCCGGACGGTCGACGGCAGCGGCGACCGGGACGGCGATAGGAGTCGGCTCATTGGTGGTGTCGTGGGTGGACGTCGTGGCAGATGCCGACGACGTGGCCGTGACCGGGACGGTCAGCGGCGAGACGGTGGCCAGCCCTGTCGGCGCCGGTTGGTCGCCGGGCTTGGGGCTGTGCGACGCCGTAGCGAGCAATGCCGCCGTGGCCATCACCATCAGGCCGTCGACCGCGATCGGACCGACGTAGGCGACGATGGCGTCTTCGCCGTAGTGCGCCAGCAGGCCCGACAGGTGCCGGTACGAGACCAGCGCGGCGACGCCGGACACCGGCACGAGGCCGAGCCAGCGCACCACGTGCCAGTACCAGCCGCGCGGCCAGGCGACCCGGGTCAGGATCTCCACCGCGACGAACAGGAACACCGGCCAGAACAGCGCACTGATCACCGCCCCGATCTCGGGAGCCCAGTCCTGCGGCGCCCCGGCGGGTGCGATGAACGAGTGGGCGACGTTCGCCGCGATCGAGGCAGCACCGCCCAGGATCGCGCCGACGTAGGCCCAGACACGACCGCTCTGCATCACGCGTCACCGCCCCACGACAGGCAGGTGGTGAGCACGCTGTTCAGCTCAGGCATGAGCTGGTGCAACGGGATTGACGGGTGGATGTCGTCGGCCGTGAACCGGCTGTAGTACTCCACGTTCCGTCGCAGCCGCCGGCAGAGCAGTTGCATGAACTGCACCGTTTCGGCGTCGCGTGCCGTGATGACGGTGGCTGAAGCGATCTCGGCTTCGGTCACCTCGGCGACGCGGGCCATGCCGTCGATAATCAGCCGTACCACGGAGTCGCCCTCGTAGAATCCGAGGCCGTGGGTGGCGTTGCGGTACAGGTCGACCAGCCGGAAGGCGAAGTCTGTCAGCAGTTGCGACATCACGCCTCGCCTCCCGAACGCTGCCAGGTGAGGCAGGTCATGGCGGTGGCGAAGACGTCCCCGACCAGGTCCCGCAGGATCTGGTCCGGGCTGGTGTCGTCATCGTTGATCCGTACGGTGGTGCCGTAGCGGACCCTGCGCAGCTCTGCCCAGACCGTGGTGAGCGGCACGATCGCTTCGAGGTCCACGTACTCGACATCGATCGACATGGCGTACCGGTCGAGGATGCTGAAGACGTGGGTCTCCAGGTCCAGCAGTTCAGCGAGCAGCCCGTCGACCAGGTCCGGCGCAGCGGCGTAGCCGGTGCGGCGGTCGGTGTCGGTGGACAGGTTGAGGAGCCGGGTCCCGGCTTCGCCGAGGCGAGCGGTCAACGACTCCGGTTGGTGGTTGGATTGGATGGTCATGGCGTCAGTTCCCTTCC
The DNA here is from genome assembly GCF_022095675.1 of Dactylosporangium sp. AC04546. Lineage (GTDB taxonomy): Bacteria > Actinomycetota > Actinomycetes > Mycobacteriales > Micromonosporaceae > Dactylosporangium. The sequence continues at coordinate 12,666 of NZ_JAHYSG010000175.1, read as the reverse complement.
ACGAGGTCGAGCAGGGACTGTTCGCGGTCGGGAGCGGGCGCCTGGTGGGCTACCTGCTTGACCGCGTGGCGGCGCCGGAACCGGGCCGCTTTCGGGTTGCGCAGGTAGTCGAGGTGGTCACTGGTCAGGCGTTCCATGGCGTGCTCGTCCTCGTAGCGGCGGGCGTGCAGCAGTGGGCGCACGGTCGCCAGGGACGGGCACTCGGCGGAGACGCCGGGGTCGGTGGGGTAGGAGTAGTCGCATCCCGGGCACGACTGCGGGGCCGGGATACCGGGGAAGTGGTGGGCGAACACCTCGACGAGGGTCGCCACGGAGACGGCCATACCGGCTTTGGTGATCCGGGTGTCCAATGTGGAGCCCGAGCGTTCGGCCTTGTCGCCGTAGCGCATCTGGACCGCCTGGCGGGACACGCCGAGCCGTTGCCCGATCTCGTCCCACGAGTACCGGTATGGGGGCTGGCGCAGGCCACGGACGGCCTCACGGACCACCGCGTCCAGCTCAGCCGTGAGCGACGAGAGGCCCTTGAGGGCTTCGACGTCACCAGCGGCGACCCGCCGGGCGTAGGCCCGCAGGATGCGCCGCGCGAACGCGTCAAACTCGCTGTTCTCCACCTGACGCTTCGCCCGGGTGCTGCGGCTACGCGTCAAGCCGGGCTTGACGGTGTTCTCGCTCATTCGGCACCGCCCATGGCCGTGCCGGCCGTGTCGGTGTCGTCCTCGACGTGGTTGATGCACGCCGATTCGGCCGTGCAGTAGCAGTACAGGTCGCAGGCCTCGCACGCGTCCGACGTTCCGGGCGTGTGCTTGGGGTCGTCGTGCACTGCGATCTCGGCGAGGTCTCGGTAGCCGTCCACGGCGAGCTTGCGCGCGGCCGGGTCGGTGACCTCGACGGTGGCGGTGTATCCGCACTCGGGGCAGACGTGCCAGGCCGACACGAAGCGCTCGGCTTCGGGCAGCGCGAGGCAGTCCACCTGCACGTCGATGTCCGGCTGCATGAAGCGCCCGCAGTGCCACGGCACGTGCGCGCGCAGGTCGAAACCGGCCGCCGTGTCGAGCACCGCGAGGACCTCGTCCAGGGTGCGGCCCCGGGTGTCGTTGAACGCGTAGGCGTCCATCGCCAGGCCGTGCCGCAGTCGGAGGAACGCGTTGAGGTAGCGCACTGCCGCCTCGAACGCCCCGAACCCCGGGTCGTCGTAGTTGAGCGCCGGAGCGTCGACCGGGCCGCCGTAGCAGACCATGCCGATCGCGCCGACCAGGCACGCCGGGGGCGTGAAGAGGCCGTTGCGGGCGTCGTAGTACTCGCCCTGGTTCCAGCCGTGCCGGTTGAGGTAGAGCGCGGTGTCCCGCAACGTCTGCGCGACGTCCGGGTCGGTTGTCGCCGGGATGGCGATCGTGTTTTGGGTAGGCTGCATCGCAGCCACCTCCCTTCCGTTGGTGGGGCTGTGTGGTGGTTGGGACCGGCGGCACCGGGTGCTTTCTCAGGGCTTTGTCCGGTGTCGCCGGGAGGCCGGGTGGCCACCGCCCGGACCGCGCGCCCCGACTGGCGGGGGTGCGGTCCGCACGGAAGCGGCCCGGCAGAGCCGGGTGCTACTCGTGCCAGTGCTGCACGACGGTGATGCACTTGCGGCCGCCCGCCACGACGCCGGCGCCGGCCACGACGACGGCGGCGACCCCGAGGACGGTGCCGACCGCCGCGCCGGTCACGGCGCCGCTGACGGCCTGGTATAGCCACCACGCGCCGCCCACGGCGACCAGGACGACCGTCGCCCCGGCGCCGAGCAGGACCGCGCGGACCTTCCGGTCGCGGCGTTCGAACTCGGCCTGCCGGTCCAGCCAGCGCACGTAGTCCGCGTGCCGCGCGGCGGCGGCCCGCTGCTGCTCGGCCAGGACGACGTTCGTAGCGACGCGGACGAGCTCGGCCGAGCGGAGCTGGGCGGCCTTCTCGTACAGGGCGACAGACAGGTCAGGGGTGCGGGCCGGGCTGCGGTCGGCGACGTCGGCGTAGTGCACGACCCGGACCGGCGCGGCCTGGACCGGGAGACGACGGTGGGTGCTCATCACAGACTCCTGAAAGGTGTTTGGGTTGGTCATGCCGCGATCGACAGATCAGTGGTGGAGGCGCCAGCGGTGGCGCCGACAGGGGCGAGCCGAGCCCGGCGCGCGTCGGCGCGCAGCTCGGCGGCGTGGTGGGCGACCCGGGCGCAGGTGTCGTCGTCCAGCCACGCGACCTTGACGAGCTTCGGGACGCCGCCCTCGGCGATGAGCAGCCCGCAGCCCTGGTTGCCCGGGTCGATGCTGTTGGCGGTCCAGCCCCGGGCGGCCCAGCCATGGCCGAGGACGATGTCCGACGACGAGTCCGACGTGCAGCGGAACGCCACCCGCCACGCGAACAGGTCCCGCAGGCTGGTGGGGATGATGTCGGAGGAGGGTCGCTGGGTCGCGCCGACGACGATGATGCCGACCGCGCGGCCCCGGGCGACCAGGTCGCGCAGGATCGAGGAGAAGTCCTCGCGCTTCTTCTTGTCCCCGACCGTGGCCGAGAAGTAGGCGATCTCATCCACGGCGAGGACGATCGGCTGGAACTTGTCGTTGCGCTTGATCTTTCGGCGCAGCCGCCACCGCAGGTACCGGTACCGGTTGTCCATCACGACCTGCAACCGCTTCAGCGTCGTCAGCGCCGTGTCGATGTCCGGGCCGACGAACACGTCCGCGCAGGCCTCCCACTGGCCCAGCTCGACCTGCTTCGCGTCCAGCAGCACCAGACGGCAGTCCGAGGCCAGGGCGGCGTGCGCGATGAGCACGTTCAGCAGCGACGACTTGCCGCCGCCCGGCTCACCACCGATGAGCATGTTGCGGTAGATCAGCGGCACATACACCGGCTCGCCGAACTCGTCGAACCCGACGAACACCGGGTCGAAAATCGAGCTGGGCAGGCCGACCCGCGCCGCCGCGGAAGCCCGGCGCTGCGGTCGGCGGGCCGGTCGCGGCAGACGCCGCCAGCGGCGCAGCCAGCCCCGCAGGTCCGGCGCGTCCACCAGCTCGACCGCAGACACGACCGGAACTGGCAGCGCCGCCGCCGGAGGTGCCGGCATCACGGCCTGGTCAGCCGGGCTTGCCGGGCGCGGGGCCAGCTCCACCACGTTGGCGTCCATCGGCTACCGCCTCACGCCGCCGCGCCGAGCGGGCGCTCCGGGCTCGCCGACGCCCACGGGTCGTCCGGCACGTTGTCCGGGGTGAAGCCGTCCCCACCAGCCCCGCCGGAGCGGGACATCTTCCGCACGGTCGCCGTGGCGAAGCGCAGGGACGGGCCGACCTCGTCGACCTCCAGGCCGATGGCCTGCCGCTTCTGGCCGTCCTCTGCCTGCCAGTGCGACATGCGCAGACGGCCCGTCACCATCACCCGGGCGCCGCGCTGGAGCGACTCGGCGATGTTCTCGGCCAGGCCGCGCCACGCCGTGCACCGCATGAACAGCGGCTCACCGTCCTTGTACTGGCCCGAGGCGTTGTCCCGGTAGCGGGGCGTCGAGGCGACCGAGAACCGCACCATCGCCGCGCCCGAGGGCAGGAACCGCAGCTCCGGATCGGCGGTCAGGTTCCCGACCACCGTCACGATCGGTTCGTTCATTTCCGTTGCTCCTCAAGGGATTGAGTGCTCTTGGCGCGTCAGGTCTGACGGCCACCCACCCGCCCGGACACCACACGTGGCCGGGCCGGTGAGAAGCGATCAGCGCCGCCCCCGCGCCGGGGCCGGTTCCGCGACATCGGCCTCGGACACGTCGTCCAAGTCCAGGGCCAGGGACCCGGGCACCGTCGCCGCCGGTTCCGGCTTGCTGGCGTTGCCGAACAGCGCTGCGAGGGGATGCGTGACCGTCTTCGCTAGGGGGTCACGGCGGGTCAGGTCCACCCGCAGCAGCGCCGCGAAGCTCGACGACGCCCGCACCAGGCGTGCCTCGCTCGCCCAGCACGACACCGCCAGATCAGGTGTGTTGCCCTCCAGCGCGGCCAGGGACAGGCCAGGGCGCAGCCACACCCACACCCGCTCACCCGCCGGGGTCGGCCGAGCCCACAGGATCAGCGGCAGCGACCCGCCCGGTGTCGACCGGTCCGCCGAGCGCAGCACCCGGGCGAAGCACAGCCGCAGCCGATGCCTGACGATCAGGCACCACGACCAGGCGACGACCCGGCGCCGCGCCGGCGGCACGACCGCGACACAGCCCGCGAGCACCACCAGGACGAGGACCGCCAGCCACGACGTGGCCACGCCCGACAACCAGCCGTAGCCCGCCAGCAGCAGACCCAGCGCCAGCAACTCCGGGGCCCACCACCACACCACCCGCAGCACCGGCCACGACACCACCGTGATCGCCGTCGCGAACCCCAGACCGACGCCCAGCGCCGCCCCGCCACCGATCGCCACCAGCGGCGACACGAACGGCCACAGCACCAGCGCCGACACCAGCGACGCCACCGCCGACACGGCGAAGAACATCACCCGCGCCTTGTGCGCATACGCCGCCGACAACCGCGGCTCAACGATCGTGACCGCCCCCACCGGACGATCACCGAACAGCTTGCCCACCCGCGCCTCCGTCGTTTAGCGGTCTATACGAAAGAAGACCGTACACCCCTCTAAACGCAATCGTCTACCCCTCTCAACGGCGGGGGCCGTATCCTGTCTTCGTGACCGACGACGCCGAAGGCGTTCCGCCAACCGACCTTGCAGACGCCCTGCGGGCGCTGGAGGGCGCGTGCCAAAGCGTGGAGTCGAAGATCCGGGCCATGGCAGCCGATGATCGGCTTGCTGAAGCAGAGGCGAGCAGCCTCGTTGAGCGGCTGCGAGTCCTGTACGAGAGCGCGACCGACCTGCGCAACGCGATGGTGTACCGAATCTGGCAGGCCGAGGAAATGTCACTATCTGTGCTCGCACAGCGAGTAGGCGTTTCTAAGGCTCGGGCAGACCAGATCATCCGAAGAGAGAAGTCCAAGGAAGGCCAAGGGGGCTGACGGTGGCAGAGCCCATGCAGGTGTTGCCGGAGATCTGGCCGGTGGCAGCCGACGGGATCGGAATTTGGCTGATCAGCGGTCGTGACGCGTGGCGACCCCGGTTGCCGGTGATGGCCGATAGCGAACCGCACGCCGAGGTTGAGTTGGAGCTTTCGGATCAGAACGTCCGGAACGACGTCACTTTCCTGCACTCGACGTCTTGGAGGGTTGACGGGCCGCGCCTGATCGTGACTTACCTCGCGGTCGTCGACCGGCCCGGATTTGTACGGGACCATTGGTCGGACGCCCTGCCGGTCAGCATCAACATGGTTGCTGCCGTAGGTAAGCCACCGACCCATGCGCCCGATGAAGCCCCAGCGCCGCGATACATCGACGTACTGCTCCACGGGCTGCGCCATTTGTCGTTCTTGGTTGGCCCGAACGGCGACGGCACCGCTCGTACCGTTCTGTCGGACGACTGGAAGCGCCACCTGTCTCAGTTCGAACCAGCCCTCGCCGGGATGTACAGCGGGATATACGGCGAGGCAGCCTAACCGCTAGCAGGAACCGACGATACGTAACGCAACAGCACCCGGCGGCGACCGGGTGCTGTTGCGTCAACAGAAGAAGATCGATTCGATTACCCTCGATTGCATGAAGGTCATTGAGGGGAAAGTCGTAGGTCACTCCTATGTGCACGCACCAAGGCCAGCGCGGAAACGCCGTCGCTGGCCTTGGTTTGTTGGTGGGGCCGCCGCCGCTCTCGCAGCGTGCCTCGCCCTGCCCGTCGCAATCTTCTTCGCACCAATCGTGCGCGACGCCCTCGCGGCCGGCGGTGGCTCCTCGACTCCCGCCGTCGCCCTCGAAATCTTCGTCGGCACTTTCAACCAGGCAGACGCTACAGGCGAACGCATCGCAAAACGAGTCCTAGTCGGGGACAGGAAGAGTGCTGTTCTGGACGCCCGCCGAGCGTTCCTCGACGCTCAGCGGCGGGACATGCAGACCCACCCCGAGTGGCTGTGGGACCCGATCCGTACCGCCAGCGCGCCACCAGACGACGAACCCGAATCGGTCATCACCTTCAACTACGACCTTGCCACAATCGTCTTCTACTACGGCACCGGAGGGCGCCACGCCACTAGGCTCGACGGACCATCGTCGTTCATGATCCTGCCGTGGCGAGCAGTCGCCACACGAGAACGCGACGGTTGGTACCTCACTGATGCCTCGTTCCCCAACTGGTGCGGCGCCGTGCGGGCTGACGGCACCTTCACGGGGTACGCCAAATGCGAATAGCCGGACAACAAGCGGCGCGGTGCCCGTCCCGGACAGGCGACGCCGCACCCCAGCCTCGGCACGGCGTCGCTCCATCTGCCGCATGACTAGTGGCAATCAGTCACCAGGAAACTCACGTCCATTGGTGCCGTCCGCATAATGCCTGGTCAGTGGACATCGAGCCGCAAGTAGCTACCGGGCAGTAGGTCACGATCTGCTATAAAGCTGGCACGCAGGTAGCGCACCCTGCCCCCCGGGCCGGATACTTCAACCGCCCGAAATTCGAGCGGCATTTGCAAAAGAATGGACCACCGGCGGCAATCCGATGGCCCATTCGTCACGGTTCTTTCCACGACGCTGCAAGCCGAAAGGAGATTCCCGCGTGCCCCGGAGCCTACAAGGTCCCGAACCGCACCCGCCAGAAAAGCAATCAGAACGTGATGACAACCGCCCGGTAGTTGTCATCATCCTCGCGGTGCTTGCAGTAACGGTCACGCTCGCCGCGATGCGGCAGCCGCTGACCGACTATGCAGCCGTCATCACCGCGACCGCCGGTCTGATCTACGCAGTCGCAAGGCTCAACCGGCGGAACAGGCGCTAGTCACCTAGACGGGCTGGCGGTCGCTGCACCCGCATCGACCGCCAGCCGTCGCCCACGACGAGCAGCTCGTCTACGCGTGTCCTGGCCGCCGCCTCCGAGTTGAACTCCCATGACGCCGACCGACCCTCGACGCCGCCCTCCAGGGCTTCGACCGTCCAGCGGCCGGCGGACTCGAACAGCCAGACATCCCGTCGCGCCAGCCGTCCGAACCGGCCGTTCCACCAGCGCGCAACGATCGCCACTCCGGGAGTTTATCGCACATACGTACGACGGTGGACCGATCGAGGCAACCCGTAGCAAAGAGAGGGGCCTGGAGACATGGAGACGGCCCGCCTAGGGCTCCGCATCCGCTGGATCGGCCCGTTCGGATGCGACCTGCGGTAGCGAAATGAAGGGACTGTCCGCAGGAAGCGATGTCGGCGGAGCTGACCAATCCCACACGTGGGAGAAGTCGACCGTGCCGCCGGAGAACGTCGCGCGGCCGAATGCGACCGTGCCGCTGGAGAACGTCGCGCGGCCGAATGCGACCGTGCCGCTGGAGAACGTCGCGCCGTCGAAGTCGACCGTGCCGCCGGAGAACGTCGCGTCTCCGAAGTCGACCGTGCCGCCGGAGAACGTCGCGCCGCCGAGGTAGACCGTGCCGCTGGAGAACGTCGCGCCGCCGAGGTAGACCATGCCGGCCGAGAACTTCGCGTTGCCGAAGGTGACCGTGCCGCCGGAGAACTTCGCGCCGCCGAAGGTGACCGTGCCGCCGGAGAACTTCGCGCTGCGGAAGGTGACCGTGCCGCCGGAGAACCTCGCGCTGCTGAAGTCGACCGTGCCGCCGGGGAACGTCGCGCTGCTGAAGTCGACCGTTGTCTGGTCGGGGATCTCGATGCGGCTGAGGTCACCTCCGTGGAACTCGGCACCGGAGAAGTCGAAGTGATGCCGGTGCCACCGCTCCACATCGCCCGGCTCAACCGGACGGAGGCGGTCGCGGACCATCCGGATGATGGCGTGCCGAACCTGCCGCTCCTCGGCAATCTCCCGGCGGGTCGCCGCCTTCGTCTCACCAGCGGCATCGCCTTGAACGATCCCTGCATCGGCGTCGGTCGACTGCTGTTGCGCCGGATCCGGCCACGGCATCCGCACATACGCGCACAGCACGTCGATACAGGTCTGACGGCCCTCCCGCCAGTCGTCCGCGAGCCCGGCCATCGCATACACCCCGGCAAGCCGGACCGCGGCCTTCTCCGAACCGAGCTGATCGGCCGCCTTGCCGAACCGCTCGTTGAACAGCTTCGTCTCTTCCCGATGCTCGGCCGCCTCGCCCTGATCCTGCTTGCGGTACGCGACCGTCAACGCCACCACCGCACCAATCCCCGCCACCACCGACAACACGATCTTCATCGCGTCGAACGTGTTCGACACCGTCCACGCCGGCGCACCCATCCCGGACCCGGTCGACGACGCAGACGGCAGTCCACCCACCGGCGGTCCACCAAGCGCCCACCACAGCAGCACGCCCATGCCGACCGCCACCCCGATCGCCACCAGCAACAGCCCACCGATGTGCGCCGACAACGGCAGCCACACCGCGACCGGCTCCCGCCGCCCCCGGCGCACCCGCCCCGGCCACCGGCGCCGATGCACAGTCCGCACCATCGACGCCGCCAGCACCGCGCTACCGACCCCGAACAGCAGCACCGGCAACCAGTGCCGAACCGCAGCGGAACCGACCCCCGACACGGCACGCCCCCACCAACCCGGGCCAAGCGAAACGGCACCAGCGACGACGAAGAAGACGGCCAGCAGCCACGACAACCGCGACCAGCGAGCAAACATGCCGTCAATTGCATCGATGCGCCAACCGGAACGCCTCCCCCATTCGGACGACGACACGGCACACCTTCAGACCTGCCGAGCGGCACCCGACGCGGACCGCTGCCACCCGTGTCAACTCGTCGCCGAGTACGGCTCCATCCTGGTGAGAACTTTCCATACGTCTTCAAGGCGGCCCTGGCGGGCCGCTTGCGCCCCGCTCGGGGCACGCCGCGCCTTGCCGCTTCGCTCCCGGCGCGGCGACCCCGGCGGTGCGCTTGCCCGGCTGGGACGCGCCCGCCTCGACGGATCGCAGAGCCACCGAATTCGAGCCTGCGGTCAGATGATCGTCTTGCCCGGCAGTGCGGGCGTTCGGCGGGTGTCAAGCAGGCGCGCCGAGTGTGCGTGTACCTCTACTGTGCGTGGTTTGTAGGTTCACGCATTGTAGGTGTCTCAGACACTTGGCGTGACAGTTTGCAGATCAGGGGACGTGACCAATGCCACAAAGATGGTGGGTTGACTTGCGTTTGACCCAGAGACCGAGAACCATCAACGTCGGTCCGCAACGTGGCTGACGCCAGTCTACTGCTGGTGCAGAACAAACAGCGGCGCCCGGGGTCCAGCCCGGGCGCCGTTTGTCTCCACGTTGTGGGTCTAGGCCAGACATCCGCAAAGTAAGGGAGACAGGTTGAAGGTAACAGCTTCCCAAGCCTCTGACAACGAACCGAACCGGTCCGAAGAAGCCCTGACCAGCACCGACGATGATCCGCAAGCGGTTGGGCCGACTGCGGATGAAGCTCGCGGGCCGCGCCCCATCGAGTCGTTGAGTTCTGCGGGCGAAGGTCGGCGGTGGTCGGGAGGCAACCTCCGTACGACCCTTCTGCTGCTGCGCACGGCGGCTCTGGTGATCACGGCTATCGCGGGTTTGATCACCGCCGTCACCATGTTCCTGACTTTCGTGGTCAACTGGTTGACTGGCTGATGTCGGGTAGACGGGAGCCCACCATTCGGTTGGCTCCCGTCGTTCCGACTGTTCGTCCGCGTCGTCGCAACACCGGTGCCTGCCGGCGGCCCGGCTTCCAGCCGGCTCGGAGGTGGCCTCCGGCGGCCAGGGCCTCCGGCCGCTGGACCCGGCGCTCTGGGATGTCGGCCGTGGGTGGTTGCGGTAGGTGCATGGCTTCCCGTCGCGCACCGAAGGCAGCCAGACCGCGCCCGCCCGCGCCAGACCAAGCCGCTTCGCGGTCGCCTGCGGCGAGTCCGGCGCGGGCGACCACGGCCCGGCCGGGCGAGCCTGCGCGACGGGATGCCATGCAGGGCCGGGGAGTGTCGGCGGGACGCTTCGCGCCGCCGGGGGAAATCCGGGGGACGATCTTGAAATCAGCTCGCAGCACGACCGACACACACCAACGACGGCCAATGCCATGACCAGGGCGTATGCCAGGATGTCCAGCACCACGGCGACGCCCGACCTAATTCGGGACGATGAGGCCGTCAGTTCATAGGCACGGTCCGTGCAAGCTCGGCCAGCACCCGCCCCTGCATTCGGAGTGGCTGGCCTGTGTCGATGCCAGGCGCGCCAGGACGGTCGGCGTCGGTGCCCCGTCAGTATGGTGACCGTGTCTATGTCGATGTGATACCCATCGACATAGACGCCGTACGTGTCGGACAGCTGGGAGTCGAGTGACATGGACATGGACTTGGCGGCGGCGGTGGTGCCGTATGTGACGGCGGCCGTGGTGGCGTACGGCACGGCGGTGGTGGACCGGGTCCGCGACGCCGCCGCCGATGCCACCGCCGACGCGACGGTCGGCGTGGGGCGGCGCCTGCTGCGCCGCATCCTGTGTCTGAACCAGCTGGTCGGGGCCGCCGACCCGGCGGTGAGAACGGCGGTGGCGGATCTGGCCGAGCAGCCCGACGACGCTGATCGGGAGGCAGCGCTGCGGGTGCAGTTGCGCAAGGCCCTGGCCGCCGACCCAGGTCTGGCCGCCGACCTGGCCGCGCTGTTGCCCGCCAGCACGACGTTCACCGCGTCCGGGACCCGGTCGGTCGCGGTGCAAAACAACAGCGGGATCACGCAAACCGGCGATGGTGCCCAGGCGTGGCAGCGCCAGAAGTAGGCGTGCCCGACCGCGACCGGCACCCCGACCGTCCGGTGGTATCCGTACAGGTACCAGGTCAACGCGCGGCCGGGGTCGGACACAACGCGGGCATCGCGCAGACCGGCGACCACGCGCAGGCTTGGCAGTTGTCTGGCGCGGTGACGCTGCGGCCGCCAGCCGAGGTGCCGGCGCTGGCCGGCGGGCTGGTCGGGCTGCCCAAGCCGCCGGCGCGGGCGTTCGTCGGCCGCGATGACCAGCTTGCTGCGCTGGATGGGCTGGTCCGGGCCGGGGCGGGGGTGGTGGCGCAGACCGTGCACGGACTGGGCGGAGTCGGCAAGACCGAACTGGCCCTGCAGTACGCCCACCGCCACCGCGGCCGGTACCGGCTGGTGTGGTGGGTTCTCGCGGAGAGCGCGGAGACCGTTGCAGCGGGGTTGGCGGAGCTGGCGTTCCGGCTGCACCCTGACCTGCGCGCGGTCGGCACCGCTCAGGCCGACGCGGCCACGTGGGCGGTCGGCTGGTTCGCCAGCCATGACGGGTGGCTGCTGATCCTGGATAACGTCGAAGCCCGCGCCGATGTCGAGCCGCTGCTCGGCCAGGCCGACACCGGGCAGGTGCTGATCACCACCCGCCGCGATGTTGGGTGGGAGGACATCACCGACGGCTGCCTGCGCCTCGACGTGCTCGCCCCCGCTGACGCGGTAGCGCTCCTGCTGCGCCTCAGCGGCCAGACCGACGCCGCCACCGCCGGGGTGCTGGCGGGCGAGCTGGGCTGCCTGCCGCTGGCGTTGCAGCAGGCCGGAGCCTACCTGCGCCAAACCCGCACCCCGATCACCGACTACCTGCAGCAGCTGCGCGAGGACCCGGCCGGCCTGCTGGCCACCGTCGCCGCCGGCAACGACGCCCAACGTGCCGTGGCCCGAACCTGGACGGTCACCACCAACGCCGTCACCGCCCAGAACCCGCTCACGCTGCGCCTGCTGCGCCTGCTGGCCTGCTACGCCCCCAACGACCTGCCCCGGGACGTCCTGACCCCCACCGCCGCACCCGCAGCCGTCGACACCGCGCTCGGCGTCCTCGCCTCCTATAACCTGATCACCCTCACCGCCCAGGCGATCAGCACCCACCGGCTTGTCCAAGCCGTCACCCGCAGCCAACTGCAGCACTCTACACCAGACGCATCGACCGACATCGACGAGGTCAGTGAATCGTCGGATCGACCCGAGCCTGGCGTCAACGACACCAACTGGCCGGACACCCTGCGCGTCGCCATCAACATGCTGAAGCAAGCCGTGCCACCTGGCTCTCCGCAGCAGGAGGTGGCTAGCTGGCCGCGTTGGGCGGTGCTGAGCCCGCATGTGGGTACCCTGGCCGAACACTGCCCCGACCATGTCGGTGGGGACGACCTGGCCTGGCTGCTCAACGAAACTGCGGTTTTCGAGCATTCGCAGGGCCGCTACTGGCAGGCGTCGACCTACCAGCGGCGGGCATTGGTCATCACTGAGGCGGCTCTCGGCCCGGACCATCCCGCCACCGCAACCAGGCTGAGCAACCTCGCGGGCAGCCTGCAGGAGCTGGGCCGGGCCGGCGAGGCCGAGCCGCTGCAGCGGCGGGCGCTGGCCATCACCGAGGCCGCTCTCGGCCCGGACCACCCCACCACCGCAACCAGCCTGAGCAACCTCGCGCTCAGCCTGCAGACGCTGGGCCGGGCCGGCGAGGCCGAACGGCTGCAGCGGCGGGCGCTGGCCATCACCGAGGCCGCTCTCGGCCCCGACCACCCCGACACCGCAACCAGACTGGACAACCTCGCGGGCAGCCTGCAGACGCTGGGCCGGGCCGGCGAGGCCGAACGGCTGCAGCGGCGGGCGCTGGCCATCACCGAGGCCGCTCTCGGCCCGGACCACCCCAC
>NZ_JAHYSG010000174.1 GCF_022095675.1 Dactylosporangium sp. AC04546 | reverse complement strand
AGCAAGGCCGACCAGGACGCCCACCGCAAGGCCAAGGGATCCAAAGGCGGGCGGCCGCCCGCCTTTGACCCGGCCGTCTACCGGCTGCGTCACGCCGTCGAGTGCGGCATCAACCAGCTCAAACAACACCGCGCAATGGCCACCCGCTACGACAAACTCGCCGTCCGCTTCGAAGCCACCATCACCGTAGCCATCATCAACCAATGGCTCCGAGCCTTACGAAACACGGCCTAGGGCGGCCAGCCGCCGGGTCGTCGAGGGCGGGTAGACGATCCCGAGCTTGGCCGGGGTCACCCCGAACCGGCTGTCCCCGGTCGCGAACCGCAGGTCGCAGGCGACCGCCAGCTGGCAGCCGCCGCCGACGCAGAAGCCCTCGATGCGGGCGATCGTCGGCTTCGGGAAATCGGCGAGGGCGCGCTCGGCCCGCACGGCCAGGCTGTCGTCGCCGTCGCGGGCGAGCGGCGCCGCCTCGGTGATGTCGGCGCCGGCGCAGAACGTGCCGCCCGCCCCGGTGAGCACCACGACCTTGACCGCGGGGTCGTCGCGCAGGCCGTCGAGCAGCGGCGGCAGGGCCCGCCACATGTCGGCCGTCATCGCGTTGCGCTTGGCCGGGTTGGTGATCACGATCGTGGCCACCGGACCGTCGTGCCGGACGACCAGGCTCACCATTCGTGGACGGGGACGTTCGAATGCATCCTCGGAAGGTACTCCTGGAGCAGTTTGCGCATCGTGTCGTCCCGCCCCACCGGCCCCGCGCCCTCGATCGCGTGCACGGTCTCGACCTGCCAGGAGGCGCCGTTGCGGTGGGCCAGGCAGCGCTGCTCGATGATGCCGAGCAGCCGGTCGCGGTGCGCCGGCGCGACGCCCCAGCCGTCGAGCCCCTCGTAGGCGAGCGGCAACAGGCGGCGCAGCACCAGCTCGGTCACCGGCACCGAGCCGAGGCCGGGCCAGAACAGCGAGGCGTCGATGCCGTGGCGGGCGGCGGTGTGGAAGTTCTCCTCGGCGACGCCGAACGACATCTGCGTCCAGACCGGCCGGTCCTGCTCGGCGAGGCGGTGGACGAGGCCGAAGTAGAAGGCGGCGTTGGCCATGCTGTCGACGACGGTCGGTCCGGCCGGCAGGACCCGGTTCTCGACGCGCACGTGCGGCCGCCCGTCGACCACGTCGTAGATCGGCCGGTTCCAGCGGTAGACGGTGCCGTTGTGCAGCCGCAGCTCGCCCAGGTGCGGCACCTCGCCCGCGTCGAGGGCGGCGATCGGGTCCTCCTCCTCGCAGATCGGCAGCAGGGCGGGGAAGTACCGCACGTTCTCCTCGAACAGGTCGAAGATGCTGGTGATCCAGCGCTCCCCGAACCAGACCCGGGGCCGGACCCCCTGCGACTTCAGCTCCTCGGCGCGGGTGTCGGTGGCCTGCTCGAACAGCGGGATCCGGGTCTCCCGCCAGAGCTCCCGGCCGAACAGGAACGGCGCGTTGGCGCCGAGCGCGACCTGCGCGGCGGCGATCGCCTGGGCCGCGTTCCAGTGCGCGGCGAACTGCTGCGGCGGGACCTGGAGGTGGAACTGGACCGAGGTGCAGGCGGCCTCGGGCGCGATGGAGTCACACCGCACGTGCAGCCGCTCGACGCCGTCGATGGCGATCAGCAGGTCCTCGCCGCGGGCCGTGAAGATCTGTTCGTTCAGCAGCGCGTACCGCGGGTTGGCGCTCAGCACGTCAGGCGTGAGCTGGTCGCGGCGCAGCGTCGGCAAAATCCCGATCATCGCCAGCCGCGTGTCGACACCGGCGGCGTGCTCCTCGGCCGCGTTGAGGCTCTCCCGCACCTGCGCCTCGAACCTGGCCAGCCCCTCGTCCCGCAGCTGCTGCGGCGGCACGTTGATCTCGATGTTGAACTGCCCCAGCTCGGTCACGAACGCCGGGTCGGCCAGCGCGTCGAGCACGCGCTGGTTGCGCAGCGCGGGGTCGTAGTCCTCGTCGACCAGGTTGAGCTCGATCTCCAGGCCGCTCATCCCGCGGCCGTCCTCGAACGACGACTCGGCGAGCATCCGCGCGAAGGCATCGAGACATTGGCGCACCTTGTCCCGGTACCGCATGCGGTCCTCGCGACTGAACTCGCGGGTCTCGACGTCCTTGCCCATGGGATGCCACCTCCACACGGTGCCGTCCACATGGCATACCACGCTGGAGGAGTTTTTACTCAGGGTCGGCTCGAAACACGAGGCCATATTCGGGCTATATGGCGCCATCCCCGAAGACATCGGGCCCGATTGCGAGCTGCGCGACACCGGCGATGCCGCCCATCACCAGTCGAACGTCAGCCGAACCGACGACCGGAACGAACTTCATCGACAACATCGGCGAGCCGACGACTACGCGGTGCACCTCGGCTTCTGTCTCAACGTCCCAGATGCGGACGCTCTGGTCGTCCGCGGCCGACGCCACGACGATCCGGCCGCCAATCATGCCGATAGCCACACTATTGACCCATCCCGTATGGCCGCGGATGATCGACTCGCGCACCTGGTCGTTCTCCACATCCCAGACACGGACGGTGCGGTCGTCGCTCGCTGAGACGATGACGAGCCGGTCGTCGAGCTCGAGCGTCGCCAGACCAAGAATCCAATCGTTATGGCCCGCGAGCGGCGGGAGAACGAGTTCGCCGGACCGGACATCCCAGACGTACACCATGCGGTCATCGCCCGCGCTCACCGCCACTGGACGCCCACCGAGCCGAACGGCTCGGACCGCGCGGACCGCACCCGCGTGATGGTGAACCTCGGGTCCGGCCTCCACCAAAGCGTCGATATCCCAGATGCGTACCACGTGATCCTCATACGCGGCGAGGATCAGGTCGCGTCCCTCAACCGCAATGACATCGACAGAAGTCACCGGCCCTGCACCGGCGTCAAGGATGTGCCGCTGCCCGGCCATATCGCCGGACAAGCGCGCCACAATGACCAACCCGTCTTCAGCGCCAGTCACGGTCGACGTGTCGTCGACCTGCACGAGGGCGTTAATCCCTCGGGTATGGCCCACGGGGAGCCGTTCCAGGAACTGGCCGGTCTCGAGGTCGAGGAGGGTCACCGCAGTATCGCTGCTGCCGCACGCCACGACCGCCTGGCCGTCGCGCTGGAGCACGTCGACAGCGTTGACGACGTTTGCCGAGCCCAGCAGGAGCCCGTCAAACTCGCGCAAGGACAATACGTCCCAGGCACGGACGGTAGTGTCCAGCGAGGCCGAGACGGCAATCGGCCGGCCGTTCACGGTCGCGGTGACCAGCTCGTGGATACCACGCTCGTGGCCGACAAGGGGCGCGGACAGCTCTTGCCGGGTCTCCAAGTCCCACACCCGGATGTCACGGTCGCCACCGGCTGAGAGCACGGTCGGGCGTCCTTCGCGGTGGACGACGTCGACACCCCACACACCGTAGCGATGCCGATCGAACGGCTCACCGATCTGATCACCGGTGATCAGATCCCAGACCAATGCGCCCTGCTCTCCCCCGGAGACGATCACCGCCCGCGAACCGATCCGCGCCACAACAACACTCCGGACGTAAGCCTGGATCGGGGTGCCGATCTCGATGCCGTCGGCAACGCCCCACCGGCGGATCGTCCCGTCCACGGCACCCGCGACGACGATCGGGTAGCCACCTGCCTTGGCTACGGCCAACGTGAAGACAGCGCTGCCGAGCACGACGAGCGGGTCGCCGAACCGCTCCCGCGATCTGATGTCCCACAACAGCACGGAGCCATCAACCGAGCCGGTGGCCAGCAGATCCAAGTCGCCGAACCGCACCGTCGCGATCGCAGTAACCGAGCCATGGTGACCAATGAGCGGCACCCCTGACGCGCGACCGGTCGCCAGGTCCCAAACACGCACCGTCGCGTCATCGGCACCGGACAGCAGCAACTCGTGGTCATCCAGCCAGGCGTGTGCGAACGCTCTCACCCGTCCGGTATGACCAAGCAGAGGTGGGCAGACTTCAGTGCCGGAGTCGAGCGAGACCAGTCTGATACTGCAATCAGTCGAGGCTGCCGCGACGACGCAGCGTCCGTCGCCGCGAACCAAAGGCAGTACCGCCCAGGTCGGTGAATCCCAGCCTGACACGTGCCGAAACTCGCCACGCCAGTTGACCCATCTGGTGTGCACGACCGGCGCGAGCACGGCCGAATGGTCGTCGCTGCCAGACGCGACCAACTGAAACGCCAGGGTCGATCGACGGGACGGCTGATCCGCATCGCCTAGGTATGGCTCGGCAAGAGCCCACGCGTGGAGGCCGACGATCGATGCGTCGTCACCGACTCCCTGAATGATCAGCTTCCGAACCTGCCCGCTGGTTTCCCAGGGCAGGAAGTCGACCGGCACCGTCCCGTCGGTGAGCGCCCCACCCAACGCCGCGTGCCGCACCAGATGCCGGCGGACGTACGGGTGCGGGCCGAACTCATCAGCCCCCTGCCGGTACTGAGCCAGCAGCGCCTCGGCGATAGCTCGATGGTTGCTGGCGATGTCGAACCGCTCGTCTGGGTCCAAAGCCGTGAGCGACTCCGATCGCGGGGCGATCAGCTCTGGGTCGTTGCGCAGGATCTCGCCGATCCGAGTATGCGCGGGACGGTAGACGACCCGCTCATCCTCGATCCCCGACGCGAGGTATCCCGACAACCGCCCTCGCTGGATGGCCGCGATCATGCGGCCCACCTCTTCCGGGCGCAGATCCGGGTCGTCGATCAACGCTGCGGCCACCCTCTCCCAGACCCCGGCCCACGGAAGACCGGCGCCGCCGGCGAAAGCCACCGCCCGCAGAACGCCGACGATGCGGTCTGCGGCGACACCCAGGCGGCGAGATTCCTCCTGGACGTCCGACTTGAACAGTTCTAGGGTGCCGGCGCGAAGACGACCGAGGAAGGCAGCTGACGTGGCCCGCCGTATGTCACCCGAGGCGCGTAGCCTCGCGGCCGCGAATCGTGCATCGAGGAACGACGGGCTCACTGCCTCCGCGATGGCATGTGCCGCACGCTCGACCTCACGGTCGCGGCGGACGAACGCTCCTTCGCCGGCGCCTTCCGTCAGAATCCGTTCGACGTACTCCGCGATATCGCTGGTGACGTCCGCGGAACGGTCGGTCCGCAGCACCAGCGGCGCGTCGTCCGGACGGGCGTTCTCGGCGACCCTGACCAAAAGCCCGAGCAACCCGCCGTGGTTCGGCTCGGATATGTCGGTAGGACGCTCGGAACGTAGTCCGACGAGCAGCCGGACGAGCGGCCGCCCTTCCGCATCCGCCACGGCAAGAAACCGGCCGATGACGTCGAAGATGACCGCCTCTGGTTGCACCGCCTCGTCAAGCCCGTCGAAGGCAATGGTGGTCACAGCAGCACGCGACTGGAAGTGCGCGAGCAGGCGGTTGACGGTTTCGCCCGGCGCTTGAGCGGGTGCCACCGCCAGCAACTCCGCCAGCTGCCCCACGACCTGTTCGAGCGGGAGATTGTGCAGGTACAGGGCGACATCGACGGAGGCGAGCGGCGGGATCAGCTCAGCACCGAATCGCTGGACGGCGACATGGAATTCTGGACGCTCACGGAAGGTCGGATCGGTCAGCACCGCGAGTTGTGCAAGGATCGCCGACTTGCCGCTGCCAGCCTCACCCGTGACGATCGCCGTACCCGCGTCGTGCAACAGGAAGGCGCTGAGCTGCTGAAGAATGCGTCGCCTCCCGGAGAAGTACCAGCCGGCCGCGAGGTCCGAGTACTGGCCGGACGCTCGGCTGCGCCAGTAGGGCTCCGTCGAAAACGCCTGGGCGAGCTGTTGGCGGGCAGGTTCGACGATCGGGCTCATCGGCTGGTATCCAGGGTTGGGGATACAGCGAGTGGCCACCGGAGTTGGCGATGATCGCGGCCAGACCCACAGCGGCTCGAGTAAGGAGTCCTCCTCCTCGAACAGGTTCGCCATCTCGAAGGCGAGATCACGGAACGACAGATACTGCTGGACGTAGCCGTTCTGCGGGCTGCGAAAACGCTCGAAGAGCTTGAAGAGGATCTCTGCGAACTCCCCGACGCGGGGCTTCTCGTCGAAATCGCCAACCGTGATCACGGCGATGGTTCTCAGGCGGCGGCGATCCGGCGGCAACGAACGCAGTCGTTCCGCGAGCTCGGCGTGGAGCGCCCCGGCATGGCAGGAGTCGACGAACACCAGGATCTGCTCGGACGCGGAGGAGAGGACCGACTCGACAAGATCCGCGGTCACGAGTGCGGTGTTGCGCAAGCTGCCTTCTTGTGACGCCGGGAACAGCAGGAAATGCCGACGGGAGGAGTCTTGTACGCCATGTCCGGTGATGTACAGGACTGTCGGCTGGTCCTTATGTAGACCGGCGAGGTCCTCGCTTCGGACGAGATCCTCCAGCTGATGCAGGCTGGTCGGGCGCAACACCGACAGCCGGCACGCGGCGGACTCCACCTCCGGTCCGCGAAACCAACTGACCACGACGTCGATCTGCTCGTCCAGCCCGGTCCGAAAGTCGGCGTTGAACGACGGGTATCCATCCGGAGCGATCACGACGATGCGCCGGGGAGCCTCGTCAGCCATGTCGATGGTCTCCTTGAGCCAAGTGCGCGGTCAGGAACCCTGCCGGTGCAGCTCGACGCGGTCGAGTGACGGCTCACCCGGCGGCACGTACGCGACGAATACGTCACGTCCGCAGGCGAACACGAACCGCCAGCGGCCGTCCGATGTGCGCTGCTCCTGCCGCACGGAGAACCGACCCAACGCAGGGCCGTACTCCGGCCATTCGTTCGCGACGGCACTGAGCGCGACGCTCAGGGCGTCAGACCTCGCCAACGGTGTCACCGGCTGCCGAGCCGACACCTCACCAGCAGTCACAACTCGCCGACGGAAGCTCCCGGCAGCGTGCTTGAGCAGCTCGTATGCCGCGTTGCCGGCGATTCCACCGGCGAGCAGACCAGCGAGATCAACGGCGACGTCAGCAACAACGCCAAGGTCCGGCTCGCGGTAAACCACCTCGCCGTCCTCGACCGAGAGATGTCCGAGGCTACGCAAGGCATGCGCCGATCCCACCTCCGGAGCCAGCCCGGATCGAGAGGCCGCGTCAACCAGCCACTGGGTCAGGATCAGCAGGTCCGCGTCGCCCGCGCCGCGCTGCACTGCCGTTCGGAGATCGGCCGCGAGACGCACTATCTCCGGTTCCGATGCAGCAGCGCCGACCGTTTGCTCATCGACGATAGCGAGGGTGGCCGCCGCCGCACGCCGCACGACCGGGCCGGCCCATCCCACTTCCCCCGCAGTCACTCTGGAGTCAGGACCGTCGACTGGCGGACTCGATGTGTCGTGACCACAGATGACACATCGCCAAACGTGAGAAACACCCAGGCGAACGACCTTGCGTTGCGGAGGTATCGGACGGCAGGAATGACGTGCCTCGACCACGGCCTCGTCTTCGCGCATCCCACCATCCTGAAATGTCCGCATTCCCGGCGATCAGCTCCGCCAATATACTAGCGATCGTTGCTTCGCCGGGACAGCCGTCGGCAGGTGAACTGCACCAACGGTTTGAGCCGCACGATGGGAGCCATGCCGGCATGACGATCGAGATCCGACCCGTGACCGAAGCCGACCTCGACGCGATCGACCCAAGGCTGGGCAGCGCCACATTCTTCGCCGAACGGCGGGCGCGGCAGCGGGACGAACGTGGGTTGCTGCTGCTCGCCTGGCTGTCCGGAAACGCCGTGGGCTGCGTCTACATAGCATTCGAGGAAGCCGACGAGGCCGGCCTCCGAGAGCACCTCCCCGGCGTACCGCTGATGCATCGCCTACTCGTGGTCTCCGAGCTGCGAAACCAGGGAATCGGCAGCTCACTGGTGACGGCTGCCGAACAGGCTGTTCGGGCGCGCGGCCACGCCCAACTCGCTTTGGGTATGGATATCGACAATTTCGCCGCCGAACGTCTTTACCTGCGGCTCGGCTACCATCAATGGCTACATGGCCTGCTCGACACGTACTACATCGTCATCGAGAACGGCCAAGAGGTCCACGTGCCGGAACAATGTCGGGTTCTGGTGAAAACGCTCTGAGTGCCTAGTATTTGCCGCCAGCCGAACGCATCAGACAGGTTGTCCTTCGGCTCCCTGGTCACGATCACGGGTTAGGACCTGCGACTCACACCGTGAGCAGCCGGCGCACCGCGGGGTCCTGGAGGTCCTCGCGGTCGCCGCCGCGGACGACCTCGCCAGCGTCCATGATCACGAAGTTGTCGGCCAGGCGCAGGGCCAGGTCGAGGTACTGCTCGACCAGGAGTACCGCCACGCCCGTCTCCTTGTGCAGCCGCTCGATCGCCGCCTCGATCTCCAGGATCACCGACGGCTGGATGCCCTCGGTCGGCTCGTCCAGCAGCGGCATCGACGGGCGGGTGAACAGCGTGCGGGCCATCGCCAGCTGCTGTTGCTGCCCGCCGGACAGGAAGCCGGCCTTGTTCGGTTGAGTCGGTCGACGTGGATCACGGTGCTGCACGAGGGGCGGCTGCTCTGCCAGGGGACGGTCGCCGAGGTCCAGGCCGGGGGTGGCACGTTGTTATCCGAAAACCCCGCAAATGTGACTTATCCTCGCGTAGCGTCGAGCGCATGGCCGGGCGCTCCTTCCTCCTCAGGGTCGCCAACGTCAACCCGGCGAACGTGCTGACCCACACCGATCGAGCGCTGTACCGCTCCATCGGGATCTTCATCCTGCTGTACGGCGGGTACGCGGTCGTCGGTGCCGCGTCCTTCGTCGACGCGTCCACCAACTACGCCCACCCCTGGTGGCAGTGGCTGGTCGGCCCGCCGGTGGCGGCCGCCGTCATCGCCTACGACCGGGCCGTGGTCGGCCGGGTGGCGGTGAACTACGAGCACCTGGAGTCCGCCGACCCGCACCGGCTGCTGCGGCGCCGCACGGCCGGGCTCTACGCCGGGCGGATGGTGCTCGCCCTGCTGTTCGCGATCGTGATCACGGAGCCGCTGATGCTCGCCCGCTACAAGGGCGAGATCGACGCGTACCTCGGCTCCGTCCACAACCAGGAGCTCGCCCGCCTGGAGCAGGGCGGCGCCATCGCCGCCTTCCAGCGGCAGATCGACGGGCTGCGGGCCCAGGACGCGGCCGACGACGAGGCCGTGACCGGCCTGCACCGGCTCGCCGAGGCGAAGCGGGCGGCCGCCACCGAGGCCTACGACCAGGCCTTGGCCGACTCCCGGGCGGCGGGCGTGAGCCGCCGCACCGGCTGCCCGTCCGGGGGCTTCTGCGACGCGCTGGTCCAGCAGTCCCGGTCGCTGAACGCGGAGGCGACGCGGCTCGATCAGGAGGCATCGACGGTCCGGGCGGCCCAGGAAGCGGCCCGCCAATCCCGCGCCACCCAGATCACCGCGCTGAACGAGCAGGTCGACGCGCAGCGCACCAGCAACCGGACGTCCGTCGAGGCGGCGGCCGGCTTCGGCGCCCGCACGGCGGCGATGTGGGAGCTGGTGAAGCGCGACTTCTGGGGCTTCGGCTTCTTCTACCTGGGTGTGGCGGCGCTGCTGGTCTGCCTGGACTGCGCCGCGGTGTGGCTGAAGCTGGTGTCGCACGGCAACGGCTACGAGCGCGCGGAGGCCCGCGACGCCCGCCGCCGCGAGCTGTCCGAGACGCGCCGCCATCACCAGGAGCTCCGGGTGACCGAGGCGGCGACGGACGTCGCGGGCGCCGGACTGGAAACGGTGGTCCGCGAGCAGCGCCTGCTGGACGCGGCGGTGTCCCAGGCGACGACCCGCCTGCTGGCCGAGCTGGAGGAGCAGACCAGGACGGACACGGATCTGATCCCCGGCCTGCGGTGAATCGCCGCGAACCCGGAGGAAGCGGGCGAACGACATGGGCCGTTCGTCCCTAACTTGGTGGATCGCTTGCCTTCCGGGTGTCCCCCGCGGGCAGACTGGGCGCGTGCGTCACCGCCTGCCCCGCCGCTCGCCGGTGCTGCCCATCGTGATCGGGATCGTGCTGGCCATCGTGGCCGGGGTCGCCGCCCTGCGCGCGGTCTGGGTCAGCAGCAGCGCGCCGGCCGGCGGCGCCGACGCGTCGGTGCAAGAGCGGCTGGCCGACCGGGCCGACCGGGCCGGACGCGGCGACAGCCGGTGCGACGGCAAGCCGCTCACCGCGCCCCGCGAGCTGCGCGGCATCTGGATCACCACGGTCGAGAACATCGACTGGCCCAGCACGCCCGGGCTGCCCGACGAGCAGATCAAGACCGAGTACCGCGGCTGGCTCGACCTGGCCCAGCAGCGCAACCTCAACGCGGTGTTCGTGCACGTGCGGCCCAGCGGCGACGCGCTCTGGCCGTCGAAGTACGCGCCCTGGTCGGAGTGGATCACCGGAGTGCGCGGGAAGGCCCCCGGCTTCGACCTCATGCAGTGGATGATCGACGAGACGCACGCGCGGAACCTGGAGTTCCACGCCTGGTTCAACCCGTACCGGGGCAGCCAGCCTGGGCCGAACGGCGCCGGGCCCGACATCGAGGCGCTCGCGCCGGACCACCCGCTGCGCAAGCACCCCGAGTGGGCGGTCGTCTACCCGGCCAAGGGCACGACCGGCAGCCGGCTGCACTTCAACCCGGGCATCCCCGAGGCGCGCAAGTTCGTCGAGGACTCGATGCTGGAGGCGGTCGAGCAGTACGACGTCGACGGCGTGCACTTCGACGACTTCTTCTACCAGTACCCCGTCGGCAAGCAGGACTATCCGGACCAGGCGGCCTACCAGCAGTACGGCGGCGGGAAGTCGAAGGCCGACTGGCGCCGCGACAACGTGAACAAGCTCGTCGAGGAGATGAGCGTCCGCATCCACAAGATGAAGCCGTGGGTGAAGTTCGGGATCAGCCCGTTCGGCATCTGGCGCAACGCGACCACCGACCCGCAGGGCTCACCGACGCGCGGGCTGCAGAGTTACGACGAGATCTACGCCGACACCCGCCTGTGGGTGCAGCGGCAGTGGCTGGACTACATCGTGCCGCAGCTCTACTGGAACATCGGCTTCGACGTCGCCGACTACGCGAAGCTGCTGCCGTGGTGGGTGAACGTCGTCAAGGACACGAGGGTCCAGCTGTACATCGGGCAGGCCGACTATCGGGTGGGCCAGTCGGGCGCGTGGTCGGACCCGGCCGAGCTCGACCGCCAGCTGGCCCTGAACCGCACGTATCCGCAGGTGACCGGCAGCGTCCACTTCAGCGCCAAAAGCATGCGCAGCGACGCGCTCGGCTCGGTGTCGCGGTACGCCGCCCGGTTCTACGCCACACCGGCGCTGCCGCCGGTGATGGACTGGCTGCCCTCGCACGTGCCCGCGGCGCCGGCCGTCCGCGCCGAGAAGAGCGGCGACAAGGTGAAGCTGAGCTGGAAGAGCAAGGGGGCCGCGGTCGCGGTCTACCGGGTCGACGGGGACAAGGCCGGCCTGGTCGCCACGAAGCGCGGCGGTGACGGCGAGTGGACCGGCCCGGCCGCCAAGTACTGCGTGACCGCGCTCGACCGTTCGTGGAACGAGAGCGGAGCGACGGCGGCGGTGTAGCGCGAAGAACCCCGGCCGGGTGATCCTCGCTCATCCGCCGCTTGTCGATGCTTCGCCGCATGACCAGCTTCATCTCGGACCAGGACTTCACCACGCCCGCGCACGTCCGCGTGACGCTCGACGACGTCAAGCGCGAGGACCGGCGCGACTCCCGGCGCGGGCAGCCCGCCTCGGCGGTCCCCTTCCACAGCATGGTCCTGCTGGCGGCGGTGTGGCTGGTCATCTCGGCGGTGCCCATCGGGTACCTGGGCGCGGGCCGCTACGACGTCTTCTGGAGCGACGCCGTCGTCGGCATCACGATCGCGATCATCACCACGATCCGGCTGTTGCACCCGAACGCGCCGTTCGCCTGGGTCATCGGCGGGCTGGCCGGGTGGCTGCTGGTGGCGCCGGTCGTCCTGCAGTACGGCTGGTCGGGCGCGACCGCCAACGACATCATCGTCGGCGTGATCATCCTGGCCTGCACACTGCTCGGCGCGGCCGACTAGACATGCGAAAAGGGGCCGCCCCGCTTGGCCCGGGGCGACCCCTCGTTCCGTCCACCACAGGTCAGCGGTCGAAGGCATCCTTCACATTGCGCCCGGCGTCCTTCACGTGGTCGCCGGCCTGCTTGGCCTTCGCGGCGGCGCGCTCGGCAGCACCCTCGGCCTGCGTGCGCTCGTTGTCCGTGGCGTCGCCATACTTCTCCTTGGCGGTGCCCTTGAGCTCTTCGGCCTTGTGCTCGACCTTGTCCGTGAAGCTCATCGCTGATCCTTCCCACGTTTCCGGTCTTTGCCTTGCTACACATAACCTTGCCCGCCCCGGCGGCGGTGCAAACGCGCACGGTGGACCAGGGTCGTCACACCCGTCACGGCGAACGACAGCGCCACCCCCAGCAACGCGGCCACCACCGGGTGGGTGAAGAAGTGCCCGCCGAGGTAGCCCAGGCCGACCATGTAGCAGGTCCACAGCGCGGCGCCGACCAGCAGCGCGGGCACGAACCGCTGGCGGGGGAAGCGCGCGTAGCCGGTGGCCAGCGCGACCGTGGTGCGCCCGAGCGGGACGAACCGCCCGGCGGCGACCAGCGCACCACCGCGCCGGTCGAGCAGGCGGGTGATCCGGCCCCGGTGCTCGCGGCGCACCCAGCGGTCGAGCAGGCGGTGGCCGCCGCGCCGGGCCGCCTCGTGCGTGAGCACGTCGCCGACCGCGACCGCCGTCATCGCCGCGGCCAGCACGATCGGCAGCTCGAGGCGGCCGTCGGCGGCGAGCGCCCCGCCGGCGATGAGGCTGGTCTCGGCCGGCACGACGGGCAGCAGGCAGTCGATCACCAGCAGCGCGAAGATCAGCGCGTACGTCCATTCCATGCGGTCAACCCTGCCCGCCGGGGGTGCCACCCGCAGCGGTGCCAGCGTGTCGATTGCCGGTGGTGTTTTCCCTACCGCGGGATCCCCACTAGGGCGCTGCAGGGGGCGGCCACGATGACGCGTCAGAAGTTGTACTCCAGGTTGACGTACTGCCCGGCCCGGCTCTCCTCGACGAGCCGCAGCGGGGCGCGGTCGACCGCCTCGTACAGCCGGACGCCCTCGCCGAGCAGGATCGGCGCGACGTGCACGACGAGCCGGTCGACCAGCCCGGCCGCGACGCAGGTGCGGGCCAGGCCGGCCCCGATGAGCAGCAGGTCACGCCCGCCGGCCGCGGCCAGCGCGGTGCCGACGGCCGTCTTGAGGTCGCCGCTGAGGTAGGGGCCGCCGGGCTCGGGCCGGTGGGTCATCACGAAGACCGGGCCGTCGAACTGGCCGCCGTACACCGCGCCCGCGCCGTCCCGCTCGCGCGGGCCCTCGACCAGGTCCCAGGTGTTGCGCCCGCACAGCACGGCGCCGACCGAGGCGATGACGGCCGGCACGACCGGGTTCTCGGCCTCGTTGTCGGGCATCCAGTCCATCTCGTGCCTGGGGCCGGCGATGAAGCCGTCGAGGGACATCGTCACGTGCCACAGCACTCGTTGTGTCGTCATGCCGGGACTGACGATTCGGTACCGCCGAAATCATCGGCCCGCTGAAAGAACGCGAACACCTCGGGGTCGTGGAAGGCGGTGGCCGCGACGATCAGGCCCGCCTCGACCGTGAGCACGGAGACCGCGAAGGGTTTCCACTCGCCGTCCTGCCTGACCAGCGAGTACACCGCCGGCTGCCGGTTCGCGCCGGTGAGCCCGGTGCGCAGCTCGCCGAGGAAGGGCAGGCTCTGCCGGAGCGCTCCGACGATCGCCGCCTTTCCGTGGTACCACATGGGCAGCGGCGGCATCGTGATGCGCGCGTCGGCGGCCAGCAGCCTGGCCATGCCGTCCACGTCGGCCCGCTGGTACGCCTCGGCGAACCGCCGGGCCACCTCCCGCTCGTCCGGGCTGGGCCGTCGCGGCTCTTGTCTCCGGTCGCGCATGGTCGCCCGGGCCCGCTGCAGGGCGCTGTTGGCCGCGGCGATGCTGATGTCGAGCAGCTCGGCGGTCTGGTCGGCGGGCCAGCCGAGCACGTCGCGGACGATGAGCACGGCCCGCTGCCGGGCCGGCAGGTGCTGGAGCGTCGCGACGAACGCGAGCTCGATGGTCTCCTTGGCGACGACCGCGGCCTCGGGCGACTCGTCGAGCAGCCGGTCGGGCACGGGCTCCAGCCAGGCGACGTCGGTCCGCGGCGGGAGGCTGAGCGAGGGGTCCGCGGGCGGCCCGAGGTCGACGGGCAGGATGCGCCGCTGCCCGCTCTTGCGCGCGTCGAGGCAGGCGTTGGTCGCGATCTTGTAGAGCCAGGTGCGCACGGACGCCCGGCCGTCGAAGGCGTCGCGGCCGCGCCAGGCCTTGAGGAACGTCTCCTGGACCAGGTCCTCGGCCTCGTGCCACGAGCCGAGCATGCGGTAGCAGTGCACCTCCAGCTCCCGCCGGTGCTCCTCCAGGTCGGCGCCCCTCATCGCGGTCCTTCCGGCTCGGCGTGGGATGTTAAGGCCATGTGGGCGGAGTATCGCAAGCACGTGATCCTCGAGGACGACGCGATCCTGGTGCTGGACAAGCCGGTCGGCGTGTCGGTGATGGGCGAGCGCCACGAGTCCGACCTGGTGCGGATGGCCGAGGAGGCGGGCGAGAGGCTCTTTCCGGTGCACCGCATCGACAAGGTCACCTCCGGCGTCGTGCTGTTCGCGAAGGATCTCGCGGTACACGGGGGGCTCACCCGGCAGTTCAACAAGCGGACGGTCGACAAGGCATACCTCGCGATCACCCGCCCCGGCGGGCTGCCGCCGGCGGGCCGGATCGACCTGCCGCTCAGCGTCGGCCGGAAGAACCGCGTGCGTATCGCCGCGCCCCGCGAGAGCATCGTCGCCGACCTTACCGCCGGCACCTGGACCGTGCCTGCCGGCGAGGTGTTCGACCAGGTGCCGACGTACCCGTCGGTGACCACGTTCGAGGTCCGTTCGCAGACGGCGGAGACGGCGCTGGTCGAGGCGTATCCGTTGACCGGGCGGCGGCACCAGATCCGGGTGCACCTGGCCTGGATCGGCCACCCGATCGTGGGCGACCCGCTGTTCGACAAGCACGCGACCGGCCGGACCTACCTGCACTCGTGGCGGCTGGCCTTCGACCTCGGCGGCCGGCGGGTGTCGGTGGAGGCACCGCCTTCGCCGTCGTTCCTGGCGCAAGTGGCGGATGGTAACTAGTCTGACGTCTATGACTCCTTACAAGCTCGATGCTCGCGCGTGGCAGGAGAGCTGGGACCGCCAGCAGGAGGCGTACCTGCCGGACCGCGAGCACCGCTTCACCGCGATGCTCGACGTCGTGGACGCGGTGGCGGTCGACGCACCGCTGCGACTGCTCGACCTGGCCGGCGGGACCGGCTCGATCAGCCTGCGGGCATTGACCCGCTTCCAGGACGCCGAGGTGACACTCCTCGATCTCGACCCGGCGCTGCTGGCGATCGCCGCGGCGTCGCTCGGCTCGCGGGTCACCGTCGTGACCGCCGACCTGCGCACGCCCGGGTGGGTCGCGCAGCTGCCGCACCGCTCGTACGACGCCGTGCTCACCGCGACGGCCCTGCACTGGCTGACCCCGGACCGGCTCACCGCCCTCTACGCCGAGCTGCCCGGGGTCCTGCGCTCCGGCGGCGTGTTCGTGAACGCCGACCACATGCCGGACGCGTCGCTGCCGGCGCTGAGCCGGCGGATGATCGAGCGGGCCGACGTGCGGCGGGAGGCGCGGTACGCGGCGGGCGCGGTCCTGCCGTGGCGGGCCTGGTGGGACCGGGCGGCGACCGACCCGGTGCTGGCGCCGCTGGTCGAGGAGCGGAACCGGCTCTACGCGACGCCGCACTCCAGCAGCGAGTTCCTGCCGCCGGCCGGGTGGCACCTGGATGCCCTGGTCGCGGCGGGTTTCACGGAGACCGGCATCGTCTGGCGCGGCGGCGCGGATGCCGCCGTGGCGGGCGTGCGCTAGCGCGTTTGCTAGAGCCAGCTCCACCATCGGGGGTGGGGCAGGCCCTACCTCAAAGACTCCACTCAGCGGGCTGGGGCGCGGGGCCCTTGTTCCATAGCGTCTTGTCCATGACCGAGACGCTGATCCGCACTCGCGTCCCAGCGCCGCCGACTCGCCGGTTCGGCTGGCCCGCAACGCTCGCGCTGCACCTGCTGCCGTCCGCGGCGACGTTCGCCGTGGCCATGGCGCTCGGCCCCGTCATGCGCTCGCTGGACCTGCCACCGCAGTTCGCCCTGACGCTCGCGTTCGCGTTCGTGCTCACCCCGATCGAGCTGGCCGTCCTGTTCCACGCGACGGGCGCCCGCTCGGTGCGCGACCTGTTCCGGTCGCTGCCGTTCCAGCGAAAGCTCCCGCTGCGCCTCTATGCGATCACCATCCCGAGCCTGATCGCCGTCGCGGTCGGCCTGGTGATGCTGCTGGAGCCGCTGGAGCGCGCGATCCGCTCGGCGTACCCGTCGTCCTGGTTACTCCCCGAGGACTCGACCGCGTTCCCGACCGCCACCATGGTCGCGACGCTGCTGTTCGCGCTGCTGGTCGACGGCCTGGTCAACCCGGCGGTCGAGGAGCTGTACTTCCGCGCGCACCTGCTCCCCCGCCTCCCGGTCCGCGGCGCACTGGCCGTGGCGACCTCGGCGGCGCTGTTCGCGGCGCAGCACTACTGGCAGCCGGAGAAGTTCCTGTTCATCTTCCTGGCCCAGCTCCTGCTGACGGCGGTGATGGTCCGCCTGAACAGCATCCGCCTGAGCATCGCGGTCCACTGCGCCAGCAACTCGCTGGCGATCCTGCTCGCCCTGGCGGCGGTCCTCTCCTGACCGCCCGGGGTGGGCCCGACCGGGGGGCGGGCCCACCCCGGCCGCGGACCCGAACCGGGGACACGCCGACTGATGCTTACCCAGGATGACGAGGCCCGCTCGCCTTGCACGGCCCGGATGTGGCGGGCCTGCTAGCGCTCCCTAGCGCTCTCGGAGAAGCCAGGCAGCGACAGGTGCGGCTCGGAGCGGAGGGCGGCGGCGGCGTGAGCCGGCCCGTCCGGCGGCTCCTGCGACGCGCTGGTCGAGCAGTCCCGATCACTGAACGCGGAGGCGACGCGCCTCGATCAGGAGGCATCGACGGTCCGGGCAGCCCAGGAACCGGCCCGCCAGTCCCGCGCCGCCCAGATCGCCGCGCCGAACGAGCAGGTCGAGGCGCAGCGCACCAGCAACCGGACCTCCGTCGAGGCGGCGGCCGGCTTCGGCGCTCGCGGTGCACCCAGTGGTCGAGCAGGTGGTGGTTCCCCAGGGGTAGCGAGGGCTGAGGCGTCCCGAGGGCCCCGGAGCGGCCCGAGCGACCTGAACGGCCCGAGCCCGCCCGAGCCCGCC
>NZ_JAHYSG010000173.1 GCF_022095675.1 Dactylosporangium sp. AC04546 | reverse complement strand
CCGGTACACCCCGGGCTCGTTCGGCAACCGCCCCCGCCCCGCCAGCATCCCCGCAGTATGCCCCAGTGCCGAATCGCCCGCCGTTTCGCCTGCTCGGGGTTAGGTTGGTGGCGAAGGGGTAGGTCGCCGTTCGGCATACGACCGGTAGATCACGCACGGGGCACTCGATGACGTTGAAGAAGACGCTGACGTTCGCCGCATGGGCGTTCGTCATCTATTTCGTAGCCTTCCGCCCGGACGCCGCGGCCAATGTCGTCCGCGGGATCGGGGGACTGATCGCCACGCTCGGCCGCGGGTTCGGGGATTTCTTCAGCCGGCTGGTCACCTGACGCGCCTCACCGCGTGCGGAAGGTCAGGCGCAGGATCTGGTCGTCGTCGCGGGACGGGCCGCCCGGCCTGCGCCCGTCGCGGTTCGACGTGGCGAGCCACAGGCTGCCGTCCGGCGCGTTGATCGCCACGCGGAGGCGGCCGTACTTCGCGGTCAGCGCCTCGACGGGCTTGCCCGCGACGCCGGCCGCCGGGCGCCAGCGGATCTGTGCGGTCGCCGCCGGGCCGCCGGCCACGACCGGGCTGTTGATGTCGGCCGTGATCGTGTGGTCCAGCGGCACCAGGTAGATGCGCTGGCCCCGCAGGCAGGTGACGACCGCGGTGTTGCCGAGGATCGCCACCCCGGCGCTCACGCCGATCTCCGGCCGCCACGCGGCGATCGGGTCGGTGTACTTCGCCTTGCCGCCGATGCCCTCGACCGCCGGCCAGCCGTAGTTGCGGCCCGGCTGGATGAGGTTCAGCTCGTCCCACACGGCCTCGCCGATCTCGGACGAGTACATCCGGCCGTTGGCGTCCCACGCCAGGCCCTCCGGGTTGCGGTGGCCGTAGGTGTACACGAGCGAGTTCTTGAACGGGTTGCCCGGCGCCGGCTTCCCGTCGGTCGTCATGCGCAGGATCTTGCCGCCGAGGCTGGCCAGGTTCTGGGCGCTGTCGGTGTGGGAGGCCTCGCCGGTGGTGGCGTAGAGGTACCCGTCCGGGCCGAACGCCAGCCGGCCGCCGTTGTGGATGCCGCTTTTCGGGATGCCGGTGACGATCGGCCTGGGCTTCTTGCCGAGCACCAGCTTGGCGATCCGGTTGTCGTCGTCGGTGGTGTAGTAGATGTACAGCGTCTGGTCGCGCTTGTAGTCCGGTGACGCGGCGATGCCCAGCAGGCCGCCCTCGTTGTCGGCGGTCGACTCGGTGATCCGACCGACCTGGGTGACCGTCAGGTCGCCGGTCGGGTCGCGGTCCGGCCCGATCTTGAGAATGCGCCCGGTGCCCCGCTCGGTGACGATCCCGGCACCGTCGGGCAGGAAGGTGACGCCCCACGGCACGTTGAGGCCGCGGGCGAGCACGCTCACCTCGACCTGGGCGTCCCCGCCCGCCGACGTGTCGGCCGGGCCGTGGCTGAAGTTGGTGGGGTCGGTGTAGGGCGAGTTCGTGACCTTGGCTACGGACTTCGGCGTCGTACATCCGGTCAGTAGCACGGCCACCAGCAGTACACCGGCCGCGGCAGAACGCACTCCGACACCCTTGCCGACGTCCGGGCGGCCGGCCCTCACCCGTCGCGACGGATAATCGGGTTTGTGCACTATTGCGAGCGCTGCGATGACCCGACCGTCATGGCACCGGAGGGTGACGAGGCGGTGTGCCCCGTGTGCGGGGAGCGCCGGCCGGCCCGCCGGCTGCCGCTGTTCGTGGTCACCGGTGCGTCCGCCTCGGGCAAGACCACGGTCCTGCCGCACCTGATCGCCGCGTTGCCGGAGTGCGTCGTGTTCGACGTCGACTGGCTGATCGGCCCGTTCCGCCGCGCGTGCGAGTTCGGCGAGGTCGACTGGCCGGCGTTCCGCGACGGCTGGCTGTCGGTGGCGCACGGCGCCGCGCAGGGCGGCCGGTCCGCGGTGCTGCTCGGCCCGTTCGTGCCGTCCCAGCTGGCCGACCTGCCGGCCCTGCGCTGGCAGTCGGCCGTGCACTTCGCCGTGCTCGACTGCGCCGACGAGGTGCGCCGGGCGCGGCTCGCCGCGCGATCCGCCTGGCGGGAGCGCGACGTCGACTCCCACCTGGCGTTCGCGGCACACCTGCGCTCCACGCTGTCGCCGGTGCTGCGCACCGACGGGCCGACTCCGGCGGCTACCGCCCGGTCACTGGCGGCGTGGGTGCGGACGCAAGTCGCTCCGCCAGGGCATCGAGGTCCTTGAGGAACCAGATGTGCCGGCCGCCGTTCGACTCCCGCACGAGTGCCCGGAGGGCCTCGCTCCCGCTCGTGTGCTCGTCGATGTCGCCGATCACGGCGAGGCGCAGGTGGTAGTTGACGAACTTCTGCATGACCTCGCCCGCGAACCTCGTGCCGAGCCGGAAGAACCGCTCGTCGAGCCGGCTGGCCGGGACGGCGACGACCTCGGCACCGGCGAACGCCGACCCGATGAGGTCGAGAGCGTCCTGCTCGGTCGCCACGGCCGGCCCGGCCGGGTCGCACACGAGCACGCTGGTGGTGCCGAACTGCCGGATCTCGTCAGCCATCGTTGCCCTCCAGGATGGCGTCGAGGAGCCGCAGCATCTCCGCGGTCGTCCCCGCCCCGCCAATCAGAATGATCTTCATCCGCTCCCGCTCGCCGTCGTGCACGAGCTGCACGCGCAGCGGGTCGTCCGCCGCCCCGCGACTGTTCGCCGCGGCGAGCACGAACGTCTCCAGCCGGTCGGCGGTGTGCCGGTCGACGCCGTCGACCTGCACGATGCTGGACACCTCGACGAACGGCCGCTCGTGCTCGCGCTGCTCGGCGGCGATCCCGGTGAGCGCGTCGAGGTCGGCGCCGTTGATCCGGTACTGCTTGCCGATCCGCACGGCCTTCAGCCGCCCGCTGCGGATGTATCCCCGCACGGTGCGCACGTGCAGGTTCAGCCGCTCCGCGACCTGCTCCACGGAGTACAAGTCATCCCTCATCACTCCTCATCCTACCTGGTGTCAACCGGATAGGGAGTGTTGCGTCGGCCCGCTTCGGGGGTTTGGGGGTGACCCAGGCGGGATATCTCAAACGTATGGCGAAGATGTCGAACAGGGACGAGCACGGCGTACCGCGCGTCGACGAGGCCATCGACCTCGCCACCGTCCGGGACGAGGCGGAGGACATCGCGGTGCCGGCGTTCGACTACATCAGCGAGCCGATCGACGCGGTCATCGAGGGCGTCCTCGGCCACTCACACGACCGCGTGCCCGACACGCAGGTGCACGCGGACGAGCGGGCCGCCGACGAACGGCAGCACCACGAGGTTGGCCCCTAGAGGTAGGCCTTAGGGCAGGGTGCGCAGGTCGAGGGCGTTCCACGCCTCCGGGGCCGTGGCGCCCGTCGACCAGAAGACCACCGGGCCGCGGGCGCCGACCACGCCGACGTCCGCGGCGAGGACCTTCATCGTGCCGTCGCGCAGGTCGTACGCGAGCACGCGCACCTTCTCGTCGGCCAGCTCGGTGAGCACCTCGTAGCGGTCCATCAGGCCGACGTCCACGGTCACCGCGTTCACCTCGCCGGGGATGCGCCGGCGGTCGGCCCCGTCCGCGCGCAGGACCTGGAACAGGTTGCCGCTCGCCGTCGGGGCCACCGACCGGCACCAGGCCGGCGTGCAGCCCAGGGTCTCGGCCGCGGTCGCGGCGACCGTCCGCCGCTGGCCGGTCGTCCGGTCGACGAGCTCCACCGGGCCGCTCTGCACGTCGGCGCTCTGCAGCCAGGGCCACGTCGTCCAGCGGTACCGTCCCGGGAACGAGTCGACCGTGACCTTTCCACCGCCGCCGCCGATCGCCACGCTGCGCAGCTCGGTGGAGTCCGAGTCGTCCGGCGGCGCGGCGATCCAGTGCAGCCGGCCCTCCGCCACGACCAGGTCGAACTGCGAGTCGAAGAAGACCGCGGCGCCCGCGTCGGTGGTGAGCGAGACGGGCGCCCCGCCGTCCAGCGACGCCTTCCACATACGTGTCTCCCACGGCCCGGCGGTCGTGGCGGTCGACTCGGCCCAGTAGAGCACCCCGTCGGCCGCGGTGAACCCGAGGAACTGCGGGTAACGCTCGACCGGCACCCGCCGCAGCTCCCGCTCCACGCCGTCGCGCCGCAGCACGAGGCGCTCGGCCGTCGCGTCGGGCGTGCGGACGGTCCCGATCGCGGTGGCAGCGTCCGGGTAGAACTGCGGCGTGAACGCCGAGCCGTCGGCCAGGCGTGCCGGGATCGTCGTCGGTCGCTGGGCCACGGCCTGTGGAGCGGGAGTCTGCGCTTGCGGCTGCGGCGGCGGTACCGGAGGGTGCGCCGGACGAGCGGCCAGCAGCCACCCGCCGAGCGCCAGCGCGACGGCGAGTGCGATCAGCGGTCGTGCTCGTGCTCTCACCCGCGACAACCTACCGGGTCGGTCACCGACCGTGAGACTTTCACACTGTCGAAGCGCTTGACCTGCGTGTCGCGACAGGTTCGTTGACCGGCCAGGTTGCGCGCTCCGAGCATGCGCCGTATGCGAAACAGATCGACGAGAGTCGGCGTCCTCGTCGTCGCCGCCGTGGCGGTCGCCGCGGTCGGCGTCGCCGTGCAGACCGCCGTCCGGCCGGCGGAGGCCGCGGCCGCCGACCCCTACGCGTTCAAGAACGTCCAGATCGAGGGGGGCGGCTTCGTCCCCGGGATCATCTTCAACCAGAGCCAGGCGAACCTCGTCTACGCTCGCACCGACATCGGCGGGGCGTACCGCCTCGACTCCGCCACCAACCGCTGGATCCCGCTGCTGGACTGGGTGGGCCAGGACAACTGGGGCTGGAACGGCGTAGCCAGCCTCGCCACCGACGCCGTCGACCCGAACAAGGTGTACGCCGCCGTCGGCATGTACACCAACAGCTGGGACCCGAACAACGGCGCCATCCTGCGCTCGTCGGACAAGGGCGCGACCTGGCAGTCGACGGCCCTGCCGTTCAAGCTGGGCGGCAACATGCCGGGCCGTGGGATGGGCGAGCGACTCGCCATCGACCCCAACAAGAACTCCGTGCTGTACTTCGGGGCGCCGAGCGGCAACGGCCTCTGGCGCAGCACCGACTCCGGCGTCACCTGGGCGAAGGTCACGAACTTCCCCAACGTCGGCAACTACGCGCAGGACCCGAGCGACCCCAACCAGTACCTCAACGACAACCAGGGCGTCGTCTGGGTGACGTTCGACAAGCGCACCGGTACCGCCGGAAACGCCACCCAGACCATCTACGTCGGCGTCGCCGACAAGCAGAACACGATCTACCGCACCACGAACGGCGGCTCGACGTGGGAGCGCGTCGCCGGCCAGCCGACCGGGTACATCGCGCACAAGGGTGTGCTGGACACCAGCGGCGGCTACCTGTACATCACCACGTCGGACACCGGCGGCCCGTACGACGGCGGCAAGGGCGACGTGTGGAAGTACGCCACCGCCACCGGCACCTGGACGCAGATCAGCCCGATCCCGTCCTCCAGCAGCGACGACTACTTCGGCTACAGCGGCCTGACGATCGACCGTCAGCACCCGAACACGATCATGGTCGCCACCCAGATCTCGTGGTGGCCCGACGCGATCTTCTTCCGCAGCACCGACGGCGGGGCCACGTGGACCCGGATCTGGGACTGGACGAGCTACCCCAACCGCAGCTTCCGGTACAAGATGGACATCACCCGCTCGCCGTGGCTGACCTTCGGGACGAACCCCCAGCCTCCCGAGGTGACGCCCAAGCTGGGCTGGATGAACGAGGCGCTGGAGATCGACCCGTTCAACTCCAACCGGTTCATGTACGGCACGGGCGCCACGATCTACGGCAGCACCGACCTCACCACGTGGGACACGGGCGGCCAGATCACCATCAAGCCGATGGCCCCCGGCCTGGAGGAGACCGCCGTCCTCGACCTCATCAGCCCGCCCAGCGGCGCGCCGCTGGTGTCGGCCCTCGGTGACATCGCCGGCTTCCGCCACACCAACCTGGACGCGGTACCGTCGATGATGTTCACGGCGCCGGCGTTCACGTCGACGACGAGCCTGGACTACGCCGAGCTCAACCCGAGCGTCATGGTGCGCGCCGGCAACTTCAACGACGCCGACCGCCCCAACGACAGCCACGCCGCGTTCTCCACCGACGGCGGCGCCAACTGGTTCCAGGGCTCGGAGCCGGGCGGCATCAACGAGGGCGGCACGATCTCGGCCGCGGCCGACGGCTCGCGGTTCGTGTGGGCGCCCAAGAACAGCGCGGTCGTCTACTCCGTCGGCTTCGGCAACAGCTGGACGCAGTCCTCCGGCATCCCGCAGAACGCGATCGTCGAGTCGGACCGGGTCAACTCGAGCACCTTCTACGGCTTCTCGGGCGGCACGTTCTACGTCTCGCGCAACGGCGGGGTCTCCTTCACGGCGGCGGCCTCCGGCCTGCCCACGACGGCGCTCTTCAAGGCCGTCCCGGGCGTCTCCGGCGAGATCTGGCTGTCCGGCAAGACCGGCGGCCTCTACCGGTCGACCGACTTCGGCACCACGTTCACGAAGGTCTCCACGGTGCAGGCCGCCGACGCGATCGGCTTCGGCAAGGGCGCCCCCGGCCGCACGAACCAGGCCATCTTCATGGTCGGCCAGGTCGACGGCAAGAAGGGCGTGTACCGCTCCGACGACAACGCCGCCAGCTGGGTCCGGATCAACGACGACCAGCACCAGTACGGCAACATCGGCGACACCATCACCGGCGATCCGCGCATCTACGGCCGGGTGTACCTCGGTACGAACGGCCGCGGCATCATCTACGGTGACCGCACGGGCGCCCCGCCGTCGTCGTTCTCGGCGTCGCCGTCCCCGTCGGTGTCGCGCTCCTCGGCGTCCCCGTCCCCGTCGGTCTCGACGTCCCCGTCCCGCTCCGCGTCGGCGTCCCCGTCGCAGTCCTCGACGGGTGGCTGCACCGTGGCATACTCGGTCGCGGGCCAGTGGGGCGGCGCCTTCCAGGGCGCGGTGAAGATCACCAACCGCGGCTCGTCCGCGATCAACGGCTGGACCCTGACCTGGACGTACCCGAACGGCCAGGTGATCCAGCAGATCTGGGGCGGCGTGGCCACAAGCCCGGGCCCGAACGCCTCGGTCTCGAACGCCGACTACACCAGAACGATCGCCGCAAACGGCGGCACGGTGGACTTCGGCTTCATCGCGAGCTGGAACAACACCACAAACGGCAAGCCAGGCACGTTCACCCTGAACGGCACGGCCTGCACGGTAGCGTAACCTCCCTTCCAGCCGGTCCCCGCGTCGCCAACCGCGGGGACCGGCCCCTTTCTGCAGGCCCAGCCGCACTCCGTGCGAAGACGCTGGTCGATCTACTGGTCGTCCCTGGGGGCGCCATGATCGTGGGAAACATCTGGCTGCCAGGACAGCCAGAAACTTCCCTTGATCATGGCCGAGCCGGCACACGGCCGACGAAGGTGACCGAACCGGCTGGGCGAATCGGGCAAATCGTCGCCTGCCTTCGAGCGCGCAGGCCAGTCCCGCACGGTCCGTGCCTCCCGCGCCACGGTTCCGCCGATCCGCTGGGTCCGCGTCGGCCGCGCAGCGCCCGCCCCGTCCATTTCGTCCGATACCCGCGCTCGGTCGCGCGGCGCCGCCGTCCCGGCCCGCACCCTGCCGGCGCCTCGAGCGCCGCGCCATTCGTGCCGCGTCCGGTCCGCGCCCCGCACCCGCGCCGCGTTCGCGTCCCGCGCCGGGCTCGTGTCCGGCTTGCGCCCCGATTCGACATCCACGGTCGCACCCCGCGCCGGGCTCAGGTCCGCGCGGCGCCCGTGGTCGCTGCCGGGGTCCCGCCCGGTCCGCGGCCACGTCCACGGTCGCACCCGGCGCCGGGCTCAGCTCCGAGCCGGGCGCCCGCGCCCGCCCACGGCCCCCTCCGTGTCCGACCGCACCCGGTCCGCGGCCACGCTCGTGCCATGCGTGGCCGTGCCGTGCCGTGCCTGGCCTGGCCTGGCCGGGCCGTGCCTGGCCGTGCCTGGCCGTGCGGGCCGCGGTCTCGCGTTACTCGAAGCGGAGGCCGTCTGGGCGCATCAGGCGCCACAAGGCCGGCAGGCTGGCCATCGTCACCAGGAGGACGACCGCCGCCGAGATGGCCGTCACCGAGCCCACGCTCGTCCAGTCGGCGCGGACCGGGACCGTCACGATGCGGAGCAGGACCGTGCCCAAGCCCAGGCCCAAGGCCGTGGCCAGCACCAGGCCCAGCGCCACCGGGACCGCCGTCTGCCACAGGATCGACCAGCCCAGCGTGCTGCGGCGGGTGCCGAAGGCAACGAGCGCGGCCAGCGTGCGGCGGCGTTCGCGCAGCTGCTCCAGGGTGCCGACCAGCAGGCTCAGGCCGACCAGCAGCAGGGTGACCGTCGCGCCCGCGTAGAGGCCGCGGCGGATGCCCGCGAACGTCGTGTCGGTCGTGTTCCGGATCAGGATGTCGACGTCCATCGTCGGGCTGATGGCCGCGGCCGCCGTGCGGAGGCGCTCCTCGGCGTCGGGGTCGGCCGGGTCCAGGCGGACGAACGACACGAACGTCGCCGTGGACGGGGCCGGCGGCGCCGCCGACGGGGTGAACAGCAGGCCCTCGTGGCGGTCGCCCCACGGGTCGGGGCGGGCGGTCACCGGGCGGGCCGACGCCGGCACCGTGAACGGCCGGTCGCGGATCTGCACCGTCTGGCCGGCCAGGCCGGGGGTCAGGAGGAAGACGTCGCCGTCGGCGCAGGTGGGCAGCGTCGCCAGCTCGCGCAGCACCGCGCAGTCGGCGACCAGGGCCTCGACGATGTCGGGGTCGCCGTTCACGTCCTTGGTCTGCGTGGTCGCGATGCCGCGCTGATACGTGCTCACGCCGGCCACGCCGCGGGTCGCCCGCAGGCGGGCGTCGACGTCGGCGGCGCCGCGGATGTGGCCCAGCTCCGAGTCGCTGACCATGGTCACCGCCTGGGCGCGGGAGAGGTCCTGGTCGGTCGGTTTGGTGTACTCCGCCTGGGCCGCCGAGAACAGCATCTGCAGCGCGATCGTGCCGGCCGCGGCGACCGCGATCGCGTTGACGGCGCGCACCGAGCTGCCGCCGGTCAGCTGGAGCCGCCGGACCGCGAGCTGCCACGACAGCGCGCCCGCGCCCGCGAGCCGCGCGACCAGCCGGTCGAACATCCACGGCAGCAGGGTCGCGACACCGAGCAGCAGGAGCACGACGCCGCCGACGGCCTGCCACGGGTTGAACTCCGCGCCCTTCGTGCCGATCAAGGGATACAGCAACCCGAGCCCACCGACCGGAAGCAGGACCCGCCACCACAGCCGGGGCCTGGTGCGCGCGGCCGCCCGCCGGACCACGCCGAGCGGCTCGACGACGACCCGGCGCATGGCCAGCAGCGTCATCGCGAGCGCGGCCAGCGGCGCGGCGACCACGATGAGCACGGTGAGGGCCGGCGCCGGCCGCACGTCGGTGGCGAACACGCTGAGCTGCGCCACCTCGAACTGCTCGACGAGCTGCCGTCCGACCAGGAAGAACACGCCGCCGAGCAGCACGCCGCCGGCGGCGCTGACGACCGCCTCACCGGCCGCGATGCGCCGGGCCATCCCGGTGTCGGCGCCGGCCAGCCGCACCGCGGCCAGCCGCCGGTCGCGCTGCTCGCCCCCGAACCGGGTCGCCGCGGCGACGAAAATCGCCACCGGCATGAGCAGCACCACGAAGATGACGACGACGAGCAGCAGCAGGAACGGGTCGAGCCCGTCGTCCGGGCTCGACGACCCGTACGACGTCAAGCGCTCCACCTGGGACTGCTCCTCCCGCAGGTCGTCGCGCACCACATACAGCGAGAGCTCCCGCGGCCCGGCCAGCCCGGCATCGCCGATCGTGCCGGCGATCCGCGCCGGATAGCGCTCCCTCAGCAGTGCGCCGTCGGGCGACTCGAGCAGCCGCCGCAGGGCGGGGGAGACCAGCATCGAGCCGGCCGG
This sequence comes from Dactylosporangium sp. AC04546, assembly GCF_022095675.1. Classification (GTDB taxonomy): domain Bacteria; phylum Actinomycetota; class Actinomycetes; order Mycobacteriales; family Micromonosporaceae; genus Dactylosporangium. Next base: position 7,889 of record NZ_JAHYSG010000173.1, on the reverse strand, counting down.
CGGGAACGCCTTGACGCCCGGCGGCAGCACCGGGTCGGCACCCTCGGCCATCACGTATCGCACGCGGACCATCCGGCCGCGGAACGAGTCGTCGGATGCGAGCGAGAGCACGGTGTGCTCGGTGCGCGCCGGCGTCTCCCCGCCCCACCGCAGGTCGTCGCGCGCGTCGCCGCGCGCCTCGCGGGCGCCGAGCATCGTCGGCACCGACACCGACAGCAGCAGGACCGCGACGCCGAGCGCCACCCCGACCGCCGTCAGCCCGGTGCGCAGCAGCCCTTCCCGCCCGCCGCCGAGGGCCAGCCGCGCGCCGAGCCCGACCTCACTGAACCACCTCGCGACCCTGCTCATGCCGCCCGCGCCAGGTCGAGGGCCTTGCCGTCGCGGACGACGACCTCGCGGTCGGAGTAGGCGGCGACCCGCGGCTCGTGCGTCACCAGCACCACGGCGGCGCCGCTGTCGCGGGCCGCGGCCGTGAACAGCTTCATGACCCGCTCACCGTTGAGCGAGTCGAGCGCCCCGGTCGGCTCGTCGGCGAACACCACCCGTGCCCCGGTGACCAGCGCCCGGGCCACCGCGACCCGCTGCCCCTCGCCACCGGACACCTCGCCCGGCCGCTTGCCGGCCACATGGTCGATCTCCAGCCGGGCCAGCCACTCGGCCGCCCGCCGCTGCGCCTCCCGGCGGCGCACCCCGTCGAGCCGCAGCGGCAGCGCCACGTTCTCCACGCAGGTCAGCTCAGGCACGAGCTGCCCGAACTGGAACACGAACCCGAACTCGCCGCGCCGCAGCGCACTGCGCCGGGTGTCGGACATGGCCGACAGCTCCTGGTCGCGATACCGCACCACGCCCGCGTCGGGCCGCACGATCCCGGCCAGGCAGTGCAGCAGCGTCGACTTCCCCGAGCCGGACGGCCCCATCACCGCGACGATCTCGCCGGCGGCGACCGACATCGACGCCCCGGCCAGCGCCGGCGTGCTGCCGAACGTCTTGGTCAGCTCCTCGGCCGCGAGCAGTGCCGTCATGACCGCACCTGCTTCGCCAGCTCGTCGAGGCGCGCGGCGGTGAGCTCCAGCCAGCGCAGGTCGGCCTCGAGGTGGAACAGCGCGTGGTCGCAGATGAGCTGGTCGGTCAGGTCGCCGTCGGCCTTGCGCCGGGTCAGCTCGCGCATCAGCCGCAGGTGCTCGTCGCGCTGGGTGTCGAGCAGCTCGGCCGCCGGCCGCTCGGTGAGCAGCGCGAGCACGACCTTCGTGTAGAGCACACTCTGCAGATACGGCTCGGGCTTCTCGGGCTGCCCGAGCCATCGCTCGATGTCGGCCACGCCGGCCGGGGTGATGGCATACCGCTTGCGGTCGGGACCCTCGCCGGGCTCGACCCCGTCGACCGTCACGAAGCCGTGCTTCAGCAGGCGGGAGAGCGTGGCATACACCTGGCCGTAGGCGAGCGGCCGGTCGGCGCCGAACCGCTCGTCATAGGCCCGCTTCAGGTCGTAACCGTGTCGCGGCTGGGACTCGAGCAGCCCCAGGAACGCTTGACCGATGGACATGCCAAGCACTCTACACGACATGTATACATGCTGTGTATACACCTTATGTAGAGAGCGCCGTCCGGTAGAAGTCCTCCAGCGAGGCCCAGCCGTAGTTGAGCGCGTCCGAGCCGCGGACCGGCGGATGCGGGGTGCCGTCGAGCAGTAGCTCCATGACCCGCACGCACTGGTGCCAGCCGGCGGCGACCTTCGAGACGAAGTCCCGGTCGGCGAGCGTGTGCCAGAGCGTGAGGCGCGTTCCCTCGCCCGTCGCCACGAGCTCCCAGCGGAGAAGATCCTCTCCCCAGGTGTACTGCAGGATCCTCGGCGCCTCGACGGACGTGACCACGGCGTCCAGCGGGACCGCCACCTCGCCGTCGATCATCGTCAGCGTCGCCGGCCCGGGTGTCCCGAGATCGCGATCGGCGGTGAACGGGGCCCACTGCGCGAGCAGGTCCGGCTCGGTCAGGGTGCGCCAGACCCGGGCGGGCGGGTGGCGCAGGTCGCGGGCGAAGCGCAGCGTCCACCGGCCGTCGTCGGTGGACCGGTAAGCCACCTCGGCGGGTGGTCCAGGGTCGAAGTTCATATGCCCAGCGAAGCATATACACGCGACCTGCGCAAACTCCCCTCCCTCATCTGTACGAGGAAACGTGCCATCCGCCGCCGCGAGGTGTGGCCCAGGTCACATTGTCGCCGATAAGTCCTATTTGCCCGTCCGGGGTCCCGGTAGGTTCGCCCGAACGCAACGGCTATCACCCGATTTATCCCCTGGGTGTGACCCCGAGCGACCTCCCTCGCAACCGATCCCACTAGGAGAGCTGGTGCGCCTGCCTGCCCTTTCGCGCAAAGCCCGGATGGCCGCAATCGCGGCGATCGTGGCGGTTCCCGCGGTGGCCCTGCCCATCGCGTTCGCCGGCAACGACGGCGGACTCCCCGGTACCGGGTCCAACGACGGCAGTGCCTACGCATTCCCGGCCACCCCGGACTCGATCCCGGACACGCCGGTCCGGGTCAACCAGGTCGGCTACCTGCCGGACGGCCCGAAGCGGGCCACGGTCATCTCGGACTCCAGCCAGCCGCTGGCCTGGCAGCTCAAGGACAAGGCGGGCAAGGTCGTCGCCTCCGGCGAGTCACAGCCGAAGGGCATGGACGCCAGCTCCGGCCAGAACACGCACGTCGTGGACTTCAGCGACTACCGAGCCGAAGGCTCCACCTACACGCTGGAGGTGGACGGCAAGGCCAGCCTGCCGTTCGACCTCGACCCCAAGGCGTACAAGCAGCTCAGCGTCGACTCGCTGTCCTTCTTCTACCCGCAGCGCTCCGGCATCGCGATCGACGACAAGATCGCGCCCGGCTACGGCCGCAAGGCGGGCCACACCGCCGACACCCCCAACGGCGGCGACACCAAGGTCCCGTGCGCGCCGGGCAGCTGCAACTACACCCTCGACGTCACGGGCGGCTGGTACGACGCCGGTGACCACGGCAAGTACGTCGTCAACGGCGGCATCTCGGTCGCGCAGCTGCTGAGCACCTACGAGCGCGCGCCGAAGGCGTCGAAGGCCCGCGAGCTCCGCCTGCCGGAGCAGGGCGGCAAGACCCCCGACGTGCTCGACGAGGCGCGCTGGGAGCTCGACTTCCTCATGAAGATGCAGGTGCCGGACGGTGAGAAGCTCGCCGGCATGGCCCACCACAAGATCCACGACGTGGCCTGGACCGGCCTGCCGATGGACCCGGCCGCCGACCCGCAGCAGCGCCAGCTCAAGCCGCCGTCGACCGCGGCGACGCTGAACCTGGCCGCGGCCGCGGCCCAGGGCGCCCGCGTCTTCGCCGAGTACGACAAGGACTACTCGGCCAAGCTGCTCGCGTCGGCGAAGAAGGCGTACACGGCCGCCAAGGCCAACCCCGGCCTGATGGCCTCGGACGCCGACGGGGTCGGCGGCGGCGCCTACGGCGACTGGAACGTCTCCGACGAGTTCTACTGGGCCGCCGCCGAGCTGTACCTCACCACCGGTGACAAGCAGTACTCGACGGACGTGACGAGCTCGCCGGTCCACAAGGCCGACGTGTTCGACCGCGCCTTCGACTGGCAGAACACCGCCGCGCTGGGCCGCCTCGACCTGGCGACCGTCGACAGCAAGCTCGCCGACCGCGACAAGGTCCGCCAGTCCGTGGTCGCCGGCGCCGACCGCTACCTGAAGGTGATCGCGGACCAGGCGTACGGCCAGCCGTACGCGCCGAGCAACGGGTACGACTGGGCCTCGAACGCGCAGATCCTGAACAACCTGGCCGTCGTGGCCACCGCCTTCGACCTGACCGGCAAGCAGCAGTACCGCGACGGCGTCCTGTCCGGCATGGACTACCTGTTCGGCCGCAACGCGCTGAACCAGTCGTACGTGACCGGCTACGGCGAGAAGGCGTCGAAGAACCAGCACAGCCGCTGGTACGCGCACCAGCTCGACCCGAAGCTGCCGAACCCGCCGCGCGGCACCCTGGCCGGCGGCCCCAACTCGCAGCTGCAGGACGAGGTCGCCTCGGCGGCGCTGAAGGGCTGCAAGCCGCAGCTGTGCTACATGGACGACATCAAGTCGTGGTCGACGAACGAGCTCACCATCAACTGGAACTCGGCGCTGGCCTACGTCTCGTCCTTCGTGGCGGACAACTCGTAGTCACTCGGCATCATCGGAATGGGGCGGCCATTGGTCGCCCCATTCCGCGTCTCTGGCCGCCTTGTACCGCGCACCCTCCCGCTTCGGCACCAGCACCGGCCCGACCGTGGTGTCCGGCTGGCACACCTGCAGCGTGACCAGCCCCTTGCGGAACGCGGGGTGGCGCACGACCCGTCCCGTCACGTCGTTCCCGCCCCTGGTGACGGCGACGAAGGAGAACTTCTCGTCCTCGTGGCCCAGCCGCGCGTCCTTGAGCCGCCGGTGCAGCGCCGAGCGGTTGATCCGGGCCGAGAAGTGGCACCAGTCCTTGCCCACCATCCCGCAGGTGCCCTGGTGCGGGCAGGGCGCCGCGACGGTCCATCCGGCGGCCATGAGCTCGTCCCTGGCCTTGAGGATCCGGCGGTACCCCTCAGGCGTCCCGGGTTCGACGATGACCAATGCCTGCCGTGCGGCGGCGCCGGCCGCGGCCACCAGCGCGCGCTGGTCGTCCTCGGTCAGCTCGGTCATGAGGTACGACACCGTGATCAGGTCGGCCTCGGTCAGCGGCTCGCCGAGGTGCCACTCCCGCCACTGCGCGGCCAGCCGGCCCTTCGCGATCCGCTCGCCGAGCCGCAGCGCCTCCGGCACCTGGTCGAGCACCGTCGCGTCGAGCGGCCCGAAGGCGCCGACGGCCGCCCACGTCGCCGCGCCGGTCCCGCCGCCGACGTCGAGGAGGCTGCGCGGCTCGATCGGCGGCAGCATCGCGAGGGCCTTCGCGACGGCGGCGTGCGTGGCCGGCATCCGGTAGGCGGCGTACGCGGTCGCGTCGACCATGTTGCGCAGCAGCGGCTCGCCGGCCGGGAGGCCGCTGCGGTACACCGTGATCAGCCGCTGGACCGAGTCGGCCAGGCGCGCCGGGGGCACGTCCTCCAGGAGGGCGTCGAGGGCTTCCCGCAGGTCAGACACGACGGCGCCACCACCAGCGCTGGGCGAGCAGGGTGAGCACCCCGGCGACGACGATCGCGGTGAGGTTCAGGAACAGCTGGACTGTCGAGCCCCAGGCCTCGTGCCACACGCCGTAGGCCAGGGCGGCCGCGACGTTCGCCGCCGCCGGCACGGTCGTCACCGAGATCAGCACGCCGATCAGCGGCCCGGCCTTCGAACTGGTCAGCGAGAGCATGCCGGCGATGCCGGCGAAGAAGCCGACGATCCAGGAGAACGCGTCGGGCTGCCAGATGAAGTCGGTGAGCGGCCGGTCGCGTAGCAGCATGCCCCGGTCGACCAGGCCGATCAGGTCGAGCAGCCAGGTGTTGACGATCGTCGCCGCGATCGCGATCGGGAACCCGACACCGAGGGCCGTCAGCGCCCTCCGTACCGCTGTCGTTCGGGCCCGGACGATACCGACGCACAGGGCGGCGAGCGGGCCGAACTCCGGGCCGACGACCATCGCGCCGACGATGAGGATGGGCTGGTCGAGCAGTACGCCGATGCCGGCGATGATGGTCGCGATGCCGAGCATCAGCAGGTACGTGCCGGAGAGGTCGGTCTCCTCGCCGGTCTTCTGCTCGATCTCGTCCCAGACCACGGCGTCGGCGGCGAGCCCGGGCGCGGCGTCGGCGGCGCTCTTTGCACGGGTTCCGAGCGCCACGTCGACGTTCTCAATGGCGATCGAGCCGTGCTCGTGGATGCCCATGGCCTTGAGTTTCGCGAGCACGGGGCTGCCGGCCTCGCGCACGACGTCGCACATGACGACGTCGCCCTCGGGCTGCCGTCCCGCGTTCGGGAGCACGACGAGGTTCGTCGCGCCGGCCTCCACGGTGAGCAGGTCGACGACCTTGTCGGTGTCGCCGGGCGGGGTGATGAGCCTCAGATGCAGCACGGATGAGATTTTGTCGTACCCGGTCGCTAGGCTGACGCCGCCCCTTCGATCCCCCTCTAGGAAGGTTTGTCGACCGATGCCCCAGACCACGTATCTCGAACTGTCCGAGGACGCCGGAAGCGCGCACAAGTTCTACGAGGTCACCGTAGACGGCAACGAGATCACGATTCGGTATGGGCGGATCGGCGACGCCGGCCAGAGCAAGACGACATCCTATGCCGACGCGACCAAGGCGCAGGCCGACGCCCAGAAGAAGATCGGTGAGAAGGTCCGCAAGGGCTACGCGCCGGCCGTCGAGGGCCAGCGGGCGCCCCGGTCGGTGACGCGGCGGGTCATCCAGAGCCAGCGGTCGACGTCGAAGACCGCGCCGGTGCTGTGGAAGTACCGCTCGGGCGCCCCCGCGTTCGGCATCTTCATCAACGACGACGTGTGCATGGTCGGCAACGAGAAGGGCACGATCACCGTGCTCAAGCACGACGCGACGGTCGATCGGCAGTTCCAGCTGCCCGACGGCGTCAAGTGCATCGTCGCCGACGACCAGTGGATCTATGCCGGCTGCGACGACGGCAACGTCTACGACCTGACCGGCAAGGTCCCGCGCCTGGCCTACGCGATCGCCCCCGACATCGACATCTACTGGCTCGACATCTACGACGGCGTCCTCGGCGTCTCCGACGACAAGGGCGGCGTCTGCGCCATCGACCACGAGGACGAGTTCCTCTGGCGCAAGAAGAGCAAGGGCTCCAGCGGCTGGATGGTCCGCTGCGACGCCGCCGGCGTCCACCACGGCACGAGCGGCGGCGTGACCAGCTACGACCTGGGCACCGGCGCCGAGCGCTGGCACCAGTCGACCACCGGCGCCGTCCTCTTCGGCTGGCAGGAGCGCGACATGCTCTACGCCGGCATGTCGTCCAACTCGGTGCTCTCCTTCGGCAAGGACGGCAAGACCGGCGTCACGTACCGCTGCGACGCCACGATCTTCTCCAACGCGACGTCCCCCGACGGCCGCTACGTCTTCGCCGGCGACTACCGCTCCTCGGTCTACTGCTTCGACGCCGCCGGCAACCGCCTGTGGAAGCTGGGCACGGGCTGCGGCAGCGCCTACTCGATGCAGTATCACGACGAGAAGCTCTACATCGTCACCACGGACGGCTCGCTGGCCTGCATCGACGCCAGCGAGGAGGCGGTCCGCGCGGCCGAGCAGGGCGTCGTCCCGGAGTATGTCGACGTCAAGGCCCCGCGCGCGATGGAGTCCGTCGCCCCGTCCGCCACGGTCGAGGAGATCTCCGACCCGGCCGACGGCGTCGTCCTCGAATGCGTCGATCAGGGCGGCCGCCTCCGCATCCGCGTGGTCACGTCCGGCTACCACCAGGACTGGCAGGTCCAGTTCCCGAAGAACATCCGCCACTCCGGCGCCCGCTACGTCGTCCCGGGCATCCGCGAGTCCGCCCGCGGCGGCTTCTACCGCACGCACGGCGAAATCCGCCGCCTCGTCTGACCCGTCGCCGTCGCCGTCGCTGCCGCCGCACGCCGGCTGAGTGGCCCGGGCCGCTCGCCACGGCCGCACCTGCGCGTCCGTCGAGCGGCCCGGACCCGGCTGGGTTCGGGCCGCTCGCGGTTGCTCTGCCGGCCGCCTCTGCCCGCGTTGCTGCGCCCGAGCCGCTCGCCGCTCGGTGAGCGGTCCGCACGCCGGCGATTCGAGCCGTTCGCTGCTCGATCCGCCCGTCGCCCGTTGCCCGTCGCTCGCGGACCGCCGCGCTGCAGCCCTTCGGGTCGCCGCGCCGCCGGCCGTTGCCCCATCGCGGCGCGTCGCCGTCCGCCGCCCCTTCGCACCGCCCCCGCC
>NZ_JAHYSG010000172.1 GCF_022095675.1 Dactylosporangium sp. AC04546 | reverse complement strand
GTGGTGGCGGACGCCAGCGACACGGTGACGGCCGCGACCTCGGTGGCCTCGACCCTGCCCGCGGGGGTGGGTGAGGCGCTGCTGCACGCGGCTCGGGTCGCGTCCACGACGGGCATGCACGTGGTGGCGGCGGTGGCGGCGGCGCTGCTCTTCGGCCTGGCCGTCCTGGTCCTGCGTACGCTGCGCCACCTGGGCCCGCTCGCGTCCACGCCGGCGGCGCCGTCCGCCGAGGGCGAGGCGGCTGCGGTCGCGCCGGGCACCCCATCAGCCGTGATGCATCAGAAGTGATGCATCAAATGTGATGCAGTGGGGCGCGGTGGCTGGGCGCGATTCTGACGTTGGTCGATCCACCCGCATCCGTGCTGGGCGGGACGGCGGTGGATCGGCCGACGTCGGTCGGTGTGGGGGCCGGGGCTCGTCGGTCGAGGGCGTGGCCGCTCCTTGCGCGTGCCGGCGGCCGCACTCGCATCGGTTGTGATCCATCAGTGTTGATGCATCAAGAGTGATGTATCAAGATTGATGGAGCGGCCCGGGTGGGTCGGTGCGGTGGCGTGCGAGCGCTGGCGGATGCCGAATCGTGCGCCGACGTTGGTCGATGCACCCTCGTTCCCGGTGATCGGCATGAGGGTGCATCGACCAACGTCAGCAGGGGGACGGCGAACTGTCGTACCCGCCGAGTACGTTGAACATCACCAAAGCGATCCACGCCGCGGGGAATACGGCGCGGGCCGCGGACGCCACGCGGGCCTGGCGGCAGCCCGGGTCGGCGGCCCTTCGCGCCACACGACAGAAAGGAGGCCGCCCCGAGAGTTCGAGCCAGCGGTCTGGCCAGCGAAGCGCCGCCAGTGCCACGCACCAGCGTGGCATGGGGCCGCCCGCGCCGAAGGCGCGCGAGAGCACAGCCAGACGCAACACAAGCGCGCTAGGTTCGATGCTGTGACTCAGACGCCAGACCAGCCCCTGGACCTGCCCCGCACCGTCGGGGAGCTCCGGGCCAGCGGCCACCGGTTCCGCACCGTCAAGGAGGAGCTGCGCGAGAACCTGCTCGCGAAGCTGCGGGCGGGCGAGCCGCGCTTCCCCGGGATCGTCGGGTACGACGACACCGTGCTGCCCGAGCTGGAGCGGGCCATCCTCGCCGGGCACGACGTCGTGCTGCTCGGCGAGCGCGGGCAGGGCAAGACCCGCGTCATCCGCGGCCTGATCAGCCTGCTCGACGAGTGGACGCCCGTCATCGCCGGGTCCGAGCTCAACGAGCACCCCTACGAACCGATCACGCCGGCCTCGCGGCGGCTGGCCGGCGAGGCCGGTGACGCGCTGCCCGTCGACTGGCTGCACCGGTCGCTGCGGTACGGCGAGAAGCTGGCCACCCCCGACACCAGCGTCGGCGACCTCATCGGCGACGTCGACCCGATCCGGGTCGCGCAGGGGCGAACGCTCGGCGACCCCGAGACCATCCACTTCGGCCTGGTGCCCCGGACCAACCGGGGCATCTTCGCGGTGAACGAGCTGCCCGACCTCGCCGAGCGGATCCAGGTCTCGCTGCTCAACGTGCTGGAGGAGCGCGACATCCAGGTGCGGGGCTACCAGCTGCGCCTCCCGCTCGACGTGCTGCTCGTGGCCAGCGCCAACCCCGAGGACTACACCAACCGCGGGCGGATCATCTCGCCGCTCAAGGACCGGTTCGGGGCCGAGATCCGCACCCACTACCCGCTCGACCTCGAGCTGGAGATGGACCTGGTGCGGCAGGAGGCGCAGCTCGTCGCGCAGCTGCCGGAGCACGTCCTGGAGGTGCTCGCGCGGTTCACGCGGGCGGTGCGCGAGTCGCCGTCCGTCGACCAGCGTTCGGGTGTGTCGGCCCGGTTCGCCATCGCGGCCGCGGAGACGGTGGCGGCCTCGGCGCTGCGGCGGGCCGGGATGCTCGGGGAGGAGCGGCCGGTGGCCCGGATCGGCGACACCGTGTCGGTGACGAGCACGCTGCGCGGCAAGGTCGAGTTCGACAGCGGCGAGGAGGGGCGGGAGATCGAGATCCTCGCCCACCTGCTGCGCACCGCGACGGCGGAGACGTTCCGGGGGCGGCTGGCCGGGCTGGACCTGTCCGGGTTCACCGACCTCGTCGCCGAGGGGCAGGTCATCGAGACCGGCGAGCTGGCCGGGGCCGACGAGATCCTGCGGCAGGTCGGCACGGTGCCCGGCCTGGCCAAGGTGCTCGAGCGGCTCGGGCTCGGCGACGCCCCCAGCCGGGGCGAGGCGGCGGCCGGCATCGAGTTCGCGCTCGAAGGCCTGCACCTCACCCGACGGCTGAGCAAGGATCTGACGGAAGACGGCCGCACCGTGTACGGAGGCTGACAGCGTTGCGCCACAACAGGTTCCGCTACGGGGCGTGGCGCGGCGGGCCCGACCCGCTCGCCCCGCCGTACGACGTGCGTGCCGCCGTCGACCAGGTCGGCGCCGAGGTCCTCGACGGCGGCAGCCTGCGCGAGGCGCTGCGCAACCTGCTGCGCCGCGGCCCGCAGGGCGGCCGCGGGCTCGACGACCTTGTCGCCCGGGCCAGGAGGATGCGCCGCGAGGCGATGCGCCGGGGCCAGCTCGACGGCGCCGTCACCCGGGCCCAGCAGCTGCTCGACCAGGCGATCGCCGCCGAGCGCGACGAGCTCACCCGGCACGACACCGACGAGGCCCGCTTCGCTGAGACGGTGCTCGACAACCTTCCTCGCTCGACCGCGCGGGCCGTCGACGAGCTCAGCCAGTACAACTGGACCAGCGACGAGGCGCGAGGTCTCTACCAGCAGATCCTCGACCAGCTCCGGCAGGAGGTCGTCGAGCAGCGCTTCCAGGGCATGCAGCAGGCGCTGCGCGACCCGCAGGCGCAGGCCGCCATGCGGGAGATGCTGCACGACCTCAACGACCTGCTCGAGCGGCACGCCCGGGGTGAGAACACCGACGACGCGTTCCAGGAGTTCATGAACCGGCACGGCGACTTCTTCCCGGAGAAGCCGGCCAACGTCGAGGAGCTCATCGACGCCCTGGCCCGCCGGGCGGCGGCCGGGGAGCGGATGATGCGCTCGCTGACCCCGCAGCAGCGCGCCGAGCTCCAGTCGCTCATGGACCAGGCCCTCGGCGACCTCGCCGGGGAGATGGCCCGGCTCACCGACAGCCTGCGCGCGCTGCGGCCCGGCATGAACTGGGGCCGGGGCGAGCGGGTCCGCGGCGACCGCGACCTCGGCTACGGCGAGGCCGCCGGGGCGCTGGAGGAGATCGGCGACCTCGACGACCTCATCGACCAGCTCGGCCAGGAGCATCCGGGCGCGACGCTGGACGACGTCGACGTCGAGGCGGTGGAGCGGCAGCTCGGGCGGGGCGCCGCCGACGACCTGCGCCGGCTGCGGGAGCTGGAGCAGCAGCTGCGCCGGCAGGGCTGGGTCACCCGCGGGTCCGAGGGGCTCACGCTGAGCCCCAAGGCGTTGCGCCGGCTCGGCGGCACCGCGCTGCGCACCGTGTTCTCCGAGCTGCAGGCCGGCCGGCAGGGCCAGCACGACCTGCGCGACGCCGGGGCGGCGGGGGAGCTGACCGGGGCGTCGCGGCGGTGGATGTACGGCGACGAGCAGCCCATCGACGTCGTGCGCACGATCGGCAACGCGGTGCGCCGGCAGGCCACCGGCGGCGCCACCACGCTGCCGATCCGCCTCGACGTCGAGGACTTCGAGATCGCCGAGACCGAGCGGCGGGTGTCGGCGGCGGTCGCGCTCTGCGTCGACCTGTCGTTCTCGATGATGGCCGACGGGCGGTGGGGGCCGATGAAGCAGGCCGCCCTCGCGCTGTCGCACCTGGTGGCGACCCGGTTCCCGCAGGACGCCCTGCAGATCATCGGCTTCGGGCGGTACGCCATGCGCCTCTCCCAGGAGGAGCTGGCCGCCGTCGAGCCCGACATGGTGCAGGGCACCAACCTGCAGCACGCGCTGCGGCTTGCCGGGCGGCACCTGCGCCGGCACCCCGGGTCCGACCCGGTCGTGCTCGTCGTGACCGACGGCGAGCCGACCGCGCACCTGCTCGACGACGGCACGTCGTACTTCATGTGGCCGTCGACCCGCGAGACGGTGACCGCGACGGTCCACGAGGTCGACCAGCTGACCCGCTACGGGGCCGTGCTCAACGTGTTCATGCTGGGCGAGGACCCGGGCCTGCGCCGGTTCGTCGACGCGGTCGCCCGGCGCAACGGCGGGCGGGTGTTCACGCCTGACGCCGACGACCTCGGGCGCTACGTCGTCTCCGACTACATCCGCGCCCGCCGGGGCCGCCGCGGGTGAGCCAGGTTTCGGCGACAGGGGCAGAGGGGTACCAGATCAACGTAGGTCGGTACCCCTCTCCCCGGGAGCCCAACATGATCATCCTCGGTCTGATTCTGTTCCTGCTCGGCCTGTTCCTGCATGTCGGCATCGTGGAGACGATCGGCATCGTGCTGCTGATCGTCGGGGTGGTGCTGTGGATCCTGGGCGCGGTCGGCCGTCCGCTCGCCGGGCGCCGACACTATTGGTGAGCCGCGACCCTCTCAGGCTCCTCGGCGGGCCGGTCGGCGTCCTGCCGGCCGGCCCGCTCCGCGTCGCCTCGCGGAGCGCCGAACGTCCAGAAGCGGTACAGCAGGTAGTTCCACACCAGGTTGGTGCCGCCGGCCGCGATCCGCGCGACGAGCAGCGGCACCCCGAGCGCGTGCAGGCCCTCGACCGCGCCGAGCGTCAGCGCGTAGTCGCCGAGCACCTGAGCCACGAACCGCAGCACCTGCGGCCCGACCGGCCGGTCCTGGGCGTGGAACGCGAAGTAGCGGTTGAGCACGAAGTTCAGCGCGTAGGTGACCCAGAACGCGATCGACACCGCGGCCCACACGGGCAGCGGGGTGACCGCCTTCAGCAGCGCCAGCAGCGCCAGGTCGAAGCCGAACCCGACCATCCCGAGCAGGCAGAACCTGGTCAGGGAGTGTCGCCAGATCCGCCGCATCCGGCTCATCGCTGGAAGAACCGCCTCTTCTTCGGGGGCGCCGGGGCAGGGACCGGCGCGCGGCCGAGGACATCCCGGGCCAGGCCGACCATGTCCGGCACCATGTCCGGGGTCATGAGCACGACCTCCGCCAGGGAGTCGCGGATCGTGACGGCCCGCTGCCGTGAGGCCTGGACCGCCGCGAGGAAACGGTACCCGACGGCGGCGACCACGTCCTCGCGACAGGCGGGATCCAGCCACGCCGCCACCGCGAGCGCGAAGCAGGCCGCGTCGGTCGTCCAGTCCTCCACGCCGAAGGCGATCTCGGTGAGCAGCGCCCGCGCCCGCGCGGTGTCACCGGGTGCGGCGCCGGCCCGCAGCTGCTCGCAGTGCAGCAGGCCCAGGCAGGCGAACGTCTGCGCCGAGCGCTCCCACCAGCCCTCCGCCATCGGCCAGCCCTCGGGCGCCGCCGGCGGGTGCACCAGCAGCGACAGCAGTTCCTCGACGGGCAGCTGACCCAGCGGCAGCGCGTGGTCGTACGCCGCGATCGGGTGCGGCCAGGCCGGCGCCGCGATCCGGGCGAGCAGCTCCTGGCTGGCCCGCGCCGCCGGCTCGACCGTCGGATACGCGTCGAGTCCGTCGTAGCGCCACAGCGCCCGGCCGGGGCGCAGCGGCGCCACCATGTCGGCCGGCGGCGGTCCGGTGATCTCCACCTCGATGCCCGGACTGGCCCGCCGCAGCAGTGCGAGCGCCGACGGTACCTCCAGCGCCGACAGCGACAGGTGCGCCACCGGCCCGCGGTCCGCCGCCGCCAGCTGGTGCAGCACGTTCACGCACGCCTCGGCCGGCCCGCTGACGACCCCGAGCCAGCGCCGCTCCCGGCAGGCCTCGTCGAGGTCGGAGTGCTCATGGCTGGTCACCGGGTGCGCGCGCATGAAGTCGGCCAGCCCGACGAGGTGCCGCACGTCGCCGTCGTGGGCGAAGCGCAGCCGGGCCGCCGTGTGCACCGCGCAGTCGTAGTCGGGCGCCGCGCGCGTCGCCGTGTCGAGCAGCTCCAGGGCCTCGTCGAGCCGACCGGCCTCGGCCAGCCAGTTCGCCATGTCGGCGCACAGGTCCATCTCGCCGGGCGCGGCCTTCCACGCGGCGCGCATGACCTTCAGCGCCTCGTTGAGCCGCCCGTCGGCCCGCAGCGCGTACGCGTACCAGACCGCGGTGAGCTTGTCGGCGTGCAGCCGGTGGCCGCGGGCGCCCCAGCGGACCGCCTCGCCGGTGTGGCCCGGGAACCGGCGGGCCAGGCCGGCCGCGGCGCCGTGCAGCAGGGCGTGGCCGGGGTGTGCGGCGGTCGCCCGGCGGACCAGGTCGAGGTACACCTCGTTGGCCCGGGCGACGTCGGGGCCGGCGGGGTCGCCGAGCGGCTGCATGACGCCGACGGTGAGCCGGGCCAGCTCGTCGGGGTCGACCCGGGCCACGTCGAGCGCCCGCACCCAGGACACGTCGGCCCACGGCTGCGACGGGTCGAACCGGGTCGCCTGGGCCAGCAGGCGCAGCGCCTCCACCGGGCTGCTGCGGGCGAGCAGGTGGGCCCGCGCGACGACGGAGCCGATGTACGCCGGCTCCTCCAGCGGGAACAGCCCCTCGACCCCGGCGCCGGCCCGGGTCATCAGGGCCGCGAGCAGCTCGTGCACCTCGGGCAGCGCCGGCGCCCACGCGATCGCGCCCGCGAGATGGTTCGCCGCGTGCTCCAGGTCGTCCTCGGCGAGGGCGATCCGGGCCAGCGACAGCTCACCGTGCGCCTGCGCGACCGGATCCTCTTCAGCCTCAGCCACGCGGGCAGGGTAGAGCAGCCGCCGGGCCGCCCGCTCGGCGGGTGCGGCCTCGTCGCGAGGGCAGCGATGCTTGGCGATGGGCGACAGCCTGCCGGGCATGGCCGACGCCGACGTTGCTCCGGTCCGGCCGGTACGTGAACTGATGCCGTCCCTGAAGCGACCGCGGGGCCGGTCCCTTCCGGGCCGGCCCCACGTGTGTCCGGAATCAGGCGGCGGCCGGGACCGCCGTGTCGTCCGGCGTCGCGACCAGGACCGGGCCCGGGCCGACGCCCACCGTGACCGTGTCGCCGGGCTTGATGCCCGCCGCGGCCGGGCTGGGCAGGTCGACCAGGGCCTCGTCGCCGTCCGGAAGGCGGACCGACAGCCGGGTCAGCGCGCCGTGGAACGTGCGGACCACGACCAGGGCCGTGCCGGTGTCGGAAGCGGTGAGGGTCATCGCCTCCGGCCGGACCAGCACCGCGACGGCCGCGCCGGCGGCGGCGTCGGAGGAGCCCGCCGCGACGGCGTGGGTGGTGCCGAGCACGCTGACGGTACCGTCGGATCCCAGGACGCCCGCGAGCCGGTTCATGGTGCCGACGAACTCGCCCACGAACGGCGTGGCCGGGCGGTGGTAGAGCGTGTCGGGGTCGGCCAGCTGCTCGAGGCGGCCGGCGCGCATGACCCCGACGCGGTCGGCGACGGACAGCGCCTCGCCCTGGTCGTGGGTCACGAACAGGGTGGTGATGCCGAGCCGCTGCTGGATGCGGCGGATCTCGTCCCGGAGCTGTACCCGGACCTGCGCGTCGAGCGCCGAGAGCGGCTCGTCGAGCAGCAGCACCCGCGGCTCGATGGCCAGGGCCCGCGCGAGGGCGACCCGCTGCTGCTGGCCGCCGGAGAGCTGGTGCGGGTAGCGCCCGCCGGCGCCGCTCAGGCCGACCAGCTCCAGCAGCTCCGCGGCGCGCTTGCGGCGCTCGGCGCTGGCCTTGCCGCGCACCCGCAGGCCGAAGGCCACGTTGTCCAGCGCGGTGAGGTTCGGGAACAGGCTGAACGCCTGGAACACCATGCCCATGTCGCGCCGGTTCGGGGCCAGGTCGGTGATGTCGCGGTCGCCGACGTGCACGGTGCCCTCGTCGGCCGACTCGAACCCGGCCAGGACGCGCAGCGCCGTGGTCTTGCCGCAGCCGGACGGGCCGAGCAGGGCGATGAACTCGCCCGGCTCGATGATCAGGTCGAGCCCGTCGAGCGCGGCGACCGCGCCGAACCTGCGCCGCATGCCGAGCATGCGCACACCGACCGCGCTCATGCGGTACCTCCGGAGGACTTGCGCCGGTCCGCGAGGGACACGACGAGGAGCAGGATCCACGTGAACAGCAGGCTGGCGGTGCTCACGGCGACGGACAGCTGCCCGCTGGAGCCGGAGATCTTGACCAGCCACGTCGGCAGGGTCTCGAAGAGCAGGATGCTGGCGATGGTGTACTCGCCGAGGACCAGGCCGAGGGTGAGGAACGCGGCGCCGAGCACGGCGCTGCGCAGGTTGGGCAGCAGCACCCGCCACACCACCGTGGGCCACGACGCGCCGAGGCCGCGGGCCGCGTCGACCAGGGTCTTCGCGTCGATCGACCGGATGCCGGCGTCGAGCGAGCGGTACGCGAACGGGGTGGCCAGCACGATGTACACGATGATGAGGATGTACGGCAGCTCGGGGTCCTGCGAGGAGACCAGGAAGTCGCCGAGCGGGGTGCCGGCCAGCTCGTTCGGGCCGAGGGCGAGCATGTCGCGGACCCCGGCGACCAGCGCGATCGGCGGGATGACCAGCGGCAGCAGCGACAGGCCCTCGACGACCGGGCGGAGCCTGGGCAGCCGCAGGGTGACGGCGAGCATCGCCGGCACGGTCACCAGCAGCACGCCGAGGACGGTGAGCACGGCCAGGGACAGCGAGCGGCGCAGCGCGGCGGCGAAGCCGTCGGCGGCCGGGATCGCCGCGTAGTACTCGCCGGTGACGCCGCCGTTGCGCTTGTCCTCGATGGTGAACCAGATCGCGGCGGCGAGGGGCACCAGGAAGTAGACGGCCGCGATCGCGAGGATGATCGGCCGGTCGACCGACCGGCGGCGGCGCTTCGGCGCGGCGGCGCGAACCACCGTGGGTTCGAGGACGGCGGTCACCGCAGCCACCTCGCCGTCCGGCGCTCGATCGTCCAGTACACCGCCATGACGATCGACACGAGCACGATCATCTCCAGCGCGAGCGCGGCGCCGACGCCTTCGTGGTCGGCCGACACGTTGCCGGAGAGGGCGTTGGCGATCTGCAGGGTCACGAGGGGTACCGTGCCGCCGACCATGGCCTGCGCGGTCGCGAACGCGGACAGCGAGCCGCAGAACAGCAGCAGGGCGCCGGCCATCACCGGCGGGGCGAGCAGCGGGCCAGCCACGAGCCGCCAGTACTGCCCGGGGGTGGCGCCCAGGTTCGCCGCCGCCTCCGACCACTCGGCGCGCACGCCGTCGAGGGCCGGCGCGATCACGATGACCATGAGCGGCACCAGGAAGTAGAGGTACACCAGGACCAGGCCGCCGAACTGGTACAGGCTGAACGTCGAGTTCGCCAGGTCGAAGCCGGTCCAGTCACGGATGAGCGCGGTGACGATGCCGGCGTTGCCGATGGTGGCGATGAACATGAACGCGAGCGGCACACCGCCGAAGTTGGCCAGCACGCCCGAGGCGGTGAGCACCAGGCGGCGCAGCAGGCCGCCGCCGGCGAGGACGGCCCGGGCCAGCAGCAGGCCGCACACGGCGCCGAGCACGGCGCAGACGACGGAGAGCTTCAGCGAGCCCCACAGTGCCTGGCGGTAGCCGCCGCCGAGGGCGGCCTCGACGTCGGACGTGCCGTTGCCGAACGCGCCGAAGCCCAGCGCGACGGTCGGCAGGATCAGGCCGATGAGCATGATGAGCAGGAACGGTGCGACCGACAGCCAGGGGCCGCACCGCCGGGCACGGCCCCAGAAGGACCGTGCCCGGACGGGAGTTGCGGCGGTGGTCACCCGGTCAGCGCCTTGGTCCAGCCGTCGGTGAGGACCTTCTTCGCGCCGTCGATCTGGTCGGTGGTCGGGAACTCGGCCTTGGCCTCGACCTTCGGCAGCTGCGCGACGAGCGCCGAGTCGGCCTTGCCGGACTCGGTCATCTTCGGCAGCCGGACCGGCCGGGCGTAGCCCTTGAGCCACAGGTTCTGGCCCTCGTCGGAGTACAGGAACTCCTCCCACAGCCGCGCGGCGGCCGGGTGCGGGGCGGTCTTGTTGATCGCCTGGCAGTAGAAGTTGCCGTAGACGCCGTCGCTGGGGACGGCGACCTTCCAGTCGATGCCCTTCTCGGCCAGCTTCTTGGTGTAGCCGGCGTTGAGGTAGTCCCAGTCGATCGAGATCGGGGTCTCGCCCTTCTCGATGGTGGCCGGGGTCGACTCGACCGGGATGTAGTTGCCGCTCTTCTTCAGCGCGGCGAAGTAGTCGATGCCGGGCTGGATGTTGGTGAAGCTGCCGCCGTTGGCCAGGGCCGCGGCGAACACGCCGGCGAACGCCGAGCCGGACTTGGTCGGGTCGCCGTTCAGCGCGACCTTGCCCTTGTACTCCGGCTTCTTGAGGTCGGCGAAGGTGGTCGGGCAGACCGGGATCTTCTTGGCGTCGCAGCCGATGGAGATGTAGCCGCCGTAGTCGTTGTACCAGGCGCCGTTGGACTCCTTCTGGCTGTCCGGGATGTCGGCCCAGGTCGCCACCTTGTAGTTGGCGAACAGGCCTTCCTTCGCACCGGACTGGGCGAACGCACCGCCGAGGTCGAGCACGTCGGGCGCGCGGTCCTGGCCCTTGAGCGACTTGACGGCGTTGATCTCGTCCTGCGACGAGCCGTCGGGGTTGTCGCTGTTGACCTTGATGTTGTACTTCTTCGAGAACGTCTCGATGATCTCGCCGTAGTTGGCCCAGTCCGGCGGCAGCGTGATGACGTTGAGCTGGCCCTCGGCCTGCGCGGCCTTGATGAGGGCGTCCATGCCGCCGAGCTCGGCGGCCGACGTGGCCGTCGCGGCCGCGGCCGTGTTGTTCTGGGCCTCGGCGGCCTTCTCGGACGAGCCACAGCCGGCGACGCCGGCGACGACGGCCGCCGCCAGCAGGCCGTGCAGGACGATATTGCGTTGGCGCATGAGGAATGCTCCCGAGGGTCTCTGCCGAAACGGCTTCGGCGGGCTCACTGTCAGCCGGTCGTGTGGCCCTCGGGTGAACGTCGGTTGTCAGTCGGGCCGATACGTGCCCAACACCCTTGACACGGTGATCACGATCACGACTCGTGCCGGATTCACCCGGGGGATCTTGTACCGGCGGGCGTAGCGCTCCTCGGCATCCCGGATGACGTCGGGGCTTGTCTCGACGACGGCCGTTCCCTCCAGCGTCGACCAGCGGCGGCCGTCGACCTGGGTCAGGGCGACGAGTCCGTTGTTTCGGATATTTCGGACCTTCTGGGACGTCCCCGACGTGATGACCCGGGCGACGCCCGTCTCGGGGTCGTAGGTCGCGCCGACCGGCACCACGTGCAGGGTCCCGTCGCGGCGGATCGTCGCCAGGGTGCACAGGTGCCGCTCGGTCCAGAACTCGGCCAGGGCTTCGGTGGGGCTCACCGCTCGCTCACCGCGCCGTCCGCGACGTCGACGTGCCGGTTCGTGTGCACCGCGGCCAGCATCCGCCGGTCGTGCGTCACCAGCAGCAGCGTGCCCGGGTAGTTGTCCAGGGCGCTCTCCAGCTGCTCGATCGCCGGCAGGTCCAGGTGGTTCGTCGGCTCGTCGAGGACCAGCAGGTTGACGCCCCGCCCCTGCAGCAGGGCCAGGCCCGCCCGGGTCCGCTCGCCCGGCGACAGTGTCCGCGCCGGGCGCAGCACGTGGTCGGCCCGCAGCCCGAACTTCGCCAGCAGCGTCCGCACGTCGGCGGGGGACTGGTCCGGCACGTGCAGGCGGAACGCGTCGAGCAGCGTCGCGTCGCCCTCGAACAGCCGCCGCGCCTGGTCGACCTCACCGACGACCACGCCCGGCCCGAGGTGCGCGCTGCCCGCGTCGAGCGGGACCCGCCCGAGCAGCGCGCCGAGCAGCGTCGTCTTCCCGGACCCGTTGGCGCCGGTGATCGCCACCCGGTCGGCCCAGTCGATCTGGAGGTCCACCGGCCCGAGCGTGAACGCGCCCCGGTGCACGACCGCGCCGCGCAGCGTCGCCACCACCGCCCCGGCCCGTGGCGCCGCGGCGATCTCCATCCGCAGCTGCCACTCCTTGCGCGGCTCCTCGACCACCTCGAGACGCTCGATGAGCCGCTCGGTCTGGCGCGCCTTCGAGGCCTGCTTCTCCGTCGACTCGATCTTCTTCGCCTTGATGTTCTTGTCATTGTCGGGCTGCTTGCGGCGGGCGTTCTTGACGCCCTTCTCCATCCAGGCCCGCTGCATCCGGGCCCGGGCCTCGAGGTCGGAGCGCGTGTCGGCGTAGTCCTCGTAGCGCTCGCGGGCGTGCCGGCGCGCCACCTCGCGTTCCTCCAGGTAGGCGGCGTACCCGCCGCCGAAGTAGTTGACCTGCTGCTGGGCCAGGTCGAGCTCGAGGATGCCGGTCGCCGCCCGGGCCAGGAACTCCCGGTCGTGGCTCACCACGACCGCCCCGCCCTGCAGCCCGGCGGTGAACCGCTCGATCCGGGCCAGCCCGTCCAGGTCCAGGTCGTTGGTCGGCTCGTCCAGCAGGAAGATGTCGTACCGGCTGAGCAGCAGCGACGCCAGACCGGCCCGCGCGGCCTGGCCGCCGGACAGCGCCGTCATCGGCCGGTCGAGCTCGGCGATCGCCGCCGCCAGCTCCTCGGCCCGCTCGTCGAAGTCGGCCCCGCCGAGCGCCAGCCAGCGCTCCAGCGCGACCGCGTACTCCTCGTCGGCGCCGGCGACATCCGAGCCGAGGGCCTCGGCCGCGGTCTCCATCCGCAGCTGCGCGTCGGCGACGCCGGTACGCCGGGCCAGGAACCCCCGCACGGTCTCGCCGGGCCGGCGGTCCGGCTCCTGCGGGAGGTACCCGATCGTGGCCGTCGGCGGGTTGAGCTGGATCGCGCCCTGCTCGGCCGGCAGCAGCCCGGCCAGGGTGCGCAGCAGCGTCGTCTTCCCCGCCCCGTTGACCCCCACCAACCCGATCACGTCACCGGGCGCCACCACCAGATCGAGCCCCGAGAAGAGGGCCTTGTCGCCGTGCCCGGCGGCGAGGCCCTTGACCACCAGCGTCGCAGACATCCCCATAGTGTCCCTCAGCGCACCCGGAGCGATCTCGGGGAGTAGCGTGATTGTGGAACGCCAACGGCTCGTATCGTGCCTTTGCTTCGTGCTACCTGGAGTTGAACTTGAGCAGCACAACCTCGCCTACGCTCAGCCACCGGCAGATCCTCACCATCCTCGCCGGGCTCATGATGGCGATGTTCCTCGCCGCGCTCGACCAGACGATCGTGTCCACGGCGATGCGCACGATCGCCGACGACCTCGGCGGGTTCTCCATCCAGGCGTGGGCGACGACCGCGTTCCTCATCACCTCGACGATCGCCACCCCGCTGTACGGCAAGCTCTCCGACATCTACGGTCGCAAGCCGTTCATCCTCTTCGCGATCGGCATCTTCATCGTCGGCTCCGCGCTGTGCGGGCTGGCCGACTCGATCTACCAGCTCGCCGCCTTCCGGGCCGTGCAGGGCATCGGCGCCGGCGGGCTGTTCTCGCTGGTCTTCGCGATCATCGGGGACATCGTCCCGCCCCGCGAGCGGGCGAAGTACCAGGGGTACTTCCTCGCCGTCTTCGGCACCTCCAGCGTGCTCGGCCCGGTGCTCGGCGGCTTCTTCGCCGGCTCCGACCAGCTGCTCGGGGTCACCGGCTGGCGCTGGATCTTCTACATCAACGTCCCGATCGCCCTCGCCGCGTTCCTCGTCGTGCTGCGCGTGCTGCACATCCCGCACCACCGCACCGACCACCGCATCGACTGGCCCGGCGCGCTCGCCCTGGTCGTCACGCTGGTGCCGCTGCTCACCGTCGCCGAGCAGGGCCGCGAGTGGGGCTGGGGCTCCGGCCGGTCGGTGACCTGCTACGCGATCGGCGCCGTCGGCCTGATCCTCTTCCTCGTCGCCGAGTACGCCTACAAGGACGAGGCCCTGCTCCCGCTGCGCCTGTTCCGCGGGCGGACGTTCTCGGTCGCCTCGACCGGCAGCTTCATCCTCGGCATGGCGATGTTCGGCGGCCTGCTGACGCTGCCCCTGTACCTGCAGATCGTCAAGGGCGCCACCCCGACCGAGGCCGGCCTCATGCTGCTGCCGCTGGTGCTGGGCATCATGACCGGCTCGATCGTCTCGGGCCAGGTCATCGCGCACACCGGCCGGTACCGGATCTTCCCGATCCTCGGCTCGCTGCTCATGATCGTGGCGCTGTTCCTGTTCTCCCGCATCGGCGCCGACACCCCGCTCTGGCGCACCATGCTCGTCATGGGCCTGATGGGCCTCGGACTCGGCGGCAACATGCAGCCGGTGATCACGGCCGCGCAGAACGCCGCGAACCCGCGCGAGATCGGCGTCGCGACGTCGACGGTCACGTTCTTCCGCTCGATGGGTGGCACGCTGGGCGCCGCGGTGTTCCTGTCGGTGCTGTTCAGCCTGATGCCGGACAAGATCCGCGGCGCCTTCACCGCGGCGGCCGCGACCCCGGACTTCCAGGCCGCCGCCCGGTCGAACCCGCAGCTGGTCGACCAGATCCGCACGACGGCCACGTCGGGCAGCGCCAGCTCCTTCAACAACACGTCGTTCCTGGAGAAGCTCCCGGCCGCGCTGTCCCACCCGTTCAAGGTCGGCTTCTCGGACTCGATGAGCGTGGTGTTCATGGTGGCGACGGCCATCATGGTGGTCGGCTTCGTGGTGATCCTCTTCCTGCCGGAGCTGCCGCTGCGCTCGATGTCGGCCGCCGATCAGCGCGCCGCGGAGCAGGCCCCGGCCGCTGCGGCGCCGGCTGCGGCGCTGCCCGACCCGACCCCGAACGGCGGCTCCGCGCCCGCGGCCGCCACCACGACGGTGGCGACGGCCGTGATCGCTCCGCCCGAGCCCGGGGAAGCGCCGGACCCGGTCGCGTCCGGCGGGGCGCACGGGTCGGACGAGGTGGCGTCGGGCAACGGCCATCACGCCTCGCACGCGGCGGGCGCCCACGAGGCCGAGGGCGAGGCCACCCCGACCGACACGGAACCCCGCCACGCCCGCTGACCGCTGTCTTCGCTGCTTGATCGATGGCGAGAACTGGTTGCTATGACGACCAGATCTCGCCATCGATCAAGCGCGCTGATCTCCCAGCCGCTGTCTTTGGCTATTGACCTAGCTTCCTAGGATGCCATACGCGACGCGGGCCGCGCCACACGCTGCGGCGCCGGGAAGCGGATCGGCGGTACACTTCGGCGCATGCAGGGCGAGTCGGACCGGGGGCGGGTGGCGTATCTCGCGCGTCCGCATCGGCCGGCGCTCGTCGCGCGGACGCTCGAGGAGCTGCGCGGGCCCGTGCACGGGGTGGTGGAGCTGCCGCAGCGGCTCATGTGGAATCCGCAGCGCCGCTTCGACGTGGACAACCCCGACCTGCTGCTGTGGATGTACGAGAACGTGCTCCGCGAGGCGATCCGCCACGACGAGCTGCGGCGGTTCGTCAACGGGCGGATGCTCGTGCGCGTGTGGCCTGACCTGAACCTTCCCCACGGCGTGCGCCGGGCGTGGGAGGCGCGGCACCCGCGGTTGCGGGCCGCCGCCGGGTGAGCCCGGACCCGTTCTACACCGACGTCGCCCGGATCGCGCTCGCGGTCGCGGAGCGGCACGGGTTCGTGCTCGGTGGCGGGTTCGCCTGGCTGATGAACGGCCTGGTCGAGCGACCGACCGAGGACGTGGACCTGTTCACCGACACCGAGGGCGCCGCCGGGGCGGCCGCCGACGCGGTGTGCGCGGCCCTGCGCGGGGCGGGGTACACGGTCCACGAGGAGGAGGCCGACGACCTGCTGGAGTTGTTCGCCGGGTTCGACCAGCGGGAGTTCACGGTGGGCGACGGCGCTCGCACGGTACGGCTGACGCTGTCGAGGCTCGACCGCCAGCAGTCGCCGGTCATGATGGACGTCGGCCCGGTGATGCACCTCGACGACCTCATCGCGACCAAGGTCGCGGCCCTGGTGAACCGGCGCGAGGTGCGCGACTACATCGACGTCGCGGCGGCGCTGGACCGCTACGGCGTCGACGAGCTGCTGGACCTTGCCCGGCGGCAGGACCCGGCGCTCGAGGACGACGACATCCTCGCGGCGGGCCGCTACCTCGACCGGCTCGACGACGGCCGGTTCACCTTCTACGGATTGACCCCGGACCGCATCGCGGCGCTGCGGGCCAAGCTCAAGGAGTGGCCCCGCTAGGTTCAGACTGACGTTGGTCGATTTACCCTCGCCGCTTGGCCCGAAAGTGAGGGTAGATCGACCAACGTCGGCTCTAGCTGGTGTTCTCGCGCCGCCACAGGTCGACGAGGCCGCGGAAGTGGGCGACGAACCGGTCGTGCTCGGCCGGCGGGTAGGTGGCGCGGACCGTGTCGACGAGCAGCCGGTCGAAGTCGGGCGACGCGACCCACTCGGCGACGAGCGCCGGGACGTGGGGGAGGGCGGTGTCGCAGAACTCGCGGTAGTCGTCGACGGCGAAGTACTCGTCGGCGAGCTTGCGGTACTCGGCGAGCTTCTCGGGGTACACCAGCGACGCATCGTCGGCGATCTCGAAATAGCGGGCGGTGTCCATGTCCAGGCTGGCCCGCCGGCCGGTGACCACGCAGAACGCCGTCCAGCGCACCAGGGCCGTCATCGCCCACGGGAAGTAGTAGTGCAGGCTGGTCAGGGCCACGTCGGGGCAGGCGTTGGCGTAGTCGATGGGGTGCACGACGCCGTCGCGGACGAGGCACTCGCAGGAGTTGAACTCCCACCGGAAGAACGCGTTGACCAGCCGCGAGATGGTGACGACCTCGTCGCCGGCGGTGGCGTCGAGGAAGCCGTGCTCGACCGCGTACCGCTCGTGCATCGGCAGCTCGGGCCGGAACTTCATGACCATCGTCTCGGGGCCGACGGACAGCGAGCGGGTGAAGACGTCGTAGCCCTCGACGGACTGCTGCAGGTGCATCAGCCGCGCCCCGGACGCGTCGTAGGCGGCGTGCAGCTGGGCGCTGTCGCTGATGCGGGAGACACCGACCCAGGCGCCGCCGTCGTAGGGCTTCATGAACAGCGGGTAGCCCAGGCCGTCGGCGACGGCGTCGAGGTCGAAGGGGCGGTTGTAGCGCTCGGCGGTGTACGCCCATTTGGCGTGGTCGACGGGGTTCTTGTACGGCACCAGGACGGTCTCGGGGACGTGCAGGCCGAGGCGCATCATCGCGCAGTAGGCGGCGTGCTTCTCCATCGACTGGAACGTGAAGGGGCTGTTGAGCAGGTACACGTCGTCCATGAGGGCGACCTTCTTCAGCCACTCGCGGGGGTGGTAGTACCAGTAGGCGAGCCGGTCGATGACCAGGTCGTGGGAGGGGGTGTCGCGCAGGTTGAACGGTTCGATGGTGACCCGGGTGGTGCGCAAGGTGTGGCTGGCGCCGTCAGGGCCGCGGATCGGGCCCAGCCGGGCGATCAGGGTCTCGTAGGCCCGGGGCCAGTCCTGCTCCGTGCCGAGCAGCAGTCCGATGAGGTGGTCCAACGGTGACCTCCCGCAGTAGGCGGTGCAGGTGCGGGTCGAGCGCGGCACGCCAGGTGCTCATGGCGTGCCCGCCGGGCACCTCGACGAGCGGTGCTCCCAGCCGCTGCGCCATGGCCCGGTTGTTGTGCAGGTTCTCCTCGTCCCGGCCGCACGTCAAGACGACGCTCGCGGCGACGCCGCTGACGCTCTCGACGAAGCGGACGATGCGGCGGTACCGCCGGAAGCCCGCCTCCTGGGGGTCGAGCTGCGGGGTGAAGAACGAACCCGACTGCAGGAACAGCCCGTCGAACGCGCCGGGGTGGCGCAGCTCGGCGTGCAGCAGCGCCAGGGCGCCGAGGCTCGCGCCGAGGCCGACCCGGGGGCCGGGCGGCAGGGCCGGCAGGACCCGCCGCACGAGGGCGTCGGCGTAGGCGGGGTTCGCCGAGTACCACTCGTGGCGCTCGCCGGGGTCGAGCAGCACCACGTGCTCGGCGGGGAACAGCTGCGACAGCCCGGCGGCGCGCTCGTACTCGGGGCCGTCGTGCGCGACGAGGACCGCACCGCTCGGCGCCGCGGACGGCGCGACGATCCGGGTCTCGATCCGCACTCACGCACCATAGGGCAGGTGATCGTTGGGCGCAGGGGAGACG
>NZ_JAHYSG010000171.1 GCF_022095675.1 Dactylosporangium sp. AC04546 | reverse complement strand
GCCCAGCGAGACACGAAGCGCCGCAGGACACAGGGCGCCACAGGGCGTCGCGGTGAACTGTGACGGCGCAGGGGGTACGCACCCCCGGCGCTGGGTCAGCGGATGCGGCCGACGCCCGCCAGACCGGCGCTCAGCGACGGCTGCGCCGTGAAGTCCGTCGGGTCGTCCGGGGCCGGCCGCCACTCCGGCAGCCAGACCACGCCCGGCTCGACGAGCTCCAGCCCGGCGAAGAACCGCTCGACCTGAGGCCGCGAGCGCAGGTGGAACGGGGTCGTGGTGTTGCGGCTGTACAGGTCCTTGGCGACCGCCAGGTCGTCCGTCTTGGGCTCGACCATGCCGTCGCCCGAGGCGTGGGAGATCGCCAGGTGACTGCCCGGCACGAACGGCGCGCACAGGCGGGACACGGCGTCGACGGCGGCCTCGTCGTCGGGGACGAAGTGCAGGACCGCGATGAGCAGCACGCCGACCGGCTCGCGGAAGTTGATCATGCGGCGGACCTGCGGGTGGGTCAGGATGCTGTCGGGGTCGCGCAGGTCGGCCCGCACGGCCGTGGCGCGGGAGTCGCCGTCGAGGATCTCCAGGCTCTCCGAGACCGCCACCGGGTCGAGGTCGACGTAGATCACCCGGGCGTCGGGGACGATCGCGCGGGCGACCTCGTGGACGTTGCCGACGGTCGGGATGCCCGAGCCGACGTCGAGGAACTGGCGCACCCCGGACGCGGCAAGATACTGCACCGCGCGGCGCAGGAACGCCCGGTTGTTGCGGGCCAGTGCCGGCACCAGCGGGAAGAGCTTGGCAACCGTGTCACCGGCCTCGCGATCGGCGGGGAAGTTGTGAATCCCGCCGAGGTGATAGTCGTAGATCCGGGCCGCGGTAGCCGGTTTCGGCTCACCGCTCTGTGCCACTCCTGCCACCGGAGACCGCCTTGCTGGGGGAAGGGGTATGTCAACGCATTCGCATGGATCGCGCCTTACCGTGGATCATACCCGGCCCAACCAAACCAAACTCATCGAAACTCCGCGAGCGGCACCGAAGCGTCCCGGACCAGGCCGAAGATCCGGCGGTACTCCGTGATCTCGTGGTCCTCCTCGAGGTACATCGCGCCGACGTGCGACTCCAGGTACACCATGTCGGGGTCGTCCGCGTCGTCGAAGTCCAGGATACGGAACGCGCCCGCCATCGCCGCGTGCGCACCGGCCGCGAACGGCAGGACGCGGATCTCGACCAGGCCCTTGGCGTCGATCTCGCGCAGGTGGTCGAGCTGCCCGTCGAGCACGGCCTTGCCGCCGACCTGCCGGGTGAGCACGTTCTCGCCGATGACGGTGACCAGCTTCGGCACCGGAGAGCGGCTGAACAACGCCTGCTGGCGCTGCATGCGCAGCTTGACGTGGCGCTGCGCGGCGTCGTCGTCGGAGGGCTGCTCGGCGGCGAAGATGGCCACCGCGTACTGCTCGGTCTGCAGCTCGCCGGGGACGATCTCCCCGTCGTAGGTGCTGATCCGGTTGGCGCTCGCCTCCAGCCCGACGTACAGCTTGAACCAGTCGGGGATCACCGGGTTGGCGTCCCACCACTCCTCCTGGGACGTGCCCAGGGCGAGCTCGGCGAGCGCGTCGGTGATGCTCTGGTCGGCGCCGTAGAGCCAGCACAGCGCGCGCACGTTGGCCGGCGTCACCGGCACCTTGCCGGTCTCGATGCGGTGCAGGGTCGGCTCCGAGATGCCCAGCTTGGCCTCGGCCACCTCGCGGCGACTCTTGCCGCTGGCGACGCGTAACCTGGTCATCCGTCGGCCGAGCGTCCGGCGCACCACTCGCTGTCCGGTGATCGGCATAGCTCGCTCCCGCTCGATTTTTCTTTCACGATGAAGGACGACCCGAACACCCTACAGCCTGTGCACCGCCGGTTACACCACCACTTGTACAGACTTGTCGATCATCTCCGTCCCGGACCAGGGCGAAGATCCGCCGAACCGGTCCCGGAATACCGCAGACGGCATAGATCATCGTTACTAGAATGCCCGCATGGGCCGCGACGTCAACCGCCGGTGCACCGCCGTCGCCGTCCTCGCACTCGTGGTCATCGTGCTGTCCGTGGCCGCGGGTGCCCTGCTGACCTGGAGCACCGCGACCGGCAACCTGTGGACCGGCGCGGCCGGCGGCGCCGTGCTCTGCCTGGGTGGCGGTGCCGGGATCGTCGCGATGGCGGCCGTCACCGGCGACGACCGCTCCTGGTGGGCGCTGCTCACCCTGGCCGGCGCGGGCATCGCCCTGGCGCTGACGGTCGTGCCGGCGTACACGGGCTGGTTCGCCGACCCGGTCGCGGCCACGGTGACCGCCTCGGCCCCGTGCGTCGACTACGGCCCGCTGCCCGCCGAGCCGCACCAGCGCGCGGCGGACTGCGTCGGCCGCGCCCGGCTCGCGGCTACGGCCACGGGCGCCGACCTGGGCTGGACCGGCTGCGCCGACGACCTGCGCCCGGGCGACCCGGTGGAGGCCCTCGTCGACCCGCTGGGCTGGCTCCCGCCGCAGCGCCCGCCGTGCGCGCTGTCCGGCCAGTCGGCGGCGCTACCGCTGGCGGCGCTGGCCGCGTACGCCGCCGCGCTGGTCACGCTGATGCTCCACCAGCACCAGCGGGCCGCGACCGGACCGGCGCCGGAGCGCAGAACGCCGGCGCCACCGGGCGGACCCGGTGGCGCCGGCCCACGATCCAGCTGATGTGGTCGGGGCCTATCGGCTCTAGACCCGACCTAGACCCATTAGCGGTACGTGATGTCGGACGAACTGTAGAAGCAGTTCTTGCCGTCGGCGCCGGACCCGACGTGCTCGGGCTCGGAGCCCTTCGGGGCGCCGTTGTACTTGTCGCAGATCGTCGCCGAGCCGTACACGGTGATCCGGGTGAACCGGGCCGTGTCGCCCCAGTTGATGTTGATGCCGGCGATCACCTTCGTCGACCTCGCGATGATGTTGTCCACCACCACGTGGCGCTGGTACGAGTTGGTGCAGTTGCCGCACGCGCGGTACAGCTTCCCGGCGCTCTCCACGTAGAAGCCGGAGATGTTGACCGTGCCGTTGCCGTTGTGCTGGAACACCTTGTCGCTGGCCGACTTCGCGCCGCCGCCGATCACGTAGCTGGTGCCGCCCCCGGTGCCGAGGAACGTCGCGGCGTCCTCGCCCACGTCCTCCCACCAGACGTTCTGGATGGTGCAGGTGCCGAGGCAGTGGATGCCGTCACCGGCGGGTGCGCCGATGATGACGTTCTTGATCGTGCCGCCGTTGGCGACCTCGAACATCGGGTCCTGGCTCTCGCTCTGCCCGCCGTCGCCGATGCAGCAGTACCGCCGCATCCCGCCGTCGAGCGTGCCCGACACCTTGACCGTCGCGCTCACCGACACGTCGCCGGTCTTCGTGGGCCACGTGGTCGTCGGGTTGCCGCCGCCACCGCCGCCCGTGGTCGGCGTCGTCGTGCCGACCTGGACCAGCCGCCACTGCTGGTTGGCCCCGTTGAGGTCGGTGTACTGCGAGATCCGCCCGCCGTTGGCGGTGGACCACTCCCAGACCTCGAGGGCCTTGCCGCTGTGCCGGTTGATGAGCTGGATGTTGTCGCCGATGTTCTGGACCGAGAACTGCTGGTTGTAGCCGCTGGTGATCGGCCACTGGCGGTACTCGGCCCCGTCGCCCGTGTTCCACTCCCACAGGTCGACGGCCTTGCCGCTGTGGCGGGCGACGATCCGCCACCAGCCGGTGCCGGCGGACTCGAAGCGGAACTGCTGGCACTGACAGCCGTTGCTGGAGTACTGCGTGATCGTCGCGCCGTCGGCGCTCGACCCTCCGGTCACCTCCATGACCTTGCCGCTGTTCACGTTGACCAGGTTGTACCAGGCGCCCTGCACGATCGTCGCCGCGTCGGCGGCCCGGACCACGAACGTCGTGGCCGCGGCCGCCAGCACGAGCGCGAGCACGCCGAACAGCGCACCGCGCCGCCGGCCGGTCCGGCGGACGGGTGGTGCCCCATGGTGACGCACCATTGACGTGTACCTCCTCCCGGTGCCAGGAAAGCGCTTTCCTAGCGAGGTGTCGAAACGTATCGACCCCGGTGGAGCGTTGTCAACGACACACGTCGATGTGTACGTGTGCGCGCTCACACGGCCTGAAACTTTCAATTGCGTGGGTTGCGCCGTGCGCGCACACTGCGGCCATGAAGCGCGACGGGGAGGCGCTGCCACGGCCGACGGTGGTCGGTCTGCTGGCGGGTGGACGGTGGCGAGCATGCGTCACCGGGTACGCGATGCTGTGGCGGCGGGGCCGCCTCGAACACGACGGCCGGGGGCGGGTCGACCGGCGCGGCGCGCCGCCGCGCGAGGCCGATCCGATCGAGCGGAGCCTGTTCAACGCGCTGCTCGGCGCGCAGGGCGCCCGCGAGGCGGCCGGCCGGGAGAAAGTTCAGCAGGCGCTGCGCGACGCCCGGCGCGAGCTCGGCCGGCTCGGGCTGCGCCGGTCGCTGCCCCGGCGGGTGCTGATCCCGCTCGCCTGCCTGGTCGTCCCGGCCTGGCTCGCCGCCCGTACCGGCCTGCCGCCCCTCGCCGGTATCGTCGGCGTCCTCGCCGGGACGTGCGCGGCGGTCTGGTTCGCCTGGCCGCGCACCATCCGCGGGGAGCGCCTCCTGAGCGACCTGCGCCGCCGCCACCCGCTCCCGCCCGCACCGTCCGAGGCCGGGCCCGAGGCCCCGCCCGCCGGCTCCGCGCCCAAGGTCCGCCCCACCACGCCACCGACCAGCACCGCACCCGACGCCCGATCCGACGCCATCTCGCCCGCGAGCACCGCACCCCAGGTCCAGCCCGCGACCACCGCGGACGCCAGGCCAAGGGAAGAACCCAGAACCCCGCTGGCAACCACCGCACCCACCGCCGTCCCGCGCGCGCGGACCGGCGGCGCCGCGGCCCGCAGGCGCGGGAGCTCGGCGTCAAACGCCCGCACCGGCGACGCCGCCGCGGCCGAGGAGGTGGAGGCGCTCGGCATGCTGGTCGCCCTCCACGGCAACGCCGCGCTGCGGGCGCTGCTGCCCGACGTGGCGCGGGGCGGCGGGCTGTACGACGGCGGGCGGTGGAGCCGCGAGTTCCGCAACGAGAACCCGTCCGGCCTCGGTGAGTGGTCGGACGCCGCCGCGCACCACCTCGACGCCGACCGCCCGTGAGCGCGCGGCGATGATCAGCTGACCGCGATGGGCAGGCGGGTCGGGCTCGACATCACCCACGGGTTGCGGAAGCGGATGGGCTCGGCGGTGTCGACGGCGATCTCGCGGTACCGCCGCAGCAGCATCCGCAGGGCCACCCGCGCCTCCAGCCGGGCCAGCGGGGCGCCCAGGCAGAAGTGGATGCCGTGGCCGAAGGCGAGGTGCGGGTTCGGGTTGCGGCGCGGGTCGTAGGCCGACGGGTCGGCGAAGACGCGCGGGTCGCGGTTGGCCGCCGCCAGCCAGATGGCGACGAGCGTGTCCGCGGGCAACGACGCGTCGCCCAGCACGGTGGCCGTCGTGGTGCGCCGGGCCAGCCGCGGGAACGGGGTGCGCAGCCGCAGCGCCTCCTCGATCGCGCCGGGCAGCAGGTCGGGAGCGGCGCGCAGCTCGTCGGCGGCGCCCGGGGTCTCGTGCAGGCACAGCACCGTGTTGCCCAGCGTTGCCGTGGTCGTGATGTGCCCGGCGATGAGCAGCACCCCCACGAACCCGGCCGCCGCCTCGTCGTCGAGGCCCTCGCGCACGAGCGCGGTGGTGAGGTCGTCGGCGGGCTCGGCGCGGCGCCGCCGCACGTGTTCGAGGAGATATTCGCGCATCTCGTGTACCGCCGGCGCCACCGCGGCGATGGCCTCCTCGTCGAGCAGCCGCTCCCCGGCCCGGTCGAAGAGCCGGTCGGCCCACCGGCGGAACACGGGACGGTCGGCGGCCGGGACGCCGAGCAGCTCGGCGATGACGATGACGGGCAGCGGGTACGCCAGGTCGTCGATCAGGTCGAAGCGCGAGCCGCGCGCGTCGAGCAGCGAGCCGGTGATCGCCTCGATGCGCGGCTCCAGGCCGGCGACGACCCGCGGCGTGAACGCCCGGCTGACGATGCGCCGCAGCTCGTCGTGGCGCGGCGGGTCCATCTGCACGATGTTGCCCCGCCGGAACAGGTCGAGGTCCTCCTGCCGGGGCACCAGGTCGGCGAGGTCGGACGAGAACGTGACCGGGTCGCCGAGCACCGCGAGGGCCTCGGGATGCCCGGTCACGGTCCAGCAGCCCTGTCCCTCGTCGAAGTACACCGGCCCGCGCCGCAGCGCCGCGTCCACCCACGCCGTGCTCACCGCATGGCGCTACCCGTCCCCGGGCCGGGCAAACGGGCCCCTCGACAGCGGCGCCCCGGAACAGACATACTGCACTGGCAGTGCACAATCATGCCCGCCGATGGGGGGATCCCAAGCATGATGCGCCGAACGCTCGGGCTGCTCGTCGCCGCCGCGCTGGTGGTCACGGTGACACCCGGGACCGCCGCCGCCCACCCGCACCGGCCCCGGCCGGTCGTCTTCGTCCACGGTTCGGCCGGCTCGGCCCAGCAGTACCAGCTGCAGGCCAAGCGCTTCGCGAGCAACGGCTACCCGGCCGGGCTCGTCGAGGCCCACGAGTACGACTCCACGTTCACGCTCAACACCATGGACCAGGTGTGGGCCGGGCTCGACGCGCGCGTCGAGCGGCTCCTGCGGACGTCCGGCGCCGACCGGGTCGACCTCGTCGCCCACTCCCTCGGCACGTTCGTCGTGCAGGGCTACCTCACCAGCAGCCCGGCCCGCGCCGCCCGCGTCGCGCACTACGTCAACCTCGACGGCCGCACCGCGACCGCCCCGCCCGGCGGCGTGGCGACCCTGGCGATCTGGGGCGAGGGCGACCCGGCCCGCACGATCGCCGGCGCCACCAACGTCGCGTTCCCCGACCAGTCCCACACCCAGACGGTGACCTCCGTCGAGAGTTTCATCCAGGTGTACCGCTTCCTCACCGGCCACGCGCCTCGGACCACCCGGGTCGTGCCGCAACGCAAGGTGACGCTGTCGGGGCGGGCCGTGCTGTTCCCGCTCAACGCGGGCGTCCCCGCCGGCACCCTGGAGATCTACCAGCTCAGCCCGCTCGGCACGAGGATCCGGCAGGTGGCCACGGCGCCGCTGTCGGGCGACGGCACGTTCGGGCCGGTCAGCGCGGACGGCGACGCCCGCTACGAGTTCGCCGTCGTCCGGCCCGGCGCCCCGACGCATCACTTCTACTTCGCCCCGTTCCAGCGCACCGACACGCTGGTCCGGCTGCTCACCAGCGCACCCGGGCAGGGCCTCGGCGCCCTGGTCGAGGCCGGCGACCGGCACGCCGCCGTCGTGGTGAACCGCAACAAGGAGTGGTGGGCCGGCGCCGACGAGCTGCGGATCAACGGCCGCAGCGTGCTCACCGAGGCGAACAGCCCGCGGGCCAAGCGGGTGATCGGCATCTTCGCCTTCGACAAGGGCAGCGACGGCGTCACCGACCTGTCGGCGCCGCTGCCGGAGTTCTACGCCCAGACCTTCATCACCGGCATGGACGTGTACATCCCGGCGCGCGGCCTGACGGTCGTGAGCGCCCGCGAGCGCGGCACCGGCACGGTCACCGTCCTGCCGATCCCGGCCTGGCCCTCGTCGAGTGACCGCAGCACGGTGAACTTCTAAGATCGGCCGGGTGCACGAGCAACAGCAGCAACAGCAGCATCGCGTCACCGCCGCGGCGGTCGTCGTCGGCGCCGGGTACGGGTACTTCGGCGCCGCGATGGCCGGGGCCCAGCTCACCCTCGCCCCGGCACTCGGCCTCACCGTCGCCGAGCAGGGCACCCTGTTCGCCGTCCCGGTCCTCGGCATGCTGCTCGGCGTGCTCGTCGCCGGCCGGGTCGTCGCGCGGGCCGGGCGGCGCGGGACGCTGCTGGGCGCCTCGGCCGTGGTCGCCGTGGTCGGCGGCGCGTCGCCGCTCGTCGCCGACCTGGTGTGGCTCGACGCGACCCGGTTCGTCGTCGGCGTGGCCTTCGGCGTCAGTACCGTCGTGGTGCCGATCTGGGTGGCCGAGGCCGCGCCGGCCGGCGTGCGGGGACGGGTCGCGGTGCTGTACCAGGTCTCGACCGTGGCCGGGATCGTCGCGGCGTTCCTGCTCGCGTACGCGCTCGGCGGGTGGCGGGTCGTGCTCGGCGTGACCGCGCCGCTGGCCGCGCTCGCGGTGGTGCTGCTGCGGGGCGCGCCCGAGACCGTTCCCGGCGAGGTGAGACCGGCCGCCGCCGGCGGGGTGGTCGCGGAGCTCTTCGGCCCCCGGTACCGCACCCTCACCGGCTTCGTCGTGGTGCTCGGCACGCTCGTGCAGCTCACCGGGATCAGCGCCGTCAGCAACTTCAGTCCGCTGATCTTCGCCGGCATGGGGTACCGGGGAGAGCTCGCACTGCTCGTCCTGCCGGCCGTGGTCCAGGTCAGCGGCCTGCTCGCGGCGCTCGCGTCGGCGGCGACCGTCGAGCGGCTGGGCCGGCGCGCGACCCTGCTCACCGGCACCGCGGTCATGGCGGTGGGGCACGCGCTGCTCGTCCTGGCGTTCGCCGGCGACCGCGGCGGCACCGCCCTGGGCCTGGCCGGGCTGCTGGTGTTCACCGTCGGCTTCAACGCCGGGCTCGGCTCGCTGCTGTGGATCTACGCGGCGGAGGGGTACACCGACCGCCTGCGCAGCGCCGGCGCCACCGCCCTGCTGCTGCCCAACCTCACCGCGAACGTGCTGCTCGCGCAGTTCTTCCTGGGCGCGCTGACCGCGTTCGGCGGCGCCGCGACGTTCGGGGTGCTGCTCGGCATCACCGCGCTGTCCTGGCTGTACCTGTTCCGGGTGGCGCCGGAGACCCGCGGGCGCAGCCTGGACGAGATCCACGCCTACTGGCAGGCCGGCCGCCGCTGGCCGGCATACTGAGGCATGCCCATGCGCGCGTTGTCCTTCGGAGCGGTGGCGCAGGCCTACGAACGGTACCGGCCCGGGTACCCCGCAGAGCTGTACGACCTGGTGACCGGCCACGCGGCGGGGCCCGTGGGCAGCGCCCTGGAGATCGGTGCCGGCACCGGCAAGGCCACCCGGCTCTTCGCCGGGCGGGGCGTCGCGGTCACCGCGACCGACCCCGACGAGGACATGCTCGCCGAGCTGCGCCGGCACGTGCCGGCGACCGTCGAGACCGTCCTGGCCGCGTTCGAGCAGCTGCGGACGGACACGACGTACGACCTGGTGTTCGCGGCGGCGGCGCTGCACTGGACGAACCCGGACGGCCGGTGGCCGCGGATCGCCGCATGGCTGCGGCCGGGTGGCGTCTTCGCGTCGTTCGGCGGGCCGTTCCAGCCGGCCGACCCGGCGGTGGAGGCGCTGGTACGCGCGGCGCGGGCGCCGTTGCTGGAGCGCGACGACATCCCCTCGCCCGACGGGACACCGCCGGAGGAGGCCATGCAGTGGCCGGGCACGGAGCTGCTGCGCTCGGCGTGTTTCACCGCCGTGCGGCAGGTCGTGATCGAGCGACGCGTGACGATGGGGGCCGCCGACTACGTCGGGCACCTGTCGACCGTCTCGGCGTACCTCGAGCTGCCCGCCCCGGCGCGGGAGCAGGTGTACCGCCGCATCGAGCGGGTCCTGCCGCCGGCGGTCGAGCTCAACGCCGACATCATCGTGCACCTGGCCCGGCGCACCGCTGTCCCAGCTCACTGAGGTATCTCCCCCGCCGGCCTCCGCTTCATTCCCCGCAGGTGGCGGTCGCGGGCCGTCGCGGTGGCCATCATGGCGGCGTGGGACTCGGCGCGGCGATCGGCGGCATCCTGGTGCCGGCCGTTGGGGTGGCCCTGAGCCCGGTGCCGGTCCTGGCCGCCTTCCAGGCCGCGGGCCCGGCCCGCACCACGGAGGCCGCAGCACCCGACCAGGCCCCGGCCGGCACCCGTCGCACCGGAACGGCCCTGTTGGACCGCACCCGCACGGCGGCGTCCGCCGTGGCCGCCGCGACGGCAATCCCCCGTCCGGCGGGCCTGGCCTACCTGGGCGCCTTCCTGGTCGGCCTGGCCGTCCCGGCCGCGCTGGTGGTGGCGGTGGCCGGCCCGGCGGCGAGGTCGGCGATCGGCCTGCTCCTGATCCTGCTGGGCATCGTCCTGCTCCTGCTCGCGGCGATGGAGTGGCGCCGCCGCCCCCTGCCGGGCCATCAGCGCCGCCCACCGCAGTGGCTGGCCGGCCTGGCCACGATGCCGTTGCGCGAGGCGGCGCTGCGGGGCGGCCGGGCAGCGGCGGGCGACCCGAAGAACCTGACCCTGACGGTGGCCGCGGCCCTGCTGACGGCCCGCGCGGGAGGCTCCCCGGCGATGGTGGTCCTCTACGCCGTCCTGGCGAGCCTCACGGTGGCGGCCCCGATGCTGTGGAGCGCCCGCCTGACCCCGCTGGGTGACTGGTTCGCGCGGGACCACGCCCCGATCCTCGTCACGACGCTGCTGCTGACGGGCACCGCCGTGCTGGCCGCCGGCCTCTCCTGAAGGCCCGCCGGCAGCCCGCCATCCGCCGGACCACCGGCGAGTGCCTAGGCGGGCTGGCGGGGCATCACGCAGAACTCGTGCCCCGAGGGTGCGCGCAGCACGACCCAGTGGACGTCGCGCTGGCCGATGTCGACCGGCTGCGCCCCGAGGCCGACGAGCCGCTCGACCTCCTCGGCCTGGTCCCGGTCGGTGGGCCAGAGGTCGAAGTGGATCGGCGTCTTCGCGGCCTTCGGGTCGGTGCTCACGATGAGCAGCAGCGTCGGCGCGCCGGCCGGCCCGGCGATCGCGACCCCGGTCTCGTCGCGCGCCGTCACCCGGTACTCCAGCGCCGCGCACCAGAACGCGGCGGCCGCCTCCGGGTCCGCGCAGTCCAGGATGATCTCCCCGATCTTCGATGCCATCCGCTCATTGTTCAGCGCAGCGTCTGGCGGTAGAAGCCCTCGATGTGGGTCACCACCCGGCGGGCGGCCAGGTCGGCGTCGCCCGTCGTGACGGCCTCCAGGACCGCGCGGTGCTCGGTGCGCAGGCGGCCGACGAGGCGGGTCCACTGCCGCTGCTCGCGCTGCACGTACCCCTCGATCGCGCCGCGCAGCGCGGCCATCATCGCGGTCACCACCGCGTTGCCGGCCGCGCGGGTCAGCGCCAGGTGGAACTCGGTGTCCAGGGCGTAGAACTCGGCCGGCGCGATGCCGCGCCGCTCGCTGCGGGTGAGCAGCTCGGCCGCCTCGTCGAGGGCCGGCGACGACCCGGCGGCCGCGGCGCCGCGCACCGACCACGACTCCAGCATGACCCGGGTGCGGACGACGTCGCGGACCGGCAGCGCCGTCGAGGCGAGGTGCAGCCGCAGGGCCGCGCTCAGGCCGGCCGCGGTGTCGGCGGTGACGACCGCGCCCGACTGCGGGCCGGAGCCGACGCCGATGCGCACCAGGCCCATCGCCTCCAGCACCCGCAGCCCCTCGCGGACCGTCGCCCGGCTCACCCCCAGCGACGCGGCCAGCACCCGCTCGGCCGGCAGCCGCGACCCCACCGCGAGCTCACCCGCGGCGAGGGCGGCCTCCACGTGCTCGATGACCCGCTCGTGACTGCGCTGCACGACGCACCCCCTGTGGTCAGACCATAGCTTGGAAGCCGTGCGGGAGACGGCCTATGTTCGGCGGTATGCGCGTCGCACTGTTCGCCACGTGCCTGGTCGACGGCCTGCGGCCGGAGGTCGGGCAGGCCACGGCCCGGCTGCTGCGCCGGCTCGGCCACGAGGTCGTGGTGCCGGCGGCGCAGACCTGCTGCGGCCAGATGCACGTCAACACCGGCTACCCGAAGCAGGCCGCCGGCCTCGTCGCCAACCACGTCCGCGCGTTCGCCGACGCCGAGGTGGTCGTGACGCCGAGCGGCTCGTGCGCGGGCGCGATCCGCCACCAGCACGAGGACGTCGCCCGCCGGTACGGGCCGCCCGGGCTGGCCGGCGACGCGGCGGCCGTCGCCGGGCGCACCTACGAGCTGTCCGAGTTCCTCGTCGACGTGCTCGGGCTGACCGACGTCGGCGCGTACTACCCGCACCGGGTGACGTACCACCCCACCTGCCACTCGCTGCGCGTGCTGCGGGTCGGGGACCGGCCGCTGCGGCTGCTGCGCGCGGTCCGCGGCCTCGACCTGGTGGAGCTGCCGGATGCCGAGCAGTGCTGCGGGTTCGGCGGCACGTTCGCCCTGAAGAACCCGGGCGTGTCCGCCGCGATGCTCGCCGACAAGCTCACCGCGATCCACGCCACCGGCGCCGAGTTCTGCACGGCCGGCGACGCGTCGTGCCTGCTGCACATCTGGGGCGGCCTGAGCCGGGCCGGCAGCCCCGCGAGCACCGTCCACCTGGCCGAGATCCTGGCGAGCACGGAGGAGGAAGCGTGACGTCCCCACCGACCGCGCACCCGGTCACCGAGCTGCGGGCCGCGGAACCGTTCCCGGTCAACGCGGCCGTGCAGCTGCGCAACGAGCAGCTGCGGCGCAACCTGGCCGGCGCCACCCGCACGATCCGCACCAAGCGCGCCAACGTCGTCGCCGAGCTGCCCGACTGGGCCGAGCTCCGCGCGGCCGGCGCCGCCATCAAGGACGACGTGCTCGCCCACCTCGACACGTACCTGCTGCAGCTCGAGGAGCGGGTCACCGCGGCCGGCGGCGTGGTCCACTGGGCCCGCGACGGCGCCGAGGCCAACCGCATCGTCACCGACCTCGTCCTGCGGGAGCAGACGAAGGAGGTCGTGAAGGTCAAGTCGATGGCCACCCAGGAGATCGGCCTCAACGAGGCTCTCGCCGAGGCCGGCGTCACCGCCATCGAGACCGACCTCGCCGAGCTCATCGTGCAGCTCGGCCACGAGAAGCCGAGCCACATCCTGGTCCCGGCCATCCACAAGAACCGCGACGAGATCCGCGAGCTGTTCCAGCGCGAGATCCCCACCGCCGGCACGATCCCCACCAACGAGCCGCGCGTGCTCGCCGAGGTCGCCCGCCGCCACCTGCGGGCCAAGTTCCTGTCCGCCCGGGTGGCGATCAGCGGCGCCAACTTCGCCGTGGCCGAGACCGGCACGCTCGGCGTGGTCGAGAGCGAGGGCAACGGCCGCATGTGCCTGACCCTCCCGCGCACGCTGATCACCGTGATGGGCCTGGAGAAGCTGGTCCCGACGTGGGCTGACCTGGGCGTGTTCCTGCAGCTGCTCCCCCGCTCGTCGACGGGCGAGCGGATGAACCCGTACACGTCGATGTGGACCGGCGCCACGGAGGGCCAGCAGTTCCACCTGGTGCTGCTCGACAACGGCCGCACCGCGACCCTGGCCGACCCCGACGGGCGCGACGCGCTGCGCTGCATCCGCTGCTCGGCCTGCCTCAACGTCTGCCCGGTCTACGAGCGCACCGGCGGCCACGCGTACGGCTCGGTGTACCCCGGCCCGATCGGCGCGGTGCTGTCCCCGCAGCTGACCGGCGTCCGGGAGAACCTGTCGCTGCCGTTCGCCTCGACGCTGTGCGGCGCCTGCCTGGACGCCTGCCCGGTGGCCATCGACATCCCCCGCATGCTCGTGCACCTGCGCGCCAAGGCGGTCGAGGCCAAGGGCCCGACGGCGGAGTCGGCGGCGATGCGCCTGGCCGCGTCGACGATGCGCTCCCCGCGCCGGTGGCGCATGGCCCTGCGCGCCGCACGCGCCGGCCGCGTCCTGGGCCGCCGCGACGGCGTCATCCACCGGCTGCCGTTCCCGCTCACGGGCCTGCTGAAAGGCTGGACCGCCGCCCGCGACCTGCCGCGCCCGCCGCGCCAAACGTTCCGGGACGGCACCTCGTGAGCCGGCCCGACGACGCCCGCAGCGAGATCCTGGCCCGCATCCGCACGGCCCTGGCCGACCGCCCGGACCCGGCCCCCGCCGAGCGCACCTACCGCACGTCGGTCCCCGCGGACGTCGACCGCTTCGCCGACCGCCTCCGCGACTACAAGGCCACGGTCCACCACTGCGCGCCGGAGGCGGTCGCCGCGACGGTGGCGGGCATCCTCCCGGCGCAGGGCCGGATCGTGATCCCCGGCGGCTGGCTGGACCTGCCCGCCCGCGACGTGGCCACGGACACCCCGCAGCTGTCCCCGGCCGACCTGGACGCCGCGGCCGCGGTCGTCACGCGCTGCGCCGTCGGCATCGCCGAGACGGGCACGATCGTCCTGGACGCGGGCGACGCCCAGGGCCGCCGCGCCCTGACCCTGGTCCCGGACGTCCACGTGGTGGTGATCGACGAGGCCCAGGTGGTGGGCCTGGTCCCGGAGGCGTTGACCCGCCTCGACCCGACCCGCCCGCTGACCTGGATCAGCGGGCCGAGCGCCACGAGCGACATCGAGCTGCAGCGG
The DNA here is from genome assembly GCF_022095675.1 of Dactylosporangium sp. AC04546. GTDB lineage: Bacteria > Actinomycetota > Actinomycetes > Mycobacteriales > Micromonosporaceae > Dactylosporangium. The sequence continues at coordinate 3,831 of NZ_JAHYSG010000171.1, read as the reverse complement.
GTCGAGGGCGTCCACGGCCCCCGCACCCTCCACGTGGTCCTCGTCGGCTGCCGCGCTACTTCAGGTGGCCGGCGGTGAGGCCCGACTGGACCTGGCGCTGGAACACGAGGTACAGGATGAGCACCGGCAGCATCGCGATCGCCATCCCGGCGAAGAGCGCGCTGTAGTCGCCCGCGTATCCCTGGTTGATGGTCAGTGCGGTCAGCCCCTGGGTGAGGACCCACTTCTGTTCGGCGCCCTCGCCCTGCATGAGCACGATCGGCAGCACGTACTGGTTCCAGTGGCCCAGCAGGTTGAAGATGCCGACGCTGACCAGCCCCGGCTTGGCCATCGGCAGCATCACGCGGAAGAACAGGCCCCAGTGCGAGCAGCCGTCGACCATCGCCGCCTCGCCCACCTCCGTGGGCAGGGTGCGGAAGAACGCGGTCAGGAAGAAGACCGTGAACGGCAGTGAGTAGGCGGTGTACACGAGGATCAGGCCGAGGTGCGTCGAGAGCAGGCCGAGGTTCTTCACCACGAAGAACAGCGGCACGAGCGACAGGAAGACGGGGAACATCATGCCCCCGACGAACGTGAAGTAGATCAGGCGGCCGAAGCGGATGGTGTACCGCGCGAGCACGTACGCCGCCATCGCGCCCAGCAGCATGGTCAGCACCAGCGCGCCGCTCACGACGATCGCCGAGTTCAGGAAGTACCGCCCGATGTTCGCCTCGGTCCAGGCGCGCGACCAGTTCTCCCACCGCAGGCGCGACGGCAGGCTCCAGGCGCCGGTGAGGATCTCCTTGTCGTCCTTGAACGCGCTGACGAACGCCCACACCAGCGGGAACGTGGTGAGCACCGCCCAGCCGGCCAGGACGGTGTGGGAGAACATGTTGAGCGGGCTGGGCAGCCGGCGGCGACGCGGGGGCGCGGCCTGCTCCTGGCGCACCGACGGGGTCGTCACGGAGTCAATCACGACAACTCGATTCGCTCGCGGCGGGTGACCCGCAGCGCGACCACGGCGACGGACAGGGTCAGGAAGAACATGGCGACGCCGATCGCCGACGCGTAGCCGAACTTGTAGTCGCCCATCGCGGTGGTGTAGAGGCGCAGGCCGATGACGTCGGAGCTGTTGCCCGGGCCGCCCTCGGTGATGATCTGCACGAGCGCGAACCCGTCGATCGCCAGGATCGCGAGGTACACCCAGGCCACCTGGATGGTGTCCCACACCAGGGGGACCGTGATGCGCCGCAGGGTGTCGGCGCGGCCGGCCCCGTCGAGCAGGGCCGCCTCGTAGATCTCCCGCGGGATCGACTGCATCGCGGCGTTGAACAGCACCACGTAGAAGCCGACGTTGCTCCACACCATGACCGCGAGCACGCACCAGAACGCCAGGTCGGGGTCGCCGAGCCAGGGTTTGGCGAGCGCGTCGAGACCGACGGCGCGCAGGAAGCCGTTGAGGATGCCGCTGTTGGGCGCGTACACCTCCTTCCACAGCACGCCGATGATCGCCACCGACAGCACCTGGGGGAAGAAGTACACGATGCGATAGAGCGCGGCGCCGCGCACCCCCGTGACACCGGCCTTGCCCGCGCGGCCGCCGACGCTCAGCATCGAGGCGAAGAACAACGCCAGCACGATCGTGACCACCGGCAGGGCCACGAGGATGATGGCGTTGTTCTTCAGCGCATTCCACACGTAGTGATCGTCGAGGAGCTGCCGGAAGTTCTCCGGCCCCACGTACTCCCACTCCGGCGACAGGCCCCGCCAGTTCGTGAGCGAGATCTGGAAGGCCTGCAGGTACGGCGAGATGACGAACACGGCGTACAGCGCCAGCGGCGGCAGCAGGAACGTGAACGCGAACAGGCGCCTACCGTGCCGCATCCGTCAGCTCCGCTTGTACTTCGTGATCGAGGTGTCCTTCGCGATCTCGTCGGCGCCCTTCTGGCACGCATCGACGAACTGCTGCGCGTTGATGCGCTTGGTCATCAGGTCGCCGCACGCGGCGTCGACGAGGTTGCGCTCCAGGCGCCGGTAGAAGGAGTTGTACACCCAGTTGAAGCCGTTGGACCCCGACGCCTTGAGCGCCTTCGTCACGCTGGTCAGGCCGGGCGGCAGGTCGACGCCCTCCTCCGCGCCCGCCACGCAGGTGAGGCTCGACGTCTTGCGCATGAAGTCGGACGCGCCCTTCTTGGACAGCATGATGCGCATGAGCTCCATGCCGCCGTTGGCGTTCTTGGCCTTCGCCGGCACGATGTAGGGCTCGCCCGAGGTACCACGGATGGCCTCGAACGGCAGCTTGTCACCCTTGCCGAGGCTGGGGGTCGGCGCGACCGCCATCCGGAAGTCGGGCGGGGTGACCTTCTTCTGCTCGCTCTCCAGCCACGAGCCGCACGAGATGAACACGGCCTTGCCCTGGGACCACTCGGTCTGCGACTGGATGTGGTCGAGGCCCTCCGAGCCGGGCAGGATGAAGCCCTCGACGGCGAGCTGCGAGTACGCCTCGGCGGCCGCCTTGATCGCCTCGTGCTTCCAGGCGTTGGGCTCCAGGTTGTCGATCGCGACCAGGATCTCCGGACCGGCCATCTTGGCCGCCGCCGAGAGGATTGGCCAGCTCATGTACCGCGGGTGCTTGCCCTGATACGTCCACGGCGCGAGCCCGGCCGCCTTGATGGTGCGGCACAGGGCGATCATCTCGTCCCACGTCTTCGGGTACTGCCAGCCGCGGTCGGCGAGCAGCTTCTCGTTGTACCAGATACCGTAGGCGGTGTAGGCGTAGTTGAGCGAGAAGACCTTGCCGTTGTAGGTCCCGGGCAGCAGGGCACCGGGCAGCAGCGTGTCGCGGACCTTCTTGCCGGGAGTGTCGAGGCTGGGCGCGTCGAGCATCGGCTGGAGGTCGGCGAGCGCGTTCTGCGACACGAGCCCGTTGAAGTCGATCTGGGCCGAGCCGGAGTTGTTCACCATGTCGGGCGGGCTGCCGTCGACGAACCGCGGCTGGAGGGTCTTGGCGATCTCCTGCGTGGCGGAGTGCTTGATCTCGGCCTTGGGGTATTTTTCCTTGTACATGGCCTCGTGGGCCTTCGCGTAGTCCTCGCCGAAGCCGCCGTTGAAGATGACGACCTCCAGCGGGGCATCGTCCTTGACACCGAGCGGGTTGGCGTCGCTCTTGTCGCCCTGGGCGCTCTTGCTGTCGCTGTCGCCACCACCGCCGGTGGCACAGGCACTCAGGACGGCCGGGGCGGTGGCGAGCAGACCTGCGGTGGCGGCGGTCTGCAGGACGCCCCTGCGAGTCAGCGTGTTCATCCGTCGTGCTCCTTCGTGGGGGTTCGAGGGGGCGCTCGTCGATGACGACGATGAAGGTTTCTTACATGTTTTTCAAGAGTAGGAAGATTCCTGCCACCCGGCAGGTCACGGTGTGGCGTCGACCCAGTTCGATGGCTCGATGCGTGCCCGGGATGGGCGTTCACCTGCTGATATCGCCGGATCTCGACGCGGTCCGATGATCGCCGGACGGGTCCTGCGGGGGCGGCCGCCGCGGCAAAAATTGACGAAATCGTTGCCACTCGGCGACGCCTGGATGGCGCCCTGGCGCAGGGCGGGACACCGCGCCGGCCACCCCGGAGCTTCCCGGGCCGCCGTCTTGGTCGGCTTCCATGATCGCCAAAAGATCACAATCATGAAGCTCACGCTCGCGCCCAAGCTCGCGACCAAGCTCACGCCCAAGCCCAAGCCCAAGCCCAAGCCCAAGCCCAAGCCCACGCCCACGCCCACGCCGACGGCTACGACCACGGCCGCAGTCTCGCGTCGTGATCGCCAAAAGACCGCGATCACGCGGCCGCACCCCGCGCCACC
>NZ_JAHYSG010000170.1 GCF_022095675.1 Dactylosporangium sp. AC04546 | reverse complement strand
GGGCGGTGGAGGCCGCCCGGGGCGGGCACGACCGGGTGCATGCCGGTGTCCGGCTCCCGCTTGTCCTTGCGCCGGAAGTAGAAGAGGCTGCCCACCAGGCCCAGCGCGGCGACGATCGCGAAGATGCCGACCCAGAAGCCGAACGAGAGGCCGCCGCTGTCGCTGGTCTTGCGCTTCGGCGGGTCCTCGGCCTGCGGGATGGCCCCGTTGCCGGCCTCCGGCGGCGCGGCCTCGACGGTCGGCTCGGCCGCCGCGCTGGAAGACGCCTTGCCGCTGGGCGTCTTGGAGGGCGAGGCGCCGCTGACCCGGACCGTGAAGCGATCGTTGGCGTTGCCCGGCTGCACGGCGACGGCGCCCTGGCCGTTGCCGCCGGTCTTCAGCACGAACTTGAACGAGCCGCCGGCCGACTTGCCTGCCGGGATGTCCTTGCCGAGCCGGCAGCGAACCGCGCGGCCGCCGTTGATCTGGCCGCAGTTGTCGCTGTAGTCCGCCGGGTCGAGCTGGGCCTGCGACGGCACCGTGATCGCCACGATGACCTCGTCACCCTTGGCCTCTTCCCGGCCGCGGTTGGTCACCTGGAAGCCGACGCTGACCTTGTCGCCGGGCTTGCCCTGGATGTTGCTGTTCGTGACCTTGATGTCCAGCCCGCTGGCGGCGGCCTGGGCCGGAATGGCCAGGGCGATCGCGCCGACGGGCACGCCGAGGGCCGCGACGGCGGCGGCCGTCGCGCTCCAGCGCCTCAGTGCCCGAAGATTTCCCATGACTCCGGCGGAGACTAGCAGCATTCGTCAACGCCCGCCGTCGTCATGGTGACCAGTTTCACCGCCCGATCCTTGCTGAGCTGGGGTTTGTGACAGGCGGAGCAGCCACCACAGCGACGGTGCCAGGATCGCGACACCGACCAGCACGGCCCACAGCGTGGCGCGCGTCACGGCCGGGTCGGCGGCGACGGCGTCGACCGTGGTCGCGGGCGGCAGGAGGTACGGGTACTGGGCGGCGGCCCAGCCCCCGAGCACCGCGGCGACGGCGAGCCCGCCGGTGATCCGCACCGCGACGTACTTCCCGAGGGCCAGCAGCCCGATCGACGCCAGGCCGGCCAGCGCGGAGACGACGATCAGGGTGGCCGGCAGCGGCCGCCACAGCCGGCCGGCCAGCCAGTCCGCGTCCAGTTCGACCACCACCAGCCCGATCGCGGCCAGCACGCCCACGCCGGCCCCGGCCCACAGCGCCTGCCGCCGCATGGCCGGGACGAGGCCGGGGTCCTCCCGCTTCGCGTCGTGGGTGAGGAACACCGCGGCGAGGTAGGCGCAGACGCCGACGGCCAGCGCGCCCGTGGCGACCGAGGTCGGGTTCCACCACGCGGTGAGGATGTCGCCCGGCCCCTGGTCCCAGGGCGGCACGCGGCCGGTGGCGATGCCGCCGGCGACGGCGCCGAAGAAGAACGGCGTGACCACGGACGAGAACGCGAAGCCGGCCCCGAACAGCTGCTGCCGGGGCAGGGTCACGCTGATCTTGCGGAACGCGAACCCGGCGCCGCGCCCGATGATGCCCAGCGCCGCGGCGGTGAGCGGGATGTACATCGTCGCCGCCACGCCGGCGAACACGGCTGGGAACCCGGTCCACAGCAGCACGATCGCGAAGATGAGCCACACGTGGTTGGCCTCCCACACCGGCCCGATCGCGCGCTCGATGAGCTTGCGCTGCCGGTAGCCGCGCTTCGCGCCGCCCGCGAAGAGGTCCCAGAACCCGGCGCCGAAGTCGGCGCCGCCGAAGAGCGCGTAGGCGGTCACGGCCGCGAACAGCACCGCGAGCATCAGGTCGGCACTGGTCATGGTCACGGCACCGGGAAGGTCTCGACGTCGGACTCCTGGGGCGCCACCGGTACCGGCTTGTCGCGCGCCAGCCGCCGCAGGACGAACACGGTCGCCACCGTCAGCAGCGCGTACACGAGCAGGATCACCACCAGGCCGACCCGCAGGCCGGGCGCGGTGTTGACCGCGTCGTGGGTGCGCAGGATGCCGTAGACCACCCACGGCTGGCGCCCGACCTCGGTCGTCGTCCAGCCGGCCTCCAGCGCGAGGACGGCGGCCGGGCCGCAGAGCGCGGCGGCGCGCAGGAACCAGCGGTTGGTGAGCCACTGGCGGCGCCACTTCCAGATGAGGGCGAACGCCAGGGCCACGCCGAGCATCGCGAGCCCGGCGACGACCATGATCTGGAACGCCCAGTGCACGACGTTGACCGGCGGGTGCTGGTCGGCGGGGACCTCGTTGAGGCCCATGATCTCGGCGTTGGGGTCCCAGTGCGCGAGTAGCGAGAGGGCGTTGGGGATCTCGACGGCGTACCGCAGCTCGCCGTCGACCGCCACCCCGCCCAGGTGCAGCGGCGCGCCGCGCTCGGTCTCGTAGAGCCCCTCCATCGCGGCCAGCTTCACCGGCTGGTAGTCGGCGACGAAGTGCGCGGCCCAGTCGCCGACGCCGACCTGGATCGGCGCCATGACGGCGGCGACGGTGAACGGGACGAGGAAGCCGAGGCGGTGGTACCGGTCGGTGCGCCCGCGCAGCATGCCCACCGCGTAGACGCCGGCGATGCAGAAGCCGGTCACCATGAACGCGGCGACGAGCATGTGCACCGACTGCGGCCCGGTCGCCGGGTTGAACATCGCGCGCCACGGGTCGACCCCGACGACCTTGCCCTCGACGAGGTCGAAGCCGCGCGGCTGGTTCATCCAGGCGTTGGCGCTGACGACGCAGAGCGTGCCCACGACGCCGGCGATGAGGATCGGGATGGCCGACAGCATGTGCACCCGCGGCGGGAGGCGGTCCCATCCGTAGAGGTAGATGCCGAGGAAGATGGCCTCGATGAAGAACGCGAACCCCTCGAGGGTGAACGGCAGGCCGATGACCTCGCCGTACGTGCCCATGAGGCCGGGCCACAGCAGGCCCATCTCGAAGCTGAGGATGGTCCCGGAGACGGCGCCGACGGCGAACAGCACGCCCATGGCGCGCGCCCAGCGGCGGGCGAGCAGCCGGTAGTTGACGTCGCCGGTGCGGTAGCCGCGCCATTCCATGAAGAGCGTGATGGCCGGCATGGCCACCCCGAAGCTGGCGATGATGATGTGCCAGCCGAGGGAGAACGCCATCTGTGTGCGGGCGGCGGCGAAGTCGCCCGGTGTCGCCGCCTCGGCGAGAACTGACAGGTGATCCACGAAGCGCCCCCTGTTGACGACGTGGTGTGCCTGTCTCCGTTCTATCCCCGGCCCGGGCTCGCAGGGCGCGCGGAGCGCGTGAAAGCGGTCTTGAACACGTTCGGGAACTTTTCCGGCGTTCTAGATGTAGGATGGCTACATGTGGCGTGCCTACGGCTCGACGGGCGGCGCCGCGAAGTTGGCCAGCGCCAGCAGCAGGGTGATGAGCACGAAGCCGGCGTAGACCAATCGGCGCCGGCGGATGTTCTCGTAGGCGTGCCACCAGGCGATCGCGGCCTCGCAGACCGGGCCGGCGACGAATCCGCCGCGAACCCTGCGGGGAATGACGATCGGCGCGAGCCGCACGGCGTTGCTGACGTAGACCCGCCGGGGCGGCGCGGCCTCTGGCGGTAGGTCCGGTGTGACGGTGATCTCCAGCCCCTCGTCGGGCAGGGTCTCGTCGAGGTAGAACCGCTCCGAGCGGCGGGCGAAGACCCGGCCGAGGAACTCGTCGGCGGCGTCGGCGTGACCGAGGCGGGTCCGCTGCAGCTCCAGCCAGGTCCAGCGGGTCGCCACGTCGGTGAGGACGTCGCCGTACAGCGCGTCGGCCTCGTCAGGGGCGCCCACCACGCGCGTGGCGTCGCGCCGGAGCGGCTCGAGGTGCCGGGTGACGAATGCGACGTACCCGTCCGGTGGTTCGGAGGTCATCCGCATGCATTCATCGTCGCCGTTCCTGTCGATGAGCGCCAGGTCGGGTTGCGGCCGGATGGCATGATCGGCCCCGTGGGCTCCGCGTTACCCGTGGGCCGGGAAGACCTCATCCCCGGCGAACTCTCGGTCGCCATCGCCGAGGGTGGTATCCGCACGGCCAAGGGCATGCTGCCCGCGCTGCTCTATACGACCGAGGGCCTGGCCCGGCACGGCCAGCGGGAGCTGTTCTTCGCCGTGGTGCGGACCGGGGCGCCGGCGCCGGGGTACCCGATGACGATGTCGCGCACCGTCCACGGCTTCGCGGCCGAGCGCCGCCTTGTCGACGCCGGTGACGTGAGCGTCTTCGGCCGCCCGGGCCTCGACGCCGACGACCGTGTGACGGGCTTCGTCTACACCGAGCCGCAGGCGATGCAGTCCACAGTGGATGGCGGCGCGCTGGTCGCGCTCCCGCTCGTCGGCGGTGAGACGGCGGTCGTGCAGCGCTTCGGCCACGCGCGGGTGCTGGCCCTGCTCGGCGCGCAGGAGCGCTACTACCCGCACCCGTACTGGTTCCGCCCCGGCCGCGCCGCGGTGGTCGACGACGCCGAGTACCGCGCCGCGACCCTGCTCTCCCAGGCCCCGGCCTACAACCTGCCGTTCCTCCGCGTGGTCCACGACGGCAGCCGGCTGGAGCTGTCGGTGCCCCGGGCCGAGCTGCCCGTGCTCGGGGAGGCGATGCGGGAGGCGCCGGATGTCTGTGCGTACCTCCCGGGCCTGGCCGGCACCCCGAAGACCTACGTGTGGTCGCCCGGCCAGCAGGGCCCGGCCGCGATCGTGGCTCCCGGCGGCGAGTCGGCGAGCCGGCTGGGCTGCAACTTCCTGCTCATCGTCCGCGGCGGCGCGGAGCCGACCGCCCGCCAGGTCGAGGACGGCTTCGCGGCCCTGCTGACCGGCGCGATGCACGCCCGCCTCCTCCAGGCGGTCGAGGCCGGCCGGCCGGTCGAGATCGGCCTCCCGGACGGCGCGGTGTCAGCGCTGTGCCTGACGATCGAGGACGACGCGGCGGCGTCCCAGCCGGCCCTCCCGCAGACCGAGCCGCTGCCCCGGATCGTGCTGCTGACGAGCGAGGAGCAGCTGCGCCGGGCCACCACGCCGGCCGAGCTGAGCGACTTCGTGGAGCGCGCCCGGGTAGTGGTCAACCGCCTCTTCACGGGTTCGCGCCACGCCACGGAGGAGATCATGATGGAGTTCCGCCTCGCGCCGTCCCGCCCGGTCGCGGTGCGCATCATGGCCCGCCCCGAGGCCCCGCCGCGCGAGCTCCAGGTGGTGCTGGAGCGCCAGCTCCAGGCGCTGGCGCCGCCCACGATCCGCTACACGGAGGTGGCCTTCCAGCTGCACCTCCCGCTAGCCCGCCGCTGACCGCGCCGCTCGGCCTGCCCCCGCGTCACCTCTGCCGGCTGGGCCGGCGGAGAGGGTATGCCGTCTCGGAAGATATTCCGGTCAGGAATAAATATTCCTCCCAGGAATATCGCGCGGAGGCACCCATGCCTCCGCGGCCGTGGCCGGTGCGGGCGCCGGGGCGCCGTCGGGGTCGGCGGTTCCGGGCGAGAGCTGGTGGCTCGCCGGGCACAGCGTGGTGGCGTCGGCAGGGCGTGGCGGCGCGGCGGTGGGGTGCGGGGTCCGACCTGCGGGGTGGTCAGGCAGTGCCGGGCGGCTCGGGCGATGCCGGGCGGCTCAGGCGGCCGCCGGGCGGTGTAGGCGGTACAGGACGTGCCGCTCCAGCGGGTGGCCCACCGGCAGGCTGGGGTGGCGGAAGTCGTCGGCCGGGTCGCGGGTCATGCCGATCTTGCGCATCACCGCCTGCGACGGGGTGTTCGTCACGGTGGTCATGGAGACGATGTCCGCCATGCCCGCGCCGCCCTCCTCACGGGGGCGGAAGGCGAAGTCGCGGGCGGCCACTGCGGCCTCGGTCGCGTAGCCCCGGCCCCACGCGTGGCGGGCCAGGCGCCAGCCGATCTCCAGCGCCGGCGCCCACGGGGCGTCGATGCGCTGCCACATCAGGCCGACGAAGCCGATGAACGGGTCGTCCACGGTGGACACCGCCCACAGGCCGTAGCCGTGCTCGGCGAACTGCTGCTCGATCCGGTCCACGAGGGCGTCGCTCTCGCCCGGGGTGAGCGGGCGCGGGAAGTACCGCATGACCTCCGGGTCGGCGTTCATCGCGGCGAACGGGGCGCGGTCGGCCTCGGCCCAGCGGCGCAGCACCAGGCGGTCGGTCCGCAGATCAGGGGATGGCAGCACGGACTCCATGCTGCCATCCCCGGCGCTCAGAAGCGCACGATCATCTTGCCCAGGTTCTCGCCGCGCAGCATGCCCAGGAACGCGTCCGGGGCGTGCTCGATACCGTCGACGAACGTCTCCGGGACCTGGACCTTGTTCTCCCGCAGCCAGCCGGTCATCTCCTCGACGAACGCCTGGCGCCGTCCCCAGTGGTCCATCACGAGGAAGCCCTGGAGCGTGATCCGCTTGCTGATCAGCAGGCTGAGGTTGCGGATGCCGCGCGCGTCCGGCGTGTTGTACTGCGAGATCGCGCCGCAGACCGCCACCCGCCCGTGCAGGTTCATGCGGAAGAGCGCCGCCTCCAGCTGCTCGCCGCCGACGTTGTCGAAGTACACGTCGATGCCGTCCGGGGTCAGCTGCTTGAGCTGGGTGCGGACCGAGCCGTCCTTGTAGTTGAAGGCGGCGTCGAAGCCCAGGTCGTCCACGAGGTACTTGACCTTCGCCGCGGAGCCCGCGCTGCCGATCACCAGCCGGGCGCCGCGCAGCCGGGCGATCTGGCCGGCGAGCGAGCCCACCGCGCCCGCGGCGCCGGAGATGAACACGTTCTCGTCCGGCTTCATGTGCGCCACATCGAGCAGCCCGGCGTACGCCGTGAGCCCGGGCATCCCGAGCACGCCCAGGTAGGCCGAGGGGGGCGCGGCGGCGGTGTCGACGACGCGGGTGTGCCGGGCGTCCAGCAGCGCGTACTCCCGCCAGCCGAGGCCGTGCAGCACGCTCGCGCCGACCGGCACGTCGGGGCTCTCGGAGGCGACGACGGTCCCGACCGCGCCGCCCTCCAGCGGCTGGTCGAGCTGGAACGGCGCCACGTACGACGGCACGTCGTTCATCCGCCCCCGCATCGCCGGGTCGACCGACATGACCTCGTTGCGGACCACGACCTGGCCCGGACCGGGCGCCGGGACCTCCTCCTCGACCAGCCGGAAGTGCTCGGCGGTCGGCACGCCCTCGGGGCGTGCGGCGAGCTGCCACAGCCTGTTCGTCATGCGGCCACCTCCAGCGTCACGTCGATGTTGCCACGGGTGGCGTTCGAGTAGGGGCAGACCTGGTGCGCGGCCTCGGCGAGGCGGAGCGCGGTCTCGCGGTCGGTGCCGGGGATGGTCACGGCGAGGGCCACCTGGAGCCCGAACCCGCCGCTGCCGTTGGGGCCGATGCCGACCTTCGCGTTGACGACCGTGCCGTCGACCGAGACCTTCGCGCGGCGCGCGACCAGGCGCAGGGCGCTGTGGTAGCAGGCCGCGTAGCCGGCGGCGAAGAGCTGCTCGGGGTTGGTCGCGCCGCCGGCGCCGCCCATCTCCTTGGGCACCGCGACGTCGACGTCGATGATCCCGTCGGAGCTGGTGACGTGGCCGTCGCGGCCGTCGCCGGTGGCGGTGACGTCAGCCGTGTAGAGCACCTGCATCGATCTCTCCTCGCCCATCGAGTGCCATGTCCAGTGCTGTGGTGAGCCGGGTCAGCGTGATCCGCAGCTCGTTGAGCTCGTCCAGGTCGAGGCCGTCGGCGCAGAGCAGCCGCGCGGGCAGCGCGGAGGCCCGGGTGCGCAGCCCCGCGCCCTGCGGGGTGAGCCGGACGGTGACCGAGCGCTCGTCGTCGGCCCGCCGCTCGCGGTGCACGAGGCCGGCCGTCTCCAGGCGCTTGAGCAGTGGCGACAGCGTGCTGGAGTCCAGCCGCAGCGCCGTGCCGAGGTCCTTGACGGTCCGCCCGTCGCGCTCCCAGAGGGCGAGTAGGACGAGGTACTGCGGGTACGTGAGCCCTAACTCGTCGAGCAGCGGCCGGTAGCGCGCCGTGACCGCCCGGGAGGCGGTGTACAGCGCGAAACAGACCTGCCGGTCCAGCGGCAGCACATCCACGGGCCAACAGTAGCGCACGATTCAGTCGTGCGCGACTTAACGAGCGGGGGTGCCGGTCGCGGGGCATACTCGGCCTAGTGCGCCGCGACTTCGTCCCCACGTTTGCGCTGTGGTCCTCGGCCGCGGCACCCGTGCTGCTGATCGGCGGGTGGACGGTCGCCGCCGCGCTCCAGCCCGCCGGGTTCGACTCGCTGCAGGACACGATCAGCGCCCTGGCCGGCATGGGCGCCGCCCACCGCTGGGTGATGACGCTCGCCCTGGTCGGCGTCGGCGTCTGCCACGCCGTGACCGCCCTCGGCCTGCGCCCGCTCTCCGGACCGTGCCGGCTGATGCTGGCGATCGGCGGGCTGGCCACCATCCTGGTCGCGGCCATCCCGGTGCCGATGGCGGGCGAGTCGGCCGCGCACCAGGCGGCGGCGACCATCGCGCTGGCCTGCCTGGCGCTGTGGCCGGCACTCTGGCGCCGGCCGGGCGGCGGGCCGTTCCGCCCGTCGGCCGCCGTCATGCTCACCGCGACGTTCGTGCTCGTCGCGCTGGTGTTCGTGTTCGCCGTCGCGCTGGGCGCCGGATCGCTGGTCGGCCTGGCCGAGCGGGTCGCGACCGGCGCCGAGGCGGCCTGGCCGCTGGTGACGGTCGTGCTCCTGCGCCGCAACGCCGGCCAGCCCGCCGTCGTGTCCTAGCTAGGACCTGATCAGGTCCGCCGCGCGTTCGGCGATCATGTAGACCGGGGCCATCGTGTGGCCCCGGTTGATCCTGGGCATGACCGAGGCGTCGGCCACCCGCACGCCGGTCAGGCCGCGCGCCCGCAGCCGCGGGTCGACCACGGCGCCGTCGTCGGTGCCCATCCGGCAGGTGCCGACCGGGTGGTACAGCGTCTCCGCGTGCTGCCGGATCGACTCGGCGAGGCCGTCGTCGTCCAGCGGCCCGGCGTAGGGGGTCATGGGCGCCCCGGCGAACGGGCGGAGTGCGTCGGTCCGCAGCAGGCGTTCGGCCTGGCCGTCGCGCGATGCGAGCGGGCGCTCGGGCAGCTCGACGCCGTAGTCGGCGAAGTTGGCAGGCATGGCGGCGCCTCCTCGCGCCTGACGCTACGCCTGGGCCTCGCTCAGCGCAGCCCTGCCGGAACCCTCGCGATGACCGTGCCGCGCTCGTCGACCGCGGTCAATCCGGTGACGTCCGGCGGCGCGGTGCCGGCCGGCAGCCGCACCCACCACGCGACCACCCGGGGATCCTTGGGCCACGCGCTCGTCTCCGCGGTGGTCGGCACGCCGTCGATCGTCAGCGACACCTTCGCGACCGCGCCCGGACCGTGCCCGGCCGGCGCGACCAGGTAGCCGAGCAGGAACTGGCTGTCGCCACCGAACGTCGTGAAGCCCGCGTGGAAGCCGACGTCCCCGGGGCCGGGCGGCGTCACGTCCGGGTCGCTCTCGACCGCCTGCAGCACCAGCCGGCCGGCGTCGTCCCGGATACCGAAGACCATCACGAACCGCGCGTCCGCCTCGGCGAACCACAGCGACACCGAGGCGTTCCCGACGGGCTCGCCGAGCTCGACGGTTCCCGACGGCGACAGGCTGATGTACACGCGGGGCAGGTCGGTGACGGGGATCGCGGACAGCGACGGGGACGGGGACGGGCCGCCGGGCGCCGCGATCGGGGCCGGTTCACCGCCCGCGACCGCGAACGCGCCGCCGGCCACCACCAGCGCCGCGGCCGCCGAGGCGACGCCCGCCCGGGTCCGGCGCCGGCTCGCGCCCCGCCGGCGCAGCTCGCCGATGGTGACGCCCAGCTGGTCCGGTGCCGCCGACGCCGCGTCGGCGAGCCGCTCGTTGAGGTCCAGGTCCGTGGTCATGACGCCGCTCCAGAGGTTGTACGGGCGAGTTCGGGGTCCACTTGCAGCAGCGGGCTGGCGCGCAGCTTGGCGAGCGCCCGGGAGCACACCGACTTGACCGTGCCGACGCTCACCCCCAGCGTCTGCGCGGTCTCCCGCTCGGACAGGTCGGCGTAGTACCGCAGCACGACCGCCGCGCGCTCCTTGCGGCTCAGCGTCTGGAGGGCGGCGATCAGGGCCGCCCGCTCCTCGACGGCGGTGTGGCCCGGGTCGGCGGCGGCCAGCTCCGGCGGCTCGGCGAGCGCCACCTCCCGCCAGGGCCGGCGGCGCAGCCAGTCGGTGTGCAGGTTGACCAGCACGCGGCGGGCGTACGCGAGCGCGTCCTCCTCCCGCACCCGGTGCCAGGCCGTGTACGTGCGGACCAGCGCCGTCTGCGCGAGATCCTGGGCCTGCTCCGCACTGCCGCTGAGCAGCCAGCCGAGGCGGAGCAGCGGCCGGGCCGCCGCGGCGGCGAACTCGTCGAAGTCGCGCATACCCTGTTCTACGAGAGAACCCCCGCGAAGGTTGAGAGCTTGTCCGGGTTCGCCATCATGTAGAGGCCGGTGATCCGGCCGTCGGCGACCGAGATCGCCAGCGCGTAGCGGTTGAACCCCCGGACCAGCAGGCCCGACTCGCCGTTGACCTGCACCGGCGCGAGGTCGCGGGTGCGGCCGGCGACCTTGGTCCAGAAGCGGATCGCCTTCTCCCGCCCGTAGATCGGGTTCAGTGCCGCCCTCACCCGGCCGCCGCCGTCGCTCCACACCACGACGTCGTCGTGCAGCAGCCGCTCCAGCGTCGCCACGTCCCCGCCCCGGGCGGCGGCCACGAACCCGTCGAGGAGGCGCCGGTGCTCGGCCGGGTTGGTGGTGAACCGGGCCCGCCCGCTGATCGCGTCGCCCGCCCGGTGGTGCAGCTGCCGGCAGTCGTCGGCGCTGCGGCCGAGCACCTCGCCGATCTCGCCGTAGGGCAGGCCGAACGCGGTGTGCAGCACGTACACCGCGCGCTGCGGCGGGGTCAGCCGCTCCAGCAGGTGCAGCACGGCGATCGACAGGTCGGAGGTGTCGACCGCCCCGAACGGCGAGGGCTCGGTCGACACCGGCTCCGGCAGCCAGGTCCCGACGTACTCCTCGCGCCGCGCCTGCCGGGACCGCAGCAGGTCGACGGCGAGCCGCGCCACCACCCGGGTCAGGTAGCGGCGCGGCTCGGCGACCTCCGACCGGTCGGCCCGGCTCCAGCGCAGGTACGCCTCCTGGAGCACGTCCTCGGCGTCGTGGACGCTGCCCAGCAGGCGGTACGCCAGGCCGTACAGCATCGGTCGATGCGCGGCGAAGACGGTCATTCCACCGGAGGCTGCGTCCTGGTCGACACCGAGAGGCGGTTCCACACGTTGATCGTCGCAATCGCCATCAGCAGGTTGGCGACACCCTCCTGGCCGAAGTGCTTGACGGCGCTGTTCCACACCTCGTCGCTCACCCCGTGGTCGCCCAGGCGGGTGACCTCCTCGGTCAGGTCGAGCGCGGCCCGCTCCCGCTCGTCGAAGAACGGCGCCTCGCGCCACGCCCCGACCGCGAACAGCTTGCGGCTGGACATGCCGTCGGCGAGCCCCTCCCGGCTGTGCATGTCGACGCAGAACGAGCAGCCGTTCATGATCGAGGCGCGGAGCTTGATCAGGTGCAGCAGCTCGCCGTCGACGTTGGCGCGGATGTACTTCTCGAGGCCGAGCACGGCCTGGTAGGCGGCGGGACTGACCTCGTTGATGCTCATGCGTGCGGTGTTGGTCATGCAGGTACGACGGGGCTCCCCACCCGGAACGTGACAGTCCCCGCTGTGTCCTGGACCACGCCCCCGAGGCATTAGGGTTCAGCGGGTGACGAGCGCTACCTGGCGACACCTGCCTCCACCGGCCCGGGCCATCGCGACCGCCGCCGCCGACGCCGTCGAGGCCGCCCGCGAACGGGACAAGGAGGCGTTCGAGGCCGCGGTCGAGCAGCTCGGGTCGCTCGACCCGGAGCAGACCGGGCTCGTCCTCGGCACCGTCGTGCGCAACCGGCTCGAGGAGCTGCACCCCGACGGGCTCGACGGCGACGACGTGCGGGCCGCGCTGGAGGGCGCCGTCCGGGCCGCGATCGAGTGGCAGGAGGTCGACCCGCAGGTCATGGCGGTCGTGCTGATCGGCGCGCTCGGCGTGCACGAGGAGGCCGACGAGGAGCACCGGCCCTCGCCCCGCGCGCTCGCCCGCCACGCGCCGCTGCTGATCGCTTTCCTGTCGGCGGCCCGCCCGTTCGCCCCGGACCTCCAGCGCGCGTTCGCCGAGATCGAGCGCTCCCAGGTGTACGACTCCTAGCTTCTGAAGCCCTCGCGGAAGCGGCGGAAGAAGCCACCCTCCTGGGGGAGCGACGGTGCCGGCGGCGGGGCCGTGCGGTGCTGCCGCGCGATCGGGCGGTCGTAGTCGGTCCGCGCGATCGCGTCCACGATCTGCGGTTCCGTGAAGTGGTCGGAGCCCTCGATCATCGGCACGTAGCCGACCAGCATGCCGTCGCGCATCACCTGCGCCTCCAGGCCCGCCGTGCCGTCGGTGTCCCACACCGCGACCCGGCCGTCGAACAGCGTCACCCGCACGCCGAACTGCGACAGCCCGGCCTTGGCCAGCTCCAGGTGGGCCGGCACGCCGCGTTCGCGCAGCGCGTCGACCACCCGCCGGGCCTCGTTCTCGTCCATGGGGGAAAGCTAGCTCGGATCCCTGTGAGCTGCCTGAATCGTCACTGTGTGGCACCTACGCTCGGGTGGTGGCGTTCGCTCGGGTGGTGGCGTTTTGTAGCTGGCCGGTGGTGGTGCCGCCAGTCGCCGCCGTCGTGCTCGCCGCGACCTGGGGGCGCAAGCCGCACGGCGTCGTGCTGGTCCTCGTCGCGCTCGCGCTGGTCGCGGCGGTCATCGCCGCCGTCCACCACGCCGAAGTGGTCGCGCACCGGGTCGGCGAGCCGTTCGGCACCCTCATCCTCGCGATCTCGGTCACCGTCATCGAGGTCGGCCTGATCGTCATGCTGATGACCACCCCCGGGCAGCCGGCCGACACCCTGGCCCGTGACACGGTGTACTCGGCGTTCATGATCGTCTGCAACGGCGTGATGGGCCTCGGCCTGCTCGTCGGCGCGCTGAAGCACCGCGTCCTCAGGTTCCGGGTCGAGGGGGTGACCGGCGCGCTGGCCACACTGACCTCGCTGGCCACGCTGACCCTGGTGCTGCCCTCGTTCACCACCTCGGAGCCCGGCCCGAGCTACTCGACGGCGCAGCTCGCGTTCGCCGGCGTGGCCTCACTGGTGCTCTACGGCGTCTTCGTCTTCGTGCAGACGATCCGCCATCGGCAGCAGTTCGTCGAGGAGCAGGAGCCCTATCATGCGGTACCGCCGAGTGCCCGCGATGCGCTCATCAGCCTCGGCATGCTGATCATCTGCCTGGTGGCCGTCGTGGGGCTGGCCAAGATCGAGTCGCCGGCGATCGAGCGGGGCGTGAAGCTCCTCGGCGCGCCGCAGTCCGTCGTCGGCGTGGCGATCGCGCTGCTGGTACTGCTGCCGGAGACTGCGGCGGCGGTCCGGGCGGCCGCCCGCAACCGGGTGCAGACGAGCTTCAACCTGGCCCTCGGCTCGGCCCTGGCCAGCATCGGCCTCACGATCCCGGCGATCGCCGTCGCCGCGAAGCTGCTCGACCAGCCGCTCACCCTGGGCCTGCCGGCGAAGGACCTCATCCTGCTCACGCTGACCGTGGTGGTGAGCGTCATGACGGTCGCGCCCGGGCGGGCCACCCTGCTGCAGGGGACCGTGCACCTGTCCATCTTCGGGGCGTTCATCTTCCTGGCCCTCACGCCGTGAGGGCGCTGAGGTCCCTCACGGCGTGACGTCTCGACTACTTGGACGGCTCGGGCAGGTCGCACGTGATCTTCGGGTTGACCCCGAGGTAGTTCAGCGGACCGGCCACGATCGTCACCAGGATCGTCCCGGTCTTGGCGCAGTTCGCTTCGTCGCTGTTGAAGTAGCCACGCTGGCCTGCGGCGATGACACCGATGATCAGCCAGATGACGAGGATGACCCCGCCGATCGAGGACCCTCTGCCCACAGCCTCCTCCTTCGTCGTCCGATGTGAATGGAGTACCCCGTGGGCCCTCTGGGGCAAACGTGACGGGTGATCTCCCTGGTGATCTGGATCGCTTCGGCTGTCGGCTTGGCAGCAATGGGGGAGTGAACGGCGCCGGTGAGCCAATACCGTTCCTGATCGTTGCGGAACAACAAGAAATTGGGAGTACCACCGATATGAGCGACTTCAGCGGCGGCTTCACCGCCGACCTCGACGGCGACGGCGTCGAGGACCAGGCCGAGATCTACACCCTGGAGGACGGCTCCAACGTCCTCGTCGGCGACCTCGACGGCGACGGCGTCGCCGACGTGGCGGCGCTGGACGCGAACGGCGACGGCGTCTACGAGCAGCTCTACGACGACCGCACCGGCGTGACGACCGACCTCACCGAGGAGCCGGACTACACGGCGGAGTACGACGGCTCGGGCGGCAACCTCGACGGCGACGTCGCGGCGGCCGACTCCGGCTCCTACTACGACGCGGCGGCGGTCTCCGACATGCTGGCGACCCAGCACGAGACGTCGATGGCCATCATCGACAACATCTGACGCACGTCACCACGGCGGCGCGGCGGCTCCGGCACTAACCGGACCCACCGCGCCGCTCCGTGTTCGGGCCGCGGTGGGCTGGCTCCGGCGCTTCCCGGGCCGCCATGCCGCTCCGCGTTCCGGCGGTGCGGCGCGTTGCTGTTCCTGCGGGCAGCCTCCATGATCGGCGTTTCGGCAGCCGGTATACATGATCGCGTGTCATCGCTCAGTCCGCTGGTCGTGGTCGACCTCATCGGCATCGCCGTGTTCGCGGCCTCCGGCGCCGTGGCCGGCGTGGCCAAGCGCCTCGACCTGTTCGGCGTCATCTTCGTCGGCTTCACCGCGGCGCTGGGCGGCGGCATCCTGCGTGACGTCTTCATCAACGTGCAGCCGTTCGCGTTCGTCGACTGGCGGTACGCCACCGTGGCCGTCATCACCGCGGCCGCCACGTTCTGGCTGCACCCGGCGGTGAGCCGGCTGCGCTGGACGGTACTGCTGCTGGACGCCGCCGGCCTGGGCCTGTTCGTGGTGACGGGCACGCTCAAGGCACTCGACGGCGGCATCCCGCCGGTCGGCGCCTGCATCATCGGCATGATCACCGGCATCGGCGGCGGCCTGGTCCGCGACCTGCTCACGGGCGAGATCCCGACCGTGCTGCGCCGCGAGATCTACGCCGTCGCCGGCCTGGCCGGCTGCGCGTCGGTGGCGACGCTGGACGCCCTGGACACCCGGCGCACGATCAGCATCGCCCTGGCCGCGACGCTGACGTTCGTCCTGCGCATGGTGGCGATCCGCCGCAACTGGTCGGCGCCGACGGCTTCTTCTCGAGAATCCTGACATTCGGTGGCAGGAATGGTCGGCAGGATGGGGGCATGACTGGATTTGCGAGCCTCATCATGGTCAACATCGACTGCGACCAGCCACCCGCGCTGGCGGCGTTCTACAGCGAGATCCTCGGCTGGCAGGTGACCCACACCCAGGACGAGTACGCGATGATCAGCGACGGCACGACCTCCATCGGCTTCGGCCAGATCGCCGGCTACGCGGCCCCGACCTGGCCCGAGGGCCCGACGCCGAAGCAGTTCCACCTGGACTTCTACGTCGACGACCTGGCCGACGCGGAGGAGCGCGCCCTGAAGCTGGGCGCCACGAAGCCGGACTTCCAGCCGGGCGGCGACCGCTACACGATCCTGCTCGACCCGGCCGGCCACCCGTTCTGCGCCTGCCTGCGCTCCTGACCGCACCGCGCCGCGTTGACGACGCCGTCAACCAGCGGCGTCAACACGTGTCGTCAACACCCGCTGTCAACGTGCGACGTGCACGTACGTTGACGGTGCGGGTTGATTTTCGTCAACATGCACGGGCGTCAACGTGCATCGTCAACGTTGACATCAGCGCGCGGTTGTCAACGTGCAGTCGTCAACGTGTGGCGGTCAACGTGTGGCGGTCAACCTGAGGGCGTCGACGTGTGCGCGTCTGGGTGAGCGTGTGGGCGTCAACGTGTCGGCGCCGACGTGCGGGCGTTGACGTACGGGGCGTCGATGTGTGGGCGTCGGGGGACTACTTCGTCAGCGTTGACGACTGGACCGACGGGGGCTTCGCGCCCAAGAAGTAGATGCCCGGGAAGCCGGGCGTCTCGAAGCCCGCGCTCGGGTTCTTCCGCAGCGTCGAGCTCTCGATCGACATGGTGCCGGTGCGGTCGTTGCTGACGAAGAACACCGCACCGCCGCCCTCGTTGGCCTTGTTCTGCTCGACCAGCGTGCCGGCGAGCCGGACGGTGAACAGGTTGCCGTCGCAGTAGATCGCGCCGCCGCTGCCGCCGCCCGGCGTGCCCGCCCGCGCCGGGTTGGCGCCCTTGCCGACCGCGGAGTTGTACGACATGACGCTGTTGAGCACCACCCAGGAGACGCCGATGCTCGACAGTGCCCCGCCGTTCGCGCACACCCCGCCCTGGCCCGCCGCCCCGCCGAACGTGCTGCTCACGATGTAGACGGGCTGGTTGTGGTACTGGTTGAGGGCCCGGATGGCGGCCCCGCCGAGGTCCGGGCCGGACTGGTCGCAGCGGTTGCGCACGAAGCGCGAGTTGACGACCTTGAGCCGGCCGCCCCGCACGAAGATCGCCCCGCCGCCGCCACCCTCGGCGTGGTCGCCGGTCGAGTTGCCGTCGGCGAACGTCAGGTTCTGCACGACCAGCTGCGGCGTCTCCTGATCGTTGCAGTGGTTGGTGGTCCAGACCAGCGCCTTGTCGCAGGTGTTCTGGTACAGGATGCGCCGCTTGCCCTCGCCACTCAGCGTCACCTTGCCGCCGCCGTCGAGCACCACCTTGCCGCCCGGCACCGTGTTGCGCACCTTCGCCGTGGCCTTCATCGTGATCGTGACCGGGGCCGGCCCGCACGAGAACGTGATGATGCCGCCGGCCGAGACCGCCGACACGACCGCCTCCGACGTGCAGCTCGCCGCCGTGCCGTTGCCGACCGTCCGGGTCGGCTTGGACGTGTCGACCGCGCGCGCCTCCGCGGGGACGGCCGCCCGGCCGTTCGGGTTGCCGGCCGCGGGGAGCGCCGCCGCGCTGGCGCTCGGGCTCGGGTTCGCCGACGCCGACGGCCCAGGGGAGGCCGGCTGCCCGCTCGCACCCGGCGAGCCGCTCAGGGCACGGCCCGCGTCCTGCTCAGCGCCACCGTCGCCGCATCCGCCGGCAGCGAGAGCGATGACCAGCAGCACGGCTCCGATGCGTCGCATCCGGCGATGGTAGTCCCGGGTCAGGCCGCGCCGTCGCGGGCCGCGGTCGCGAGCGCGATGAATGCCCGGAAGCGCTCGAACTCGGCCGCGTCCAGAGTGAGCGTGACGGCGGGCAGCACCATCTCGCCCATGGGCTTGCCCAGTTGCACCTTGTAACGGTCGCCCTTCGGCTTGACGAACACGCCGAGGAAGGCCACGTGGAAGCGGTGCGACTCGCCGTTGGTGTGCCGCGAGAAGACCTCCAGCACCCGGCCCTCCAGCGACAGGATGTGGTCCTCGTGCACGAACTCGACGGCCATCAGCGCACCTCCCGCTCCCAGTCCACCGCGGCGGACTCGAGCGACTCCGGGGACAGGTCGAGCGTCACCGGGTAGTCGAACGTGCGGTCCTGCTCGTCGCCGAGCCAGGCCGGCGCGGCGGCGCGGGAGAAGCCGACGGTGATGCGGGGCTGCCCATACTCATGCTCGTCGTAGGCGAAGCTCAGCTCGGGGGCGGCGAAGGTGAGCCGCTCGTGCAGCTCGACCCGGCCCTTGGCGACCCGCAGCAGCCAGTCGCCGAGCAGCCGCGCCTCGTCGCGGGTCAGGCACGGCGCCCGGAACATCCAGGCGCGACCGTCCCCGGCGTCGACGACCCCGTCGACGACCTCGCCCTCGGTCATGTGCAGTTCGATGAACGCGCCCCCGCGTGACTCCAGCCTCACGTCGCAAGCATCGCAAGGCGGCGTACCACGGGGCACCGTCCGTTAGGCCCGATACGGTTGTGCGCATGACCACACCGCGCCCGCCGCTGGCCGAGCAGCTGGACCTGCAACCGCACCCCGAGGGCGGCTGGTACCGCGAGACGTGGCGCTCCGCCGTCACCTTCACTCCGGACGGCTACGACGGCCCGCGGGCGGCAGCGACGGCCATCTACTTCCTGCTGCACCCGGGCGAGTCGTCCGCCTGGCACGTGGTGCGCTCGGACGAGCTGTGGTTCTGGCACTCGGGCGGCCCGCTGGAGCTCCGCCTCGGCGGCTCGGGCCCGGCGCCCGCCGACGGCCCGGTGGCGACCCTCGGCGCCGACGTGGCCGCCGGCCAGCGCCCGCAGGTCCTGATCCCGGCGGGCTCCTGGCAGGCGGCCACCCCGGCCGGCACCGAGCCTGTGCTGGTCAGCTGCGTCGTCGCCCCGGGCTTCGACTTCGCCGACTTCCGCCTCGCCTGACGGCAATCCCGCGCCGCCGCCGTTGTCCGCGATCTTGGAGTTGTGGTCCC
>NZ_JAHYSG010000169.1 GCF_022095675.1 Dactylosporangium sp. AC04546 | reverse complement strand
CCCTCATACACGCGGTAGCCCGTGACGGTACCGCTCGACGCGTTCCACGCCAGCGAGAAACTGGTGTCCGTGGTGGCCGTGACACGGAAGTTGCTCGGCGCACCGGGCACGCCCGGGTTCGTGGTGCCGCCGGAGCACGCGGCGCCGTTGAGCGTGCAGTTCGCCGGGTCGGCACTGCCGGCGGCGATGAAGCCGAAGCTGGCGGTGGCGCCCGGGGCGAGGGTCCCGTTCCAGCCCACGTTGGCGAACGTGACGTGGCCGCTCGTCCCGGTCCGGGTGGTGTCCCAGGACGAGGAGACGGAGGTGCCGGACGGGAAGTCGACGGCCACCGTCCACCCGGTGATCGTCGCCGTCGTGCCGTTGGTGATCGTGTACTTGGCTTCGTAGCCGGTGCTCCAGCTGGACGTCTTCTGGAACACGGCGGTGGCGGGCGCCGCGAACGCCGGCGTCGCGGTGATGACGGTGGCCGCGGCCGTGACGAGGGCAGCCGCGATCACCCCGATTCGCAGTCTCACGATGGGTTCCTGCCTCGGGTAGAAGGGGGTTGGGCGCCCTGGCTCGCACGCTACGCGAAGGTTTGTTAACAGTAAAGATGCCAATCAATAGAACTTCGCCTGCGGCGGCGGGCGCGACGGCGGCGGCCGGGTGATGCCATCCGCGGGTGAAAGCAGCATGAGCGCGCGGGCGGGGTCGGCAACGCTATGTGACGGTGGGCGCTGCGTGGGGAGTTCGGCGGAACGGCCGCGGCGGGTGGGTTCCGGTTGCAGGATGAAGAGGGTGTGGAGGTGGGATGCCGGGGAAGCTGCTCGTCATCGGCGGTGCGGAGAGTCTCGACGCGGGCGATGACGCCATCCTGGAGCGGTTCGTGGCGCTCGCCGGGGGTGGCGACGCGCAGCTCGTGGTGATCGCCACCGCCTCCGAGGCGCCTGCGCAGCGGGAGAAGGAGTACACCGAGGTCTTCCAGCGGATCGGGGCCGGCCGGGTGCTGCCGCTGCGGCTGGAGAGCCGGGAGGACGCCAACGGTGAGCTCGCCGTCGGGACGATCGAGCGGGCCACCGGCGTGTTCTTCACCGGGGGCGACCAGCTCCGGATCACCACGGCCATTGGCGGGTCCAAGGTCGACTCGGCCCTGCACGCCCGGCTGGCCGAGGGCATGGTGCTCGCCGGGACCAGTGCGGGCGCCGCGATGATGTCCAGCACCATGATCCTCGGGGGCAGCATCGCCTCCGTCTCCAGCGAGAGCGTGCGCACCGGGCCGGGGCTCGAGTTCCTGCCCGGCGTGCTCATCGACATGCACTTCGCCGAGCGCGGGAGGCTCAACCGGCTGCTCAGCGCCATCGCGATGTTTCCGCACGAGCTCGGGCTCGGCATCGACGAGAACACCGCCATCCTCGTCGACACCGAGGCGGACGGGGTCGTCTTCGAGGTGCTCGGCAGCGGCGCCGTCACCGTGATCGACGCCGGGCCCGCCAAGCGGATCACCTGCCCGGCCGCCGACAACCCGATCGCCCTCTGGGGCGTCCAGCTGCACGTCCTGCCAGCCGGTCACCGGTTCAACCTCACCGAGCGCATGCCCATGAAACGATCGGAAGAAGACCATGCGGATTGAGAGCAGCCGCCGTCTGCGAGGGCCGAACCGGTACCTCGCCCGTCCCGTCCAGATCACTCGTGTGCACCTCGAAGACCTCACCGAGCGGGAGAGCTGCGACGTCCCGGGGTTCCCCGAGCGGCTGCTCGAGCTGCTGCCGGGGCTGGAGGAGCACCACTGCGCGGCCGGGGCGCCCGGCGGGTTCGTCAAGCGGCTGTACGGCGGGACGTACTTCGGGCACACCGCCGAGCACGTCAGCATCGAGCTGTCCAACCGGATCGGGCGCGCGGTCAACTTCGGCCGGACCGTGGGGACCCCGGACCCGCACGAGTACGACGTGATCACCGAGTGCCCGATCGACGAGCCGCTCGACTCGGACCTGGCCGAGCGGCTGCTCGCGCTCGCGATCGACGTCGTGCACGCGGTGGTCGACGGCCGCGCGCCGGAAACGCACCGAGCGCTCAACGATCTGCACCGGCGGTACGAGCGCGAAAAGAGCGGCCCGAGCACCAACGCCATCGCCGAGGCGGCCCGGCGCCGCGGCATCCCCGTCGAGCGCGTCGGCGAGCTCAGCCTGCTGCGCCTCGGGTACGGGCGGCACCGCCGGCTCGTCTGGGCCGCGCTCACCGACCAGACCTCGGCGATCGGCGTCGACATCGCCGGCGACAAGGAGCTGACCCGGCAGCTGCTCGGCGAGGCCGGCGTCCCGGTGCCGGCGGGCGGGCCGGCGGCCACCCCCGAGGAGGCACTGGAGCTGTTCGCCGAGCTCGGGGCCCCGGTCGTGGTCAAACCCCGCGCCGGCCGCCAGGGGCAGCACGTGTTCCTCGGTCTTCAAGACGCGGATTCGGTACTGCGGGCATTCTCGGCCGCCACCGCGGACGGCGGGGAGGCGGTCGTCGAGCGGCAGCTCGGCGGGCGTGACTACCGGGTGCTCACGGTGGAGGGCCGGATCGTCGCCGCCGCCGAGCGGGTCGCCGCCCACGTCGTCGGCGACGGCGTCACCGACATCGCGGGGCTGATCGAGCGGGCGAACGAGGACCCGCGGCGCGGCGACGGCCACGCCCGCCCACTCACCCGGCTGGCCGTGGACGACGTGGCCCGCACGCTGCTGGACCGGCAGGGGCTGACGCCGGCCGACGTGCCGGCGGCGGGGCGCACGGTGTGGCTGCGCGACAACGCCAACCTCTCCACCGGCGGTACCGCTGAGGACGTCACCCAGATCGTGCACCCCTCGGTCGCCGACCTGTGCCACCGCGTCTCCGGCCTGGTCGGGCTGGACATCGCCGGGATCGACCTGCGGCTGCCCGCCATCGACGCCGAACTCCCGCCGGCCGGCGCCGCCTGCACGGGCGGCGTCATCGAGGTCAACGCCGCCCCCGGCCTGCGGATGCACGCCGGCGCGCACGACGTGGGCGGGGCGGTCGTCGACGCGCTGTACCCGGCCGGCACCCCGTCGCGGATCCCGATCGTGTCGATCACCGGCACCAACGGCAAGACGACCGTGGCCCGGCTGACCGCGCACCTGCTCGCCGGGGCCGGCCTGCGGGTCGGCGTCACCACCACCGACGGCGTCGTGATCGGCGGCCGCACCGTGCAGCGGGCCGACGCGACAGGCCCCCGCTCGGCCCAGATCGTGCTCGGCGACCCGACCGTGGACGCGGCGGTGCTGGAGACCGCCCGCGGCGGGCTGCTGCGCCAGGGCCTCGGCTACGACTGGAGCGACGTCGGCATCATCACCAACCTGGCCCCCGACCACCTCGGCCAGGACGGCATCGAGACCGTCGACGAGCTGGTGGACCTCAAGTCGATCGTGGCCGAGCGGGTGCACGAGGGCGGCGCCGTCGTGCTCAACGCCGACGACCCGCGCAGCCAGGAGCTGACGTTCCCGGGGCGCGAGATCATCTGGTGCAGCCTCGACCCGCGCAACCCCCTCGTCCGCCGGCACTGGGACTCGGGCGGGCGGGCGTACCTGCTCGCCGACGGCTGGCTGGTCGAGCTGGCCGGCCGGCGCTGGGTGCCGCTGCTCGCCGTCGACGAGCTGGGCGGCGGGTTCGGCGGCGCCGCGCGGTACCTCGTCGCCAACGCCCTCGCGGCCGTCGCCGCCGCCCGCTGCCTGGGCGTCGCCACCGCCCGGCTGGCCGAGCGGCTGCGCAGCTTCGGCGGCGCCGACAACCCGGGCCGCGGGACGCTGCTGCGGATGGGCGACATCCACGTCCTGGTCGACTACGCGCACAACCCGGCCGCCATCGACGCCGTCAGCGACCTCGTCCAGCGGCTCTGGGGCGGCGACCGGGCCGTCGCCGTGGTGACACTGCCCGGCGACCGGCGCGACGACCTCCTGCGGGAGTCGGGCCGGGTGGTCGGCACGCGGTTCCAGCGGGTGGTGCTCTACGAGGACCACGACCGGCGAGGCCGCGCGCCGGGCGAGGTGCCGGCCATCGTGCGCGACGAGCTGCTGCGGGTCGCCCCGGCCACGACCTGCGTCGAGGTCGGCACCGCCGAGGAGGCGCTGGCGGCCGCGCTGGACCTGGCCCGGCCCGGCGACGTCGTGCTCTTCCTGTACGAGAAGATCGAGCCGGTGCTCGCCCGGCTGGCCGCGCTCGGCGCGGTGCCGGCCGACGAACCGGCCCGCAGCCCGGAGCCGATCGGGATGCTGGTGTGACGAGCGCCCGGCCGACCGGCTTCGCGCGCGACGACACGACGTGCCGGGACTCGGTGGTCGCCGTGCCCGGTGACGATGACGAAAGATCCGACAATTCGGGCCCGACCGCAACCGAGGAGGCCGTGACCCGATTCGTAGCCTGATCGTCGGTTTGTTGGTTATGGCGTGCAACCTTCCCGACTGGTACACAAGTCTGATCCTGGTGACGCCATACCTCGTGGCGCCGCTTCCCCATAGGGTGTTGGGGTCGAAGGGTTGGAGGCGCCGTGCGGTTCGAAGTCAGCCGGGTCATGGACACGATCGAGCAGCGGCTGACGACCGACGTCACGCTCGCGCAGGCCGTCGTGGACCTGGCGGAGGTGGCCCGTTTCGTGGCCCTCGACGGCGGTCGCCCGATCAATCTCTTACGCCTCGGCATGGTGGTCGACGCGCTCAGCCGCTACCTGATCGACGCGGGCGCGATGCTGTACCCGGTGGTCGGGCGCGAGGTGCTCTCGGAGGCGGCACTGACCTCGAAGGAGCGCATGGTCCTGGGCCGGTGGGCGGACGACGGCCTGATCGAGGTGACGCCCGTGGTGGCCGACCGGCCGGTGGAGATCGCCGACTTCACGGGGCTGCCGCTGATCGTCGTGCGCGACGTGCCGCAGTTCGCCACCCGCTTCCCCTGGCTGGTCGAGAGCCCCGAACGGGTGCTTCGCCTGGTGCCCCGGGCGGGCGGCGCGGTGCTGACGCCGGGTGGTGAGCCGCCACCGCCGAACGACGGGAAGGAGCGCCTGGTCGTCGTCGGCAAGGCCACCCTTCCGATCATCCCGCCGGACCCGCCGACGGCGGCGGCCGAGGCGGAGGAGGTCGTCGATACCGAGCCGACCGGCGAGACCGAGCCGGAGACCGAGGTCGAAGCCAAGGTCGAGGCGGAGCCGGTGGAGAAGTCCGAGGAGGCGCCGAAGGGCGGGCAGCCCGACGGGCTCCAGTCGTTCACCGCGCGCGGCGCGCAGCGGTTCGGCCGCACGCGGGTCGTCCGGCGGCGGTTCACCCGGGCCGAACCCAGCGGCGTCGGCGCCGCGCTCATGGCCCGCGAGTGGCGGTGCGGCGAGCCCGACTGCCCCGCGTTCGGGCGGTTCCGGCGGATCGGCCAGCCCGTCCCCCGCATGCGCGCCGGCGTCCCGGCCTGCCCCCGCCACGGCGAGGCCGTCAAGGACGTCGGGCCGCGGCCGGCCGCCTTCGCGGTGGCGATCGTGGTCGAGGACCTCGCCCGGCGGCGGTTCGTCGTCAGCCAGGACCACCCGATCGTGGTCGGGCGCGAGCCGGCCGACCCCGAGGACGTCTCCGTGGGCGCCTGGCTGCACGAGGCGGCGGCCGCCTGGATCGCCAAGGAGCACATCAAGCTGGCCATCGATGACGGGAAACTCGTCGTCACCGATACGAGCGACAACGGCACGCTGATCTGGAAGCGCTCGACCCCCGACATCAAGGAGGAGACCGAGCGGCTGTACCGCAAGTCGTACCGGCTCGACGGCTGGGACTCGGTGGAGCTCTACACCGGCGTCGAGCTGGTGGTCGGCGACCACCGGCTGCAGACGATCGTCGGGTCCGAACCGGCGTCCGTCCTGCTCGACGCGCCGACCGTTGCCCTCCGCTTGGTCGACTGACAGGGCCCCGCAGGCGCCCTAGATTTGGCAATCGTGACGCTGGACGTGCCGGGCGTGCGGCGGGTGACGCTCGTCGTCGATGTCGAGGCCTACAGCCTGCGCGACAACCGCGCCCAGGTCGAGCTGCAGCAGACGCTGCTGTGGACGCTGGAGCGCGCCTGCACGCGGGCCGGGGTCGGGGTGAAGCAGTGCCTGCGCCAGGACCGCGGCGACGGCCAGCTGGTCATCCTGCCGCCCGGCATCGACGAGAGCCGACAGCTGCCGCTACTCCTGCGGGGCACGCACGCCGCCCTGCACCGGGCCAACGAGGTGCCCGGGATCGCCGGCCGCATGCGCCTGCGGGCCGCCCTCAGCCAGGGGATCGTGCACCGGGCCGCGACCGGGTTCGTCGGGCGGTCGGTGGTGCACGCCTGCCGTCTGCTGGATTCGGCGGTACTGCATGAGGCCCTCGACGACCACGCGGAGACCGACCTGGCCGTGATCGTCTCCGACGACCTCTACACCGACGTGTTCTCCCACGGCTACGGCGACACGGCGCCGGACGCCTTCCAGCGGGTCGACGTGACGATGCCGGCCAAGCGGTTCGCCGCGCCGGCCTGGGTCCACGTGCCGGGCCCGGCGACCGGCGTGGTCCTGCGCGAGGCCGAGCGTCTCCCACCACCGGGCCGCGGCCCGCGCAGCGGCCCGGTGCTGGCCGCGTTCGGCGGCGCGGCGGCCGGCGCCGGCCTGGCCGAGGCCGCGATCACGGCCCTGAACTGGCCGGCGGACGACGCCGACGAGGACCCGGACGGGCACCACCACGACGACCCGTTCGACGACGTGTTCACCGACTACTCGGACTGGGACGACCCGGTCTATTAGTCGGTCAGTCGGTCTCGGGACGCTGGATCCTGGTCTCCTCCGAAGGAGGGTCCACTGTGGTGCCGCGTGCCTCGGCCAGCGCCTCGGCCAGGGCGGCGTTGATGCGCGTGCCGCCCCGCTTGAAGCCGAGCTCCTTGCGGGCCTCGTCGATGACCTGCTCCTCGGTGCGCAGCAGGGTGTCCGACTCGATCCAGTGGATCAGCTCGACGAGCAGCTCCCGCGGGTACTCCCCGATCGGCCGGCCCGGCAGCAGCCCGGGCCGCGGCAGCGAGCGCCCGTCCTCGACCGGCTCCGGGGCCGCCTGGGGCAGGTGCAGCACCACGGTCGGCTCATCGGTGCGCTTGGCGTCGGCCGCGGCGACCGCCTCGTCGTAGGCGGCGCGCGCCCGGGACGTCTCCGCGACCGGGTCGGCGAACCAGTCCGTCGACCAGATCCGGTGGAACCGCCAGCCGAGCCGCTCCAGTTGCTCCTGCCGCAGCCGGTCACGGTCGCGGGCGGTGTGCGACGAGTGGTACTGCGCGCCGTCCGTCTCGATCGCCAGCACCATCTCCTCGGGGAGGTTCGGGTGGGCGGCCGCGAAGTCGATGAAGTACCCGGCCACGCCGAACTGCGGGGTCACTGGGACGCCGGCCTGCGTGAGCCGCTCCCGGACGTCCTGCTCGAACGCGTTGAGCGCCGGCCGGTCCGCGGCGCCCGCGGCGGCCAGCGAGGTGCCGCCCGACTCGGCGTACTCGAGGTACGAGCGCAGCAGCCGCACGCCGTCGGACGTGCTGCGGGCCGGGTCCATGTCGTGGGCGGTGAACGAGCTGACCAGCGTCATCCGGCGGCGGGCCCGGGTGACGGCGACGTTCAGCCGCCGCTCGCCGCCGGGCAGCAGCAGGGGGCCGAAGCGGTACAGCAGGCGCCCGGACGAGTTCTTGCCGTACCCGATCGACAGGATGATCGCGTCCCGCTCGTCGCCCTGCACCCGTTCGAGGTTCTTGACGAAGAACGGCTCCGTGGCCGTCTCGCTGAAGTACGCGTGCAGCTCCGGCCGGGCCGAGAGCGCCTTGCGCAGGGCCAGGTCGATGCGCTCGGCGTGGGTGATGCCCATCGTGATCACGCCGAGGGAGTCGCCGGGGCGCAGCTGCGCGTGCTGGAGCACCAGCTCGACGACCCGCTGCACCTCGGCGTCGACGCTCTCCCCGTCGCCGACCCCGTCTGCCGCCTGATCGATGTGGACGTGCTCCAGCGATCCCGCGCCGGCTACGCCGGGGAACGTGACGAGCGAGCGGTCGTAGATGTGCGCGTTGGAGAACCCGATCAGGCGGTCGTCCTGGCTGCGGTAGTGCCAGCGCAGCAGGTACGCCGGCAGCAGGGCGGTCAGCACGTCGAGGATCGACTCGTAGCCTGCGGTGAGCGACAGGTCGATCGAGCCGTCGGCGTTGACCCCGAGCGGGTCGGCGGCCGGCCCCTCCTCGGCGGCGGTGAAGAACGAGGTGGGCGGCAGCTGGTGCTCGTCGCCGGCCACCACGACCTGCCGGGCCCGCAGCAGCGCCGGCACCGCGTCGGCCGGTGTGACCTGGCTGGCCTCGTCGAAGACGACGACGTCGAACAGGTCGGCCTCGGCGGGCAGCAGCTGCGAGACGACGAGCGGGCTCATCGCCCAGCACGGCCGCAGCGCGGTGAGCATGTGCGGGGCGGTCGCGAACAGCTGGCGGATCGGCAGGTGCCGGCGCTTGAGGTTGGCCTGGTGCTCGACCAGCCGGCTCTCGTCGGGGTACTCGTCGCGGGCCCGTGTGATGTGCTCGGCCACGGCGCGCAGCACCCGGGTCGCGGTGGCGTCGATGTGCCGCCGGTCGGCGTCGCGGAACTCGGCGACCGTCCGCCCGTGCAGCGGCCCGTCGAACGCACCGATGCGCGGGTCGGTGAAGTTCAGGTGCTGGAGGATCGAGGCGTGCCAGCAGGCGTCGAAGACCGCGCCGGCGAGGTCGGCGTCGGGCCGGCGGGCGGTGAGGTCGGCGACCAGCGCTTCGAGCCCGAGCCGGTCGAACGCCGTGCTGAGCTCGTTGAGCCGCGGCACCCGGCGCAGCGTGCGCTCGTCGGCGGCCAGCGCGGCGACCGCCCGGCCGAGCTCGGCGACGCCCAGGGGCAGCCTCGGCACGTACCGCGCGAGCTGCCCGGCGGCCTGGTCGAGCTGGTCGAAGGCGGCCCGGGCCCGGCCCAGCTCGGCCGGCAGCCGGGGCAGGCCCCGGTCGACGGCGGCGCGGGCCCACTGCTCACGCTGGGCGAGCGCGGCGGTCAGGCCGTTGAAGAGCTGCTCGCGGCTGGGCGTGCCGGGGCCGCGCCACAGCTCGGCGGCCTGCTTGCGCATCCGGCGGCGGGTGAGCCAGCCGGCGTCGGTGCCGGGCTGGCCGGCGTGCGCCTTGCGCCAGGCCCGGTCGGCGGCCGAGGCGATGTGCAGCGAGAGGTCGGTGCGGTACACGTCCTCGTTGAACTGGGCGAGCGTCGCCGCGACCGCGTCGAGGAAGCCGAACAGCTGGCGAGCGCCGTTGAGGTCGTTCGGCGCCCGTAGCCCGGTGCCGTCGCTGACGTACTTCAGGGCCGGCCGGGCCGCCGGGAGGAGCTGCTCGTTGATCCGCTCGGCCAGGTCGAACGCGGCCTCGGCGTCCTGCGGGGTGTGCACCGCGGCGCCGGCCCAGCCGGACTGCTGCTCGGTCATCGTGAACCCGCCGAGCGTCGCGTAGTCGCGCAGCTGCTCGCGGACCCGCCGGGCGGTCGCGGCGTCGAGCGCGGTGAGCACCGGCCCACGCAGCCGGACGGCGGTCATCGGCCAGACCACCGGCGACAGCGCCATCAGGGCGCTCTGGCTCTGGTACGCGCTGACCCCCCACGGCTCCCGCACCTGGTGCAGGGCGTCGTCGTGGTCGTTGAGCGCGGCCCGCCGGGCGGCCAGGGTCTCGTGCAGCACGACCAGGTCGGGCTGGGCGATGCGGGCGGCGGAGTCGAAGGCGGCCTTGAGGTCGGCCGCGACCTTGCGCCGGGACGTGGTGCCGTCGTGCACGTCCATGACGAGCTGGCCCAGGCCGCGCCGGTTGAGCCGGTCGGTCACGGCGGTGATCGCGGCGCGCTTCTCGGCCACGAACAGCACCCGCTTGCCGCGCGCGACGAGCGACGCGATGAGGTTGGCGATGGTCTGGCTCTTGCCGGTCCCCGGCGGGCCCTTGATGACGCTGTGCTGCCCGGCCAGTACCGCATTGATGGCATAGTTCTGCGACGAGTCGGCGTCGAGCACCAGGAACTCGTCCTCGGGCGGGATCAGGTCCGGGTCCTTGAGGTCGATCCCGCCGACCGGCCGCAGCGCCGCCTGCGCGTCCCGGTCGCCGGCGATCGCCGCGATGACGTCGTGCCCGATCAGGGCCGGCGCGGCGACCCGCAGGTCGGTGACCATCGGCAGCTTCGCGTAGGAGAAGGTGCCGAGGACGAAGCGGGGGCTGATCGCGAACCCGCGGACCCGCCCGGCCGCCTCCTTGGTGAGCCGCTCGTAGAGCGGGAGCGGGTCGAACCCGGCCGAGTAGCTGACCAGCTCCTCCAGCTCGTCGGCGTCGACCCGGACCCCGAAGTCCTCCTCCAGCAACTGCAGCAGCGTCGGGTTGAGCTCCAGGTCCCCCTGAAGGGTGAGGTCGAAGTCGTCCTCGGCGGCACCGCGGGCCCGCAGCAGCGCCGAGCGCAGCAGCACCGGCGCCGAGGGCGCGGCCCCGCTGCCGGGCGCCGCCTGCCAGGTGGCGCTGCCGATGGCCGCGAAGCAGGTCTCGATGCCGCGCTCCTCGGTGAGCTCGCGGGCCTTGTTCCGGATGGTGCGGGCGCGCTTGATCGCGGCCGCGTGCTGCTCGCGGTCGGGGAACAGCTGCCCGAGGGGCAGGGTCCGGCCACCGAGCAGCGCCTCGACGGAGACGCCGTCCGCCGCCGACAGGTCGAGTGTGCCGGCGCGCAGGTCACGGTAATAGAGCAGCGTGTTGCGCCCGCCGAGGTCAATCAGCTGCGACCGCCAGCGCCGGGCGGCCGCCTGCACGAGCTCCGCTCGGGAGTCGCCGGTCGTGGTGTACTCCACGGCTGGAGGGTAGCGCCATTCCACCCGTTCGTGCATACGCTGAGCGGGTTCTCCGCATACTCGACACGTCCGAGGCCCCGCGGGCCTCATTAGGCTTGACCGGTGGATGCGTATCGGCGGTGGCTGGCGGGCGGGTCCGCCCTGTTGGCGGCCGCCGGGGCCGCCGGGCTCGCGATCGCCGTCGCCGGGTCCGAGCCGTTCCGCTACGTCAGCGAGTCCGGGGTCGCCGGTGCGCCGAACGCCGGGCTGTACCGGGTCGGCATGATCCTGCTCGCCGTGTCGATCGCCCTGCTCAGCGTGCCCGCGTGGCGGACCGGCCGGGCCACCGGGCTGCCGCTCGTCGGGCAGTGGGGGTTCCTCGGCGGGCTTGCGCTCGCCGTCGCCGCGCCGCTGGCGGGGGTCGCCGGCGCCGTCACGTGCAGCCCCGGGTGCCCGCTGCCACCGTACGAGACGCCGACCGCACGGGACCTCGTCCACGCCGGTGGGGCGATCGGGGCGCTGCTGCTCATCGCGCTGGTGATCCTGGTGTACGCGCTCCAGCCCGACCCGGGCCCGCTGCGCCACGCCGGGCGGCTCGCCGTCGCGCTCGCCTACCCGCCGCTGATCCTGTCGGCGATCGGGATCGTGTTCGCCGGGCGGGGGCTGTTCACGGGGCTCATGGAGCGGGCCGCGCTCGTCGCGGTGTCGGCGTGGCTCGTCGCCACCGCGGCGCTGCACCTGCGGCGCAAGCCGTGACCCGGACCGTCGTGGTCACCGGGGGCAGCGCCGGGATCGGGCTGGCCGCGGCCCGCGCGCTCGCCGGGCGCGGCGACCGGGTCATCCTGCTCGGGCGCCACGAGCAGCGACTGCGGGAGGCGCGGGACAGCGTGGGAGCGGCCGCGGCGATCCGGGCCGACTTCGCCGACCTCGACGCGGTCCGCCGGGCGGCCGACCGGATCCAGGAGCCGGTCGACGTGCTCGTCAACAACGCCGGCGGGCTGTACGGCGGGTCCACGGCGATCCGGGTCAACCACCTCGCCGGATTCCTGCTCGCCCACCGGCTGCTCGACCGGTTCACCGCGCGCTCCCGGATCGTCACCACCGCCTCGCTCGCCGAGGCCTGGGGCGTGCTGGACGTGGACCAGCCGCTGCGCGCATCCCGGAGCCGCTGGCTGGCGTACGGCGGGTCGAAGCAGGCCAACCTGCTGTTCACCCGCGAGGCCGCGCGGAGGTGGACGGGGCGGGGCGTCCTCGCCGTGGCGTTCTTCCCGGGGCTGGTCCGCAGCCGGTTCGCCGGCACCAGCCCGCTGTTCATGCTGGGCAAGCCGCTGTTCCTCGCACCACGCACGGCCGCCGACACGCTCGTCTGGCTGGCGACCGCGCCGCCCGGGGAGCTGACCCCGGGCGGGTACTACTTCATGCGGCAGCCGTTCTTCGCGACACCCCGGTCGACCAGCGCCGACCGGGCGCGCCGGCTGTGGGCGGCGTCCCTAGCCGCCGTTGGGGAGCGTGATCTCGCGCCAGAGCGCTGACGGGCCGGGGTTGGCGGTGAAGTCGTAGCGGACGCCGGCCTCGCCGATGGCGACGAGGGCGGCCGAGCCGGAGCCGTACTCCAGGCCGTCGATCTCCTTGCGGATGAGCAGCGAGCGGGGCGCGGCGCCGGTGAAGTCGCCGCCCGACAGCAGCCCGACCCAGTCACCCCAGGCCTCCGCGGTGGGCAGGCCCGGCTTCGGGTCGGGGGTGGCGGCCGCGTGGAGCGGGGCGAAGTCGTTGACGTCGAGGCCCTGGTTCACGATCACGTGGTCGCCGGGCGCGAGCAGGCGCCGCTCGACCGACGTGCCGTTCCAGGAGATCAGCGCCACCTCCTCGGGCTCGGCCAGGAGCAGGTGGAACGCGTCGAAGGTGCGCAGGACGTCGTCGGCCGGCACCGTGCCCAGGGGCAGCGAGCCGCGGGTCGGCCGGTCGCCCAGCAGCGGCAGGTGGGGAAAGCCGTTGAGCAGCGCGTTCACCCCGGGGCGGTGCGGGTCGACGGCGAGCCAGGTGCCGCCGCCCGTGCTGTCACGACCGCCGAAGCGGCCGGGCCAGTGCTCGGCGGGCGGTTCCCAGGGGCGGGCCAGGTACTCGTCGCGGACGGCGGCCAGCAGAACCGGCCATGGACTGTCGGGGTCGAACCGGAGGAGCACGGTGCACATGGAGGAACGTTAGCGTCTGCTTCACGACTGGGGTCGGAGCGCCGCTGCCACCAGGTTGGCCACCCTTCGTCGTGGCCTTCCGTACAGAGCGTGACGCCGGGCGCGGCGCAGAGCCCGGCGCTGCGCGGGCGCCGGGCTCTGTCTTTCCGGGGGTGCCGGTCAGGTGGTCAGGTCGTAGACCGTGGTGTTGCCGACCGTCTGGGCCGTGTAGTTCTCGGCCACCCACTCGGCGATCTCGGCGCTCACGCTGCTGCCGCCGTTGCTCTGGCCGCCGAAGCCGGCGCCGCCGATGAAGTAGTGGACCTTGCCTTCCTTGACGTACTGCTGGAAGTCCGCGAGCGACGGGGCCGGGTCGCTGCCGTTGAAGCCGCCGATCGCCATCACCGGCTCCTCGGTCGCCAGCTGGTAGCCGCTGGCGTTGTTCGAGCCGACCGCGGCGGCGACCCAGGTGTACCGATCGGCATTGGTCTTGAGGAGGGTGACGAGCTCCGCGCTGGGGGTCGTGGCGTTGAGCAGCCCGCCCATGCCGCCCCCGCCGCCCATGCCGCCGCCGCGCATGCCGCCGAAGCCGCCGTTCGTGCCGTTGGCGCCGGTGCCGCCGTTGGTGCCGGTGCCGCCGTTCGTGCCGCCCGGGAAGCCGCCCGGGAAGCCACCGCCGTTGAAACCGCCGCCGCCACCCGGGAAGCCGCCGCCGCGGCCGCCGAAGCCGCCCGCCACCGCCGGGCCGGCGGTCACGATCGAGCCGGTGTGCGCGGTGGCGACCGTGTTCAGCGTGTACGCCACCGGGCCGCCCAGCACCGCGAACAGCGCCGCCGCCGCGGCGACCAGGCCCAGGCGCCGGCCCAGCTGCTCGCCGAGCATGATGCCGACCGCCCCGAGCAGGCCCGTCACCAGGACCGCGACCCGCAGCCAGGGGTGGAAGTCGGCGCTGCGGTTGAGCAGGACGAACGCCCAGACCGCGGAGATGACGACCGTGCCGGCCAGGGTGAGCAGCGCGAACAGGTCGGCGCGGCGGCGCCACAGCGTCGCGGTACCCATGCCGATCAGTGCGCCGATCGCCGGGGCGAGGGCGACCGTGTAGTAGTCGTGGAAGATGCCCTGCATGTAGCTGAAGACGACCGTGGTGACGACCAGCCAGCCGCCCCAGAGGACGTACGCGGCCTTCCGGGTGGACCAGACCAGGCCCGCGACCAGGAAGATCAACGCCGCCGGGAGCAGCCACGACGCCTGCCCGCCGGCCTGGCCGTCGAGGAGCCGCGACCAGCCGGTCTCGCCCCAGCCGCCGCCCTGGCCGCCGCCCACGCTGCCGGTCTCGTTCCCCGTCAGGCGGCCGAATCCGTTGTACCCCAGGGTCAGCTCGAGGATCGAGTTGTTCTGCGAGCCGCCGATGAACGGCCGCCAGGACGCCGGCGTCAGCTCGACGATCGCGACCCACCAGCCGGCCGACACGATGAGCGCGGCGCCCGCGACGAGCAGCTGGACCAGCCGGCGACCCCAGCCGGCGGGCGCGAACAGCAGGTACGCGAGGGCGAAGGCGGGCACCACGAGCAGCGCCTGGAGCATCTTGGTGAGGAAGCCGAAGCCGACGGCCGACGCGGCGAACACCAGCCACCAGGTGCTGCCCCGCTCCAGCGCCCGCACCATCCCGTACACGCCGGCGACCAGCAGCAGCATGAGCAGCGCGTCGGGGTTGTTGAAGCGGAACATCAGCGCGGCGATCGGCGTCGTCGCCAGGACGATGCCGGCCAGCAGGCCCGCCATCGGCCCGTGCCAGCGGCGGACGGTCAGGTAGAGCAGCCAGACGGTCGCCACGCCGATGAGCGCCTGCGGGGCCAGGATGCTCCACGAGCTGAGCCCGAAGATCCGCACGGCCAGCCCGGTGATCCACAGGGCGGCCGGGGTCTTGTCGACGGTGATGAAGTTCGACGCGTCGGAGGAGCCGAAGAACCACGCCTCCCAGCTCTCGCCGCCGGCCTGGGCGGCCGCCGCGTAGAAGGCGTTGCCCCAGCCGGAGGCGGAGAGGTTCCAGAGGTAGAGCACGCCGGTCGCGAGGAGCAGGAGCGCGAGCGCGGGGCGGACCCAGACCGGGTCGGCAGGCTTGCCGGCGGGCGGGCGCTCGGTGGGCACCGCGGCCGGTGGGGTCAGCGTGGTCGTCATGCCGCCTACGGTGCGGGCCGACCCTGTCCGGACCTTGCGGGCAAGCTGTGCGCCGGCTGGGAACGCTACTGCAGGTCGAAGAGCATGCAGGTCGACGTGGCGTGGGCCACGAGCGAGCCGCGGGCATCGGTGATCTGCGACTGGGCCAGCGCGGTGCGGCGCCCCTTCGAGATCACGGTCCCCTCGCAGGTGAGCAGCCCCGACGCGATGGCCGCCGGGCGCAGGAACTTGGTCGTGAGGTCGAGGGAGGTGTACCCCACGCCGGCCGGGAGCGTCGAGTGGACCGCGCAGGCGGCGGCGGTGTCCAGCAGGGTGGCCAGGACCCCACCGTGGACGCTGCCGAGGGGGTTGTAGTGGAACTCCTGCGGCTCCAGCGTCACGACCACCCGCCCGTGCTCGGCCTCCAGCCGCCCGGACCCGAGCAGGTGCATGATGGGTGGCGCGGGCAGCTCGCCGCGCCCCATGGCCTGCAGCAGCTCGAGCCCGCTGCGCCGGCCCAGCTCGGCCGCGTTGAGCATCGGGTCGGACCACTCGAAGGTACGGCTGCGAACCTCGCCCTGAGTCTGCGTCATAGACGCAGGGTCTAGGCTCCTGCTGGATCTGTCAACCAGACTCAGCCACGGGATAGCCTGGAAAAATGAGACCTGCGGCACTCGAATGGTCGGTCGACAACTGCACGATCGGCCGCGCGATGACCATCCTCGGCGAACGGTGGACGGTCGTGGTGCTGCGCGAGGTCTTCAACGGCATCTTCCGCTTCGACGACATGCGCGAGCGCACCAACATCCCCCGCCAGGTCCTGACGAACCGCCTCGGCCTGCTGGTCGACAACGGCGTGCTGCGCAAGGTGCCGTACCGGGAGCCCGGCTCGCGGGCCCGCGACGAGTACCGCCTGACGGAGAAGGGCTTCGACCTCTATCCCCTGCTGGTGGCGGTGCGCGAGTGGGGCGACCGGTACCTGGCCGACCCGGGCGGCCCGCCGCTGCAGACCGTCCACCGCGACTGCGGCGCGACGGTCCACGCGACGCTGGTGTGTGAGCAGGGCCACACGGATGTGCCGCCCCGCGACGTCGTCCCGCAGCCCGGGCCGGGCGCCCGGAGACGCACCCCGGCCGCCTGAAGCAGGCGTTCACAGGGTGGGCACAGGTTCGGCACAAGGTGCCGGAAGGTCGCCCGCCGACCTTGGACGCCATGAGCACAGAAACCCTCGCGCGGCCGGCGGCCATCGGGGCAAGCCGGACCGCCGCCGTCCTTGACGTCGTCGTCCCCGTCCACAACGAGGAGCGCGACCTCGGGCCCTGCGTCCGGCGGCTGCACGCGCACCTGACGGAGACCTTCCCGTACCCCTTTCGGATCACCGTGGCCGACAACGCCAGCACGGACGGGACGCTCCAGGTCGCCACCGAGCTCAAGCGGAAGCTCCCCGGGGTCGAGGTGCTGCACCTCACCGAGAAGGGGCGGGGACGGGCGCTCAAGCGGGCCTGGACGGAGTCGGACGCGCCCGTGCTGGCGTACATGGACGTCGATCTCAGCACCGACCTCAACGCGCTGCTGCCGCTCGTCGCGCCACTGCTGTCCGGGCACTCCGACGTCTCCATCGGGACCCGGCTCGCGCGCAGCTCGCGCGTCGTGCGCGGGCCCAAGCGGCAGTTCATCTCGCGCGGCTACAACCTGCTGCTGCGCGGCACGCTGCGGGTCGGGTTCTCCGACGCGCAGTGCGGGTTCAAGGCCATCCGCAAGGACGTCGCCGAGCAGCTGCTGCCGCTCGTCGAGGACACCGGCTGGTTCTTCGACACCGAGGTCCTCGTGCTCGCCCAGCGGGCCGGGCTGCGCATCCACGAGGTGCCGGTCGACTGGATCGACGACCCCGACAGCCGGGTCGACATCGTGGCGACCGCGGTCGCCGACCTCAAGGGCATCGCCCGGCTCGGGCGCGGGCTGCTCAACGGGACGCTGCCGCTGCAGGCCCTGCGCAGCAAGTTCGGGCGGGAGCCGCTCGTCGCCGCGGGCGTGCCGGCCGGCATGCCGCGGCAGCTCGTGCGGTTCGCCGCCGTCGGGGTCGCGTCCACGATCGCCTACCTGCTGCTCTACGCCCTTGCCCGGCCCGCGATCGGCGCGCAGGCGGCCAACTTCGTGGCGCTGCTCGCCACCGCGATCGGCAACACCGCGCTCAACCGGCGGCTCACGTTCGCCGTCCGCGGCGCCGGCCAGGCGGTGAAGCATCAGGTGCAGGGGCTGCTGCTCTTCCTGCTCGGGCTCGCCGTGACCTCCGGGTCGCTGGCCGCACTGAACGCCGTTGCGCCCACACACGAGCACATCCTGGAGCTGGCGGTGCTGGTAGCGGCCAATCTCGCCGCGACCGTCCTGCGATTCGTGCTGATGCGTGTGTGGGTGTTCCGCCAGTACGATAGCGTCAAAAGCGGTGAAAGCGGGATTTCTTCATGAACTGCGCGACGGCGTCACGCCGCGCGCCGGTGCGCTGGTCCTCGCGGTGCTCGCCCTCCAGTTCGGCTTCATCGCCAGCTCCATCGGGGCCTTTCACGAGCCGACCCCGCACCGCATCCCCGTGGCCGTCACCGCGCCGGCGCCGGCCCTGAGCGCGCTGGTCACCCAGCTCAACAGGCTGCCGGGCGAGCCGCTCGACGCGCGGGCCGTGCCGACCGAGGAGTCGGCGCGGCGGATGATCAACCGCCGCGAGGTGTACGGGGCGTTCGTCGTCTCGGCGGACGACGCGACCGACCGGCTGATCATCGCCAGCGGCGCCGGTGCCAGCGTCGGGCAGGCGCTGGTGCAGATCTTCACGCCGATCGAGGACCAGCAGGAGCGGGCGTTCACGACCGAGGACGCGAAGCCGGCCCTGCTCGGCGACGCGCGCGGGCTCTCCGGGTTCTACCTCGCGCTCGGCTGGGTCGTCGGCGGCTACCTCGTCGCCATCGCGCTCGGGACCAGCAAGGGGGCGCGGCCGGCCAACCCGCACCGGGCGGTGGTCCGGCTGTGCGCGCTGCTGCTGTACAGCATCCTCTCGGGTCTCGGCGGCGCGCTCATCGCCGGCGGTCTCTTCGGCGCGGTCGGCGACCACCTGGCCCAGTTGTGGTGGTTCGGCGCCCTGCTGGTGTTCGCCGCCGGCAGCTTCGCGATGGCGCTGCAGGCCGCGTTCGGCTTCGTCGGCACCGGGCTCGCGGTGCTGCTCTTCGTCGTGCTGGGCAACCCGAGCGCCGGTGGTGCGTACCCGGCGCCGCTGCTGCCGCCCTTCTGGCGGGCGATCGGGCCGTGGCTGCCGCCGGGGCTGGGCACCGACGCGATCCGCGGCATCGTCTACTTCGACGACGTGGGCGTCGGGCGGTCGGCGCTGGTGCTCGGCGGATATGCGGTGGCCGGGCTGGCGGTGACGCTGGTGGTGGCCCGGATCGCCCGGCCCAGGCAGGTCGTCATCCCGCCCAGCCAAAGTCTGGTGCCCGCCGCTCGCTGAACGCGGCGATCCCCTCGGCCAGCTCCTTCTCGTCCTGCGTGGGTGCCTCGCGCCCGGCCAGGACCGCCTTCGCGGCGTGGACCGTGAGCTGCGACCGCCGCGCGATCGTCGCCGCCACCTCGTCGACGTCGGTCCCGATGCCGTCGATCAGCCCGAACGCGAGGGCGGTCGGCGCGTCGACCAGCTCCGCGGTGTAGAGCAGCAGCTTGGCCCGGGCCGGCCCGACTAGGCCGTGTTTCGTAAGGGCGTCGATGTTGCGGCGTGGCGGTGATCGATAACTGAAGAGGTCTCCG
>NZ_JAHYSG010000168.1 GCF_022095675.1 Dactylosporangium sp. AC04546 | reverse complement strand
GGCGGCCGGCGGGGAGGGTGGTCCCGGGGCGTGAGAAGGGTGGGATGGCGACCGTCACCCCCGGCCGCGCGGTCGCTACGCTTTGGTCTCATGCGGCAGGAGTGGCATCACTTCACTTACCCCGGTCCGGAGATCTCCCGCGCGGCCGTCCCGGGCAACCAGGACGACGACGAGTTCGGGCTCGACCGGTGGCGCAGCATGCCCCGCGCGCAGGTGCCGCCGTGGCCGGACCAGGAGGCGGTCGACGAGGTCGGCTCGCTGCTGTCCTCGGTGCCGCCGATCGTCGCGCCCTACGAGGTCGACCAGCTCCGCGAGCGGCTCGCCCTGGTGGCCGACGGCAAGGCGTTCATGCTGCAGGGCGGCGACTGCGCCGAGACGTTCGCCGACAACACCGAGGCGCACGTGCTCGCCAACGCGCGGACGCTGCTGCAGATGGCCGTGGTGCTCACGTACGGTGCCTCGCTGCCCGTCATCAAGATCGGCCGGGTCGCGGGCCAGTTCACCAAGCCCCGCTCCGCGCCCCTGGACTCGCTGGGTCTCCCGGCGTACCGCGGCGACATGATCAACTCGCTCGACCAGGACCCGCAGGCCCGGGTGGCCGACCCGCAGCGGATGGTGCGGGCCTACGCCAACTCGTCCAGCGCGATGAACATGCTGCGGGCGTACCTCGGCGGCGGCATGGCCGACCTGCACGCGGTGCACGACTGGAACAAGGGCTTCGTGGTCACCTCGCCGGCGGGCCAGCGGTACGAGGCGATCGCCCGGGAGATCGACCGCGCGCTGCGGTTCATGCAGGCCTGCGGGGTCAACGACGACGAGGCGCTGCGCACGGTCACGCTGTACTGCTCCCACGAGGCCCTCGCCCTGGAGTACGAGCGGCCCCTCGCGCGCATCGCCGGCGGCAAGCCCTACGGGCTGTCCGGGCACTTCCTGTGGATCGGCGAGCGCACCCGGCAGATCGACGGCGCGCACGTCGACTTCATGTCGCGCATCGCCAACCCGATCGGGGTCAAGCTCGGCCCGACCACGACGCCGGAGCAGGCCATCGAGCTGTTCGAGAAGCTCAACCCGAACAACGTGCCCGGCCGGCTCACGTTCGTCTCGCGCATGGGCAGCACCAAGGTCCGCGACGCGCTCCCGCCGATCGTCGAGAAGGTCACCGCGGCCGGCTGCCGGGTCGTGTGGCAGTGCGACCCGATGCACGGCAACACCCACGAGTCGTCGAACGGGTACAAGACCCGCCACTTCGACCGGATCGTCGACGAGGTGCTCGGCTACTTCGAGGTGCACCGCGAGCTGCAGACCCACCCCGGCGGCCTGCACGTCGAGCTGACCGGCGAGGACGTCACCGAGTGCCTCGGCGGCGCCCAGGCGATCGTCGACGAGGACCTCCCGGGCCGCTACGAGACGGCCTGCGACCCGCGTCTCAACACCCAGCAGTCGCTGGAGCTCGCCTTCCTCGTGGCGGAGATGCTGCGTGGCTGACCCGGTCGTCGACTTCCGCTCCGACACGCTCACCACGCCGTCGCCCGCGATGCGCGAGGCGATGGCGTCGGCAGTGGTCGGCGACGACGTCTTCGACGAGGACCCGACGATCCACGAGCTGCAGGCCGAGGTCGCGGCGATGTTCGGCCACGAGGCGGCGCTGTTCGCCCCGAGCGGCACGATGGCCAACCAGATCGCGCTGCAGCTCGCCGTCCCGCGCGGCGACGAGCTGCTCTGCGACGCCGCCGCGCACATCGTCAGCGACGAGATCGGCGCGGCGGCCGCCCTGAGCGGCCTGTCGACCCGCACCTGGCCGGCCGTCGGCGCGGACGTGGACGTCGCCGTGGTCGAGTCGATGGTCCGCCCGGAGGGCTTCGTCGCCGTCCCGACCCGCGCGATCGCCGTCGAGCAGACCCACAACCGCGGTGGCGGCGGGGTCATCCCGCTCTCCGCGCTGCAGGACCTGCGCTCGGTCGCCGACCGCTACGGCGTCCACCTGCACTGCGACGGCGCGCGCATCTGGCACGCGCACGTGGCCGACGGGGTGCCCCTGGCCACGTACGGCGCATTGTTCGACACGCTGTCGGTGTGCCTCTCGAAGGGCCTCGGCGCGCCGGTCGGCTCGCTCGTCGTCGGCTCCGCGGAGCGGATCGCCGCGGCCCGCAAGCTGCGCAAGCGGCTCGGCGGCGGCATGCGGCAGGCGGGCATCCTGGCCGCCGCCGGCCTGTATGCGCTGCGCCACAACATCGGCCGCCTGGCCGACGACCACGCCCGGGCCCGCCGCCTGGCCGAGGCGCTCGCTCCGGCCGGCGTGGTCGACCCGGACCGGATCCGCACCAACATCGTGCCGCTGGACCTGACCAAGGCCGGGCTGGACGGCCCGGCGTTCGCCGCGGCGGCCCGGGAGCGGGGCATCCTGACGTCGGTGCTCGGACCGCGCCTGGTCCGCCTGGTGACCCACCTGGACCAGACCGACGAGGGCATCGCTCACGCGGAGGCGGTGCTGCCCGCGCTGCTGTCCTGAGCGGCGGCGCGCAGCAGGGCGATGTCCGCCGCGTGCTCGGCGGCGTCGGCGCCGCTCGGGGTCTCCACGACGAGCGGCACGCCGCTGGTCGCGGGGTGGGCCAGCAGCTCGGTGAAGGCGGCGGCACCGATCGTGCCCTTGCCCAGGGACTCGTGGCGGTCGCGGAGCGAGCCGCACGCGTCCTTCGAGTCGTTGGCGTGGATCAGCCGGAGCCGGTGCTCGCCGACCGCCGCCACCAGGGTGTCCAGCGTCGCCGTCATGCCGCCGGGGCCGGCCAGGT
Organism: Dactylosporangium sp. AC04546; assembly: GCF_022095675.1. Taxonomy (GTDB): domain Bacteria; phylum Actinomycetota; class Actinomycetes; order Mycobacteriales; family Micromonosporaceae; genus Dactylosporangium. The sequence goes on along the minus strand of NZ_JAHYSG010000168.1, from coordinate 16,364 downwards.
CGTGGCCGGCCGCCCACGCGTGGCAGGTGTCGAAGCAGACGCCCAGGTGCGGGTGGTGGTCCACGGCCGCCAGGTAGTCCGCCAGGTGCTCCACGCGCGAGGCCAGCGAGCGGCCGCCGCCCGCGCTCGGCTCGACCAGCAGCGGGGGCCAGCCCTCGCGCTCGGCCCGGTCCAGCAGGGGCGTCAGCCCGGCCCGGACCGTCGCGAACGCCGTGGCGGTGTGCGCGGCGTCGACGGCCGAGCCCGCGTGGAAGACCACGCCGTGGGCGCCGATCTCCTTGCCGCGCCGCAGGGCGTGCTCCAGGGTCGCGAGCGAGTTGGCGACCGTGGCCTCGGTGGGGGAGCCCAGGTTGACCAGCAGGGCCGCGTGGACGTAGGCCGTCACGCCCTGCTCGGCGCAGCCCTTGAGGAACGCCTCGTCCTGCTTCGGGTCGCCGGCCGTGAGGGCCCAGCCGCGCGGGTTGCTGACGTACACCTGCACGGCCGTGGCGCCGGTCCGGTCGATGTAGCGCAGCGCCGCCTTCGCCAGACCGCCGGCGGCGGGCGCATGCCCGCCGATCCGTGCGGTCGTCATCAGAAGAACGCGAACAGGCGGATCGTGCTGCCCGGCTGCACCGGGGTGCCCGGCGCCGGGTCCTGCTGGCGGACCGTGCCGAAGCCCTGCGCGTCGACCTTGAAGCCCATGGCCTCGAGCTGCTGGCGCGCGTCCTGGAGCTGCATGTCGGTCACCTTCGGCACGGTGACCATCGCCGGGCCCTTCGAGATCTGCAGGTCCATGACCATGCCGTCGGTGACGCTGTTGCCGTCGCCGATGCTCTGCGAGACGACCTCGTTCTTGGGCTTGTCGCTATCGACCTCCTCGACCCGGCCGAGCTGGATGTGGACCTTTGAGAGCTCCTGCTTGGCCGCGTCCAGCTGCTTGCCGATGAGCAGCGGCACCTTGACCGGGTTGGGGCCCTTGCTGACGTAGACGGTGACGGCGGAGCCGGGGTTGACCTGCGTGCCGATCTTCGGCTCGGTGTCGACCACGTAGCCGGGCGGCACGGCGTCGTCGAACTTCTCCGCGCGGGTGGCGGTGAGCTTCATGGCCTGCAGGTCGACCAGCGCGAGGTCGTACTCCTTGCCGGCGATGTCGGGCACCTTGTAGACCTCGGGGCCCAGCGAGAGCGTGATCGAGATGGTGCCGCCGTCGAGGATGCGCCCGCCGGGGCCGGGGTCCTGGACGAGCACCTTGTCCTTCGGTACCGATGCGTCGAACTTGGGCTCGGTGAACTGGACCTTGAACCCGTTCGCCCGGGCCATCTCGACGATCTGGTCGCGCTTGTACTGCGTGAGGTCCGGCGCGTCCGTGTAACGCCCGACGCCGAGCCAGTATCCGCCGATGGCCACGAGCAGGCCGACCGTCAGCATCGCCGCGATCACCGTGAGGCGGGTCCGCGGGTTGGCGTTGATCTGCGCCATCAGCTCGGTGAGCTTGCCGCCCGCGCCGCTGGGCTCAGGCGCGCGGCGGCGCCGGGCGGGCGGCTGGGCCGGTCCGCCCCCGGGGAGGCGGGCCCACGCGGGCCGCTGCTGCGGCTGCTGCGTGTGGTACGTCTGGGGGACCGACTCGACCCGGGGCACGACCACGGTCGGCTGGGCGAGCGGCCGCGACCGGGTGGCGAGCTCGACGCCGATGTCGTCCCGGCAGGCCTGGACCTCGGAGAGCAGCGCGCCGGCGTCGGTCGGCCGGGCGCCGGGGTCGCGGCGGGTGGCCCGGGCGACGAGGTCGTCGACGGCGTTCGGGAGCCCCGGCACGTACCGCGAGGGGAACGGCACGTCGCGGTCGACGTGCTGCCACGCCACCTCGACGGGGCGGTCGGCCTCGTAGGGCACCCGCCCGGTGAGCATCTCGAACAGCACGATGCCGGCCGAGTAGACGTCGGTGCGCGGGTCGGCGTGCCCGTCGGTGACCAGCTCGGGGGCCACGTAGGCGACGGTGGCCATGAGGTGCGAGCCGGTCTCGTCGGCGCTCGCCTCGACGGCCCGCGCCAGCCCGAAGTCGGCGACCTTGACCACGCCGTCGATGATGTTGTGGGTGTCGCCCGGCGCCTCCGCGACCAGCACGTTCTCCGGCTTGACGTCGCGGTGCACGAGCCCGGCCCGGTGTGCGGCGGCGATCGCGGCGAGCATCTGCTCCATGATCGCGAGCGCTTCCTGCGGCTGGAGGCGGCGGCGCTCGGCCAGCACCTCGCGCAGCGTGCGGCCGCGCACGTACTCCATCACGAGATACGGCAGGCCCTGGTGGGTGCCCTGGTCGTAGACGGCGACCACGTTGGGGTGGGTCAGGCGCGCGATCGTCTTCGCCTCTTCGGTGAAGCGATCGACGAACTGCGGGTCCCGCGAGTGCGCGGGATGGATGATCTTCAGCGCTACCGTGCGCTCCAGGCGCTCGTCAAGCGCCGTATAGACCGTCGCCATGCCGCCCTTGGCGACACGCGAGCGAACGCGGTAGCGCCCGTCGACAAGCGCACCGAGCAGTGGATCGGCGACCGTGGTATCCATCGGCTGCGAGTGTACGGCTGGTGAGGCCGATTCCTCAGCGCCCAGCGCCGGATTGGCCCGACGCGGCGCTGTCGTCACCGTGTTGTCCCCATTTGGGGGACCTTGTGGGGCTACTACTCGCCGATGACTCGGTCACGTTCGGTGATGGGCTCGGACTTCCGCTGGGGCTGGCCGACGGCGTCGGCGTGCTCTCGGGCTCGTTCGTGGTCGGCAGCGGCTGGGTGATCGGGGGCAGGGCGATGACCGGTGGCGGGGTCATGCGCCGGACCTGCGGGCGGGGCTGGGTCGGGTCGGGCAGCGGGTTCGCCCGTGGTGCCGGCGCCGCGCCCGTCGGCGCCGGCGCGGGCGCCGCCGGCTGCGCCATCGGCGGCTGCGCCGGGTCGCTCGTCAGCGCCGTCAGGCTGCTGGCGACCGCCAGGTACGTGCCGGCCGCCCCGCCGGCCACCAGCAGCGCCACCCCGGCACCGGCCGCGATCCGCCGCGGCGGGCGCTTCGCCACGTGCAGCCCGCGGTGGCCGCGCGGGCCGAACTCGGCCGTCTCCGCGCCCGCGAGGCGCAGCAGGACACGCCGCCGGCGGTGCCGCATCACGTCGTACCGCGCGGAACGCCAGGCCCCCGCGAGCTCCCGGCCGACCTTGTGCCAGAGCGCCACTGCCGTTGCCTTCCTGTCTTCATGTCACGTCCCCGGACGTGGCAGTGTGTTGGGGTGACCGAACTACCTGTAGGGCCCGCCGAGTGGCTGACCGTGCCCGACGTCGCCGAACTCCTCGGCATCCCGGTGAACCGGGTCCACCAGCTCGTCCGCGACCACGCGCTGATCGCGGTCCGGGAGAGCGGCGTGCTGCGCATCCCGGCGGAGTTCATCCTGGAGGGGGCCGTGGTGAAGCACCTGCCGGGCGTGCTCACGCTGTTGCTCGACGCTGGGTACAACGACGATGAGGCACTGCGGTGGCTGTATACGCCCGACGAGTCGCTGCCGGGCACCCCGGCCGAGGCGCTGCGCGGCAACCGGGCGACCGAGGTCAAGCGGCGCGCGCAGGCGCTGGGCTTCTGATGACCTACCTGCTGGTCCTGGGCGGCTGCCTGGCCGGCGCGCTGTGGCTGGAGCCGCTGCTCAAGGTCGGCGTCCTGCGCCAGGTCCGGCGGCTCGTGCTCACCATCGCGCCGGTCGCCGCCGTCTTCGTGGTCTGGGACCTGCTCGCGATCCGCGCCGGGCACTGGACCTTCGACCCGCGCCAGCTCGTCGGCGTGACGTTCCCGGGCGGGCTGCCGCTGGAGGAGGTTCTGTTCTTCGTCGTGGTACCGCTGTGTGCGATCCTCGGCTTCGAGGCGACCCGGCAGACGCTGCTGCGGTGGTCGTCGCGCCGATGACCTACACGATGGCGGCCGCCGCCGGTGTGGTGGCGGCCGTGCTGCTCGACGTCCTGATCCTGCGCACCCGCCTGGTCCTCGGGCGGGTGTTCTGGTGCGCGTATCCGATCATCCTGGGCTTCCAGCTGCTCTCGAACGGGATCCTCACCGGGCGGGGCGTGGTGCTCTACGCTCCCGACGCGATCCTGGGGGTACGGCTGGTGAATGCCCCCGTCGAGGACCTCGCGTTCGGCTTCGCGCTGATCCTGGCGTCGCTGTCGCTCTGGATGTGGCTGCCTACCCGACGCGCTGGGTCGCGGCCTGAGCGAGACCGTTGAGCACCTCGCGCGCCTCGTCCGTGAGCTCGGCCTTCTGCAGCGCATCGAGCGCGGCCCCGGTGAGCGCCGCGATCCGCTGCTCGGTGCGCTCCAGCGCCCCGGTCCGCACGATCACCTCGCGCAGCTCGGCCACGCCGGCGGCGTCGAGGGCGGGGTCGCCGAGCCGCTCGCCGAGGACCCGCCCCTCCGGCCGCTCCAGCGCGGCGGCCACCAGGTAGGTCCGCTTGCCCTCGCGCAGGTCGTCGCCGGCCGGCTTGCCGGTCACCAGTGGGTCGCCGAACACGCCGAGCACGTCGTCGCGCAGTTGGAAGGCCTCGCCGAGCGGCAGCCCGAACGCCGAGTACGCCTTGACCAGCTCGGCCGGCGCCCCCGCGAGCGCGGCCCCGAACAGCAGGGGCTGCTCGATCGTGTACTTCGCCGACTTGAACCGCGCCACCAGGCTCGCCCGTTCGGTCGACGTGTCGCCGGTCGCCTGGGTCTGCACGTCGAGGTACTGCCCGACGGTCACCTCGGTGCGCATCTCGTCGAACACGGGCCGCGCCCGCGCGACGACCAGCGGGTCCATCCCGCTGGTGTGCAGCATCTCGTCGGACCACACCAGGCACAGGTCCCCGAGCAGGATCGCCGCCGCCGTCCCGAACCCGGCGGCGTCGCCGCGCCACCCGGCCTCCGCGTGCAGCCCGGCGAACCGCATGTGCACGGCCGGCTCCCCGCGCCGGGTCTCCGATCCGTCCATGACATCGTCGTGGATGAGCGCGCTGGCCTGCACCAGCTCGAGCGCCGACACTGCCGCGACGACCTCGTCGGCGTCGGCGCCGCCGGCCGCTCGGTACCCCCAGTAGGCGAACGCGGGCCGCAGCCGCTTGCCACCCCCGAGCACGAGGGCGTCGATGGCGTCGGCGACGGGCCGGAGCGCGGCCGCCTCGATCTCCGTCAGCCGGGCCCGACGCCGCTCCAGGAACTGCTGTAGGGCGCCCTGCACCCGGGCCCGAAGGTCGGCCCGGTCAAGAAAGGGGTGCGTCACGGCGATGACGCTAGCCGCATCGCTGGACGATTGCCGACTCGCCGGTACGGCCCTCGCCCACCTCACACTTCCGCCGTTCGGCTGAATCCGGCATTTCTGATTCGTCGGCCAGGGGTGGGGCGTGGGTGGTGTCAGGCGGTTGCGCGGGTGGCGGGGCGGCCCCGAAGCGGTGACGGTTGGGGGAGGACGGCGTCGGCGAGTTCCGCGTACTCACGGAAGGCGGCCGCGCGGCGCAGGGCCGGCTCGACCATCCGCAGGTCGTGCCGGGTGCGCAGGGAGCCGGACCGGACGCACCAGAGCAGGGCGGAGCGGGCCGCGGCGCAGGCCGCGTCCAGGTCGCCGGCGGCGATGTGGGCCCGGGCCAGGGCCGTCGCGGTGAGGCCGGCCGCGCGGAAGCGCACAGACCTCGTCGCCAGCGCTCGTTCGAGCAGCGGCACGGCCGGGCGGCCCCGGCCGAGGACGGCGTGGCAGCGGCCGGTGGCGGCGGTGAGGTGGGCGTCGTCGAGCCAGTACGTCCAGGGGGCGTCCAGCGCCGGGTCGCGCCGGGCGTGGACCCGCTCGGCCGCGGCCAGGGCCTCGTCGCAGGCGCGGCGCTCGCCGGCCACGGCCGCCGCATACGCCTCCCGCAGCCACAACACCGCCGACGTCCCCGCATCGGCGGGCGCCGCGACCCGCCGCCCGGCCCGCGCCAGCCGAAGCGCCGCCAGCCGCCCGGCCCTGGAAAGCCCGGCGGCTCCGGAAAGGCCAGCGGCTCCGGAACAGGCGGCGGCTGCGGAAAGGTCGGCGGCCCCAAAGCCCGCGGCTCCGGGGAGACCGGCGGTGGTGGCGGCGCGGAGGGCTGCCTCGGCGCTCAGCTGGGCCAGGCAGCCCAGCAGGTGGCCGGCGAGGGGACGGTGGCCGGCGGTCAGGGCCAGCCGGACCCCGCGCCGGAGCGGCTCGGTGACGTCGGTGAGCGTGTGGTCGGCCGTGACCCAGGCCGAGAGCTGCAGCAGCTCGGCGACGTGGGCGAGGGCGTCGCGCGGGTATCGGCCGCCGGCGCGCCGGGCCTCCGCGTCCCGGACCGCCGCGCGGAGCGCGGTGCCGACCGCCGCGACCAGCTCGGGCCCGCTCAGCAGGTCGTCCATCCGGCGCAGCTCGGCGACCCGGACCCCACCGGCGGTGCCGCGGGCCGGGTCCGGCGGGCCGGGCCGGGGCGTCGGTGCGGGAGCGCGGGGCGCGGTCCGCTCCAGGGTGCCCGGCGAGGGCGCCGGTGTGCGGCGGCGGGTGCGGGCGGCCGCGCGCTCCAGGGTTTCCAGCGGGACCTCCAGGACCAGGGCGAGCCAGGCCAGCCAGGTGCCCGTCGGCACCCGCTCCTCGCGCTCCCAGCGGGAGATCTCGTGACGGGTCACGGTCGGGGCGCCCGCGGCGGCGCAGAGCTGCTCGGCCAGGCGGAGCTGGGAGCGGCCCAGCTCCAGGCGGCGGCGGGTCAGCAGGAGACCCAGCGACTCGCCCTCGTCGGACACCATGCGACACGCTCCCTTCGTGGAAGGCGGCGGCAACCCCGCGCCGATGAGCGTCCGACCACATTTCTACCGCCGGGGTACGACAGGATTCGGCGCCCCGCAGGTGCCGGAGCGGGGGCGGCGGGCACTACAGTCGGAGCGTGGCTCTCGGACTTCCTTCTGTCATGGGCGGTGGCCCTGCCGCGATCGGTCAGCTGATCGCCGAGCAGGCGCCGACCTTCTCGTTTGAGTTCTCGCCGCCGAAGACCCCGGAGGCGGACCGGCAGCTCTGGCAGACGATCCGGGAGCTGGAGCCGCTCCAGCCGTCGTTCGTGTCGATCACGTACGGTGCGGGCGGGACCACGCGGGACACCACCGTGTCGGTGACCGAGCGGGTCGCCGCCGAGACCACGCTGCTGCCGATGGCGCACCTCACGGCGGTCAACCACTCCGTCGCGGAGCTGCGCAACGTGATCGGGCAGCTCGCCGGGGCCGGGATCCGCAACTTCCTGCTGGTGCGCGGCGACCCGCCGGGCGACCCCAACGCGGAGTGGGTGCGGCACCCGGAGGGCGTGCTCTACGCCGAGGACCTCGTGCGGCTGGTCCGCGAGGCCGGCGACTTCAGCATCGGGGTGGCCGCGTTCCCGTACAAGCACCCCCGCTCGCCCGACGTCGAGTCGGACACCGCGAACTTCGTGCGCAAGTGCCGGGCCGGGGCCGACTTCGCGATCACCCAGATGTTCTTCGATGCCGACGACTACCTGCGGCTGCGCGACCGGGTCGCGGCGACCGGGTGCGCGACGCCGATCGTCGCGGGTGTGATGCCGGTCACCAACATCGGCACGATCGCGCGGTCGCAGCAGCTGTCGGGGGCGCCGTTCCCGGCGAAGCTCGCGGCCCAGTTCGAGCGCGTCGCCGACGACCCGCAGGCGGTGCGGCGGCTCGGCATCGACCACCTCAGCGCGATGAGCCAGCGGCTGCTCGACGAGGGCGTGCCCGGCATCCACTTCATCACCTTCAACCGCTCCACGGCCACCCGCGAGGTCTGGCAGCAGCTCGGCGTCGGTGCCCGCATCTAGCTGGGACGACTACGCCGAGCGCTGGTCGGCGTCCCACGGCGGCTACGACCCGCGCACCGCGTCGCCGCCGGTGCGTGGATGGCTGCGCCTGTCGTACCGTGTCGGCGCTGCGATGGTCCGCATGGGCGTCCGCGACCCGAACGCGGCGACGGCGGCGGGCCTGCTGCTAGCCGCCGCGGTGCCGGTCACAGCGCTCGGTGGACGCTGGTGGGCGGTCGGGGGCGCGGTGCTCGTGCTGCTCTCCGCCGTGGCCGATAGCGTCGACGGCGTCCTCGCCGTCGTCACCGGCCGCGCGAGCCGGCTCGGGCAGGTGTGGGACTCGGTCGCCGACCGGTTGTCAGAAGCCGCCTGGATGGCTGCGTTCTGGCTGCTGGGTGCGCCGGTCTGGCTGGCGGTGGGGTGCACAGCCGTGATGTGGCTGCACGAGTACGTCAGAGCCCGCGCCACCGTCGCCGGCATGTCGGACATCGGGACCGTCACGGTCGCCGAGCGCCCGACCCGCGTCCTGATCGCGATCTTCGGGCTGCTGGCAACGGCCGCGGCCGGCCCGGAAGCGGCCGTCGCCGCCCTCGCGGTCATGCTGGTCGTCACCGCAGCCGGCCTGATCCAGCTGCTCCGAACGGTCCGCAGGCAGCTCAGCGCGCCGGGCCGATGAGGTCGGCCACGATCTTCGCTGACAGCATGACCAGCGGCAGCCCGCCGCCCGGATGCACCGAGCCGCCCACCAGGTACAGACCCCGCACCGGCCCGACGTTCGGCGGCCGCAGCAGCCCGTGGCTCGCCGTGCCGTAGATCGCCCCGCCCGGCGTCCGGGTCGCCGCCTCCAGGTCGGCGGGTGTCAGCACCTCCTGGAACAGCAGCCGGTCCCGCACGTCGACCCCCCGGGCCGCGAGCACCTCGAGGACGCGCGAGGCGTAGGCGTCGCGGTGCTCGGCCCAGTCGAGCGCGCCCTGCGGCGCCGCGTTGACGAGCACGAACCAGCCCTCGTGCCCCTCCGGCCGGACCGCCGGGTCGTCGGCGCAGGTCACGAAGACGGTCGGGTCGTCGACCGGGCGGGCCGGCCGGTCGAAGATCGCGTCGAACTCGGCGTCGTAGTCGCGCGGGAACCACACCGTGTGGTGGGCCAGGCCGGGGGTGCGGCCGCGCAGCCCGAGCAGCAGGACGAACCCGCCCAGGCTGCGGGCCTCCAGCCGGCGGGCGCGGGCGGCGGCTCGCGGTATGGCGGGCAGCAGGTCGCGGTACACGTGCAGCGCGTCGGCGTTGGCGACCACCACGTCGGCGGGCACGTCGGTGCCGCCGGCCAGCCGCACCCCGCACGCCGCGTTGCCGGCCGTCAGGATCCGGTCGACCGCGGTGCCGGTGTGGACCCGCACGCCGAGGTCGGCGCAGCGGTCCAGTAGCGCGCCGGCGAGCGTCCGCAGGCCGCCGCGCAGGTACCAGCCGCCGAACGCCAGCTCCGCGTAGGGGATCGCGAGCAGCGCGGCCGGTGCGCGGCGCGGGTCGGCGCCGGTGTAGGTGGCGTACCGCGCCAGCAGCGTCCGCAGCCGCGGGTCCCGCAGGTGCGTGCGGGCCAGCCCGGCGAGGGTGCGCCCGGGCGCGATCGCGGCCAGGTCGCGCAGCCGCCAGGCCAGCCCGGCCATCCGCAGCGGGCTGTCCACCGGCGCCGTCAGCACATGCTGCCACGACGCCTCCCAGACCCGGGCGGCGCGCCTCCACAGCCGGCGCCAGTCGGCCGCCGCCTCGGCCCCGAGGGCGGCCCCGATGCGGTCGGCGAAGTCAGGGCCCGAGTCGAGCACGGTGCCGTCGGGGAAGTGGTGGCGCACGACGGGGTCGAGCGGGACCAGGTCGAGCGGCGACGGCCCGCCGGTGGCCGCGAACAGCTCAGCGGCGACCTGCGGCAGCGTGAACAGGCTCGGCCCGGTGTCGAAACGGAACCCGTCCCGCTCGTGGACGCCGAGCTTGCCGCCCGCGACCGGGGCCTGCTCGAAGACGGTCACCGCGTGGCCGGCCGCCCGCAGGCGTACCGCGGCCGCGAGCCCGCCCACGCCCGCCCCGACGACGATCACGGACGCCACGCCGGCCGCCCCTTCCAGGTGGCCCGCCGCCGGCGAGCGAACGAGCGCGCCACCAGCCACGCGAACAGCACCACCGACACCGGGTGGGCCAGCGCGTCGACCGCCCGGCCGCCGGTCGCCCGGGCGCTGACCAGCCGCCCGGCGACGCCGAGGCCGTACGCGAGCAGGCCCGGCCACTGCCCGAGCAGCGCCGTCAGCGGCAGCGCCACGTAGAGCGCGAGCAGCAGCCCGACGACCGCCACGGCGCCGGCCGGCGAGCCGAACGAGGCCCACAGCGACTTGCCGTAGCCGTCGGCGAGCTCCCGCCACGACGTGTACATCCGGCAGCGGGCCAGCCCGGAGCCGTCGGCGAGCGCGATCCGCCCGCCGGTGCGCTTCACCGCGCGGGCCAGCTCGATGTCCTCCAGCACCTTGTCGCGCACGGCCGCGTGCCCGCCGGCCCGGTCGTACGCGGCCCGCCGGACCAGCAGGAACTGCCCGCCGGCGGCGGCCAGCGACGGGCGGGGCGAGCGCTCCATCGCGCGCAGCGGCAGGAACGTCAGCCACGACCACTGCAGCAGCGGCTGCACGAGCCGCTCGCCGACGGTGCCGGTCTCGACGCGCGGGTAGGGGCTGAGGAGATCGACGCCGGACTGTTCCAGCAGTGCGCCGGTGCGCTCGAGCGCGTCCTCAGCCAGTACGACATCTGCATCAATGAATGCCAGCACGTCGGCTGTCGCCGCCTCGGCCAGCTGCTGGCACGCGTGCGGCTTGCCCAGCCAGCCGTCGGGCAGGGGCCGCCCGGACAGCAGCGTGAACCGGTCGCCGCCGACCCGCCGGACCAGCTCGGCGGTGCCGTCCGTGGAGCCGTCGTCGAGCACGAGGATCGCCGGGTCGCCGCGCAGCGCCAGCAGCGCCCGCAGGCAGGGCTCGACGCGGTGCGCCTCGTCGCGCAGCGGCAGCAGGACGGCGACGTTGCGGGCATCGCCTTGGCTCGATGGCCGCCGCAGCAGGAAGGCATTGACGACGGTGTGCAGCGTGAGCGCGGCCAGCACGGCGACCGCGACCGCGGTCAGGATCGCCACAGTCGCACCGCCAGCGGGATCGCGACGAGGCCCATGCCCACGGCTCCCCAGGCGGCCGAGGCGGGCAGGCCGAGGAAGACCGCGTGGGCCAGGACGGAGGAGGCGTACGTCCACAGGTAGAGCGCGTGCATCGGTGCGTCGGCACCGGGCCGGTCGGGGCCGCCCGCCAGCCGCAGCAGGGCCATCATCGCCGTCGCCACGACCAGCCAGCCGGCGTAGTTGGTGACCGGGATCCCCGGCACGCCGGGCAGGGCGGTCGCCGTGCCCGACCACTGCCAGTACCCCTCGGACACCATCTGCGGATCGAGGAACAGGTCCCAGCTCGCCAGGCCGAGGCCGGCCACCCCGATACGGGCGGGCGCCGTCTTCGTCAGGCGCCCCGCCGCCACCCAGGCCGGCCAGGCCATCCAGGTCCAGGCGAGCGGGATGACGAGCGGCACGCCGAGCAGCCGGGGGCCGAGGGCGCCGGTGTAGTCGTAGTCGCCGAACGGGACGCCGGTGACCCGGCCGACCGCCTCGACGAGCAGGCCGCCGGCGGTCGTCACGGCGATCAGGGCCGCGGCGGTGCGAGGGCCGCGGGTGGTCCAGGCGTGCAGCACGGAGAGGAGGTAGCCGGCGACGACGGTCGCGACCACGAGCGCCGCGCGGGTGCGGCCGCCGGCGAGCGGGTAGCCGATCTCGGCGAGGACGAGGGCTCCGAACAGGATCCAGAGCCCTCTCACAGTGGCAGTTGCCGGCCGAGGACGGCGAACGGGCGGTCGTCGCCCGGGAAGTTGAAGTGCCGCAGGACGTCGACGAAGCCGAACCGGCGGTACAGCCGCCAGGCCCGCGAGGTCGCCTCGGGCGCCTCCGGGGTGGACAGCAGCACCGTCTGGTGGTGGTGCGCGTTCGTCAGCAGCTCGTGCAGCTGGCGCGCGCCGATGCCGTGCCCCTGCGCGTGCGGGCGGACGTGCAGCTCGACCAGCTCGAAGCAGTTGCCGAGCCAGAACTTGCGGTGGTCGCGGCGCAGCGCGTTGCGCACCTGGTCGTGCCACCACTGGCCGGACGTGCCGCGGTAGCCGTAGCCGAAGCCGAGCAGATTGTCGTCGTCGTCCAGCGTCGCGACCGCCTGGAACGCCTCCCGGCGGGTGTGTCCGGCGACGTAGCCGCGGCGGGTCTGCAGCAGCTGCACGGAGTAGCCCATCGCCTCGCCGTAGACCGCGATGACGTCGTCGAGGCGCTGGAGCAGGTCCTCGCCGCGCCAGCGCACCAGCCTCACGGGCCGTCCCTCCAACCGAGCACCTCCCGATCGCCGTCGACGCCGAGGACCCGGAACCGGGCGAACAACTCCTCCGCGTACCACCCGAGCCGGACCGTGCGCTCCACGACCTCGGCGTGCTCGGGCTGACGGTACGCGAAACGCACGATATCCGCCGCCGAGCGCCACACGCTCACCGTGCCCTGGAATCCTACGGGGGCTTCGCCGACGCCCAGAGCGCAGAGCAGGCCGTCGGCCTGCCGCAGGCTCCTGGACACGGGATCGACGGCCCGCCAGAACTGGACGGCCCTGGCGGGGCGCAGGCGTGCTCTGGTCAGGACGGCGATGGGTCCTTCTCGCTGTTCTCCGGCATTTCGGAACGGCTCCTGTCCCGACCAGGTGCCACGGCTCGCGATCGGCTCCAGGGTCAGGACCGTCCGCTGGACGGCGCCGCGCATCGGAGGCTCCGGGCCGTCGACGACCACCGCTGCCCACCGCGTGAGATCCGCCGCGCCCACGCCGAACTCGCTGCCCCGGCCGGTGCCGAGCAGCTTGGCGAACGCGGCCGATCTGCTGAGCGGGCGGCGGTCCACCGCCATCGACCAGAAGGCGAGCGGGACGGCGGCGGGACGCACGCGCCAGACGAAGAGCCTGACCGTCACGCGACGGATGCGGCGGTACCGGCGGTGACGCGCACGAGCTCCGCGAACGTGATCGGGAAGACCGCCTGGGGGATGCCGCCCGCCGCCCAGATCTCGCCGTACTGGCCGAGGTCCTCGTCGACCAGCGTGCGCAGCGGCTTGGGGTGGCCGAGCGGGGAGACCCCGCCGATGACCTGGCCGGTGTGGTCGCGGACGAAGTCGGCGCTGGCCCGCTTGACCTTGCCGATCCCGAGCAGGGCGGCGACCTTGGCGGTGTCGACCCGGTGGGCGCCCGAGGTCAGCACGAGCAGCGGCTCGCCGTCGGCGTCGAAGATCAGCGAGTTGGCGATCTGCCCGACCTCGATGCCGAGCGCCGCGGCGGCGGCCGCCGCGGTGTGCACGGGCTCGTCGAGGACCTTGACCCGGCCGGGCTCGCCGGCGGCGTCGCGGGCCCCGGCCGCGTCGAGCGCGTCCTGGACCGCCTGCACGTTGGGATGCGACTGCATGGCTCCTATCTTGCCCGGACCATTTTTTGTCGTACCCCCTGGCTATGGTCCCGGGTATGTCCCTCAGGCTGGCTGCGCAGCTCCTCGCGGGGCCGCCCGCCGCGACGGTCGCCGCCGCGGTCGAGCGGGTCGTCGGGGTGCAGGCCCAGTCGATGCCGGCCGCCCGCCTAGCCGTGCGTGCCCGCACGGCCGGGCTGGTCGCGGCCGACGCCGACCGGTCCCTGACCGCCGGGGAGACGGTGCGCACCTGGCTGATGCGCAACACGCTGCACCTGGTCACCGCGGCCGACCACGGCTGGCTGCATGCGCTCTTCGCCCCGCTCAACCTGGCCGCCGGCCGCCGGCGGCGGGAGCAGCTGGGCCTCGACGGGGAGACCTGCGTGCGGGCCCTCGCCGCGGTCGAGGCGGTGGTGGCCGGCGGCCCTGTTGGCCGGGCCGAGCTGGTGCGGCGGGTCGTGGAGCGCGGTGTTCGGATCGACCCGTCCGGGCAGGCGCCGGCCCACCTGGTCGCCTATGCGGCGATGTCCGGGCTGGTCACGCGCGGGCCCGACCTGGCGCGCGGGGAGCCGTCGGTGGTCGCGGGGCCGGCGGTGGTGCCGGCGTTCGCGGGGGACGAGGCGCTGGGGGAGCTCGCCCGGCGATACCTGCTGGGCTACGGGCCGGCCGGGCCCGCCGACCTGGCGGCCTGGTCGGGGCTGCCGTCCGCCGCCGCGCGGCGGGCGTTCGAGGTGCTCGGCGACGGGGCGCCGGAGCCGGGGGCGGTGCCCGAGGTGCCGGCGGTCCGCCTGCTCGGGGCGTTCGACCCGGTGCTGCTCGGCCATCGCGACCGCTCCTTCGTCCTGGCGCCGGAGCACGCCCGGCTGGTCAACGCCGGTGGGGGCATGGTCGGGGCCACGATCCTGGCCGAGGGGCGGGTCGCCGGGCTGTGGCGGCGGGCCGGCCGCCGGGTGGCGCTCGAGCCGTTCGCGCCGCTGCCCGCGGGGGTGCGTGCGGCGGTGCCGGCCGAGGTCGCGGATCTCGGGCGGTTCCTGGGGGAGGGGCTGGAGTGAACGTGCGAACGCGTGTACGAAAAATCTCGTGCCGGCGTTGCGGTTCCCCGGGTCCGCGGGTGTAGTCTTAGGCGTATCGAACGGATGTTCGAACTGCTTCGGGGAGGCGATTCGCGGCGCCGATCCCGAGCGCGGTCCGCGACACCGCGGAGGCCGGATTTTCGCGGGTCTGGCCTCAGGCGGGGTCGTTGCCCGCCGCCCACGACCCCCGGGCGGCGGGCGGCGACCCAGCCGGCCGGGGGTGGTGTGGGGAAGCTCCACGCCCGGCCGGCGACGCCGTCGCCGGTGCCGTTCGATGCACGATCCGCGTGTCACTGCGACTCCCCCCGCGGTGGCACGGCACCACCAGGGCACTGACCCGCCGACGCACCACTGAGGGAGAGCACCGATGCCGACGAACCGTTCGACCAGCTCGTCCAACGTCAGTCGATTCCCGGCTGCCGTGCCGGCCGGTGGCGCGTCCCGGCAGCAGCTTCCGGTGCCCGCCCATGCGCTTCCCCATCGCACTCCGCGGGAGCTGCTGACCCTCGCCCGGCACGGGCTCGAGGAGGCGGCCGAGATCCGTACCGACGGCATGCGCTATGCGACGGCCCACCTGGCGGCGCTGCGCGCGGCGGCCGCGGTGCTCGCGGCCCGGGCCGTTCCCGCCGCACCCGGCCGGCGCAGCCGGGTGACGAGCGTCTGGTCGCTGCTGGTGCTGGTGGCGCCGGAGCTGACCGAGTGGGCGGCGTTCTTCGCCGCCGGCGCCAGCAAGCGTTCGGCCGCCGAGGCCGGCATCCCGCGGGTGGTCTCCGCCCGCGAGGCCGACGACCTCATGCGCGCCGCGGAGCAGTTCATCGCCGTCGTCGAGGTGGGCCTGGGCCTGTCCTATCAGCCACGCCTGGAGGGCCTGGCCAGCTGAACCGGTCCGGCCCGGCCCCGGGGGGAGATCTGCCGCTCCACCCCGGGCGGGCCGGACGGCCCCGCACGGCGCCGGACCATCGCGCCGTGGGGGCCTCCAGGTGATGCGGGGTGCGCCTCGCGCCGGCTGGCGATGGGCATTCGCCGCTGGGCCCAGCCGTCGTCCGGGTGGGCCGGGTGCCGCGGGATGGCGGCGGTGGAATGAACAGCACGACAGTGGGGGAGCAGGTGCCGTGGCTGGCATGTCGGCTTCGGCGGCCGCCGAGTTTTACGACGACGCCTATGGCGATCCGTATGAGGGGTGGCACGACGACCTCCATGACGGCTCGGACGGGCGCGTCTTCGGCCGCGCGCCCGAGGAGGCTCTGCCGGCCGGCGCTTTGACGGGTTCGCAGCGTGCTGTCGCGCGCCTCGCCGGGCGGGGTTCCGCGGCGTCGCGCTCGTCGTCCGGCTCTCTGGCTGGCTCCCTGGCCGGGGTCTCGGTGCTCGGGTCGGCGCGGTCCCATGCCACCGAGCAACCCCTGTCTGATTTGTCCGCCTATCACCGGGAAGGTCCGCGGACGCCGCGGCGGATCGATCGGCTGGCGGCGGTGCGGGCCGCGGGGCTGAGCGGGGTAGTGCGGCCGGCCAGTGAGCATGCGGCCGAGGTGGGTGGGGTCACGCGGACCCTGCCGGTGCTGTCCGAGCTGCGGGCCCTCCTGCCCGGGGGCGGGCTGCGGCGGGGGGCCACGATCGCGGTGCACACCTCGTCGGTGCTGCTGGCGTTGCTCGCCGCGGCGTCGCGGGCGGGGTCGTGGTGTGCAGTCGTGGGGTTGCCGGCGCTCAGTCCGGTTGCCGCGGCCGAGATGGGGATCGCGCTGGATCGGCTGGCGCTGGTGCCGTACCCGGGGACCGAGTGGACCACCGCCGTCGCCGCACTGCTCGACGGGCTCGACATCGTCGTCGCGGCGCCGCCGGGGCCGATCGCGCCGGCGGTCGCCGGGCGGCTGGCCGCGCGGGCCCGGCCGGCATGAGCACGCTCCCCCGCTGCCGGGCCGTGGGCCGGGGCCGACCTGACCGTCGCGCCGGTCCGGGGGGCG
>NZ_JAHYSG010000167.1 GCF_022095675.1 Dactylosporangium sp. AC04546 | reverse complement strand
ACACCGCTCGTGCCGCCGGGGCATCCGCCCCGGCGGCACGGACGCTGCCATCGCCGTCGTCCCAAGGACCCGCGACCTCCGGCCGCGCCGGAGGCCCGTGGCGGCCGTGGCGGCCGCGGCGGCCGTGGCGGCCGTGGCGGCCGGGCGTCCGATGGAGGGCACCGCGCCGCCCGCTGCGCCGGCCCCATGATCGTGGGAACGATCTGGTCGCCATGACAGCCAGATGCTTCCCTTGATCATGGACCGTCCGATGTGGATCGCCGCCCCAGCGCCCTTCCAGCCGGGAGACCGCGCCCCGGCCGGTAGGTTTGTGCGATGGCGATCGATGTGGTGTTCGAGACACACGCATTGAGCGAGGACAACGAGCGCGGGATCGCGACCGGCTGGCTGCCCGGCCGCCTCAGCGACCGCGGCCGGCGCAACGCCGCCGACCTGGGGCGCCGGCGCCGCGACGACGGCATCGCGGCGGTCTTCACCTCGGACCTCCGGCGCGCGGCGGAGACGGCCGAGATCGCGTTCGGCGGCACCGGCCTGCCGATCCTGCACGACTGGCGCCTGCGCGAGTGCGACTTCGGCGCCCGCAACGGCTCCCCGGGGGCCGACGTCAAGCGGGACCGCCTGGACTACTGCGACCGGCCGTACCCCGGCGGCGGCGAGAGCCACGCGCAGGCGATCGCCCGGGTGGCCCGCTGCCTCGCCGACCTGCCGACCCGGTGGGCCGGGACGCGGATCATGCTCATCGGGCACCTCGCGACGTACCGCGCCCTGGAGCACGTGACCACCGGGCGCACGGTGCGCGACCTGGTCGGGTCCGAGTTCGAGTGGCGGGCCGAGGGCTGGGAGTACCAACTGCCCTAGCCGAAGTCGTAGGCGTCGGCGCGGTCGGCCTCGAAGAGCAGGACCACGCGGTCCGTGCGCAGCGGGTACGGGTCGCCCGTGTACTTCGCCGCGATGCGGTCGATGACCTTCCAGCCCTCGTCGCCGTCCAGGACCGTCGTCAGGCGGCCCCGGATCAGGGCCGTCGCCTGTGGACGGTCGTGGTCGATGATGGAGATCGCCACCCGGGGGTCGCGGGTCAGGTTGCGGGCCTTGCGGGAGCCCAGCGATGTGAGGACCGCCAGGCGGTCGCCCTCGCGGTCGATCCAGACCGGGACCGAGTGCGGGGCGCCGGACGGGAGCACCGTCGCGACGTGGGCGTAGTTGACGCCGTCGACCAGGCGGGCCACGCCCTCGGGAAGCGGGCTCATCACCACACCCCGTATTCGTCGTGCGGGCGCAGCCACTGCATCGTCGGGGTCTGCGGCCAGCCCTGCGGCGAGTCCTCCCAGGCCTCCTGCCGGCCGTATGGGGTCAGGTCGAGCAGGTTGAAGTCCAGCCGCAGGCGGTCGACGCCGCGGGCCGTCGTGAAGTAGGTCAGGAAGACCTCGTCGCCGTCGCGCAGCAGGACGCTCAGGCCGAAGCCGCCACCCAGGCCCAGGTCGTCGTTGTAGGTGCTGCCGTAGGACGAGTACCACGGCAGCGGCCAGCCCATCCGCTGCCGCATCGGCTGGATCTCGGACTGCGGCCCGCGGGACATCAGGATCAGCCGGGTGTCGCGGGCCCGCAGGTGCTCCTGGGCGTGCTCCGGAAGGTTGTCGGTGAACGTGGCGCAGCCGCCGCACACGTGGTCCTGGCCGGGTTCGAGCATGTAGTGGTACGTGACGAGCTGCCGGGCGCCGGCGAAGAGGTCCACCAGGCCCACCGTGGCGCCGTCGGGCGCGGTGAAGCGGTACGGCTCGGTCAGCCGGACCATCGGCAGCCGGCGCCGCCGGGCGGCGAGCTCGTCGAGCGCGTGCGTGAGCTCCTTCTCCCGGACGAGCAACGCGTCCCGGGCGGCCCGCCACTCGTCCGCGGTCACGACCTGTGGCCTGCTCATGCAGTACACCCCCATCAAGAAGAAAGTTCCCTCAGGAGACTCACGCTACACCAATGAGTCTCCTGAGGGAACTATCATCGGTGACCATGCAGCGCACACAGTTCGCCGACATGGCGTGCTCGATCGCCCGGACCCTCGACGTCATCGGGGAGCCCTGGTCGCCGCTGATCCTGCGGGACGTCTACGTGGGCATCAACCGCTTCGACCAGCTCCAGCGCGACCTCGGCATCTCCCGCAAGGTGCTCACCCAGCGCCTGGCCTGGCTGGCCGAGCAGGGCATCCTGGAGCGACGGGAGTACTCCAGCCGACCCGTGCGCCACGAGTACGTGCTCACCGGGAAGGGCGCGGAACTGTGCGATCTGCTCATGGTCATGGTGCGTTGGGGCGACCGCTGGACGGCCGGCGAGGCGGGGCCGCCGGTGCTGTACCGCCACCGGGCGTGCGGCCAGGTCGCCCACGTCGAGCCGGTGTGCTCGACCTGCGGTGGCCCGATGCACGCCACGGACGTGGACGTGCTGCCGGGCCCGGGCGCCGCGGTGAGCTAGAGGACGAACCGCCGGTCCGCGTGCGGCCCGGCCGGGATCGGGTCGCGCTCCAGCACGAGCCAGGCGAGGTCCTCCTCCGGCTCCTGCTCTTCGTTCGCGGTGCTGTTGGTTTCCATGATCATCGGCGTACCCACATCGACGCCGGCGAAACATTGTCCGGGAAATGTCACATCCGAACCGATCGGCGGTCCGGTCCGTGCACCTGGCACGTGGACACGATCGGACAGATCACGGCCGCCGGACTGGCGGCCCTCACGGCCGAGGCCCGCGACATCCTCACCCAACTGGGCCGCTGCAGCGTCCGCGACCTCGACCCGACCACACTGCGACCGTTTGGAGCGACCCCATGACCCACGAACTTCCGCAGCTCGGCCCGGACGTGTTCCTGGCCGACGGCGGCATCGAGACCGACCTCATCTTCAACAAGGGCGCGGAGCTGCCCGAGTTCGCCGCGTTCACGCTGCTGTCCACCGAGGACGGCACCCGGCTGCTCGACGGGTACTTCCGCGAGTACCTGGCGGTCGCCGCCGAGGCCGGCACCGGCCTGGTGCTGGAGTCGGCGACCTGGCGGGCCAACCCGGACTGGGCGGCGAAGCTCGGCTACGACGCCGACGGCCTGGCCCGGGCCAACCGGCAGGCGGTCGAGCTGCTCCTGCGGCTGCGCGACGAGCAGCCCACCGGCCGGCCGGTCGTGGTGAGCGGCTGCGTCGGCCCGCGCAGCGACGGCTACCGCCCGGAGCAGCTGATGGACACCGACGCCGCCACCGAGTACCACAGCACGCAGATCCGTCAGCTCCGCGGCGCCGACCTCGTCACCGCGATCACGATGGGGTACCCGGAGGAGGCGATCGGTGTCGCCCGCGCGGCCCGGGACGCGGGGCTGCCGGCGGTCATCTCCTTCACGGTCGAGACCGACGGCACGCTCCCGGTCGGCATGCCGCTCGCCGAGGCGGTCGCCCGCGTGGACGAGGCGACCGACGGGTACCCGGCGTACTACATGCTCAACTGCGCCCACCCCGACCACTTCGCGGCGGTGCTGGACCCGCAGGCCGCCTGGACGCACCGCATCCGCGGCCTGCGCTCCAACGCCTCCCGCCTCAGCCACGCCGAGCTCGACGAGGCACCGACGCTGGACGCCGGCGACCCGGCCGGGTTCGGCCCGCTGCACCGCGGCCTGCGCGACGCCCTGCCGTGGCTGACCGTCTTCGGCGGCTGCTGCGGCACGGACGCCCGCCACGTCCGCTCGCTGGCGAGGTCCCTCTGACGAAAGACGAAAGACGAAAAAAGCTGTGCCTAGCGACGGGTGGCCGGGGGCGTGATGCGGACCCGCTCGGTCTGCGGGCGGGACTCGATGTCGGCGAGCTGGCCCACGACGGTCGCGCGCAGGTCGTCGTAGTCGCGGAACGCGTAGTCCTGGAACAGGGCGTGTCCCGCCCACATCAGGTTGGCGCAGACCTGGGGCGGGACACTGCCCGTCGCGGCGCCCATGCCCACCAGGGCCACCGAGCGGATGCTGCCGGGCTCCCGGTCGTTCTGCATGTGGATGGCCTGGAAGGCGGCGGCGCAGGCGAGGGCGACGTTCAGCGTCTCGCTCACGTCCTCCACGGACGCGTTCATCGTCGGGGTCGAGATGAGGTACCGCGGGTTCGCCGCGCCCGACGCCACGCAGACCGCGCCGCCGATGGGCAGCGAGGCGCCGAACTGCGCGCGGATCGCCTTCTGCACGCGCATCTGGATACCGGCGCCGAGGTGGCGCTTGATGACGGCGTCGACGCCGCCGTCCATCCGGCCGTGGGAGTTCGTCGGGCTGACCCAGGCGTCGACCTGCTGGTCGACGATCGAGCCCTTGGTGATCTGCACGTCCGCGGCGTCGGCGAAGGCGGAGAGCCAGGCCTGCACGACCTTCGCGTTGACGTCGCAGAGGACGACGCGGAGGGGCTGGTGATCGACAGTCATGGCTCACGAACATACAAGGCCGTGCAAAGGCCTCATATGATCGGCCCGCAGACCGCCCGCCGACCCCCACGGAGCCGCCGAGATGACGAGCGACAGCACCGACCCGCTGGCCCTCAACGAGCTGTTCACCGGTGGCGGTGAGCCGTGGCTGCCGCTGCTGCGGCCGGCGATCGAGGCGCAGCCGGGGGCCGAGACGTTCATCGGGCCGGGCCGCAGCCCGCAGGTCGTGCCGGTGCGGGAGCTGACCTTCCAGGCGCTCAAGCCGCACCCGCCGCACAAGTGGAAGGTGGTGGTCTTCGGCCAGAACCCGTACCCGCGGCCGGAGAGCGCCACCGGCATCGCCATGTTCGACAACACCTTCCACAACTGGGCCGACAGCCAGTTCGGCAAAACGGTCAGCATCCGCTGCATCATCAAGGCCGCGGCGATGTGGAAGCACGACATCCCGAAGAAGACCCCGATCGCCGACATCCGGGCGCTGCTCAAGCAGCACGACACGGTGCAGCCGCCGGAGTGGTTCCAGGCGATGCTCACGCAGGGCGTGCTGCTGCTCAACGCCTCGCTCACCGCGAGCGCCGACGGCGCGCTGGCCACCGACCAGCACACGGCGTTCTGGCGGCCGGTGGTCGAGCGGCTGGTCGAGGAGATCCTGCGGGCCAAGCAGGACGCACATTCGGCCATGAGCCGAAGGCCCCGGCCCAACGAGGAGGAATACGACGAGCAGGACCGCGGTGTGGTGTTCGCGTGGTGGGGCGCGCACGCCCGCAACCTCAAGTCCCTCGTCCAGCGGTTGCAGCGCAAGTACCCCGGGGTCGAGGTACGCCACATCGACCACTGCAACCCGGCGGCGCAGGGCGACATCTTCTGCGACGGCGACCACTTCGGCCAGGTGAACGAGGCGCTGGCCGGCCTCGGCGTGGACGAGGTCGACTGGCTGCCGAGCACGGGCTGGAACGCGCAGCAGACGGCGACGGCCGACCGCATGGGCGCGTTCATCGCGTCCACGATGGAGCTGCACAAGCTGTACCTGGAGCGGCTGGCCAGCGTCAAGGACGAGGGCCTGGCCCTGCCGGCGATCACCGGCGTCTTCGACACGCCGCTCATGGACTTCCGCGAGGCCGTCGCGCCGGCCGCCAAGGTGCTGTCGGGCCTGGACTGGCACGTCGAGACGTCGCACCAGTTCGGCCTCCAGGCGACCGGCGCCGACCTCACCGCCGACGAGGCCGCCGCGCTGTACCTCTACACGTGCGAGTCGGCCTTCTACCGGCAGATCAACGCCACGCTCCGCCATCCCGACCGCGGCCGGCTCGCGCCCTACCTGCCGTACCTGCGCCTGCTCTTCTCCGCCGTGTCGCGCCTGCCCGCCCGGAAGGAACCGCTGTGGCGCGGTGTGGCGCTCGACCTGCGCCCGCAGTACCCACTCGGCCAGACCGTCACCTGGTGGGGCGTCTCGTCATGCACGTCGAAGCTCGGCGTGGCCCAGGCGTTCCTCGGCAGCCGCGGCAAGCGCACGCTGTTCGAGGTGCACCCGGCCCGCGCGGTCGGCATCCGCAGCTTCTCCGCGTTCACCGGGGAGGAGGAGTTCATCCTCGCCCCCGGCACGCAGCTCACGGTGACGAGCGTGAAGGCCGAACGGGGTGGCCTGTGCACCGTCACGCTGACGGAGCTGGAGTCGCAGCAGATGGTGTCGTGACGACCGGCCCGCCGGTCAGCTGATGCCGCCCGGTTGGAACGCGACCCCCCAGGCCGTCAAGAAGTCGTCCCGGTCCACCCACGGCTTCGTGAGCATGTGGGTGCGCCAGTCCTCGCCGGTTCCCGTCCGGGCGAGCGGAATCCGGTAGTCGCGCTCCAGGCAGTACAGGCCGTCCTCCGCGATCGCCCACTGCCGGCCCGGGATCTCGACCAGCGCGCCGAGGCGGAACGGGTGGTCGCCGTGGCGGGCCGTCACGCCGTGGCGCACCGCCGCCACCAGGTCGCCCAGCAACAGGGAAGCGTCGAACTCGGCGTCCCCGGGGTACAGCCGCAGCACCACCGCCGTCTCCGCGAGGTCCCGCGCGATGACCTCGGGCGCGGTGCCCGGCGACCACGTGAGGTGGTGCACCGGCGAACCGTCGACGCGTTCGAGGGTCAGCAGCAGGTCCTCGTCGAGGCGGTACCGCAGCCGCAGATCGGTGCCCGGGAACCGCACGCGGAGCCCGGACGGGGCCAGCAGGCCCGCCGACGTGGCCCGCTCGACCAGCCGCGCCACGTTCTGCTGGGTCGGCGCGTCCGTGACCGCCGCCAGGAGCGCGTCCCACGACTCGCGGGACGACTCGATGAGCGCCCGCGTGGCGCCGCCGACCTGGTCGAGGCGTGACACGGCCTCGCGGACGCCGGCCAGCTGGTCGGCCATCGACGCGGTGCGCTGCTCGGCGCGGCGCAGCCGGCTCTCGATCATCCAGCCGATCTGCACCAGCGGGATGACCAGGACCAGCGACGAGCCGACCTGGAGCAGGACGTCGGGCAGGAACGAGGCGCCGCTGAGCGCCCACGCCGCGGTGATCATGCCGGCGCCCACGATCGTGGTGAGCACCGAGCCGAGGAGACCGCGGTCGCGCAGGAGGGTACGCAGCCGATTGACCATCCTCGCTAGTCTTGCATCCGGGGTGGTGAATGTGGCGAAGGTGATCGGACTTCCGGTCGCGTACGGGATCGAGCTGTTCAAGAACCGCACCCACGAGCTGGCCGAGATCGGCCGGCGGCTGTCCGATCCGGCGATCCGGATGGTGAGCGTCGTGGGGCGGCGCGGGATCGGCAAGAGCGCGATGGCCGCCAAGGTCATGGACCTGCTGGAGCGGGGCCGCTGGCCGGGGCACGTCGAGGCCGAGCCGCCGGCCGCGCTGGTCAACCTCAGCACCCGCACGTCCGGCATCTCCCTGGAGCGGGTGTACCACGACTGCGCCCGCCTGCTCGGCCCCGACCACGAGCCGCGGCTGCTGGAGGTGTGGGCGAGCAGCCGGCCGGTGGGCGACAAGATCGGCGAGCTGTTCGGCGCCATGGACGGCCAGCTGTTCGTGATCCTGCTCGACAACTTCGAGGACCGCCTCCAGGACGACGGCACGCTCGACGACCCCGAGATGGCCGCGTTCCTCGACTGCGTGCTGCGCTCGCGCCACAGCCCGCGGCTGCTCGTCACCACCCAGATCCCGGTCCGCCTGCCGCCCGAGGTGCGCCGGTTCGCCGCGCAGGTGGAGCTCACCCGCGGCCTGCCGGAGAGCGACTCGGTCACGCTGCTGCGCGAGCTCGACCACGACGGGACGCTCGGCGTGGCCGGCCTCTCCGACGACGAGCTGCTGCATGCCGCCGTCCGGGTCCATGGTGTACCGAGAGCGCTCGAGCTCCTGGTCGGCGCCGTCGCCGACGACACGCTCACGCTCCCGACCCTGCAGGAGGTGCTGGCCAACTTCACGCTGCGTGGCGACGTGGTGGCCAACCTCGCCCAGGACCGGCACCGCCGCCTCGACCACGAGTGCCGGGCGCTGCTCGACGTGCTGGCCGTCCTGCGCACGCCGGCCCAGCGCGAGGCCGTGGAGTGGATCGTCGCCGGCATCGCCCCCGACCTCGACGTCGCCCCGACGCTGTCCCGCCTGGTCCGCGTCCACCTGGTGTCGGTCGAGCGGGCGACGCGCTCGTTCGCGGTACACCCGATGGATGCCGACCTGGCGTATGACGAGATGCCCTCGTCCCGCCGGCAGGCGCTGGAGCGGCGGGTGGCGGACTGGTACGCACGCCAGGCGCGCTCCCGCCACACCTGGCGCACGCTCGACGACGTCGCGCCGCTGCGCCGCGAGTTCGACCACCGGGTCCGGGCCGGCGACTTCGACGCCGCCGCCCTGGTCCTCGGCACGATCAGCGAGTGGCTGACCTGGCACGGCTCGGTCATGGCGGCGGTGTCCATGCACCTGGCCGTCGACGGCCGGCTCACCGACGACCGGGCCCGCCTGGCCCACCTCGGCGGCTTCGGCCACGTGCGGCTCAACGCCGGCCCGATCAGCGAGGCCATCGGCCTGTTCGCCGCGGCCGCGCGGTTGGCGGAGCGCCTGGGCGACCGCCGCGCGCTGCGCAACGCGACCTTCGGCTGGGGCGACGCCCTGCGGCAGGGCGGCCGCGCGGCCGAGTCCACCGCCCCGCTGGCCCGCGCCCGCGACCTGGCCCGCGAGCTCGGCGAGACCGAGGCCGAGGTGCACGCGCTGTTGAGCCTCAGCCTGGCGTACAGCTACCTGGGCGACGGCGCCGCCGCCCTCACGCTCGGCGAGGAGCTGGCCGCGCTCGCCGGCGACGACCGGCTGACCTACGCCCGCTCCTGGAACGCCCGCTCCCTGGCCCTGCAGGTGCTCGAACGGTGGGAGGACGCGATCGAGGCCGGCCGCAACGCGGTGGCCGCGTACGCCGCCGCGGACATCGGCGAGGCCACCGCGGGCGCATACAGCGTGCAGGGCGTGGCGCTCGTCGCCCTGGGCCGCCCGGACGAGGCCCTGGAGGCGTTCCAGGCGGGCTGCGAGTTCGCCTCGGGCATGGAGAACCCGCGCACCGAGGGCCTGTGCCTGTTCAACGCGGCCTGGGCCCAGTGGACCGCCGGCCGCCGCGCGGCCGCCGCACGGACGGCGGAGCGCTCGAACCGCTCCCTGTCGATCGCCGGCGCCCCGGAGGCGGCCGCCGCCGAGGCCCTGGCCAAGGCCGCGACGGCCGCCGCGGACGGCAACCCGCGCACGGCGGCGACCGCACTGGACGAGGCCGCGGCCATCCTGGGCGAGAACGCCGAGACGATCCCGCCGTCCTGGCTGCGCACCGAGGCAACCCGCCTCCGCACCCCGTCCGCCTAGGCCGCCCACCGGCTCCGGTCGGTGGGCAGCCCTGTGGGGAACGAGGTGCGGGCGCGCCCGGCCGGAGTCCCTCGGTTCGGCCGGGCGCGCCCGCCGGTCACGGCGTGGTGCCGTCCTGGTGGGTGAGCCGGTAGGTGCCTGTGACCGCGCCGGTCTCCAGGATCACGGTCACCGGCCCATCGGGGAGCGTGCAGGTGACCGTGCGCTCGTTGTACGCCGGCGTCGGCCCGCAGTATCGCAGGCCGCCCGCGTCGAACACCGAGAGCGCCGCCGTGCCCGCCCCCGCCGTGCGCTGCCAGGTGAACGTCTCGCGGGAGGCGTGCTGGCCGGCCGGGATGGTGAAGCAGAACGCGAAGTGGTCGGCGTCGGCCGAGATGGTCGCGCCGTCGGCGCCGCGCGGCAGCTCGGTGCAGGCCGGCGGGCCGTCGACGCGGCGGAAGGCGGTCGTGAACGTCCCGGGTGCGTTGCCTCCGCTCTCGGTCAGCACCGCGAAGAACGGCGCGGTGCCGTTGAGCAGGCAGCTGCTCTGCCGCAGCTGCCAGCCGCCGTCGCAGACCCACGCGCCGGTCGCGTCGACGACGAACGCGGTCGGGTTCGCCGAGCCGGTCGCGTCGGTGGGCTGCAGCTCGACCACCCGCGTGCCGGCCGCGCCGGGCAGCTGGCGGCAGAGGTACTGGCCGGGTGCGGTGAACTCGGCCCGGAAGGCGGCACCGTCGTCCGCGACGAGCGGGCAGCCCGCCGGTTGGATCGGCAGCAGCGTCGTCGCGTAGGCGAAGTCGTTGTCGATGACCGAGTTCGGCACCCGCCCGTCGAGCACCATCGTGTACCGCCCGGCCGCCGGGATCTGGCAGTAGGCACTGTCGTCGCAGACCCGGATGCCGGTGCTGTCGTACACCGACGCGTAGTACAGCGTGTTGTCCGCGCTGTAGGGGCGGGCGATGTAGGTGCCCGGCGTCGCGATGTTCAGGATGCGGCAGCGGACCGGGCCGAGCGCGCCGGCGGGAGCGGCGTTGTACGCCCCCGGCCGGACGACCGGGCAGCCGGCCGGCTGCGACAGCCGACGGACCTGCAGCTTGTAGGCCTCGTCGCTGCTGCCGGAGTCCCAGTTGGCCAGGTGCGACAGCACCCGGTAGGTGCCGGTCGCCGGCAGCACGCACCCGTCCTCCGGGCTGTAGCTCGTGCACAGCGCCTGGCCCGAGCTGTCGACCAGCCAGGACGACACGTAGTTGTAGTTGACGGGCGCCGAGTAGAGCACGACCCGGTCACCGGCGTTGCCGTGGAACGGCTGGCAGTTGGTCTGTACCGCCGAGGTCTGGTGCACGACCAGCGCGTCCTGGGCCCAGGACAGGCCGGTGCCGGTGGCGCAGCCCGCGTTGCGGAACAGCGCCGGCGCGGCGATCTGGTAGCTGACCGGGTTCCAGTCGCGGTTGGCGGTGATGACCGTGTAGTCGCCGGCGGCCGGCAGGGCGCACGACGAGCGCGGCGCGGTGCTGTCGCAGACGAGGTTGCCCGCGTCGTCGTAGAGCTGCCAGAACAGGCTCTGCGAGTTGAAGATGCGGATCGCGACCGACCCGGCGGACGGCATGCGCAGCCGGTGGCAGCCGACGCCGTCGTTGGCCGGGAGGTTGCCGGTGCCGGCCTGAGCACCCGGGTCGCCGAACGCCGCCAGCTTCAGCGGCGCGCAGCCGGCCGCGTTCGAGATGCGGGCCATCCGCAGCGTGTACGGCGACGCGGTGCCGTAGTAGTCACTGAGGCTCAGCGAGTACGGCCCCGGCGTGGTCAGCTTGCAGGTCGTCGCGTAGCGCACCGGGCAGAGCGGCTGGAACTGCCCGTCGAGGATCGTCCCCTGGACCGACCCGGTGCCGGTCCCCCACAGCTGCAGCACGCTGCCGACCGGCTGGTTGAAGCGGAAGCAGGTGCCCGCCGAGCCCTCCGGCAGGGTCCCGGTCACCCCGGTCGAGGCGAACGAGAAGAACGTGCCGGGCAGCGTCGTGCACGCCGACGGCGTGCGCATGGACTCGACCGAGATGGTGTAGTTGCCGCTCTCGCCGTACTGGAGCGCGGCCGTGATCGTGTAGGTGCCGGCCCTCGTCAGCTGGCACTCGCGGGCGTGCAGGTAGCACAGCACCGTGCCCTGCCGGTCGGCGAGCGTGAACCCGACCGGCGAGCCGGTGCCGCCGTTGGTCATCACGAACAGCTTGTCGTTGGCGCGGGTCGTGGTGACGGTGAAGACGTCCGGCTCGGTGGTGAGTGCCGAGCACACGGCGATCTCACCGAAGGCGAGCGGGCCGCCGCACTTGTCGGCCGCCGCGGCGGCCGGCGGCGCCGCGAGCAGCGCGGCGGCGAGGGTGGCGATGGCGAGCAGCGGTAGGAGGTGTTTGAGGGTAGGGCGATGAACACGCATGGCAGAACTCCCCCGTGAAGTTCCACGCGATGGCGCGGGATGCATCGATGGTCGCACGCGCCGTTGAGCCCGGCGGCCCGGTGGGACATTCCGCCCGAAACGGACTTCGAAACATTTCCAGGTGTTGTACCGCCGAGCTGGCGTTTTTCGAAACGTCTGTTTTCACGTGCGTACATCGACCGCTGCCGTCCGACCAGCACAACGCGGCTCTCAACATGGCCACGACATTGACAGTCGCCGAAATATTGCTCGACGCTGAGCGCAATTTTCCAGGAAAGGAGCGCCCGGTGATCAACCGAACCTCCCGCCCGGCGGTGGTCGTCCTGGCGGTGGCGGTGACCCTCGCCCTCGTGGGCGCGGTGACCGTGCTGGCCCGGACCACGACCGCCCAGGCCGCCGCCGCGGGCGTCGAGGACGAGGGTGCCGACTGCCCGGTGCCGGCGCTGCCCGACGCGGGCGCGCTGCCCACCAACGCCCGGCTCCCCGACCCGTTCAAGCGTCTCGACGGCTCCCGCATCACCACCAAGGCCGACTGGCGGTGCCAGCGGACCCTGATCAAGAAGCTCGCCGAGAAGTTCGTGTACGGCGAGAAGCCCGCGAAACCGTCCAGCGTCACCGGCACCGTCTCGCGGACGGGCATCACCGTGAACGTGTCGCACAACGGCCGCAGCTCCAGCTTCTCGGCGAGCGTCGACCTGCCCAGCGGTACCGGACCGTTCCCCGCGGTCGTGGTGGTGGGCGGCTTCGGCGCGGACACCGCCGCCATCAAGGCCGCCGGCGCCGCCGTCATCAGCTACGACCCGTACTCGGTCGGCCGCGAGGGCACGCCCCGCACCAACAAGCAGGGTGCGTTCTACACGATCTACGGCTCGTCGAGCCCGACCGGCCTGCTCATGGCCTGGGCCTGGGGCGTCAGCCGGATCATCGACGTCATCGAGCAGTCCGGCGGCAGCGTCCTGCGCGCCGACGCGACCGGCGTGACCGGCTGCTCCCGGTTCGGCAAGGGCGCCTTCGTCATCGGCGCGTTCGACCAGCGCATCGCCCTCACCATGCCGATCGAGTCGGGCAGCGCCGGCGTGCCCATCTTCCGCGGCATCCCGGGCGAGGGGGCACAGAGCCTGAGCAGCGCCTACGGCGAGCAGCCGTGGCTGGGCGACGCGTTCGGCTCGTTCACGGGCAGCCCGACCCGGCTGCCGGTCGACACCCACGAGATGGTGGCCATGGTCGCCCCGCGCGGCCTGTTCATCATGGACAACCCGCACATCGTGAACCTGGGCCCGAAGTCCGCGAGCGTCGCGGCCCTCGGCGGCGCCGAGGTCTACAAGGCCCTGGGCGTGGGCGAGAACATCACCTACTGGTCGGATGTCCAGGACGGCACACACTGCGCCAATCGACCGGAATGGCGCACTCCTCTGCAGCAGCACATTCAGAAGTACCTGCTGAAAACCGGCAATGCGCCCGGCGCCATGCGAATCTCCAGCCGCGCGGCCGGCAACCTCGCCGACTGGCGCGACTGGACGACACCGACCCTCGGCGGCACCCTCCCGTCGTCCTCGGCGTCGTCGTCCCCGTCGGCATCTCCGTCGGTATCCCAGTCGGCATCGCAGTCAGCCTCGCCCTCGGCGTCACCGTCGGTGTCGGTGCCGCCACCGGGCGGCTGCTCCGCGACCGCTTCGATCAACCAGTGGCAGGGCGGCTTCGTCGCGACGATCCGCGTCACCGCCGGTACCGCAGCGATCACCGGCTGGACGGTCGGCGCGACGCTGCCGGCGGGCGCGACCATCACCAACGCCTGGAACGCCAACCGCAGCGCGAACAGCGGCGCGGTCCAGTTCACGAACGTCGCCTACAACGGCACGCTCGCCGCCGGCCAGTCCACCGAGTTCGGCTTCCAGGGCACCGGCACCGGCACCGGGCTCACGCCCTCCTGCACCGCGCGGTAGGTACCGCCCGCGTACCACGGGCCCGGCGCCGATGGCGTCGGGCCCTTAGCGCTGATCCATACGCGTTGTTACCATGACGGCTGCCCCGGAGCCGATCATGATGAACACTCCCCCAGCGCCTCTCGTCGCGCCGCGTGATCGCTCCACATACCCCGTCACGGAGGTATCGATGACCGTTCGCCAGCGGCTGGTGTCGAGCCTGACGACGTTCGCCGTCGTCGCGGCCGGCGCCGCGGTCGTGATCGCCACAGCGGTCGCGGGCCTTCCGGCGACGAGTGCGGCCGCCGTGCCGAGCGGCTTCCAGGAGCAGGTCGTGCTGGCCGGGCTCGACCGCCCGACGAAGATCGAATTCGCGCCCGACGGCCGGATCTTCGTCGCCGAGAAGCGCGGCCTGATCAAGGTCTTCGACGGCCTCGCGGACACCACGCCGACGGTCTTCGCCGACCTGACCGAGAAGGTCCACAGCACCAGCGACCGCGGGCTGCTCGGGCTGGCCCTGCCGCCGAACTTCCCCACCAACCCGTGGGTCTACGTGCTGTACGCCTACGACGCGCCGCTCGGCGGGACGGCCCCGGTCTACAACGACAACTGCGGCGAACTGGCCAACCAGGGCAACTGCGTCATCTCCGGCAAACTGTCCCGGCTGCAGGCCGCCGGCGACACCATGACCGGCAGCGAGCAGGTGCTGATCTCCGACTGGTGCCAGCAGTTCGTGGGCCACTCGATCGGCGACATCGTCTTCGGCTCCGACGGCGCGCTCTACGCGTCGTCGGGCGACGGCGCCAGCTACACCTCCGCCGACTACGGGCAGTTCGGCAGCCCGCCCAACCCGTGCGGCGACCCCGTCAAGGAGGGCGGCTCCCTGCGGGCGCAGGACGTGCGCACCGACACCGACCCGGCCGGCCTGAGCGGCGCGCTGGTGCGGCTCGACCCGAACACCGGCGCCGCGATGGCCGGCAACCCGGCCTCGGGCAGCCCGGACGCGAACGCGAAGCGGATCGTCGCCTACGGCTTCCGCAACCCGTACCGGCTGGCGGTGCGGCCGGGCACCAACGAGGTCTGGGTCGCCGACACCGGTTGGTCCCGCTGGGAGGAGATCGACCGGGTCGTCTCGCCGACGGCCGCGGTGACCAACTACGGCTGGCCCTGCTACGAGGGCGCGGAGCGGCAGCCGGCGTTCGACAACGCCGACCTCCCGCTGTGCGAGTCGCTGTATATCGGGACGCCGCCCGTCAACCCGTACTTCGCCTGGCGGCACGGCCAGAATGTGGTGTCCGGCGACGGCTGCGGCACCGGCGGCTCGTCGTCGACCGGTCTGGCCTTCTACCCCAACTCCGGCCCGTATCCGGCGGCCTACCGCGGTGCCCTGTTCTTCGCCGACTACTCGCGCAACTGCATCTGGGCGATGAAGGCACCGAGCGCGGGCGCGCTGCCGAACCCGGCGAACATCGAGCCGTTCGTGACGACCGCCGCCACCCCCGTCGACCTGAAGATCGGCCCCGGCGGCGAGGTGTACTACGTCGACCACATCGGCGGCACGGTCCGCCGGCTGCGGTACTACGACGGCAACGTGCCGCCGATGGCCGCGGTGACCGCCGCGCCGACCAGCGGCGAGATCCCCCTGACCGTGGCGTTCGACGGCAGCGGCTCCTCCGACACCGACGCCGGTGACATCGGCCGGCTGACCTACGCCTGGGACTTCACCAACGACGGCACGACGGACGCCACCGGCGCCAAGGCCACGTTCACATACACCACCGCGGGCATCCATACCGCCCGGTTGCGGGTGACCGACACCCTCGGCGCGACCAGCGACAAGACGATCCAGATCCTCGCCGGGGTCGGCGCACCGGTGGCCACCATCGACGGGCCCGCCGAGGGCGCCACGTGGGCGGCCGGCGACACGGTGAACTTCTCCGGCCAGGCGACCGACCCGCAGGACGGGGCCATTCCCGCCGACAAGCTGCGCTGGCAGGTGCGGCTGCAGCACTGCGCCACCCTGACCAGCTGCCACCAGCACGTGCTCGGCGACTACACCGGGCCGTCCGGGTCGTTCGTCGCACCCGACCACGAGTACCCGTCCTACGTCGAACTGGCCCTCACCGCCACCGACTCGGAGGGCCTCACGCACACGGCGGTGCGGCGGCTGGATCCGAAGACCGTCGACGTGACGTTCACGACCAGCACGCCCGGGCTCAACCTGACCGTGGGCACGGTCGACGCGGCCACGCCGTTCACGCTGCGGCTCATCCAGGGCTCGACGATGACGGTCAGCGCGGCGACGCCGCAGATCATCTTCCCCAACCAGTACAACTTCACGAAGTGGTCGGACAACGGGGCGCAGACCCACGTGTTCACCGCGCCGGCCGCGCCGGCCACGGTGACCGCGACCTACGCCTCGACCCCGGTGGCGAACCTCGCCCTCAACAAGGTGGCGACCGGCACGCAGTCGTGCAGCCTCGACGAGACGCCGGACAAGGCGGTCAACGGCAGCATCTCCGGCGGCGCCACCGACCGGTGGTGCGGCTCGCCGCAGATCGCCGACAAGTGGCTGCAGGTCGACCTCGGCAAGTCGTACTCAGTGAGCTCGGTCGTCGTGCGGCACGCCGGGGCCGGCGGCGAGTCGACCGGCTGGAACACCAAGGACTTCGACATCCAGCTCTCCACCGACGGCTCGACCTGGCGCACCGGGGCGACCGTGCGGGGCAACGCCGCCAACGTGACCGCGAACGCCGTCGACGGCAAGGCGCGATACGTCCGGCTCAAGATCGTGACCCCGAGCAACAGCGGCAACCCGGCGGCCCGCATCTTCGAGCTGGAGGTGCTGGGCAACCCCGGCTCCGCCTCGCCCGACCTGACCAACCTGGCCCTGAACCGGCCGGCCACCGCCACCCAGTCGTGCAGCCTCACCGAGACGCCCGACAAGACGGTCAACGGCAGCTGGACCGGCGGCGCGGCCGACCGGTGGTGCGGCTCGCCGCAGGTGACCGACAAGTGGCTCCAGGTCGACCTGGGCTCGAAGTACAACCTCGACTCCGTGGTCGTCCGGCACGCGGGGGCCGGCGGTGAGTCGGCCGGCTGGAACACCAAGGACTTCGACATCCAGCTCTCCGACAACGGGACCACCTGGCGCACCGGGGCGGCCGTGCGCGGCAACTCGGCGAACGTCACCACGAGCCCGGTGACCGGGACCGCGCGGTACGTGCGGCTGCAGATCATCACGCCGAGCAACAGCGGCAACCTGGCGGCCCGCATCTTCGAGCTCGAGGTGATGGGCTCGCAACCAGAGCCGGAGCCGACCAACCTGGCGCTGAACAAGGTGGCCACGAGCACCCAGTCCTGCAGCCTGTCGGAGGGCCCGGAGAAGGCGGTCAACGGCAGCATCACCGGCGGCGGAACCGACCGCTGGTGCGGCTCGCCGCAGATCGCCGACAAGTGGCTGCAGGTCGACCTCGGCGCCAAGGCCACGCTCAACTCGGTCGTGGTCCGCCACGCCGGGGCCGGTGGCGAGTCGGCCGGCTGGAACACCAAGGACTTCGACATCCTGCTGTCGGACGACGGGACCATCTGGCGCACCGGGGCGAGCGTCCGCGGCAACGCCGCCAACGTGACCACGAGCGACGTCACCGGCACCGCACGGTACGTCCGGCTCAAGATCATCACGCCGAGCAACAGCGGCAACCTGGCGGCGCGCATCTTCGAGCTGGAGGTGCTCGGCCTGGCCGGCACGCCGCCGCAGCTGACGAACGTCGCCCGCGGTAAGACGGCGAACGCCACCCAGTCGTGCAGCCTCACCGAGACCCCCGACAAGGCGGTCAACGGCAGCTGGACCGGCGGCGCCGCCGACCGGTGGTGCGGCTCGCCGCAGATCGCCGACAAGTGGCTGCAGGTCGACCTCGGCGCCGCGTACACGCTGAACACGGTCGTCGTCCGGCACGCCGGCGCCGGCGGCGAGTCGGTCGGCTGGAACACCAAGGACTTCGACATCCTGGTGAGCACCGACGGCATCAACTGGACGACGGCGGCGAGCGTGAAGGCCAACGCGGCGAACGTGACCACGACGCCGGTGGCCGGCACCGCGCGGTACGTCCGACTCAAGATCATCACACCGAGCAACAGCGGCAACCTGGCGGCGCGCATCTTCGAGCTGGAAGTGCTCGCGGTAGCGTCCTGACCGTCGCGCCGGAGGCCGGGGCCCGTCCCCGGCCTCACCGGCATGCGCACAACTACGCGGAGGCATCGTGTTCGAGTCCCTGGGACGGTTCGTCGCCCGCCGGCGCGGGCTCGTCCTCGCGGCCTGGGTGGTGGCCCTCGTCGTCGGCGTGGGCGCCGGCGGCCAGCTGTTCGACCGACTGCGGCCGGTCGACGCGCTGAGCGCCGACGCCGAGGCGGCCCAGGCCGAGCGGCTGGTGACCGAGCACTCCGCCGACGGCCCCGTCGTCTACGCCGTGATCCGCGACGTCGACCTGACCAGCCCCGACCTCGTGCGCTCGGTGACGGACACGGCGACCGAGCTGCGCAAGCTGCCCGGCGTGGTCAAGGTCGAGGACCTCACCACCCGCGGCGCGCCGACCGGGGCCGACGACCGCAGCACGATGGTGCTGGTCGAGCTGGCCGAGGACCTCGCCCCCGCGAAGCTGGAGTCGCTCGAGGACCAGGTCCGCAACCGGCTCCACCGCATCCAGGCGCCGTCGGTGCTCGTCGGCGGCGACCACCTCGCCGAGCGGGCCTTCGGCGAGCAGGCGGTGCGCGACCTCGCCGTCGGCGAGTCGGTGGCGTTCGCGCTGCTCCTCGTCGCCCTCATCGTCGTCTTCGGCGGCGTCGTGGCGGCGGGCCTCCCGCTGGCCGCGGCGGTCGTCGGCGTGAGCGTCACGTTCCTGGTGCTGCTGGCCGTCAGCCTGCTCGGCCCCGTGGGCGAGTTCTCGCTGAACATCGTCACCCTGCTCGGCCTCGGCCTGGCCGTCGACTACGCCCTACTCATCGTCGCCCGCTACCGGGAGGAGCGGGCCGGCGGCACCGACCCCGAGACGGCCGTCGCGACCGCCATGCGGCACGCCGGGCGTGCGGTCGCGATCTCCGGCCTGGCCGTCGCGGTGGCCCTCGCCGGGCTCGCCATGTTCGCCGAGCCGCTGCTCGCGTCCATGGCCGTCGGAGGCCTCGTGGTGGTACTGCTGGTCACCGCGCTGGCCCTGACGCTCGTGCCCGCCCTGATCGTCACCGCCCACCGGCACATCCCCGCCGCGGGCGCGGAGACCTGGGTGACCCGGGCGCTGGCCCGCCTGCGGTGGCTCCCCCGCGGGTCGGTGCTGGCCCGGCTGGCGAGCACTGCCCAGCGCCGCCCGTCCGTCGTGGCGCTGATGGTGACGGTCGGCCTGCTCGTCCTCGCCGCGCCCCTGCTGGGCGCCAACTTCGCCAACTCCGACGCGCGGGCGCTGCCCTCGGGCGTCGAGGAGCGCCGGGCGTACGAGGCTCGGCAGGCACTGTTCACCAGGAGCGAGGCGGCCCCCGTGACGGTCGTCGCGACCGTCGACCCGACCACCCCGCAGGCCCGCGACTACCTCAACGACCTCATGAAGCTGCCGGGGGTCGTGCGGCTCACCGTCCGCGACGAGGTCGACGCCGGCACGGTCATCATCGACCTGATCCCGGCCGGCGCCACCGCCGGCAAGCAGTCGCGCGAGGTGGTCCGGGCCGTCCGCGCCGACCGCCCGGCCTTCCCCGTCCTGGTCGGCGGCGAGGCGGCGAAGGTCGTCGACTACCAGGACTCGGTCGTCGGCCGCCTGCCGTACGTGGTGGCCGCGGTCGTCCTGGCCATGCTGATCCTGCTGTACGCCCTGACCGACTCGCTCGTCGTCCCGGTCAAGGCGATGCTGCTCAACGCCCTCACCTTCCTGGCCACGCTGGGGGCCCTGGTGGCGCTCTTCCAGTGGGGCTGGGGCGAGCCGATCCTGCGGTTCGACTCGTGGGGCGCCCTGGACCTGACGACACCACTGCTGCTGTTCGTGTTCATCTTCGGCCTGTCGATGGACTACGAGGTCTTCCTGCTGTCGCGGATCCGCGAGGAGTACCTTGCCCGCCCCGACAACGACCGCGCCGTTCTGCGGGGCATCACCCGCTCCGGCCCGGTGGTCACGGCGGCCGCGGTCTGCATCACGATCGTCTTCCTCGGCTTCGCCACCGGCGGCCTGGTCGCGGTCAAGGAAATCGGCGTCGGCATGGCCATCGCGGTGATCCTCGACGTGACGGTCGTGCGCGGCCTGCTCCTGCCCGCGGTGATGACCCTCCTCGGCGACCTGAACTGGTGGGCCCCGCGCGCCCTGGCCCGCCGCCGCGCCCAGCCCCCGGTCGCCCGAGGCACCGCCCGCGTCCCGAGCCGCTGACC
>NZ_JAHYSG010000166.1 GCF_022095675.1 Dactylosporangium sp. AC04546 | reverse complement strand
GGGGAGCCGGGGGAGGCGTTCTTCGGGTTCCTGGAGTTGGTCGTCGGGCAGAGCGCGACGAAGAACGCGTTCGCCGGGGCGCTGGCGGGGGCCGGGGTCGACGTGGAGAGCGCCGTCGCGGAGGTCGGGCGGGAGCTCTGGGCGGCCGTCGAGGTGCTGCTCGCTCGGGCGCAGGACGCCGGGGCCGTGCGGCCCGACGTGGGTGCCGGCGAGGTCATCGCGGTGTTGGTCGGGGCCTCGCGGGCGATGGAGTACGCGGGGGCCGGCAGCCGGGCCGCTCGGGTGATCTTTGACGGCCTCCGGCCCCGGGAGGCGACCGGCTGAAGGTCGGAAGGCCGCTCGGGCAGCGACCCCAAGAGCGAGCGCGGCAGCCCGGAGGGCGGGCAACGCGAAGACCAGCGAGCCGCGAAATCGGTGGACAGCAGTGAGGAGAATGGGGGTGATATGGACAGAGATCAGATGGTCAAAGTGAGCAAGCGGATGTCGAAAGTCCTCCGCCACGACCCCGCGCGGGTCGGGCTCACCCTCGACGAGGCCGGTTGGGTGCCGGTGCCCGAGTTCCTCGCCGCCATGGGGCTCGACCGGGACACGCTCGACGCCGTCGTGGCCGGAAACGACAAGCAGCGCTTCGCCGTGGTCCTGGGCGACGACGGGGTGGAGCGCATCCGGGCCAGCCAGGGCCACTCCGTGCCCGTCGAGCTCGGGCTGCAGGTGGCGGAGCCGCCGGAGGTGCTGTTCCACGGTACGAGCGCGGGCGTCCGCGAGTCGATTCTCGCCACCGGGCTCAACCGGGGCGGGCGGCACCACGTGCATCTCTCGCCCGATACCGAGACCGCGCGGCGGGTCGGCATGCGGCGTGGCGGGGCGATCGTGATCTTCACGGTGCTCGCCGGGCAGATGGGGCGCGACGGCCACACGTTCTTCCGGTCCGACAACGGGGTGTGGCTCACCGACGAGGTCCCGCCGGAGTTCCTACGGCTTCCCGGATAGGCGGCGCTGCAGCAGCGTGGCGAGCGGGATCGACTCGCCGTCGCGGGCGCCCTCGCCGACGATCAGGCGGGGTGGCTGCGGCTCGACCGTGACGCCCGTGAGCCAGCCGGTGGCCGAGGTGGGGACGAGCAGCGAGTAGTACCGGCCGTCTTCGCCGACGGCGATGGTGTGCGCCGGGTTCAGGTACCAGCCGCGCAGCCGCGTGCGGTAGGTACGCCCGCCGTACGAACGGGCCTTCAGCGGCTCCGCCGGCAGGCCGGCCTCGCGCGCCTCGGTGACGAAGGCGGCGATCTGCGCCGTGGCCTCGGCGGCCTCGGCCGACCGCCGCTGTTCGAGGGCGGCGCCGTGGTGCGCGATCGCCCGCGCCCGCTGCGCGGACCAGTCTTCGTGCGAGGAAGGGGACGGCACCCCGCCCAGCATAGTGATCAGCCGGTCCTTCCGCCGCGACCACACCGCCGCCCGCGCCGAAGCCCGCGCCAGCTGCCGCTCACCGTACCGCCGCCGCGCCCACGGACTCGACGGCGTGGCCAGGCGCAGGGCCCCGATCACCCCCGCGAACGGCGTCGCCACGCTCAGCAGCGCCAGCCACGGCTTCCCCTTCAGCGCGGTGATGACGGTCAGGGCGAGGTTCAGGCAGACGCCGGCGACCACCGTCCACCGGGTCG
Organism: Dactylosporangium sp. AC04546; assembly: GCF_022095675.1. Lineage (GTDB taxonomy): Bacteria > Actinomycetota > Actinomycetes > Mycobacteriales > Micromonosporaceae > Dactylosporangium. The sequence goes on along the minus strand of NZ_JAHYSG010000166.1, from coordinate 18,684 downwards.
TCGCCTCGCGCCGCTCCACGTTGTCGAGCCCGAACGGCACGGTGCTGACCACGAGCATGGCCGTCACGACCGCGGCCGCGATCACGGCGTCGATCGAGGTGCGGCCCTCCCGCGTCCAGTACACGTCGCGCAGGTGCAGCAACAGTGCGTACTCGTCGAGGACCAGGCCGGCGCCGACGCCGAACCCGAGGGCGAGGGCGTCGCGGAACGGAAAGCCGGCGAACGACAGCACTCCGGTGACGAGCATCAGCAGTACACCGAAGAACTCATGATGCAAGTGAACGCCGCCCGCCGTAAGGTTGCCGGGCCACCACTTCACCTGTGCCCGGATCAACCGGGTGCTCGTGCGGATCGCTGCGAACCCGCCCACGAGGCCGGCGAGCAGCAACAGCAGCGGCTGCTTGCCCGCCGCGATGATCTGCTCGTTGTACCAGTCGCAGATCACAGAGACCGACCACGCCATTGGTGGGAACTGCCCGCCTGGGATGCTTAGTAAAATCGCCGACTGAGGAGCACCGCCGTGACCGCGAGCATGAACGACGAGGACACCACCGGCTTCGCGGACCTCGGCCTGCGCGACGAGCTGCTCAAGGCCCTGACCGGGCTCGGCTACGAGGAACCCACGCCCATCCAGCGCGAGGCGATCCCACCCATGCTCGCCGGGCGCGACCTGCTCGGCCAGGCGGCGACCGGCACGGGCAAGACCGCCGCGTTCGCCCTGCCGCTGCTGCAGAACATGCCCGCACCCGGGGGTGACAACCCGTCGGCGCTGGTGCTGGTGCCCACCCGGGAGCTGGCGGTCCAGGTGTCGGAGGCGATTCATCGGTACGGCAGGGAGATCGGCACCCGCGTCGTGCCCATCTACGGCGGCCAGCCGATCGGCCGGCAGCTGCGGGCGCTGGAGCAGGGCGTCGACGTGGTGGTCGCCACCCCGGGCCGGGCGCTGGACCACATCGGCCGGGGCACGATGCGCCTGCACGACCTGCACGTCGTGGTGCTCGACGAGGCCGACGAGATGCTCGACATGGGCTTCGCCGAGGACATCGAGGCGATCCTGCAGGAGACCCCGGAGGACCGGCAGACGGTGCTGTTCTCCGCGACCATGCCGCCCCGGATCGAGGGCCTGGCCCGCAGCCACCTGACCGACCCGATCCGGATCCAGATCGGCCGCGAGCCCACCCCCGCGGGTGAGGCGCCGCTGGTCCGCCAGGTCGCGTACGTGGTGTCCCGCGCGCACAAGCCGGCGGCCCTGGGGCGCGTCCTCGACGTCGAGGCGCCGGGCGCGGCGATCGTGTTCTGCCGCACGCGCGACGAGGTCGACCAGCTCACCGAGACGCTGAACGGCCGGGGGTACCGTGCGGAGGCCCTCCACGGCGGCATGGGCCAGGAGCAGCGCGACCGGGTGATGGCCCGGCTGCGCAACGGCACCGCTGACCTGCTGGTCGCGACCGATGTCGCCGCCCGCGGGCTGGACGTCGAGCACCTGACCCACGTGGTCAACTACGACGTGCCGTCGGCCCCGGAGTCGTACGTGCACCGCATCGGCCGGGTCGGCCGGGCCGGCCGCGAGGGTGTCGCCATCACCCTGGCCGAGCCGCGCGAGCACCGGATGCTCAAGACCATCGAGCGGGTCACCAAGCAGCGGATCGCGATCGAGAAGGTGCCGACCGTCGCCGACCTGCGGGCCCGGCGCCTGGAGCTGACCCGCGCGGCCCTGCACGAGAGCCTCATCGCCGACCGCGACCTGGAGCGCTTCCGGGTGGTCGTGGAGACGCTCACGGACGAGTTCGACCTGATGGAGATCGCGCTCGCCGCGGTGAAGCTGGCGCACGAGTCGGGCAGCACCGGTGACGGCGACGAGGAGGAGATCCCCGAGATCACCCTCCGGGCGCCGCGCGAGCGCGAGGGCGAGCGGCCCGGCGAGCGGCCCGGCCGGCGGGTCAGCGTCCGCGACGCCGACGCCCGCGGCGCCCGGGGCCGCGAGCGGCGCCTCCCGCCGGGCGGGATGACCAGGCTGTTCGTCGGGGCCGGCCGCAGCGCCGGGATCCGCCCGCAGGACCTGGTGGGCGCGATCACCGGCGAGTCGAGCCTGACCGGCCGCGACATCGGCGCGATCGAGATCGCCGACCGGTTCGCGCTGGTCGAGGTGCCGGACCAGGCCGTCGACGAGGTGATCGACACGCTGCGCCGCACGACCCTCAAGGGCCGCCGCCCGGTGGTCCGCCGCGAGCGCCCGCGCCCCTAGAGCGGAGGCCGGGCCGCGGCGGGCCGGTTGTGCAACAAGCCTGCTAGGGCCGCACCGAGGAGCCGTCGGGCAGGACGACGACCAGCGCCGCGTCTGGCGGCGGGGCGTCGAAGTCCAGCGTCTCGGAGCGGCCCTCGACCCGGTCGCCCGAGCGCCGCGGCAACGCCACCCCGTCGGCGGTCACCGTGAACGGCACCACCGCGCGGCCGGTGAAGTGGAGCGTGACCTCCAGCCGGTCGCTGCCCAGCACGTCGACGCTGGTCACCCGGACCGCCGGCGCCGCGGCCGACCCGGACGCGTCGGCCGGCGTGGGCGCAACGGTGCCGAGCACGCCGCCGAACGCCAGGCCGGCCGCCGTCGCCACGGTGAGCGCGGTGAACGCGTCGCGTGTCAGTCCCATGACCAGGTCCCTTCCGAGGAGGGGGCCCAGCCTCACACGACGGGCTGAGGTGCGGCTGTGGTGCGGCTGAGGTGCAGGGTCGTCTTGTCCTCAGCCGTCGGGCCCCACGACTGCACCACGACCGGCGCGCCGAGCGTGTCCTCCACGGCCTGCTTCCAGTCGGTGACGCTGGTGTACCGCGGCTCCGCCCGGGCGAGTGACTGCGTGACGAGCGACTGCCGCGCGAGGTCGCCGGGCGGGCCGGGCCGCAGCGTCACCCCGCCGTAGCTCGTGCACATCCGGTCGACGGGCAGGTCGAGGTGCGTGAGGGCCAGCCCGTCGACCCCGCCCGCCACGTCGAGCGCGTAGCGGTGGGCGACGGCGTCGAAGTGCCCGACCCGGAACGCGCCCTGCCACGGGTTGGCCGGGTTGTTCGGGTCGGTGATCCCGAGCGCCGGGTCCTCGGTGACGAGCGGCCCGGCCCCGTGCCGTGTGGTGATCGTCCGCAGCACGCCGAGCCGGTACGCCGGGCGGCCGCCGAGCAGGTCGAGGGCGTTCGCGAAGGTCGTCGTGCTCCAGGTGGTGTACGGGTGGAAGCCGTGCCACTCGTCCAGCAGTACACCTTGAGCCCCCTCGAACACGCAGGGGCCGTCGTCGAAGCGCATGCCCTCGACGATCGGGACCGTCGCCGCGAACCCCTCGTAGGCCCGCACGCAGTCGTCGACCGGCGGCCCGCCCACGCCGAGGCGGTCGCGCAGCAGGGCGAGCTTGCGCCGCAGCGTCGGCGGGTCGAGACAGTCGCCGACGGTGGGCGCGTCGTCCGCGTGGTGCTCGCGGTACGACATGGACTCCCCGACACCCATTCCGCACGATCCGTGCCTTCCGGCGCCCCGGGCGCGTTCCTTGGCCCGGTTGGCCTCGCGGTGGTACGGCGTCGCGATCAGCGCCGACCGGTCGACCGTGAGCAGGCGCCACACGCCCGTCACGCCGAGCGCGGTCAGGTGCTCGGCCTCCGTGACCAGCGCGAGCGGGTCGACGACGGTGAAGCGGGACAGGTGCGTGCGCACGCCCCGCAGCGTGCCCGACCCGAACTGGGCGAACGTGTGCTTGCGGCCGTCGGCGAGCACCACCGTGTGGGCCGCCTGGGCACCGCCGTTGAACCGCACGACGGTGTGGACGTCGCGCGTGGCGCACAGCCAGTCGACGACGGTGCCCTTGCCGCAGTCCCCGAAGCCGAGGTCGACGACGATGACGTGCATTACAGCCGTTCCACCGCCGCGGGCGCGGCCAGGTCGGCCGGGGCGGCGCCGGTCGCGACCGGGCCGCGGTCGCCGCCGATGCGCGCGAGCGCCTTGCCGACGGTCGTGGTCGACGCCGAGCCGATGTCGCGCAGGTCGTCGAGGCCCTCGTCGAGGTCGATCGCGTCCTCGCCGAGCCCGACGGTGAGCGCGATCGTCTCGCACACCGCGTCGAGGTCGTCGAGCTCGATGACGTTCTGGCCGAGCAGGTTGCGCCAGAAGTCGAGGATCGTCGAGTTCCCGGCGTACGAGGCGCCGGCCGGCAGGATGTAGTACGTGTCGTACATCTGGCGCAGCTCGTCCACCATGGCCCGCAGGGCGATCGGCTCGGCGAGCTTGTCGCCGATCACGTGCTTGACCTCGTCCGGCTTCACCTTCCGGTACGCCTGCTCGTCGCCGATGATGAAGAGGTACCCGCGGCGGCCGCGCTGCTCGTAGCAGTCGATGCTGGTGTGGCGGGCCATGAAGTACATCGCCAGCTCGTACGACTCGGTCATCTGCCCGCCGCCGCCACCCTCCAGCAGGAAGCGCCCGAGGTCCTCGTCGAGCCGGTTGTCCGACTCGAACTGCCCGACCTGCAGCGGCGCCCGGTCGCACGTGGCGTCGCCGATCGCGCCGAACAGGATCTGCGGGTCGGTGCAGTATCCCTTCCGCAGCAGCAGGCCGAGGAGCTGGGGCAGCTTCTGCTGGAGGACCCGGGGGACGGACCCCATCGAGCCCGTCACGTCGAACAGCACGGCGATCGCGACCGAGTTCGGGTGCTCGTCCGAGTCCCGGCTCTCGCGGACGCCGACGCCCTTCGGGTCAAGGGACTTGTGTGTACTGCGGGCGCCGGAGTCGCTGTACGCGAAGGCGCTCGCTCCGGTGGCCCGCCGGTAGCGGTCGGCGGCGTCGTAGACGTCGGTGGACCAGATCCCGCTTCCCATGTTGGTTCTCCCTTACAACGTGATCTACAGGGTGAATGGTCGGAACTTGCGGGGGCCGTACAGGCGGTGCAGCAGCTCGTCGAGCTCCGCCAGCAGCCACCACGCGTCGTCGGGGCGCTGGCGCGGCGAGGCGAGCCGGCAGCCGTCGGCGAACCGGCGCAGCGGTTGCGGTGCGCGGTCGCCCATCAGGTCGGTCATGAGCCGGGCGGCCATGGCCAGGTCGGTGAACGGTCCCGGGGTCTCCTTCGCGAGTACCTCGGGCGGGTAGTGGTCGCGGTGGCGCGGGACGATCGCGGCGATGCGCTCGCCCGGCTCCGCGGCGCTGTAGCACCAGTCCACGAGGATCACGCCGTGGTCCTCGGGCTGGATGAGGACGTGTTCCGGCAGTACCGCACCGTGCACCACGCCGGCCCGGTGCGCCATGCCGAGCGCGACCAGCAGCCGCCGCCACATCCACGCGGCGTCGCGCGGGTCGAGCGGTTCTTTGATCTCGGACAGGCTGTGCAGGTCGTCCGCCGTCGTGGCGATGACGTTGGCCCGCCGGACCACGCCGCCGTCCTTGTGCCGGAAGCTGTCCACCAGCCTCGGCACGTACGGCAGGTACCGCGGGTCGCCGCGCTCGGCCAGCCGGCGCAGGGCCTTCGCCTCGCGGGCCATGAGGTCGTTGCACGACGGGTCGCGCACCAGCTTCAGGTGGCCCTCCGGCACGCGGTACAGGTTGGCCAGGTCGCCCTCGAAGTCCCGGTGGTTCGTCGAGTACCGCCCGCGGGGGCTGCGGATCGTCCCGCGGCTGTGCCACAGTTCGGCGAGCCGCGCGAACGCCCGGGCGCCTCCCGGGCCTGCCGTGTCGGGATGCGTGAGGCGGGCGAGCCGGCGGTACTGCCGGGCCGGGTCGTCGCCGCCGAAGAGTTCGTCGGCGGTCGCCGTCTCGACGTACGCGATCGCCTCCAGCGGGGTCATCGCACGGTCTCCTCCCGGCTCGGCATGAGCAGCGCCGGGTGCAGCAGCCGGGCGTCGCCGGCGCGGTACAGCTTGGCCCGGGGCCCGCCGCGCGCGCCGCCGCGCTCGGTCATCGCGCCGGTGCTCTCGACGAAGCCGGGCACCGACAGCACCTTGCGGTGGAAGTTGCCGGCGTGCAGGGGTTCGCCCCACACGATCTCGTACACGCCCCGCAGGTCGGCGATCGTGAACTCGTCGTCGACGAACCTCGTCGCCAACGGCGTGTACTCGAGCTTCGACCGGGCCCGCTCCAGGCCGTCGGCCAGGATCGTGGCGTGGTCGAAGGCCAGCTCGGTCGCCTCGTGCACCGGCGTCCAGGCCGCCACCCGGGCGTCGCTGCCGGGGACGGGGTCGGGCAGGTGCGGGGCGAACGCCAGGTACGCGACCGATACGACGCGCATGCGCGGGTCGCGGTCCGGCGCGCCGTAGGTGCCGAGCTGCTCGAGGTGCAGCCGGCGGTGCGCGGTGGCGACGCCGGTCTCCTCGGCCAGCTCCCGGGCGGCCGCCGTGGCGAGGTCCTCCCACTCGCGCACGAAGCCGCCGGGCAGCGCCCACATGCCTTCGCTGGGCGGGCAGGCGCGGCGCACGAGCAGGACGGTGAGCTCGTCCTGGCGGATGGTGAACGCGACCACGTCGACGGTCACCGCCACGGGCGGGTAGGCGCGGGGGTCGTAGCTGGCGAGGAACTCGGCTTCTTCCACGATCGCTGGTCCTTCTCGGTTCGAGTCTTTCTCTTACTGAGTCTTACTCGTCTTGAGAAGAACCATACTGCTGGTATCGGTGGGACCGCAACGGGTTTCCCGGGTTCGCTGTGTCGGCTTCCGTCGTCGGAAATGTCAGGCGCTGGCGCGCCTGACATTTCCGACATTTCGGTTATGTTCTGGTTAGGCGAACTCGCAGATGGTGCCCGTGGGCGGCGGAGACCTGGGCGGCGACGGCGCTCCTGACCAGGTCGCTGCGGTGGCGGACGTGCCCGCCGGGCCCGTCGACCAGCAGGTGGGCGTGGACGAGCTGGTCGACGGCGGCGAGCACCTCGTCAACGTCGAGCCCGCCGACGGCCGCGACCTGCTCGACCCGCAGCGACCCGAGGGCGGCGGTGAGCCGGAGGATCTCCCAGGCGGCGGGCGGCATCCACCGGGTTCGCTGCCGGGCGAGGTGCATGGCGACCTCCTCGGCGGCCGGCCCGGGGTCGACCAGGGCCGGGATGCCGCCGCTGCGCTCCAGCGTCGCGGCGTCGAGGTCGCCGGCCCCGAGCGGGGCGAGGCGCAGCACGAGGTCGCCCCCGAGGTCTCCGAGCGGCCGCCCGGCGATCCCCGACGGGTACCGGTACGACACGACGACCCGGACTCCGCGCTCCCGCAGCCACCGCAGCTCGGCGACCGAGTCGGCGTCGAGGTGCTCGGCGTCGTCGACGGCGATGGTCCTGCCTTCGATCCGCTCGCCGATGTCGTCGAGCTCGCCCGGGGTGAGGTGCCGTCGCTCGGCCATGGCGGCGTCGAGCACGGCGTCGGCGGGCGCGTTCAGCTGCTGCAGCACTGTTCGCAGCCACCCGAGCCGCAGCGCGCCCCCGGGCCCGGGCCCCTTGCCGAGCCCGACGGTCGCCGGGTTCGTCTCCCGCAGCCGCGCCAGCGCCGCCGACTTCCCGGCGCCGGCCGGCCCGACGACGTGCACGATCCCGGGCCCGTACGCGAGCGCCCGCAGCTCCGCTTCCCGCCCCACGAACCCGGCCGCCGCGCCCGACGTGGCCGGCGTGGTGCGTAACTCCCGGACGATGGCCAGCCGCCCCGTCTCGCCGGCCCCACGCTCGCCGGGCCGCCGGTTGTGCTCGTCAGCGTCGGACTGGGTGCCTTGGTCGTCGCGGTCATGAGCGGCGCCCGCGCCCGCGGCCGGGCGCTGCTGGCGGGCGGCGGGGACCGGTCGTCGGCGGTCGCCGCGGCGGCGGTCGTGGGCCGGGGCCGGGTTGTCCCGCAGCTGCGCGAGGAGCGCAGTGGTCTCGCCGGACGGCGCGATCCCGAGCTCCTGGCCGAGGGCGCGGCGGCACTGGTCGTACCACCGGATCACCTCATCCGGCCGCCCGAGCGCCGCACTCGCGCGCATCGCCACCCGGTAGGCACGCTCGGAAAACGGCTCCAGCTCGATCGCGTCGCGGGCGAGCCGCTGCGCGTGGGCCGGGTCGGTGCCGGCGCCGGCCTCCGTCTCGGCCAGGTCGAGCAGCGCCCCGACGACGGCGGCGCGCACCTCGACGCGGGCCGGCGCGGCCCACTCCGCGTACTCGTCCTCGCCGAACGGCAGGTCCACCGCCAGCCGCACGATCAGCTCGCGCACGTCGGCCCGCCCGGGCTGCGCCTGCGCGATCCGCGCCGCGGTCCGCAGCTCGGCGAGGTCGAGGCTGGCCCGGTCGGTCGCGAACACATAGCCACCGGCGCGCGTCACGATGAACGACCGCGCCGTCGGCACGCCCGGCTGCAGCGTGCGCCGCAGCACCGACACGTAGTGCTCCAGCGCGGCCGCGTGGTTGCCGGGCAGGTCCTCACCCCAGACCGCGTCGGCGAGCGCGTCCTTCGACTGCACCCGGTCGTGCCGCGCGGCCAGCACCCCGAGCACCTGCCGCGCCCGCCGCGGCAAGTCGTCCCCGGTCACCCGCCGCCCCGGCACCACCTCGTCGTCCCGCCGCTCGACGACCTCGATGCGCCCGAGCACCCGCACGTCCACGTCCACGCCCGCCGCGATCGGCAGCCACCCCGGATACCTGAGCCGTTCAGGTGGCTTCAGGCGGGCCACAGGTGGGCGTCAGGTGCGGGTGGTCCCATGCGCACCATGAAGATCTTCGCCGCGGCCGGCCACACCGTCAGGTTCACCTGGCGTTTCGTCCTGGTGATCGCCCTGTTGGCCGCGCTCACGGCCGGCCTGGCGGCGACCCTCCTGTCCGCCCTGCGCTGAACGCCCCCTTCCGTCAGATCACCGTGAGGCCGGCGTTCGCCACGATCTGCGGCGGCGCCGTCATCCGCCAGGCCTCCGTGATGAGGTCGGCGACCTCCTCCTCGTGCGCCTTGCGTAAGCGCACCTGGACCCAGCCGATCCGGCCCCACGTGCGCGCCTTCTTGTAGGCCCGCGGGTCGTCCTCGATCAGCGCCGCCTGCTCCTCGCGCGTGGCCTTGACCAGCATCGTGCTGTCGTCCGCGCACAGGTAGGCGAAGCCCTGGTCACGCACGCGGAACCCGATGTGGTTGCCGTGCTGCCGCTGCTCGACCTCGGGCAACGTAAGAACCATACGGAGCGCTTCTTCGACGCTCACCCCGCGTCCGGTTCGGATCCCCATGACTCTGGTGTAACAGGAGGGTCCGACACTTTTCCGGGGATCCGATTTTCCCCTTTTGAGTCCTTCATGATCATTGGGTGGTGCTGAGCCGGTCGATCTTGCGTTGTCGCAGCGTACGACCCGCCGATCCGGATTTTGTCGGTGGCCGTCGCTATGGTGTCGCCCGTCGGGATGGACCGGCCGATCGCAGGCGGCACCCCGACCCGGCGGCATCAGCTGCCCCAGCGGACCCGGAAGAGGAGACAGCACCGTGAGCACCGAGGACACCTACGTCACCCCCGGGTCCTGGCAGCGCAGCATCGTGCCGCGGCGCGGTGGGCTGCCGGTGTCGTGGCGTCCGGCGTCCGGCTGGGCCGCCGTCGTGGCGGAGCACACCCAGCCCGGCGACCCCGACTCCCTGTCGCGGCGGGCCCTGACCCAGCAGCACACGGCCGCCGACATCCGCGAAGAGGGGCTCGCCCACCTCGCCGGCGACCCGCTCAGCACGCCGCTGGGCGCCGCGGCCGTCGCCGTCACCGTGGTCGGCCCGTCCGACCGGTGGAGCTCGGCGGTCAGCTCCGCGTTCGCCGACGGGTGGATCGCCACGCGCGGGCTGCCGTTCGCGGTGCGGGCGGCCGTCGAGCTCGTCGACCTCAAGCACCCCCAGCCGCGGGGCCGCGTCCAGACGATGGGCGTCGGTCACGTGGGGCGCTACGGTGCGAACACGCCGTCCGCCGGCTGGGAGATCGACGGCACCACGTTCGTGCTGCACCGGCTGCGCACCGCGATGGCCGCCGCGCCCGACGACGAGCACGCGGCCGCGGTCGCCGCCCTGGCCGCCACGCGGGAGCTGCCGCTGCGCCCGCACCAGTTGGCCGTGGCGTCGTTCCTCGCACCGGAGCGGCGGGACTGGGTGACGCACGACGTCTCGGCCCACGGCGCGGTCCACGGCGACTGGATCCAGCTGTTGCTGGTCGGCGCCATCAGCGAGCCCGGCCAGTTCAAGGCGCTGTCGCAGCACGGTCACCTGGACTACCGGGTCAAGTCGTCGCTGACCCGGGTGCACACCCTCGCCGAGGGGCTCGGCGTCGACGGTCTGCCGGCGCTGCTGGAGCTCGCGGACACCTACGGCACCGACGCCGAGTCGCGGGCGGTGTTCGGCGCGATCGCGGCGATCCCGACCGACGAGGCGTTCGGGGCGCTGCTGGCGCGGGTCGACGACCGGTATGTCGCCGCGGCCCTGCTCGAAGCCGCCGACCGGTTCCCGCGCCGGGCGATGCGGCTGCTCGCGGCCGGGCCGACCGTGGCGGCCGTGAACACCTACCTGCGGGCGCACATCGCGAAGCACCGCGACCTCGTCGACGAGGTCGCGGCGGCGCTGCCCGCCGGGCCGGCGGAGCGGGCCCGCGCGGTGGCCGCGCGGCTGTCCGCGGCCCGGGAGGCACCCGCGGAGGCGCTGCCGCCGCTGCTCGCGTCGCCGCCGTGGGCGGCCGGGCGCAAGGCGGCGAAGCCGGTGGTCGTCGCCGTGCCCGCGTGCGCCGACGCTCCCGCCGTCGACTGGGCCCCCGGCGAGCGCGAGGCGTGGTCGCGCCGTCCGGTGCACTACGGCAACCTCCGCGACCTGGCCGACATCGCGCGGCGGTACGAGGTGGGGCGCACCGCGACCTGGGAGGAGGTCGGGCTGTTCGTCCGCGGGTCGGACGAGGTGGTCCGCGCGCTGCTGCCGCGCTGGCGGCCGAAGGACCTGTGGGACGCCAACGACTGGCTGAGTCTGCTCGCCGCCCGCCACGAGCTGATCGCCCTGCCGATGATCGCCGACGCGGCGCGGCGCAGCCCGCTCAACGGAGCGAAGGCACTGCTGCCGTTCACCGGGCCCGAGGTGGCGGCGCTGATGGCCGAGTGGTTCGCGCGGCTCAAGTCGGTCCGCTCCGTCGCGGCCGCCTGGCTGCAGCGGCACCCGGAGGCGGCGGCCCGCGCGCTGGTGCCGGCGGCGCTCACCAAGCCCGGCGTCGCCCGCCGGTCGGCCGAGCGCGCCCTGCGGGCGATCGCGGCGGCCGGGCACCGCGGTGCCGTCGAGGCCGCGGCCCAGGACCACGGGGCGGAGGCCGTGGCCGGCATCGCGGCGCTGCTCGACGCCGACCCGCTCGAGGCGCTGCCGGCGAAGCTCCCCGCGCTGCCCGACTGGGCCGACCCGGCGCTGCTCACCGCGCCCGAGCTGGCCGGCGGCGCCGGCTCGCTGCCGCCCGACGCGGTCCGGCACGTGCTCACGATGCTGGCGATGTCCCGGATCGGCGAGGCGTACGCGGGGATCGCCGTGCTCCGGGAGACGTGCGACCGGGCGTCGCTCGCGGAGTTCGCGTGGTCGCTGTTCGAGGCGTGGCAGCTGGCGGGCTCGCCGTCGAAGGAGGGCTGGGTGCTCGACGCGCAGGCGCTGCTCGGCGACGACGGCACCGTTCGGCGGCTGGCCCCGATCATCCGCACCTGGCCCGGCGAGGGCGGGCATGCCCGCGCGGTCACCGGCCTCGACGTGCTCGCCGAGATCGGCACCGACGTGGCGCTGATGCACCTGCACGGCATCTCCGAGAAGGTGAAGTTCAAGGGCCTGAAGGAGCGCGCCGCGGAGAAGATCGCCGAGGTCGCCGCCGGGCTCCGGCTCACGCCCGAGCAGCTCGCCGACCGGCTCGTGCCGGACTTCGGGCTGGAGGCCGGCGGCACGCTCGTGCTCGACTACGGCCCGCGCCGGTTCGTGGTCGGCTTCGACGAGCAGCTCAAGCCGTTCGTCGCCGACGAGGACGGCAAGCGGCGTGCGGCGCTGCCGAAGCCCGGCGCGAAGGACGACCCCGAGCTCGCGCCGGCGGCGGAGCGGCGGTTCGCGGGGCTGAAGAAGGACGTGCGAACGGTGGCCGGCGACCAGATCCGCCGGTTCGAGCGGGCCATGGTGTGGCAGCGGCGGTGGGCCGGCGCCGAGTTCCGCGAGCTGATCGTCGGGCACCCGCTCGTGTGGCACGTCGCGCGGCGCCTCGTGTGGGCCACCTACGACGAGGCGGGCGCGGTCGTCACGGCCCTGCGCGTGGCCGAGGACCGCAGCCTCGCCGACCTCGACGACGACACGGTGACCGTCGCCGACGACGCGGCGGTCGGGGTGGCGCACCCGCTCCAGCTCGGCGCGAACGTCCCGCGGTGGGCGGAGCTGTTCGCCGACTACGAGATCCTGCAACCGTTCCCGCAGCTCGGCCGCGAGACGTACACCGCGACCGAGGAGGAGCTGCGCTCGACGGAGCTCACCCGGTACAGCGGGATGAAGGTCCCGACGACGAAGGTCATCGGGCTGGAGCGGCGCGGCTGGCGGCGGGCCGATCCGATGGACGCCGGCGTGCAGGGCTCGATGGAGCGCGACCTGCCGGGCGGCGCCGTCCTGGAGCTCGACCTGGAGCCCGGCATCGTCGTCGGCGATGTCACGATGATGCCCGACCAGCAGCTCGGCGGCGTGCACATTCGCGGCGCCGACGAGAGCGCGTGGCGCCGGGAGCATCGGCACCGCTTCGACGGGCTCGACCCGGTCACCCTGTCCGAGATCATCCGGGACCTGCGGGAGGTCGTGCAGTGAGCGTCGTGGAGGAGCTGACCGACGGGGTCCAGCGGCCGCCGGCCGAGGTGCGGTTCGCCGACGAGCTCGCCCGCCTGCGCGAGGCCGACACCGGGCCCCGGCCGCCCGGCTGGGCGCTCAGCCTGACCGCGGCCCGGAGGTTCATCGTCGGCGACCCGGAGCTCGGGGTGAGCCGGAAGTTCGTCGGCGACCCGTCGCTCATCGACCGGGCGCTCGTGGCGCTCGCGACGAGCCGGGGGCTGATGCTCGTCGGCGAGCCGGGCACCGCCAAGTCGCTGCTGTCGGAGCTGCTCGCCGCGGCCGTCAGCGGCGTGTCGACGCTGACCATCCAGGGCGGCGCGGCGACGACCGAGGACCAGATCAAGTACTCCTGGAATTACGCCCTGCTCGTCGCCGAGGGGCCGTCGGAGCGGGCGCTCGTGCGGGCGCCGCTGCTGCGCGGGATGGCCGAGGGCCGGGTCGTGCGGTTCGAGGAGATCACCCGCTGCCCGCTGGAGGTGCAGGACAGCCTGCTCTCGCCGCTGTCCGACCGGGTCATGGCGATCCCCGAGCTGACCGGACCGGGCGCGATGGTGTTCGCCCGCGACGGGTTCAACGTCATCGCCACCGCGAACACCCGCGACCGCGGCGTCAACGAGATGAGCGCCGCGCTCAAGCGGCGGTTCAACTTCGAGACGGTGTTCCCGATCGCTGACTTCGCGACCGAGCTGGCGCTGGTCGAGGCCGAGGCCGGGGCGCTGCTGCGGCGCTCGGGCGTCACCGCCGCGCCGCGCCTCGACGTGCTCGAGGTGCTGGTCACGACGTTCCGGGAGCTGCGCACCGGGCAGTCGGCGCGGGGCGACACGATGGACCGGCTCTCCTCGGTGATGAGCACCGCCGAGGCCGTTTCGGTGGCCCACGCGGTCGGGCTGCGCGGGTGGTTCCTGCGCGGCGAGCCCGGCACCGCCGAGGACTTCGTGGCCTGCCTCGCCGGCACCGCGGCGAAGGACAGCCCTGAGGACCTGGCCAAGCTGCGCCGATATCTGGAGCAGCAGGTCCTCGGCCGCAGCGGCGCCCAGTGGAAGGCGCTGCACGCCGCGCGCCGCCACCTGCCGGGCTGAGCCGTCATGGCCGTCACGTTCATCGGGGTCCGGCACCACAGCCCGGCCTGTGCCCGGCTCGTCGCCGGCACGATCACCCGCCTGCGGCCGGTCCACGTGCTCGTCGAGGGACCGGCCGACATGAACGACCGCATCGACGAGCTGCTGCTCGGCCACGAGCTGCCGGTCGCGGTGTTCAGCAGCTACCGCGACGCCGAGCGGCACGCCGGTTCGTGGGCGCCGCTCTGCGCGTACTCGCCGGAGTGGGTGGCGCTGCGGGCCGGCCGCGACGCGGGCGCGCAGGTCCGGTTCATCGACCTGCCGGCGTGGCACGAGGCGCTCGCCGACCGGGAGAACCGATACGCGGACGCCGAGGAGCGCTACGCCGAGGTGGTCGACCGGCTGTGCGAGGCGTTCGCGGTCGACAACGTCGACACGCTGTGGGACCACCTGTTCGAGATCGAGCCGGCCGACGGGCTCGCCGAGCGCCTCGCCGCCTACTTCGACCTGCTGCGCGGGGAGTCCGCGGCGAGTGAGCGGGACGAGACCCGCGAGGCGTACATGGCGGGCTGGATCCGCGCGGCCGCCGCCGACGCCGGAGACCGGCCGGTCGTCGTGGTCACGGGCGGCTTCCACCGCCCGGCCCTGATCCGCCTCACCGCCGGCGCAACGGCGCAGCCGACCGGTGGGGTCGACGACGGCGGCGACGGATGGCCCGCGGTGCCCGCGCTGCCGGACGGGGCGACCGGCGGGAGCTACCTCGTGCCGTACTCGTTCCGCCGGCTCGACGCGTTCGACGGGTACCAGTCGGGGATGCCGTCGCCGGAGTACTACCAGCGGCTGTGGGACGCCGGGCCGCAGTCGGCCGCCGACGACCTCGTGCAGGCCGTCGTCGGGCGGCTCCGGGAGCGGCGGCAGCGGGCGTCCACGGCCGACCTCGTCGCGGCCCGGGCCGCGGCCGCCGGGCTGGCGCTCGTGCGCGGGCACCCGCACCCGGGCCGCACCGACGTGCTCGACGGGCTCGCGGCCGCGCTCGTCCACGACGCGCTCGACGAGCCGCTGCCGTGGGCCACCCGCGGGCGGCTGCGGGCCGGCACCCATCCGGTCGTCGTGGAGATGGTGGCAGCGCTCAGCGGCGACCGCGTCGGCCGGCTGCACCCGGACACGCCGCTGCCGCCGCTCGTCCACCACGCCGTCGCCGAGCTGGAGCGGGAAGGGCTGGCACCAGGGGGACCCGAGCCGCACGGGCCGGGGCGGCGGGGTGCGCGCACCGGCGGTACCGTCGAGATCGCCCTCACCTCGGAGGACGGGCTGCGTCGCAGTCGCCTGCTGCACCGGCTGCGGGTGCTGGGCGTCCCGGGCTTCGACCGGCTGCGCGGGCCCGCGACCGGCATCGATCCCGTGCTCGGGGAGGAGTGGGCGGTCGCCGACCACGAGCACCGGCTGGTCGCGCTCATCGAGGCGGGTGGGTATGGCGCGACCCTCGAAGAGGCGGCCGCGGCGGTGCTGGCCGAGCGCCTCGCAGGCGGACGCGGCGACACCGAGCGGCTCGCGGGGGCGCTGTTCGACGCCGCCCTCTGCGGCACGGCCCAGGTCTCCGAGCGGCTCCTGCGCGACCTCACCCAGGCCGTCGCCGCGGCGGCGCACCTCGACGGGCTCGGCCGGCTCCTCGCCGTCGTCCTCGCGCTGTGGCGCCACGACCGGCTGCTCGGCACCGCGGGCAGCGCCCAGCTCGCGGCCGTCGTCGTCGCCGCGCACCAGCGGGTGCTCTGGCTCGCCGAGGGGCTGCGCGGCGGTGCCGCACCGGCCGAGCCGGGCCGGATCGACGCCCTCGTCGCCGCGCGGGACGCGACCGTCCACGCGGGTCGCACGCTCGGGCTCGACCGTGACGCGACGCTCGCCGTCATGGACCGGATCGCGGCGGACCGCGAGGCGCCGCCCGACCTGCGGGGCGCCGCGTTCGGCTTCGCGTGGTCGGTGGCCGGCGCGGCGGACCCGGAGCGGACCGTGCGCGGCGCCGGCGGGCCGGCGGTGGCCGGCGACTGGCTCGCCGGGCTGTTCGCGCTGGCCCGGGAGGAGGTCCTGCACACTGACGGGGTGCTTGCCGTGCTCGACGAGCTCGTGTCGGGGATGGGCGACGACGACTTCCTCGTGGCGCTGCCGGCGCTGCGGCAGGCGTTCGCGTACTTCCCGCCGCGCGAGCGGGAGGTGATCGCGACCCGGCTGCTGGAGCGGCGCGGGCTCGGTGACGCCGGCGTCTCCGGGCGGGTTCTGCTGCGGGTCGGCGCCGACCCGCAGCGCATCGCCGCCGCGGCCGCGCTCGAGGCGCGGGTCGACGCGGCCCTGGCCCGGGAGGGACTGCTGTGACCGCCGACCCGTCGCTCGAACGGTGGCGCCTCGTCCTCGGTGAGCCCGCGCAGGGCGCGATGGCCGGGCAGGCGCTCGGCGCGGAGGGTGCGGCACGTGACGCCGCGCTCGACTGGCTGTACGGGCGAGACGAGGACCAGCGCGGCCGCGGCGTCCGCTCGCGGCACGGCGGCGACGGCCCGTCCGTCGTCACCACCGTCGACTGGCTTGACGGCATCACGCGCCTGTTCCCGCGCGAGACGGTGGAGCGGCTGCAGCGCGACGCCGTCGAGCGGTACCAGATCCATGACGTGGTCACGGACCCCACGGTGCTGGCCCGCATCGAGCCGAACCCGACCTTGCTCAAGGCGGTGCTGCGCACCAAGCACCTGATGGATCCCGAGGTGCTGCGGCTCGCCCGGCGGATCGTCGAGGCCGTCGTCCGGGACCTCATGGAGCGGCTCGCGACGGAGGTGCGGCAGGCCTTCAGCGGGGCCCGGTCGCGCAACCCCAGCCGGTTCCGGGTCGCCCGCAACTTCGACATCCGGCGGACCCTGCGGGAGAACCTCGCGCACTATCGGCCGCAGGAGCGCAAGGTGTATGTCGAGACGCCGTACTTCGTCGCCCGCACCCGCCGCCATCTCGACCGCTGGCAGGTGATCCTGCTCGTCGACCAGTCGGGCTCGATGACCGGCTCGGTCATCCACTCGGCCGTCACCGCCGCGTGCCTGTGGGGCCTGCCGGGCGTGCGCACGCACCTGGTCGCCTTCGACACCGACGTCGTCGACCTGACCAGCGACATCGACGACCCGGTGGAGCTGCTGATGCGGGTCCAGCTCGGCGGCGGGACCGACATCGCCCGCGCGGTCGCGTTCGGCGCCCAGCTGATCGAGCAGCCCCGCCGCACGATCGTCGCCCTGATCAGCGACTTCTACGAGGGCGGCGACCCCGGCCGGCTCGTGCGCCTGGTCCACGGGCTGGTCGAGCAGGGCACGAAGGTGCTGTGTCTGGCGGCGCTGGACGAGCAGGCCACTCCGGACTACGACCGCCACACGGCCCAGCGCCTGGCCGACGTCGGCGCCGCCGTGGGCGCCATGACCCCGGGCGAACTGGCCGCCTTCGTGGCCGAGCAGGTGGGCGGATGAGGTGGGACTGTGACCACGCGGGATGACCTGTTGGCGCTGACGCCGGACGCGTTGGCGGCGCTGACCAACCGAGGTCTGGTGAAGCGGGCGGCCCGTGACGTGGAGGCGGCGCCGCCGCGGATCGAGGTCGGCCCGGACGGGACCGTGCGGGGGGAGTTCGCGGACGGGCTGGTGGCGCAGGTGCCGCTCGGTGGTCTCGATCGGGGCACCTGCACCTGCGGGGCGTCGGGTGCCTGCCGGCACGTCCTCGCCGTTGTCCTTGCGTACCAGAGCGGCGGGGGCCCGAGCGACACGGCCCCGGAGGAGGCCGCGGCGGAGTTTGTGGCGTGGTCGCCCGGTGCGTTCACCGACGCGACGCTGGAGGAGCGGATCGGGGTTCGGCTGCTCAACGCGGCGCGGCGGGTGTTCCGGGCCGGATACGTGGCCCGGGTCCACCGGCCGACCGCCGCCGACCCGGTGCCGCGGGTCGAGCTGGCCACCGCCACCGTGCGGTTTCTGGTGCCGCACGACCTCGGGTTCGTGCACACCGACGCGGCGGCCGGAGCCCGGGACGACGTGCTGGCGCTCGCCGTCTGGGCGTTCCGGGCCGCGGATGAGGCCACCGCCCCCGACCTCGACCTGCGCGTCATGCCCCGCGCCCGCGTCCTCGGCGGGGAGGGGCGCGGGCTCGACGGTGGTGCGGACGCCGCGCTCGAGGCGGCGGTGGGGCTGGCCGACGACGTGCTGCTCGGTGGTGCTGTGCACGTCGGTAGCGGGGTGTCGGCCGCCGTCGCCCGGGTGCGGCAGGGGCTGGAGCGGGCCGGGCTGCGGTGGCCCCTGCTTGCCGTGGTGGAGCTGGCGGAGCAGCTGGAGGCGTACCGGGAGCGGAGCACGCGGTATCGGGCCGAGGACGTCGCCGGGCTGGTCGCGGAGCTGCACGCTCGGCGGCGAGCGGTGCGGGCGGGCGAGGGCTCGCCAAAACAGGGCGGCGCAGGCGGCCCAGGCGAACGGCGCGGCCCGGGCGAATGGAGCGGGCCGGGCGGCTCGGCCGTGCAGAGCGGACAGGGCGGCTCGGGCGAACCCAGCGGTCTGGACGGCCCAGGCGAACGGAGCGGTTCGGGCGGCTCGGCCGTGCAGGGCGGACACGGCGGACAGGGCGGTGGGAGTCCGCGGGTGCGGGTGCTCGGGACCGAGGAGGCCGCCGAGACGCCGATGCGGCGGGCCCGGCTCGACGCGCTCGGGTGCCGGGTCTGGTCGGCCGCCGGAGGACCGGGCCCGGAGCAGGTGGAGCGGCGCGGGGTCGACGTGTATTTCGCGCACGCCGACAGTGCGACCGTGCTGGTCCTGCGGCGGGAGTGGGAGACCGGCGAGGACGGGCCGGCG
>NZ_JAHYSG010000165.1 GCF_022095675.1 Dactylosporangium sp. AC04546 | reverse complement strand
GTCGCGCTGCGCGCGGCCCTGGACACGTTCGAGCGGAAGATCTCCGGCCGGTGACCGCGGTCCTCGTGACGGTGTTCGTGGGGCTGCTGCTGGCCGGCGGGCCGCGCCTGGCCGGCGCGCGGTGGGTGTCCCGGGCGCCGGGCCTCGCGCTGCTGGTCTGGCTGATGATCAGCGCCGCGGTCGTCGTGTCGATCGGCGTGGCCGGGCTGACCTCGGTGCTGCACTGGGACGACACCCACGACCTGATGTGCTCGGCCTGGCGGCTGTGCCTCGACGCGCTCTACGGCGACCACGGCCGCACCGCCCAGGCCGTGGCGGTCGCCGGGGCGGCCGTGCTGGTGGTGACCGGTGCGCGGATCGTCGACGCGGCCTGGCGGGTGCAGCGGGCCGACCGGGCACGCGGCCGCCGGGTCCGGGAGGTCATCCGCACGGTCGGCTCGCGCGAGCCCGCCCTGGGGGCCACCGTGCTGCCCTCGCCCGAGGCGGCCGCGTACCTGGTGCCGGGCGGGCACCGCGACGTGGTGGTCACCTCCGGCGCGCTGCGGCGGCTCAGCCCCGACGAGCTGCGTGCGGTGATGGCGCACGAGCACGCCCACGCCTCCGGTCGGCACTACCGGCTGCTGCGGACCGCCCGCATGCTGCATCGGGCCTTTCCCCGGGTACCGCTGTTCCGCCTGGCCGAGGACCAGGTCCACCGGCTCGTCGAGCTGCACGCCGACGACGTGGCCGTCCGGTCGGCGGCGCCGCTGAGCCTGGCCCGGGCGCTGGTCACGATGGCCGAGTCGCGCGCCGCCGGGCCCTCGTCGCTGGCCGCGGCCGGCGGCGACGCGGCGGAGCGGCTCGAACGGCTCCTGCGCCCGCCGGCGCCGCTGCCGGGCCCGGCCGTGCGTGCCGCGGCGGCGGTCGCGGCGCTGCTGCCGGTGGTCCCGGTCCTGCTCGCGGTGGCCGACCGCCACGTCACGCTCTTCTGAGCCCACCCCGGCGTCGCGGGCGTCCGCCGATGGGGGAGACTTGCTCCGACGGACGATAGGAGGTGGCGGCGCCATGGTCGTGCGACCCGGTGCGCGGGCGCTCTGCCTCGTGCTGCTCGTCGTCGCCGTGGCATGGATGCACACCGTCGCCGCCGCAGGCGTCCTGGCACCCCGTGCGCACCACGGTGCCGGGGCCGCGCACTGTCCCTCCGCGCCGTGTGAAGACCCGGGCGGTGACGAGGGCGGTGACCAGGGCGCCGGCGGGCACGGGCAGGGCCACGCCGGGTCGATGTGCCAGGCTCCCTTCCCCGGCGGCACCGCGTGGTCGCCGGTGCTGACGGCGCTGCCCTTCCAGGCGGCCCCGCCCGGCCCGTCCCTGCCCACCACGGTCGCCGTGGACGCCGCCGGCGGCACCGGCTGCGGTCCGCCCTCGCTGACCATGCTGTCGATCCTGCGAACGTAGACCGGCTCCCGGACCGCCCGTGCCTGGGCGGCGTCCGTCCCGTGTCCGCAACGGTTTCGCACATCAGGAGTCGACATGCATTCGCACCACCTTCGCGCCGCTGCCGTCAGCGTCGCCCTGTTCGCCATCACGGCTGGCATCTCCGCCTGCGGCGGTGGCACCCACCACGACCCGGGCGCGCGGCCCACGTCGCCGGCGGTGGCGGCCAGCGGTACCGTGGCCGGCGGTTTCAACGGCATCGATGTCAGGTTCGCCACCGACATGATCCCGCACCACCGGCAGGCGCTCGAAATGGCGAAGCTCGCCGAGGCGCGCGCCGCCACCCCGGCGGTCAAGGACCTCGCCGGGCGCATCAGCAAGGCGCAGGAGCCCGAGATCGCCACCATGTCCGGCTGGCTCACCGCGTGGGGCGAGCCGGTGCCGAGCCCCGGCGGCATGGAGCACGGCACGGACCACGACGCCATGGGTGGCATGCCCGGGATGATGAGCCAGCAGGAGATGCAGCAGCTGGCCAAGGCGACCGGCACCGAGTTCGACAGGCTGTTCCTGACGATGATGATCAGGCATCACGAGGGCGCCGTCGAGATGGCCAAGGCCGAACAGGCGCAGGGCGCGAACCCGGCGGCCAAGCAGCTCGCCGGCGACATCGCCGCCGGCCAGACCGCCGAGATCGCCGAGATGGAGCGCCTGCTCGGGAAGCTGTAGCGCCTCCACCTACGGTCCGTAGGTGAACGTGTACACGCGCCTTGTCCAGGCGGAATTTTCTCCTATGCCACGTCGTACATGGCTTGCGGCGGCGTTCCGGGTGGCCTATGGTCGGCTACCGGCGGAACGCCGCCGCCAGTACGAGCGAAGGAGCCGGTCTTCCGTGGGACGTCGTGCGCTGCTCACGGCCGCGACCCTGTGTCTGACCCTGCTCGTCACGCTCCTGGCGAGCTCCGGCACGGTGCGCGCCGAGCCGACGCTGGCGGAGGTCGAGCGGCAGATCGACGAGGCGTGGAACGAGCTCGAGCCGATCATCGAGCAGTACAACCTGGTCCACGGCCGGCTCAAGCAGAGCAGCGACCTGCACCACATGGGCCCGTACGTCGGCGGCGGCTGGATGGTCCACGCCCCGACCACCGGCGACCGCGTGCGGATGGCGAAGCTCGACGGCCGCCCGATCGCCGGCTACCGCCGCCCCGCCTGACCACGCCGCCTGACCACGCCGCCTGACCACCCCGACGCCCGGGAAGGACGCCCAGTGCCACCAGACGACCCCAACCCCGGTGGCGGCGCGCTGATCGCGATCGGCGTGATCGCGATCCTGGTCATCATCGGCTTCATCTTCACCGTCGTCGACGGCTGAAGCCTTCGAGTCCGCCGGGTCTCACGGCGGCGGGTAGGGTTCGTCGACCACTGCCCGGTGCGGCCGGCGGCGCCGCCCGCCGGCGGCGATCACGTCGCCCGTGTCGGCCAGCACGATGCGGCACCCCGACGACCAGGACTGACGTCGCAGCGGCCGGGCGAGTTGGTATCGCAGCCAGTGCGCCACGATGCTCGCATACTCCCCGACGGGCAGGTCCGGCACGCTGACGGTCAGCGGCCCCCGCTCGACGGCGACCTGCCGCGGCACGCCGGCGGCGGTGCGGCCCGGGCAAGGGCCGCACCGTCGCGATGTTCAGCAGCCGCATCCTCCGCAGCCGCAGGTGGCTGCGGCCGCGGCGGCGCGGCGGGCCGTGCGGCGGCGGTGCAGCCACCACATGCCCAGGGCCGCGGCGGCCAGGCCGGCGGCGACGGCCAGGAGGGTCTTCTCCAGGATCGCCGCGCCCGCGGTGGTGACGCCGGCGGCGATGAGCAGCGGCAGCGCGCAGCAGGCGGCGCAGGCGACGGCGGCGAGGACGCCGGTGACCCTGCTGCGCATCGGCGGCGTGTTGCCGGCCGCGGGCGGCTCGTGGCGGTGGACGCTGGGCGGTGGCCGCAGGGGCAGGTTCACGCGGAGTCTCCATCTGCCATGTCGCCGCCGCGCCGCGCGGCCTTCGCCCGACCGGCCAGGGCGGCGAGCACGCCGGTGTACGCGGCGGGCACCTCGACGTCCAGGACCAGGGCGTCGCCTTCCGGTTGCGGCGTGACGGTGAACGTGAAGAACGAGCAGCACTCCGTCTCGCGGGCGGCCAGGTCGCGCACCGCGGCCTCGAGCCCGGCCGGGCCGGCCATCCGCATCCGGGCGTGGGTCGGGCTCACCGTCTCCACGTCGCGGACGGCGGTGGTGAACAGCGCGTCGAACTCGGCCAGCCGCAGCGGCCGCGCCGCGGTCGGCAGGGTGCAAGCGTCGGGGACGTCGAAGGTCATGACAGGACGGTAAGCCTGTACCCAGGTACCGGATGCAAGTCCCGGACGACCGGCACGGCAGGCGCTATGCTGGCGATGCCGGCGGTGGGGCCCGCCGACCCGATGCCGGGTGAACCGCGACGACGCCAACGGTCCCTGCAGACAGCTGTCGCATGCCTGCAGGAGGGACCCCGGGTATGAACGAACGCGCCGCCCAGCCCATCGACCCCGACATCGACCTGCACGTTCCCGCCGAGCGGGCCGAGCTGCGCCCCCACGCGCTGCCGGTGATCGCGGCGATCTCCGCCGGCGGCATGGCCGGGTCCGCCGCCCGCTACGGCCTCGGTCTGGCCTGGCCGCACCCGCCGGACGGGTTCCCGTGGGCCACGTTCGCGATCAACGTGTCGGGGTGCCTGCTCATCGGTGTGCTCATGGTCGTCGTCAACGAGGTCGCGACCCGGCAGCGGCTGCTGCGCCCGTTCCTCGGGGTGGGCGTCCTCGGCGGGTACACGACCTTCTCCACCCACGTCGTCGAGGCACACCGCGCCGCCACCGCCGGCCGGCCCGGGCTCGGCCTGCTCTACCTGGCCGTCACGCTCGTCGCGGCGATGCTGGCGGTCTGGGCCGGCGCCGGGACGACCACGTGGCTGGTGCGGCGAGCGACTGGAGCCGGACGGTGACGCTGCTGCTGGTCCTGCTCGGTGCCGCGGTCGGCGCCCCGCTGCGCTACCTCGCCGACCGCGCCGTGCAGGCCAGGCACGACTCGGTGTTCCCCTGGGGCACCCTCACGGTGAACATCGCCGGGTCGCTGCTGCTGGGCTTCCTCACCGCCCTGCCCGCGAGCCCGCAGCTCACCGCCCTCGCCAGCATCGGCTTCTGCGGCGCGCTCACCACGTACTCGACGTTCAGCTACGAGACCCTGCGCCTGGCCCAGATCGGCGCCTGGTTCCTCGCGGCAGGCAACGTCACCGCCTCGGTCGTGGCCGGGCTCGGCGCCGCCTACATCGGCACGCTGGTCGCCGCGGTCGTCTGACGACCCGGCCCTGGGAAGCGACGGCCCGGCCACCGAAGGCGGCCCGGCCACCAGAAGCGGTCGCCGAGCACCATCGCGATCGCCGGCACGAGCAGCGTTCGCACGAGCAGCGTGTCGAGCAGCACCCCGATGCCGACGACGATGCCGAGCTCGGTGAGGGTGACCAGCGGCAGCACGCCGAGGACAGCGAAGACCGCGGCGAGCAGGATCCCGGCGCTGGTGATCACGCCGCCGGTGGCCGTGAGGGCGACCCGCATGCCGCCGCGGGTACCCCGGGCCGGCGCCTCCTCCAGCGCCCGGGTGGCGAGGAAGATGTTGTGGTCGACGCCGAGCGCGACCAGGAAGATGAACGACAGCAGCGGTACCTCGTTGTCCAGGCCCGGGAAGCCCAGCACGTTCACGAAGAGGACCGTCGCCGCGCCGAGCGCGCCGAAGTACGTCGCCACGACGGTGAGCATCAGCAGGATCGGCGCGAGCAGCGAGCGCAGCAGCACGATCAGCACGGCAAGGACGACCAGCAGCACCAGTGGTACCACGGTGCGCAGCGCGCCGATCGAGGACGCGCGCTTGTCCAGGTTGCCGGCCACGGTGCCGCCCACGGCCGCCTCCGCGCCCGGCACGGCGTGCACGGCGGCGCGCAGCGCGCGGATCGTGTCGTAGCTCGCCGTGGTGTCCGGTGCGTCGCGCAGCACGACGTCGAACGCGACCCAGCCGGCGGCCCGTTCGGTCGGCCGGGCGCTGTCCACGCCGGGCGTCGCGGTGACGGCGGTGAGCACGGCCTGCTCGTGGTCCTGCCGGGCCAGGACGACGGCGGGGTCGGCGGCGCCGGCCGGGAAGTGCCGTTCGAGGGTGGCGAACCCGTCGAGCGACTCGGCCTGCACCCGGAACTGCTCGGTGCGGCTCAGCCCGACACGGGCCTGGGCGAGGCCGGCCGACAGCACGGCGAGCACGACCAGCGAGAGCGCGACGATGGTGCGCGGGCGGCGGGTGACCAGGTCGCCGAGCCGCGCCCAGACGCCGGTGGTGGTGACGGCCTGGCCGGGGCGGGGGATGAACGGCCAGAACAGGCCGCGGCCGCAGACGGCCAGGGCGGCGGGCAGGACGGTGAGCCCGAAGAGGGCCGCGGTCGCGACGCCGATCGCGCCGGCGATGCCGATCGTTCGATTGAACGCTGACGGCGCCGCGAGCAGCGTCAGCAGGCCCAGGCAGACCGTCAGCGCGCTGGCGGCGATGACGGGGACGGTGGCGCGGACGCTGCTGCGCAGGGCGTCGCGCCGGTCGGCGTGCTGCCGCAGCTCTTCGCGGTACCGGGCGATGAGCAGCAGGGCGTAGTCGGTGCCGGCCCCGAAGACGAGCACGTCGACGATGCCGGTCGTGGTCTCGTCCAGCGGCAGGCCGGCCGTGCGGCTGAGCAGGGCGAGCAGGCCGTTGACGGTGCCGTCGGCCGCGCCGACGACGGCGAGCGGCACGATCCACAGCCAGGGGCTGCGGTACGTCACCAGGAGCAGGGCGGTCACGACGGCGACGGTGACGAGCAGCAGGGTGGTGTTGGCGCCCTGGAACGACTCGGCGATGTCGGCGGTGAAGCCGGCGCCGCCGGTGACCTGCGTGGTGAGCCCGGCCGGTCGCCCGGTGGAGGTGATCGCCCGCAGCTGCTCGATCGTGGTGGCCAATTCGGCGACCGGGATGCCGGCCCGCAGCGGCACCGCGACCAGCGCCGCCGCCCGGTCGTCCGGCAGGACCGGCGGGCCGACCCGGCCGCCGGCGGCGTGGCGGGCGAACGCGGCGGAGTCGGCGGCGATGAGCCGCTCGTCGGCCTCGGTCAGCGCGGCGCCGCCGCGGGAGTAGACGACCAGCGCCGGGTTCAGCTCACCGCTCGGCAGCAACGTGCGCAGCTCGGCGACCCGCGCGGACTCGGAGCCGCCGGGCAGCGCCTGGGTCACGTTGCGCCGCTCGGCGGCCCCGGCGCTGGACAGCGCGCCGGTGAGCAGCAGCGCGGCCACCAGGACCAGCCAGGCCGTGAGCCGGCCGGTCAGCACACGTACCAGCGATTCCATGCCCGTTCACCGGCTTCCACGCGGGGGTGCCTCCCGGACAACGTCCGGCAGGAAACATCACGCACGGAGAGTATCTTGGCAAATGAGATATCTGTGCACCGGCCCTATAGTGGTGGCGTGACGGAGCGGGCCCAGCTGAACAGCGACATCGTGCACGCGCTGCACCACTACTCGGGGCACGCCCAGCAGATCGGCGACCGCTTCGCGGCGCTGCACCACCTCGGCGCGACGGACCTGCAGGCGCTGATGCTCATCCTGGAGGCCGAGCGGGAAGGGCGTCCGCTCACGCCCGGCGCCCTCGGGGCGGAGCTGAACTTCTCCTCCGGCGCGGTCACCGGCCTCATCGACCGCCTCGAGGGCGGTGGACATGTGTACCGCGACCGCGACCCGGGTGACCGCCGCAAGGTCCTGCTGCGCTACGCCGAGCCGGCCGCCGCGATGGCCCGCAGCTTCTTCGCCCCGATCGCCCGCCGCGCCGAGGGCGTGCTGGACCAGTTCAGCGAGGCGGAGCTGCGCACCGTGCACCGCTTCCTGACGGCGATGTCCGCCGCGATGCGCGAGCACCGCGACGAGCTGCACGCCGGGACCGCCCGGTAGGTCAGTCGCAGCAGCCGTCCGTGCAGGCCGCCGCGGGGGCACAGCAGGCCTCGCCGCGCCAGGCGTCGCGCCCCTCCTTGACGGCGACAGCCGCGATCGCCAGCGCCGCGAGGGGGTCGGCCCACCACCACCCGAACAGGGAGTTGACCGCCAGCCCGGCCAGCAGTACCGCGGACAGGTACGTGCACAGCAGCGTCTGCTTGGAGTCGGCGACCGCGGAGGCGGAGCCGAGCTCCCGCCCGGCGCGCCGCTGCGCCGCGGACAGCACCGGCATGACGGCGAGGGACAGCGCGGCCAGGACCAGGCCGACCGTGGAGTGCTCGGCCCGGTCGGCGCCGGCGAGCGCGCGGACGGACTCGACGGTGACGTACGCGGCGAGGGCGAAGAACGAGACGGCGATGACCCGCAGCGCGGTGCGCTCGCGGCGCTCGTGGTCGTCGCCGGAGAACTGCCAGGCGACCGCGGCGGCGGAGGCGACCTCGATGACCGAGTCGAGGCCGAAGCCGACCAGGGCGGTCGACGACGCGACGCGGCCCGCGGTGATCGCGACGACCGCCTCGACGACGTTGTAGGTGATGGTCGCGGCGACCAGCCAGCGGATCCGTCGGGTGAGCGCGGCCCGGCGCGGCGCCCGCAGTGGGATGCTCATCAGCAGCAGCCGTCGGTGTCCGAGCCCGGGCAGGCGGCCGGGTCGACGGCGAGCACGAGGCCGAGCAGGTCGCCCAGGGCGTGGGCGAGGCGCGGGTCGGCCAGCTCGTAGCGGGACCGGCGGCCCTCGGGCACGGCGACGACGAGGCCGCAGCCGCGCAGGCAGGCGAGATGGTTCGACAGGTTCTGCCGGCTGGTGCCGAGCAGGTCGGCCAGCTCGGCCGGGTATCCCGGGGCCTCGCGCAGCGCGAGCAGCAGTCGCGCCCGCACCGGATCGGAGAGCGCGTGCCCGAACCGGGCCAGGACGTCCGCGTGGGTCAGCAGCTCCACGACCCCGATAGTACACGGAACGCTGAACTATTCCGCCCGACGTCGACATATAGTAGGGTGCGCATATGAGCATGAGTGGCCCGCGATGAACCACCAGCACGAGCACCAGCACCCGGTGACCGCGACCGGCGCGCACCGGCGGGTGCTCGCCGCGGCGCTCGGCGTGTCGGCGGTGATCTTCGTCGTCGAGGTCGTCGGCGCGCTGCTGACCGGCAGCCTGGCGCTGCTCGCCGACGCCGGGCACGTGCTCGCCGACGCCGGCGGCGTCGCCCTCGCGCTGGGCGCGACCCTCCTCGCGGCCCGGCCCGCCTCGGGGCAGCGGACCTTCGGCTGGGCCCGGGCGGAGATCCTCGCCGCGGCCGTCAACGGCCTGCTGCTGTGCGGCATCGGCGGCTACGTGTTCATCGAGGGCGTCCGGCGGCTGGTGCTCGACCAGGCCGACGTCGAACCGGGCGGCATGGCCCTCTTCGGCGCCATCGGCCTGGCCGGCAACCTCGTCGGCGTGGCGCTGCTCTACCGGGCCCGCAACGCAAGCCTGAACCTGCGCGGCGCGTTCCTGGAGGTCGCCACCGACGCCGCCACCTCCGTCGGCGTCCTCGTCGCCGCCGCCGTCATCGCCCTGACCGGCTTCACCCGCGCCGACGCGATCGTGTCGATCCTGATCGGCCTGGTGATCGCGCCCCGGGCCGTCCGGCTGCTCAAGGAGGCGGCCGACATCCTGCTCGAGGCGGCCCCGGCCGGCACCGACCTGGCCGGGATCCGCGCCCACATCGTCGGGCTCGACCACGTGCTCGCCGTGCACGACCTGCACGTGTACACCGTGACCTCCGGCCTGCCCGTCCTCACCGCCCACGTCGTCGTCGACGACGCCTGCTTCCACGACGGGCACGCGCCGCAGCTGCTCGACGCGCTCCAGGAGTGCCTCGCCGGGCACTTCGACGTCGCCCACTCGACGTTCCAGCTCGAACCCGCCGGTCACGCGGACCACGAGCACCCCACCCACACCTGACGCCGCCGGGCAGCTCGCCTCGCCGGGCCGGTTTAGGCCCGCCCCGGTTCGGTAGAGAGGGCGCAGCGACGGGGGGAGTGCGGATGTTGAAGGGTTTCAAGAACTTCCTGATGCAGGGTGACCTGATCGTGGTCGCGGTGGGTCTGGTCGTGGCCCTGGCCTTCAGTACCTTGATCAAGGCCTTCACCGACAGCATCATCACGCCGCTGGTCAACGCCCTGGCCGGCGGCGGGGCCACCGGGAAGGGCATCGGCTGGACGGTGAACGGCCAGCGCATCGACCTCGGCGCGTTCATCGGCGCGCTGATCTACTTCGTCATCTTCATGGCCGTCATCTACTTCCTCATCGTGGTGCCCTACCGGGCCTACATGCACAAGCGCGGCCAGACGGTGTTCGGCGACCCGCCGCCGACCCGGACCTGCCCGAGCTGCAGGATGAGCGACGTGCCCGCGGCCGCGGTCCGCTGCCCGCACTGCACCAGCGACCTGGCCGCCGCCTGAGTCAGGCGCTCCGGACGGCGTGCAGCAGCAGGTCGCGGCGGGTGACGCCCGGGCCGGGGTCGACCAGCGTGAGCCGGAATTCGCCGGTGAGACTCGGCATGTCGACCCGGACCCGGTGGTTCGCCGGCAGGCGCAGCCCGGGGGAGCGCAGCGCCGCCGGCCCCGGCGCCGAGGCGTCGCAGTCGCCGCTGACGCCGAGGCACACGACGACGTCGATGCGGGAGCTGTTGTACAGCACGAGGTGCCCGCCGCTGCGGGCGCTGAACCCGGGCCGGGCGAAGCCCTGGTCGCGCACCTCGAGCATCGGCCGCGGGAGGTACAGTGCCGTCGCCAGGATCGCGATGATTACCACCATCAGCCCCGCGGCGACGAGCGGCCTGTCGTCTTCATCCGTCCACCACCACCGGGCGCCGCACAGCAGTCCGGCGGCGACGAGCACGGCCGCGGCGATGAGGAAGCCGCGCTGCCGGCCCGGGGTGACGAACGGCCCGGTGTCCGCGTCGGGCGGCCGGACCCAGTCCACGCCGAGCAGGCACCCGGCCCCGACGGCCAGCACGGCGAGGCTGGCCGCGACCAGCAGGCCGAGGTCGAAGCGGGAGTCGTCCACGCATCGATGATATTGGACCTGTGACTCCAGCCCGGCCCGTCCCACCGGCGCGGGGCACCGTCCCGGTCGTGTGAGCGGGCCCGACATCGTCCGGTCCGACTGACGGCTCGAACGGGTCGCATATACGACGGCATGATCGTGACAGGTGGCTGACGCTGTCCGGGCAACATCTTGCCTTCTTCCAGGAGTCAGCAATCATGCGATCCACCTATAGAGTTTTCGCGTACCTCGTCGCGGCCGGCGTGCTGGTGCAAGTGGCCAGCGTGGCGTTCGCCTGGTTCACCGTCATTCAGGACATCGACGCCGGCGGCGTCTTCGACAAGAACGCCGGGGCCAACCCCGGGCACCTGACGCACGCCATCGGCGGCATGGCCGTCATCCCGCTCGTCGCGCTGCTCTTCCTCATCGTGTCGTTCTTCGCGAAGGTTCCCGGCGGCGTGAAGTGGGCCGGCATCACGTTCGGCCTGACGGCGCTGCAGGTGGCGCTGGCGTTCGTGGCGTTCAGCGCGCCCGTGGTCGGCACGCTGCACGGCCTCAACGCGTTCGCGCTGCTCGCCGTCGCCGCCATCGCCGGGCACCGGGTGCGGCGGGCGGTCGTGGCGCCCGCGCCGCAGCCGGTCGCCGTCTGAGCGGTGCGACGCCGACACCTCAGGGCCGCCGTCCCCGTCACGGCGGCCCTGGCCATTCTGAGCCCGCTCGGGTGGTGGTGGCAGGACAGCCTGATGCCGGACACCTACTCGATCATGGACATGGGCTACCCCGACCACGGCGGCGGGGTCAGCCACGAGGGCATGCACCACGGCGGCACGGCCGTCACCGCCCTCACCGGCCCGCGCGACGGGCCCGCCGACGTGTCCGTCACGCTCGTGGCCCGGGCGGAGCGGATCCAGCTCCCCGACGGGCGCGGCGTGGCCGGGTACACCCTCAACCACACCTCGCCCGGCCCCGAGATCCGGGCCCGGCAGGGGCAGCTGGTCGAGGTGCGCCTGGTCAACGAGTCGGTGCCGGACGGCGTCACCCTGCACTGGCACGGCTACGACGTGCCGAACGCCGAGGACGGCGTGGCCGGCGTGACCCAGGACGCGGTGGCGCGGGGCGAGGAGCACGTCTACCGCTTCGTCGCCGCCGACGCGGGCACCTACTGGTACCACTCCCACCAGGTCTCGCACGAGCAGGTGCGGCTCGGCCTGTTCGGCGCGCTCGTCGTCACCCCGCCGGCGGGCGACGAGTCCACTGTGGACAGGATCGCGCTGGTGCACACCTACGCCGGCCGCCGCACGATCGCCGGCAAGCCCGGCGAGACCAGGGTCACCGCGGCCCCGGGCGGCACCGTGCGGGCCCGCCTGGTCAACACCGACCAGGGCACGCTGCGGGCTTGGGTGTCCGGTGCGCCCTACCGGGTCGTGGCGGTCGACGGCCACGAGGTCACGGCGCCACCGCCGGTCACGGCCGCGGCGATCGTCCTGGCCGCGGGCGGCCGGGCCGACGTGGAGGTTGTGGTACCGCGGTCAGGCGCGGTCCGCGTCGACGTCGGCGCGGGCACCGCGCTCGTGGTGGGCCCGGACGGCGCGGCGGCCCCGGCGGACCCCGAGCCCCGCACGGCGGTCGATCTCCTGTCGTACGGCACACCGGCCCCGCTCGGCTTCGACCCGGCCGCGGCGACCCGCCGGTTCGAATACCGCATCGGCCGCCGTCCCGGCTTCCTCGACGGCCGCCCGGGCCTGTGGTGGACGATCAACGGCCACCTGTACCCCGACGTGCCGATGTTCATGGTCAGCACGGGGGAGGTGGTCCGCATGAGCATCGCGAACGACAGCGGGGAGACGCACCCGATGCACCTGCACGGCCACCACGCGGTGGTGCTGAGCCGTAACGGCACGCCGGCCACCGGCAGCCCGTGGTGGACGGACTCGCTGGAGGTCGCGGACGGCGAGCGGTACGAGATCGCGTTCGTCGCCGACAACCCGGGCGTGTGGGTGGACCACTGCCACAACCTCGACCACGCGGCCGAGGGCCTGCTGGCCCACCTGTCCTACGTGGGCGTCACCACCCCGTACCGCGTCGGCGAGCACCACAACCACCCCGAGTGACCCCGCGCGGACCGGCGCCGGGCCCGCAGCTGCGGACCCGGCGCCGGTCGGCGGGCTACAGGGCCAGCGGCTCGACCCAGATGTTGCGGTAGAACAGGTTGGCGCCCGGGTCGCCGTGGTCCTGCAGGCGGATGCGGCCGGCGGCCGGGCCCTCCGCGGCGCCGGCGCCGGTCGGGCCGTCGATCGCCACGTTGTTGTGCACCGTCACGCCGTTCCACACGACCGTGACGCGGGCGTTCTCGGTCTTGGTCCCGGAGGCGTTGTACCGGGCCGCGCGGAACGTCACGTCGTAGGTCTGCCACGTCTGCGGTGCCGTGGCCGCGTTGCTCGTCGGCGCGATCTTGTTGTAGATCGACGCGCACTCGTCGATGCCGATCGACGTGTCGCCGTACGAGTCGAGCACCTGCAGCTCGTAGCGGTCCTGCAGGTAGATCCCGCTGTTCGCGCGGGCCTGGCCGGTCACCTCCGGCGGGAGGTTCGGCAGCCAGAACTCGATGTGCAGCCGGAAGTCGCCGAACGCCTCCTTGCTGCGGATGTCGCCGCCGAACACCTCGGCGCCGCCGTTGCCCAGCGGCCACGTCGCGGCGCCGCCGGCGGTCTGCTCGAAGTTGTCGAGGTTCGCGCCGTCGAAGAGCACGACGCGGCCCGGGTTCGCCCCGGCGGAGCTGTAGGCCTCCAGCTCGTAGACGCGCGCGGCGGCGTTGCCGTCGCTGGCCGGGGTGGTGACGTTCAGCCGGATGTACCGCGCCTGCGTCGGCGTGAAGACGTGCGTGGTGCTGCCGAGCGTGTTGCCGGTGACGGTCGCGACCGTCGTCCAGGCGGTGCCGTCGGTGCTGACCTGGAGGTTGAAGTCGCGGGTGTTCCAGGCGCTGTTCTCGCCGCCGGCGCCGGCGTGCTTGAGCACGACCCGGCCGACCGTCTGTGCGGCGCCGAGGTCGACCTGCAGCCACTTCGACGCGCCGAGCGAGCACCACTTGTCGGCGTTGCCGCCCGACACGCTGCCGTTGACCGCCTTCGCCGCGGCCTCCGCGGCGGCGCACGAACTGTCGGCGGTGGCGGCCTTGTTCAGCGCGAGGTTGCCGGCCGTGCTCGTGCCGCCGTACACCTCCAGCTCGTAGACGCGGGCGGCGGCGTTGCCGTCGCTCGCCGGCGTGGTGACGTTGACCCGCACGTAGCGGGCCGGCACCGGAGCCAGGTTGTGCGTGGTGACACTGGCGGTGTTGCCGGTCACCGTCGCGACGGTCGTCCATGTGGTGCCGTTGGTGCTCACCTGGACGTTGAAGTCCCTCGTGTTCCACGCGGTGTTCTCGCCGCCGGCGCCGGCGTGCTGCAGTACCACTCGATTCACCGTCTGGGTGGAGCCGAGATCGACCTGCAGCCACTTCGACGCGCCCTGCGAGCACCACTTGTCGAGGTTGCCGTTGTTGGCGGTGCCGTTCACGGCCCGGGCCGCGACCTCCGACGTGGAGCAGTTGCTGTCGGACGTGGCCGGGCGGCCGAGCGCGAGGTTGACCGGCGGGGTCTGGCCGGGGACGGCGTTGAGGGTGTACCAGGCCTCGGTGCTCCACAGCGACTGGCCGTTGGCGGCCGCGAACGGCCGGGGTGAGCGCACGTGCACGACACGGCCGGCCTTGAGGCCGCTGATGACCAGGTTGACCTTCTTGCCGTCGGGGGAGAGCGTCGCCGAGGTCACCGAGAGGGTCTCCTCGTCGATCTTCGGCCCGCCGTAGGCGGCGGTCGGCACGTAGCGCCACTGCTTCACGCGGTACTTCGAGGCGAGCGCCGTGGCGGTGGCGGCCGACAGCGGCTGGGTGTACTCGATCTCGAAACCGGTCGATGTGGCCCGCATCGCCAGCATGTCGAAGTGGTTGTTGCCGTTGGGCGTCAGCTTCTGCAGGCCGTAGAGCAGCTTGCCGCTCTGGCCCCAGTTGCCGCCGGCGCCGAGGCCGCCGACGTAGACGGCGCCGTCGGGGCCGAGGGCGACCTCCGAGACGCCGGCCTCCAGGCCCTGGGTGAGCCGGAAGTACGCGCCCTGGTACTCGCCGTTGATCTTCTCGACGAAGGCGCGCTGCAGGCCGCCGTAGGTGACGTCGCCGACGAGGAACTGCCCGGCGTACAGGCCGCTGGGCATGTACAGCGGGGTGCTGGGCGAGTTGCCGATCTCGTTCTGCGGCATCCACATGACCGGCTGGGTCGTGGGGGCGTTGTCGAACGGGCCCTGCGGGTTGAGGTAGTGGTTGAAGAAGCGGCCCTGCTTGATGTGGACCAGCTTCGAGGCCGGCTGGTAGCCGCCCTGGTTGTCGGTGACGAAGATGCCGTTCTCCGGGCCCCAGCCGATGCCGTGCGGCGTGCGCAGGCCGCCGGCGAGGTACGAGATGGCCCCGGTGCTCGCGTCGATCTTGATCGTGGTGCCCCGGTTGGCGATCGGCTGCGGGTTGGTGGTGTTCCCGCCGTAGTTGATCGACACCGACAGGTTCACGTAGAAGAACCCGTCCTGGTACAGCAGGCCGAACGCGAACTCGTGGAAGTTGCCGCCGTAGGGCCAGGTCGCCACCGTCTGGTACTGGTCGGCGACCTCGTCGCCGTTGGTGTCGACCAGCCGCGTGAGGCGCTGCTTCTCCGAGACGTACACGACGCCGTCCACCACCTTGAGGCCCATCGGCTCCTTGAGGGCGCTGGCGATCCGCTTCGTCGTGACGTTCCCGGTGGTACCGCCGGTGCCGGACAGGATGAACACCTCGCCCGCCTGCGACGTGCCGGACTGGTCGTCGCCGCCCCAGGTGGAGATCACGAGCCGGCCGTCGGGCAGCCAGTCCATGCCGGTCACCTTGGGCTGGAACCCGGCGGGACGCAGGTTGGTCAGCGTGAAGTTCGGGTGCACCGCGGTCAGCGGCAGCCCGTCGCCCGGCGAGTCGCCGGCCGTCTCGCACTCCTTGCGCCCGGGCGCGGTGACCCGCACGACCCCGGCGTCGGTGCTGAGCACGCTGGTGGGCAAGGTGACGAACGACGTCGCGCCCGGCGGCTGCCACTGCAGGGTGAGCTGCTGGCCGCCGCCCGCCTCGAAGAAGTCGATGTGCAGCGAGTGGTACCCCGTGCCGAGCGCGACCGAGCCGTCCTTGGCCGACGCGCCGTGCAGGCCGTCGTGGTTGATGACGACGCTGTCGTCGATGATCAGGCGGGAGCCGTCGTCGCTGATGAGCCGGAACGCGTACGTGCCGGCCGTCGCGATGCTGATGTTGCCGATGGCCTGGGTGTAGAAGTTGTCCTCCTGGCCGAAGTCGGCGGCGGTCGTCCAGTTGATCGTCGGCATGAGCTTGTCGACGTTGGGCGTCTGGGCCGGCTTGAGGTTGCAGAGGTTGCTGAGGGCGGTCTGCAGGTCGAAGGTGCGCAGGGTGATGCCGGGCTCCTGGGCCGGCGGCGCGGCGGTCGCACTGCCGGCGGTGAGCAGCGAGGCGGAGAGGGCGAGCGCGGAGGCGAGGGCACCCATGATCGGGATACGCGCACGCCTGAGCGGGACGGACACGATTCCTCCAGGGAGAGCGGGGACAGCGATGCCGCCGCTCGTCGCGGCGTGCCCGGGACCACGGCAACATCACTGTCGATGTCCTGCGGTTGGGCCCGGCACGCCGATGCCTGGCGGAGCCAAATGTAGGGCTCTTTTATTTGAATGTCTATATGTATCGCTGGATGGCGCTGAACTTTCGCTCACCCTGGACGAAAGAATTAAGATCCAGGCTCGGACGATGTCGACCCCGCGCCGACCGCTGCCGCCCGGCCCGGCCCGGCCCGGACGCGGCGCTCGGCGGCGACGGGGAGCTGAAGTCGTCCGGGCGGCTGGCGCACCACCTCGCGGCGGGGAGCGGCTTACCGGGCGCGGTCTCGGCCCGCGCTTCGTCGCCCGGGACGATCGCCTGGGGCTGCTGTGGGACCTCGACGGATCGCTCCTGTCGCTGCCGACCGCGGACACCCTTCGGCTGGCCAGGTCCTCGGGTTCTCCACTGGAGTTGTCCCCGCTTTGTGCGCGAACCTGTATCCATGACGCACAGCCGGATCCTCGCCCATCTTGCGCGCCGGTTCACGGTCAGCGAGGAGAACCTCGCCACCGAGGCCTTGACCTACTTGCTGCATGCGGCGCCGTCGGCCCGGGACGCGATGAACGACATTGCCCGCGTCCTGGGTTGCGAGCTCCCGCGGGACCTGCGATACGCCGGCCAGGTCGGTGCTGACGGGCTCGGGCGGCCCGACATCGTGGGTATCGACGCAGCGGCCCGCGAGCGGCTGATCGTGGAGGCCAAGTTCGGCGCTGGGCTGACGGAGCAGCAGCCTGGCGGGTACCTCGCGCGTCTTGCTGATGACGTCGCCGGCATGGTGTTGGTTGTCGCGCCCAGCGTCCGCTTGCCCTCGTTGTGGCGCGAACTGCTTACCGCGCTGGCGTTGTCTCGCCAATCGGATGACGGTGACGTTCGGAGCGTTCAGGTCGGCCCG
Source organism: Dactylosporangium sp. AC04546 (assembly GCF_022095675.1). Taxonomy (GTDB): domain Bacteria; phylum Actinomycetota; class Actinomycetes; order Mycobacteriales; family Micromonosporaceae; genus Dactylosporangium. The sequence goes on along the minus strand of NZ_JAHYSG010000165.1, from coordinate 3,873 downwards.
CGTACGACGCTGGCTCTCGTCAGCTGGCGCGAGGTCGTCACCCGTGTCAGGGACGCTTTGCGTGCTGCGAACGAAAGGGATCTCGTTGAGGACGCCGAACAACTGCTCGCCTTGACGGAGGTGATGGACAGCGCTGCCTACCTGCCGCCCCGGCTCGATGAACTCGGACAGCGCACTGGCCAGCTGATACACCAGTTGCAGTACCTGATGGATCGGGTCCGGATCGAGCTCGACCCAGCCATCGCGACGCCGGTCAGTAAGTCCGTCGCCATGGACTACGCCGGCTGGTATGTGACGAGTCCGACCGGTGCCCAAGCCTGGTTCGGAATCCTGCCGCGAGCCTGGGCCAAATTCGGCTTCTCACCGCTGTGGGCCCAGGTCGGCCCGCGCTGGTCGGGTCTGAACCGGGTGCGCATCCAACAAGCGCTGGGTGGGCTGAACGAAACCGGCCGAGCCGGGTTGTTTGAGGAGGAAGGTTTTCTCACGCCGCTGATCATTCCTCCGAACGTCAGCGAAAGCGCGGCAGTCGCCCAACTGTGCGCGCAACTGGAGGACTTCGTGATGCGGCTGGGCGCAGCATCTCCGGGCATGGGACCGTCTGTGACGGACGACATCGTGTGAACGCGCATTGTCAATCAGGCGCGTTGTCCGGAGCGCCGCGGTGCCAGGCGCGCGGGGCGGTCCAGTGGCGGAGCATGGCGACGATGCGGAAGACGAACACCGCCACCGCCGCGGCGGTCGCGACGGCCGGCATCGGCAGGGCCGTGTGGTGTGCCGCCGCGACGACGGCCGCGCCGGCCGCCGCCGGGATCGAGTACAGGTCGGTGTCGACCTGGACCAGCGCCGGTGTCTGCCGGGCGGTGATGTCGCGCAGGACGCCGCCGCCCACGGCGGTCGTGATGCCCAGCAGCACCGCCTGCAGCGAGCCCAGACCGAAGTCGAGGGCCTTGAGCGTGCCGGTGACGCAGAACAGGCCGAGGCCGGCGGCGTCGAACACGAGCATCGTGAAGGTCAGCCGCTGGAACACGGGATGGACGAAGAAGGTGACGGCCGCGGCGACCAGCGGGATCACCAGGTAGCTGACGTTGGTGAAGGCGGCCGGCGGCGTGTCGCCGATGATCAGGTCGCGCAGGATGCCGCCGCCGAGGGCGGTGAGCAGCGCGAGGATCACGATGCCCACGACGTCGAATCGCTGGTGGACGGCCATGAGCGCGCCCGACGTGGCGAAGACGTAGAGGCCGGCGAGCTCGAGGATGTCGATGACGGTGCGTGCTGACACGCCCTGCATTCTCGGCGGTCGGCGCGGACCGCGGAACAGGCCGGAACAGGCCGGTTGATCAGGTATGGGGGAGTGGCCGTTCGGCCACTGCTGACGTTGGACCCGGCGGCGTACACCTCAGGCTGAGGACGCGGAGGTGCGAGGTGGCCCGATACGTCAACGCGGACGACGGCGGATGGACCGAGCTGCGGGTCCACGGCGTCTCCGGTACCCCGCCGACGAGCATGCTGGACCATCTGGACGTCGCGCGGGTGTCCGGCGACGCCCAGGCGGGCTGCTACCGGCGCCGGTGGGAGTCGCCGCTGGTCAGCGCCGACACCGCGGAGCGGCGCCTCGAGGCCTACTCGTGGGGCGGGCTCACTGCCGGTGGCAGCAGCCGCGCGCTGTGGCTGCTGCTGACCCCGTTCCTGCTCGTCAACGTGGCGTACTGGGCCCGGCCGGACACCGGTCCGCGCCCCGGCCGGCTCGCCGAGGCGGCGCGTCAGGCCGGCGCGGCGGTCCAGCGCCTGTTCGCCCTGTCGATCACGCTGGTGGCCGCGATCGCCGCCGTGACGGCGTCGATGGACCTCATCGGCTGGCAGTGCATCCGGCCCGACGGCCGGTCCTGCACGGATCGGGTGTCCTGGCTGAGCTTCCTCACCTGGGACTGGCTGGCGTCCCCGGGCCGCCGGCTGGCGCTGACGGCGCTGTTCCCGCTGGCCGCGATCGGGCTGCTGTGGTGGCTGGCCAACAAGACCTGGCGGGAGACCGAGGCCGTGCGGGTGCCGGCAGCCGTGCCGGACGCGGCCGCGCCGGCGACCCTGCTGGAGGACCGCAGCCTGTGGAACGGGACGGGACCGGTGCGCCGGCTCCGGGCCGTCCACGTCACCGCCTGGCTGGCGGTCGTCGGGATCTTCCTCCTGACGCCGTTCGCCCGCCACCGGCCCACGCTGCACGGCCGGTTCCCAGCCGCGGAGCTGCTGCTCGGCTGTTCGCTCGTACTGCTCGCCGCGTCCGTCGTCCTGGCCTGCCTGCCGTCGATGACCGACCGTGCGCGACCGGACCGGGATGACGAGCCCGACCACCGGCGGTGGGACCTGTACCGGACGCTGCCGCTCATCGCGCTGGCGGTCGACGCGGCGGCGCTGGTCGTGCTGTGGCTGCCGGGGCTCTCCCGGCCGGACCCGACACCTGGCGCGCCACGTTCGCCGCTGCCCTGGCTCGCCGCCACCGTGGAGTTCGTGGCCGCCGCGCAGCTCGTGCTCCTCGTCGCCGCGGCGGTGGCGGTCGCGGCGATGCGGCGGCGCACGCCGGTCGCCGCGGACGGGCTGCAGCCCTCCGCCGGCCGCCCGGTTGCCGCGCCGCCCGCCTGGTACGGCTTCGGCACGGTGGTGTTCATGATGCTCGGCGGCGCGCTGGCCGCCGCCTACGCCGCGGCGCTCGTGCTGACCGTGGCACACGCGGTCGGCAAGCCCCAGACGGCCGACCGCGGCGCGGACCCGTTCGTCGTCGCGATGCCGTACTTCTGGGCGGCCGCCCTCAGCGTGCCGCTCGTCGTGCTGACCGTCGTCCTCGCCGTCGCAGGCTGGGTCCGCATCCGGCGACGCACCACCGCGATCGTGGCCGACGTCGAAACGACCTACGCCACGTCGGCCGATCCGCGGCGCGCCCGTGCGATCGCCGACATCTGGGCGCGGGCACTCGTCGGCGACACCGGCCGCAGCGTCGCCGGCGTCTTCGTCGTGCTCGTCGCGTTGCTGCTCGCCGCCGCCACCGCGGGGTATCTCCTCGACGCGGACCTGATCTGGGACCACGCGCCGTGGATGGTCAACGTCGGCGACGCGCTCGTCGGACTGTTCGCCGCCGGGCTGTTCCTCGTCGGCCGCCAGACGTATCGCAACCCCCGGTTCCGCCGGACCGTCGGCATCCTGTGGGACCTCGGCACCTTCTGGCCACGCGCGACCCACCCGCTCGCGCCGCCGTGCTACGCCGAACGCGCCGTCCCGGACCTGCTGACCCGCATCCGCCACCTCGGCCGGCACGGCCACGTCCTGCTGTCCTGCCACTCGCAGGGCACCGTCATCGGCCTGGCCGTCGTCATGCAGCTGACCTACGACGAGGGCCGGCGGGTCGGACTGCTCACCTACGGCAGCCCGCTGCGCCGGCTCTACGCCCGCTTCTTCCCCGCGTACTTCAACCTGCCGGCGCTGCTGCACGCCGGCGCGTACCTGCAAGGGTCACCGCCCCCCGACACCAGCGAGCAGGCCCGTCGCGGCTGGCCGTGGCGCAACCTGTACCGCCCGAGCGACCCGATCGGCGGGCCGATCTTCACCGACTACCCGCTCACCGACAACGACACCGACAACGACGACATCGACCGTGGAATGCTCGACCCGCGCTTCGCCCGGGCGGACGGCGACGGCTCCTACCCGGCGGCGTCCGGCCACAGCGGCTACCCGGACGACCCGGCCTACCCGGCCGCCGTCACTGTCGTCGAACGACTCCGCTGCGAGGAGCCGCAGCGGGCGCTCGTCGAATCGGCGGCGGACTAGACGATCTATTCCAAGGGATACGGGCTGCGAAGGAAGGCGAGGGCATCCAAGATCGACGTTGCG
>NZ_JAHYSG010000164.1 GCF_022095675.1 Dactylosporangium sp. AC04546 | reverse complement strand
ACCTTCCGGCACGGCAACGACCTCGTCGACATCGCCGTCACCTGCGCCGGCGGCACGCCCCGGGCCGCCTCCCAGCCGGTCAGCTGGGCACGCCCGTCCGCACAGCGGGCCGTGGCCGTCCCGCCGTCCGAGGTGAACGTGACGGGCGGCGCCGCGGAAGCCGACGGAGCGGTCGACACGGACGGCGGCGGAGGCGGTGCGGTCGCCGGCGGGGCGCCGCCGCTCTGCCGGGGCAGGTTGGAGGCGGTGGCAACGACGGTCACCGTGGACGAACCGGGCACCGGCACCGCCGACGACGAAGGCGATGACGAGGACGAGGCGACCTCGGGCCCCTGTGCCGGCAGGCCGGTCGAGTCACGGAGCGGGCTGACGCCCGAGTACAGCCACGCGCCCGCCATCACGGCGACCGCTGCCGCCGCCATCGCGAGACGCCAGCGCGGCGTGCCGGCAGGAGGCTCGCCGAGCACCGCCCGGGCCGCGGCGCGGGCGAGGGTGTCGGCGACGAACCGGGCCGGTGGACGGTTGGCGGGGTCCTTCGCCAGGCAGCTCATGCACAGCGCGGCGATCGGCCGCGGCACGCCGGGCTGGTCGGGCAGCGGCGACGGCGGCGTGTGCACGTGGTCGCGGACGATCCCGGTGGTCGTCTCACCGGGCCACGGCAGGACGCCGGCGAGCAGCTTGTAGAGGACGACGCCGAGGGCGTACACGTCGGACGCCGGCGTGACGGCGCCGCCCATGATCCGCTCGGGCGCCACGTACGCGGGCGTGCCGAGCACCCGCTCCTCCCCGGCGCCGGCGGGCGCGGCGATGCCGAAGTCGACCAGCTTGGCGCCGGTGGTGGTGACCATGATGTTGGCCGGCTTCACGTCCCGGTGCACGAGGCCGGCGTCGTGGGCGGCGGCCAGGCCCGCGGCGACCTCGGCGCACAGGCGGAACGCCTCGTCCGGCGGGACCGGCCCGGCGACGAGGCGCCGCTCGAGCGTCTCGCCGGCGATGAGCTCCATGACGACGTACGGCGTGCTGCCGGACTCGCCGTAGTCGAAGACCTGGGCGAGGTTCGGGTGGGAGAGCGCGGCGGCGTTGCGGGCCTCGTCGCGGATGCGCTCCGGGTCGGCGGAGCCGGTGAGCACCTTGACCGCCACCGCCCGGCCCAGCACCTCGTCGCGGGCCCGCCACACGACCGAGGTCCCGCCCGTCCCGAGCAGGTCCTCCAGCCGGTAGCGGCCGCCCAGCAGCAGCTCGCCGGGGCTCAGATCGCGTCCCAGGGCACAGCCGCCGCGGCCGACTCGACCAGGCGGTGGAAGGCGGGGTCGCCGGGGAGCACGACGTCGTCGATGCGGCGGACGGCGGCCACGCCGATGGAGTTGGTGAGGAACCCCGCGCGGTAGTTCCCGAGGTCGGCGAGGTGTACCGGCGCGGAGCGCACCGGCAGGCCGGCGGCGACCAGGCCGGGGTTCAGCGCGAGCATCTGGATCCCGGCCAGGTGCGGCGCTGACGGCCAGACCACGGCGGTACCGTCGAAAAATCCAATATTGTGGATGGCCGATTCGGCGATCGCTCCGCCCGGCCCGGTGAGCAGGGCGTCATCGAAGCCCTCGCGTTCCGCGAGGCGGCCGAAGTACAGCTGGCCGAAGCTGCCCAGGTGCTTGAGGTGCGCGGCGGGACGGACGTACGGCACCGATCGCAGACTGACCGGCTCCGATGGCGGGGAGGCCGGCGGGCGCACCGCGACGACGATCATCAGCTCGCCGCCCGGCTGGTAGACGTTGATCCGGATGGATGCGTCCGGCACGTCGCGCACGGCGTGGCGCAGGTGGCTGCGGACCAGTGCCGGGTCGAGGTCGGCGTCGAACAGCTCCCGCGTGGCCGACACCAGGCGTTCGAGGTGCAGCTGCAGGCCCTGCACCCGGCCGTCGCGCACCTGGAGGGCGGTCAGGTGGCCGTAGTTGACGAGGAGCGGGTGGTACAACTCCTCGATCTTCGGCTCACGTCCGTCAATCTCCAACCGGATCAGCGGCGGCATGCTCACGATGGCCCACCATAGTGCTTGCGATGCGCCGCAGGTCGATCCGGGGCAGAATACGGCCGTCAATTTTGACCAGCGGGGCGCCGGCGAGGCTCGGCGGCCCGGCGTTGGCGGAGGGTCGCCGCTCCTCCCACACCGACTCCTCGATGGCGCGCAGGGCCGGCACGATGAAGCCCACGCCCTCCACGAGCACCACCCGCGACGTGGCCGGCTCGGCCTCGTCACGCTGTCCGAGCAGCGTGGCGAGGCAGAGCAGCGGCACCGAGCGGCGGTGGTGGCTGTTCGGCCGCTTTGCTCCCGTCCTGAGGGTTTCGATCACAGGTCCAGCCGGGTCACCACCGGAGGCGCGCCTGGCTCACCGGTAGACAACCACACGCCCGTACCGCGTCGGCCGCTCGATCTCGTCGAGGATGGCGACGGCGAGGTCGGCGTACGACAGCCCGTCGGTCTCGTCGTGGGGCACCTGCTCTCCCCCGAGCCGGTACCGCCCGGTCCGCACCCCGTCGGGCTCCAGCCGCGCGGTGGGCGTGAGCACCAGCCACTGCTGGTCGGTCTCCTCCCGGAGCCGCTCGAGCCCGGCAAGGTGCGCCTGCGCGAACGCCCGCAGCTGCGGCGGAAACGCCGAGGGATCGTCCATGACCAAACCCCCACTTGCGTCGTGCAGGGTGGCGAACAGCCCGACGACAGCGAGCCGTGGCGCTCGCGCGGCAAGCAGCGCGTCCGCCGCCTTGACGAAGTACCGCTCGTCAAGCCGCATCCGAGCCAGCGCCTCCGGCCCGGACGCGGGCGTGACAGCACTGACGACGGCGTCACACCCGTCCGCGAGCCGCCGCACGGACGCAGCGTCGGTGACGTCCCCACGGTGGACGCTGACGGCGCCACTCCGCGCAGCCACGTCCGTGGCGTTGAGGGCCGCCACGTCGGACGCGAGCCCGCCGTGGGCGACCACGTCCCGTACGACGGCCACGACCTCATGCCCGCGCCGCACCGCCTCCGCCGTGACCCGCCTTCCGGCCCGGCCCCCGGCCCCGAACACCGCAATCCTCATCGCCTGCGTCCTCATGGCCCGCGGACGCTACCGGCCCCCACCCCGGTACCCGCAACGAAACCGGCGCTACGGTGGGCAAATGCCGCCCGCTCCCGTGCCCGACTTCGACCCGATGTGCCCGTCGAGCGCCCTGCCGTTCCAGATCGGCGACAAGTGGACCGGCATGGTCATCCTGTGCCTGGAGCACGGCCCGCGCCGCTTCACCGAACTCCAGGCCCCACTCCGCGCTGTGACGGCGAAGGTCCTGACCGAGACCCTGCGCGCCATGGAACGCGACGGCCTGGTGACCCGCACGTCCTACCCGGAGAACCCGCCACGCGTCGAGTACGCCCTGACACCCCTGGGCCGATCCCTCCTCGACCTGATCGCCGCAGCTCGTACCTGGTCCCGGGAACACCTCCCCGCGCTCCTGGCCGCCCGCGCCGCCGCCGAGGACACTCCTCGGCCGGCGGAAGCGTCCTGACCCGACCGCCTGTCTGCCATAGCTCCGGTCACCGCATGGCCCTGCCGATCCCCACGACCACACGCCCTAGCTGCTTAAGGGACCAGCGACACCATGTCAGGCCGACGTCCCAGGCCGGGCCGCGCGCGGTCGTCAGCTGATGACCGTGAGGCGGACCGGGAGCTCACCGCCGGCTAACTGGCCGGCCAGCACCTCGGTCTGGTACTGGCTCAGGTTCCCGCTCACCTGCACCTCCCCCGTGATCTCCGACTGGATGGCGGGCGCCGACACGACGAGCGCGTCGAGCACGATGCCCAGCTGCTCCCGCTGCGGCGCGAGCTCGCGGCTCAGCTCGGTGAAGCGTCGCTGCCCGTCCGCCGTGAACCTCACGTTCACCGTCCACTGGCCGCCCGGCCCGAGCGACGGCGTCGCGCCGCCGATGTCGGCGCCGGTCACGCGGGCCTTGTCCAGCAGGTACTTCGTGCCTTCCTTGTCACACGCCACCACCGTCTCGTCGACCGCGCCGACGTCGGTCAGCTGGGCGCAGGTCACGCCGGGCACGAGCAGCCGCATCCGCAGCGGCAGCGTGGCCACGTCGGCGGCGCTCAGGGCGCTGAACGCCGACGCCACGCTCGACGGCAGTGCCTTGCCCTGGTCGACGTCCTGCACGGCCGCGGCGGCCGCATAGGCCTCGCCGAGCCGGTCGGCGACCGCCGGCCGGGCCGCGTCCGCGGGCTGCTCCGGCAGTGCGCCCGTCATCGGCTGGCCGGCGAACACGGTCGCCAGGACCCGCCGGAACCGCAGCTCGCCGGTGCCCACCAGCTCGCGCAGCATCGTCTCGCCCGCTCCGCGGCCGCGCAGCACCAGCCGGTCGCCGTCGCGCTCGACCTGCGGGTCCTCGACGTTGGCCGTCCGCATGCGGGTCAGCAGAACCTGGCGGGCCCGGTCGAGGTCTGCGTCGCTCGGCGAGCCGCCGTCGGGCCGCTTCGCCTCGACCGAGACAGATGCCTCGGGCAGCTCCCCGGCCCGGTTGAGCACGGTCACGATGCCCCAGGAGGCCAGGCCGATCAGCAGGATGACCGCGCCGATCAACCCGAGCACCTGTGCACGTCGAACTGCCATGGCGCCACTCTATTCACGCGGATCAAGGACGCGCATCGCGCACGGGAGCGCTTTCTGCGTAGCTCTGTGGGGTGCCATGAAGATGGCTCTCAAGAGGGACGCGGCCACCCCACCGTCCGGCCAGAATGATCCGCATGCGCCAACGAACGCTCGACATCCTGATCGCCGCGGTCGTCACGGCCGCGACGCTCTACCCGGCGTTGGCCTACCGACCGTTCAACCTCAGCGCGCTCCTGCTCGCTCTGATGGCCTCCGTTCCGCTCATCTGGCGCCGCCGGGCGCCGATCCTCGTCGCGCTCATCACGGGCGTCGCCACCACCTGGCTGTCGATCGTGGAGCGCCTCACCGACGTGCCCTACGGGCAGCTCGTCGCCACCTACACGTGGGCGGAGCTCGCGTCGCCGGCCTGGCGCCTGGCCGCCATCGTGGTGACGGCCGCCGGGGTCACGGTGTCGCTGGCCGTCCCGCACCAGAATCCGCCCTCGTTCGCATACGTCGGGATCAGCTTCATCACCGCCTACGCGCTGGGCGTGCAGGTCCGCGCCCGGCGGGACCGCATCTCGTGGCTGGAGGAGCGCACCCGGCGTCTCGCCGAGGAGCAGGCGGCCGCCGCGAGCGCCGAGCGGGCGAGGATCGCTCGCGACATGCACGACGTTCTCGCGCACTCCGTCGGCCTCATGGTCGTCCAGGCGGAGGGCGGCGCCTCGGTCGTGCGCCGCGACGCCGGGAAGGCCGAGGCCGCCTTCGACGCCATCGCCGAGACCGGCCGCGAGGCCCTGGTCCAGCTGCGCCACGCCCTGGGCGTGCTGCGCGAGCAGGAGCCCGAGCCGGCAGGCATGGAGGCGATCCCGTCGCTCGTCGAGCGGGCCCGCCGGACCGGCCTCGACGTGCACCTCGAGCGCGCCGCCGTGCCAGTGGTGGATGCGACGGTCGGCGCCACGGCATACCGCCTCGTGCAGGAGGCCCTGACCAACGTCGTGAAGCACGCGGGTGCCAAGCATGTCGCAGTGGTACTGGCAGGCGCGCCCGACGACATCCTGCAGGTCACGGTCCGCGACGACGGCCGCGGCGCCGTATCCGCGAGGACCGCGACGGGCAGCGACAGGCGGACGGCGCAGCGCGCGAGCGGTCACGGCCTGGCCGGCATGCGGGAGCGCGTGACCGCGGTGGGCGGCCGCCTCCGCACCGGACCGCGCACCGACGGTGCCGCGGGCTTCGAGGTCGCGGCCTTCTTACCCGTCACCGCCGCGGATGGACGCGACACGGCGGACCGCGCGCCGGGCCAGGCGGCCGGGAGCGTGACGGCGGGCCGAACGGCGAACCCGACGACAGCCGGAGACGGGCTGGGAGCAGCCGCGTGGTGAAGCTGCGGGTTGTGGTGGCTGACGACCAGGCGCTGGTGCGGGGTGGGCTCTGCATGATCCTGGAGTCGCAGCCGGACATCGATGTTGTCGGGGAGGCCGAGGACGGGGTGCAGGCGGTGGCCGTCTCCGTGCGGGAGCGGCCGGACGTGGTGCTCATGGACGTCCGGATGCCCAACCTCGACGGGATCGGGGCTACGCGGGAGATCTGTGCGGCGACGGCGGCGAAGGTGTTGGTGCTGACGACGTTTGATCTGGATGAGTACGTGTACGAGGCGTTGCTGGCCGGCGCCAGTGGGTTTCTGCTCAAGGACATGCATCGGGCCGACCTCGTGGCGGCGGTGCGGACCGTGGCGGCCGGGGAGGCGCTGCTGGCGCCGACGGTGACGCGGCGGCTGATCGCCGACGTGTTACGGCAGCGGCGGGCGGTGGCCGCGCCGGTGAGCGATCGGCGGCTGGCCTCGTTGACGCCGCGGGAGGAGGACATTCTGCGGCAGGTGGCGCGTGGGCTGTCCAACGCGGAGATCGCCGCCGAGCTGGTCGTGACCGAGCACACGGTGAAGACGCACGTGTCGAAGGTGCTGGCCAAGCTGGGGTTGCGGGATCGGGTGCAGGCGGTCGTGCTGGCGTACGAGTCGGGTCTCGTTCGCCCCGGCACATGACCGCGCCGGCCGGCACGAACAGCCCCGACGCCGACAGCCGCGGCCTACCGCGGCAAGTCGCAACCAGGCACGCCGCGGCCGGTGCTGCGTCCGGCGGCTACGCGTGGGCCACTGGGACCACGTCCGGGGCCTCGCGGCGGGTCAGGTCCGCGGCGCGGTCGTCCGGCTGGTCCTGGGAGGCTCGTTCGGCCTCCACGCGGTGGCGGTAGCTGGCCAGCTCGCGGTCCAGCTGCTCGCCGGGCCAGTCCAGGAGGTTGGCCATCAGCCTGGCCACCGGGACCAGGGCCGTGAGGCCGCGGTCGAAGGTCTCGATCGACGCCCGCGTGCGGCGCGTCAGGACGTCCTCCACGTGGCGGGCACCCTCGGCCAGGACCGCGTACGCCACCTCGGCCTGCAGGTAGTCCTCGGCGCCGTCCAACGGGTCGGCCAGGGACGGGTCGGCGCGGATCAGGTCCAGGACCTCGTCCACCAGCGTGCCGTAGCGGCGGAGCAGGCGCTCCATCCTCGCCACGTGCAGCCCGCTGGAGTTCGACAGCGCCGCCCGCTGGTTCCACAGCGCGGGGAAGCCATCGGCGCCGAGCAGCGGGATCTTGTCGGTGCAGGACGGGGGGATCGCGCCGCCCAGGGAGTGGGCCGCCGCGTCGACGGCGTCGGCGGCCATCACGCGGTAGGTGGTGTACTTGCCGCCGGCCACGGCCACCAGCCCGGGGACGGGGGTGGCCACGACGTGCTCGCGCGAGAGCTTCGACGTCAGCTCGGACTCGCCGGCCAGCAGGGGGCGCAGGCCCGCGTACACGCCCTCGACGTCCTCGGGGCGCAGCGGCGAGACGAGGACCTTGTTGACCTCGCCCAGCAGGTAGTCGATGTCGCTGCGGGTCGCGGCCGGGTGGGACTTGTCCAGGGTCCAGTCGGTGTCGGTGGTGCCGACGATCCAGTGGCGGCCCCACGGGATGACGAACAGCACGCTCGTCGGAGTGCGCAGGATGAGGGCTGACGTCGACTGTATTCGATCCCGGGGTACCACCAGATGAACGCCCTTGGAGGCGCGGACCTGGAACTGGCCGCGCTCGCCGATCAGGGCCTGGGTCTCGTCCGTCCACACGCCCGTGGCGTTGATGACCTGGCGGGCGCGCACCTCGAACGTCCGGTCGTCCTCCAGGTCGCGGACGCGGACGCCGGTGATCCGGCCGGCCTCGCGGAGGAAGCCGACGACCTGCGCGCGGGACACCACATGGGCGCCGTAGGCGGCCGCGGTGCGGGCCACGAACATCGTGTGGCGGGCGTCGTCGACCTGCGCGTCCCAGTACTGCACGGCGCCGACGAGGCTGTCCCGCCGCAGCGCCGGGCACAGCCGCAGGGCTTCGCGGCGGGACAGCTGCCGGTGGCGCGGCATCCCGCGGCCGGCCATCCCGTCGTACAGCGTGATCCCGGAGCCGACGTAGAAGCGTTCCCAGAGCGGGCGCGTGAGCGGGTAGATGAACGGCACCGGGCGCACCAGGTGCGGCGCCAGCCGGTGCAGGAGCAGGCTGCGCTCGCGCAGCGCCTCCCGTACCAGATGAAAGTCCAGCATCTCGAGATAGCGCAGCCCGCCGTGGATGAGCTTGCTGGAGCGGCTCGACGTGCCGCTGGCCCAGTCGCGCATCTCCAGCAGGCCCGTCGACAGGCCGCGGGTCGTCGCGTCGAGGGCGCAGCCGGCCCCGACCACGCCGCCGCCGACCACCACGACGTCGAGCTCTGTGGATTCCATAGTGGCGATAGCCGTCGATCGCGCCGACGGCGACAACGGTGCGGTATGCATCAGGCAGCCCCAATCTCGACCCAGTCGAGCGTGCGCGCGACGGCCATCTTCCAGCGGTCGTAGCCCAGAGCACGCTGAGCGGCGGTCCACGTCGGCTCCCAGCGGCGCGACTCGTCCCAGTTCGCGCGCAGCTCGTCCAGCGAGTCCCAGTAGCCGGAAGCCAGCCCGGCGGCATAGGCGGCGCCGAGCGCGGTGGTCTCGGGCACGCGCGGGCGGCTGACGGGGACGCCGAGGATGTCGGCCTGCAGCTGCATGCACAGGTCGTTGGCGGTGACCCCGCCGTCGACCTTGAGCACGTCGAGCGTCACCCCGCTGTCGTGCTGCATCGCCTCCACGACGTCGCGCGACTGGTAGCAGATCGCCTCCAGCGTCGCGCGGGCCAGGTGGGCGTCGGTGTCGAAGCGGGACAGTCCGACGATCGCGCCGCGCGCGTCGGCGCGCCAGTAGGGCGCGAACAGCCCGGAGAAGGCGGGCACGAAGTAGACGCCGCCGTTGTCGGGGACCTTCGATGCCAGGGTCTCGCTCTCGGCGGCGCTGCTGATGATGCGCAGCTGGTCGCGCAGCCACTGCACGGCCGAGCCGGTGACGGCGATCGATCCCTCCAGCGCGTACGCCGGCGGCTGCCCGCCGAACTGGTACGCGACCGTCGTCAGCAGGCCACGGGAGGAGCGCACCAGGTCGACGCCGGTGTTGAGCAGCAGGAAGTTGCCGGTGCCGTACGTGTTCTTCGCCTCGCCGGCGGCGAAGCAGACCTGGCCGACGGTCGCGGCGTGCTGGTCGCCGAGCGCGGCGGTGAGCGGGACGCCGCCTGGCGTGCGGCCGTAGGCGGCCGGCTCCGAGGACGGGCGGATCTGCGGCAGCATCGCCAGCGGTACCCCGAAGATCTCCAACAGTCGCTCGTCCCACTGGAGCGTCTCGATGTTCATGAGCATGGTCCGGCTGGCGTTGGTCACGTCGGTGACGTGGACGCCGCCGTCGGGGCCGCCGGTGAGGTTCCACAGCAGCCAGGTGTCCATGGTGCCGAACAGCGCCTCACCGGAGGCGGCGGCGCGGCGCAGCCCGTCGACGTGCTCCAGGAGCCACTGGAGCTTGCCGCCGGCGAAGTACGTGGCCGGCAGCAGGCCGCTGCGCTGCCGGATGACCTCGCCGCGCTCGTCGCGGTCCAGCTCCGAGGCGATGTGGTCGGTGCGGGTGTCCTGCCAGACGATCGCGTTGGCGTACGGCCGGCCGGTGCGGCGGTCCCACACGACCGTCGTCTCGCGCTGGTTGGTGATGCCGAGCGCCCGCAACCGCACGCCGGCGAACGCCTCGCGGGTCACGTCGTTCGTGCGTTCCCAGATCTCGACCGGGTCGTGCTCGACCCATCCGGCGCGGGGCAGGATCTGCCGGTGCTCCAGCTGGTGCTGGGCCACGACCCGCCCGTTGTGGTCGAAGACCATCGCGCGGGTGCTGGTGGTGCCCTGGTCGATCGCCCCGATGTACTCATCCACTGGTCGTCTCCACCCTTCCGGGCTCGTGCTGTGAGGGCTGCTGAGAGGGCAGCGCCAGCAGGAACCGGCTCACGGCCACCCGGTACAGCCCGGCACCGACGACCCCGCCGATGATCGGCGCGACGATCGGCACCCAGAAGTACGGATAACCCGTCTGGTCGACGAAGGCGGTGCCGTAGCCGGTCAGGAACGACGCCAGCCGCGGCCCGAAGTCGCGGGCCGGATTGATGGCATAGCCCGCCGCGGCGCCCCAGGCCATGCCGATCGCGACGACGATGAGGCCGACGATGAACGGCTGAAGGTTCGCCTTCGGTGCCGTGTTCATCGTGTCGGTCACGGCCAGAATGAGGAACAGCAGGATCGCGGTACCGATGACCTGGTCGCGGAACGCGCCGAACACGTCGACGGGCAGCGTGCCGTTGCCGGGCAGCGTCGAGAACACGAACTGCGTCTTGAACGTCAGGCCGGGGTCGGCGGCGTGCAGGATCGAGCCGTAGTTCCAGCGCACCAGCAGCGCGCCGACGAACGCGCCGAGCGTCTGCGCGATCGAGTACGGCAGGACCTTGCGCCACTCGAAGCCGCTGAACACGGCGAGCGCGAAGGTCACCGCCGGGTTGAGGTGCCCGCCGCTGAGCCGGCCGGCGACGTACACCCCGAACGTCACCCCGAAGCCCCACGCCCACGCGATGCTGTCGTGGTCGCCCAGACCCGCGGCGACCACCTGCGCGACGACCCCGCACCCGAACAGGATGAGGATCATCGTCCCGGCGAACTCGGCGGCCAGCTCCCCGATCAGCCCTCGGTCGCGCAGCCAGCGTTTCATGCGCCCGGAGCTACCCGTCCCATCCCGACCTACGCACGGTAGGGTCGGCGGCATGGCACGGAAGATCGCGACCAACGACCGGGTCGACCGCGCGGCGTTGCTGGAGTTCCTCCGGCCGCGGCACCGGGCGATCGTCATGACCACACGGGCGGACGGGCGGCCGCAGGCCTCGCCGGTGTCGTGCGGCGTCGACGCCGAGGGGCGCATCGTCGTGTCGACCTACCCGGAGCGGGCGAAGGTGCGCAACCTGCGGCGTGACCCGCGGGTGTCCGTCATGGTGCTGTCCGATGCGTGGAACGACGCCTGGGTGCAGGTCGACGGGACGGCCGAGGTCCTCGATCTGCCCGACGCCCTGGAGCCCCTCGTCGAGTACTTCCGCTGCATCTCCGGCGAGCACCCGGACTGGGACGAGTACCGCGCCGCCATGGTCGCGCAGGGCAAGTCGCTCATCCGCGTCACGATCGACGCGTGGGGCCCGGTCGCGACCGGCGGCTTTCCGGCCCGCCTCGCGGACTGACGTGCGGGCCGTCGTCTGCGACTTCTTCGGCACGCTCACCGACCCCGGCATCGAGGCCGGTCGACGCGAGGCGTTCGCGGCGACCGCGGCCCTGCTCGGCGTGCCCGCCGAGCCGTTCTGGACCGCCATGTCCACCTCGTTCGGCGAGCGGATCACCGGCCGCTACGGCCACACCCGCGCGATGCTGCGCGCGATGGCGGCGCGGTGCGGCGCCGAGCCGTCCGAGGCGCAGCTCGACGCGGCCGCCGCCGCCCACCACGCCGCCTCCGTGCGGCTGTGGGCGCCGCGGCCCGGTGCGCTGGAGACGCTCGCCCGGCTGCGGGCGGCCGGGCTGCGCATCGGCGTGCTCAGCGACTGCGGCGCCGAACTGTGCGACGGCTGGCCTGCGACGCCGTACGCGCCGCTCGTCGACGCCACCGTCTTCTCCTGGCAGGAGGGCCGACGCAAGCCCGACCCGCTGCTCTACGCGACCGCCGCGCACCGCCTCGGCGTCGAGGCGCACGAGTGCTGGTTCGTCGGCGACGGCGGCAGCCGCGAGCACCAGGGCGCCCGCGATGCGGGGATGCGGCCGGTCCTCGTCACCAACGCGGGCTACCCCGGCGCGGGACGGTTCCGGGACGACCCCGACCCGTTCGTCCCGGAGTTCACGATCGACGATTTTCCCCAGGTGTACCGCCTGATCGCCGCTGTCAAGCCTTGACGCGCGGCGCGCACTGAGTACAGTCACCGCGTTGTGGACCGGATCGACGTGCATTTTCGTGGCGCCGGGGCCGGCACCGCCGAGCTGACGTGGGGCCAGCGGGCGATGTGGCAGGCCATGGAGCGCGAGCGGTCCTGGCTGCCGATGGGCGGGCGGCGGCCGGTGCCGCCCGGCACGACCCTCGACGACGTCGCGGCGGAGCTGCGGTACACCATGGGCCGCTATCAGTCGTTCCGCACCAGGCTGCGGTCCCGCCCCGGCTTGCAGATCGTCGCCGACCGGGGCTCCGCGCGGCTCGACGTGGTCGATGCCGGGGACGACGACCCGGAGATGATCGCCGCCGCCGTCGAGCGGGACCTGCGGGCGTCCTCGCCCGACCTCGAGGCCGAGTTCCCCATGCGCATGGCGGTTGTGCTCTCCAGCGGTACCCCCAGCCGGCTCGTCGCCATCATGCCGCACATCGTCACCGACGGGATCGGCGCCGCGATCATGGTGGACGAGGTGACCCGGCGGGCGGCTGCTCCGCCAGAAGGCCTCCAGCCGCTGGACCTGGCCGCGTGGCAGGCGTCGCCGGCCGGAGAGCGCCAGCACGCGGCGGCACGGCGGCACTGGGAGCGGCCCACCGCATTGCTGTCGTCATTCGGCGCTCTTGTCGGTCCGTCGCGCCAGGGGATCTTCGTGTCGCCGGCCCTCGCGGCCGCGCTCCCCGCCGTGTCCGCGACGGCCGGTGTCGATTCGGCGACGGTACTGCTGGCCGCGTACATGACGGTCCTGGGCCGGATGACGGACAGTGCGACCGTCGCGGTACGGCAGGTGGTGAGCAACCGGTTCCGCGGCGGGCTGGCCGGCGTCGTCAGCCCGATCACGCAGCTCGGCCTGTGCGTGGCCGACGTGTCCGGCTCCTTCGACGACGCGCTCGCGGCCGTCGCGCGGGCGTCGCTGCCGGCGCAGAAACACGCCTACTACGACCCGTTCCTGGTCGGCGGCGCGGCCCGTACCGCCTGCCTCAACGACCGCCGTTCGGTGCGCGCCGTCGTTGCGGGCGCGTCCTGGGAACCGGGCACGTTCACCTGGGCCGAGCCGCCGGTCGGCCCGACCGAGCCGCTGTTCGTCCACGTCGACGACGAGCCGGGTGCGCTGCGGCTCACCGTCGACGTGTCCGTGCCGTCCTTCGATGCCGAGGCCTGCGTGCGGGACATCGAGACGCTGCTGATCTGCGTCGCTCAGCGCACGTAGGCGGGCAGCGGCTCGCGCCGCCGGAGCCACCGTTGCGGGATGCCGTCGCGGCCGGTGTACGCGGCCACGATCCCGCCGACGATCGCCGCCGTCGTGTCGACGTCGCCGCCCGCCTCGACGCACTGCTCGATCGCTGCCCCGTAGTCGTCGAGATGGTGGGCGGCCACCCACAGCGCGAACGGGACGGTGTCCTGGGCGAGCACCTGCGATCCGTTGCCGAGCACGTACGCCGCCTCGGCCGTGCCCGTGACGGCCTTCGCCCGCTGGATCCCGGCCTGGACCCGGCTGTCGACCGCGTAGGCCAGGACCGCGTCGAGCAGTTCCTGCGGCGTGGGCGGGTTCCGCGTGAGGCGGGCCCAGCCGGCCTCGGCCGCGGCGACCGCCACGGCGACGGCGCCGAGGATGGCCTCCGGGTGGGCGTGCGTGACCTCGGCCGAGCGCATCGCCTCGACGACCGCGGTGCGCGGGTCACCGGCGTGGAAGGCCCCGAGCGGCGCTACCCGCATGGCGGCGCCGTTGCCCATCGAGCCCTGCCCGTGGAACGCCTCCCGGGCGGCGTCACGCCAGTGCACGCCGTCGCGGATGCGGTGCAGGATGACGACGGCGCCGCCGCCGTAGCCCCGGTAGGGCTCGCAGCGCTCCGCGAAGGCGCGGGCGAGCCGGTCCTGATCGATGGTGTGGTGCTGGTCGAGTTCCGCGACCAGGGAGCAGGCCATTTCGGTGTCGTCGGTCCAGGGCCACGCCCCGGCCGCTCCCGGGTCTCCCGGGTCTCCCGGTCCTCCCGGAACAAAGTGCTGCGCGCCGAACGCGTCGCCGACGGAGAGCCCGTCAAGGCTGTCGTAACTGAGGTCGATATGGGTCATGGGAGCCCTTATGGTGCCACCACCCGCCCTTCGTCCGCACCCTCCTTCACAGTCGTATCCACGCCTCTGTTGCTTCCCGCACCGGTCCCGGGACTCCTCCTCGCGTCTGTCCCCGCGCTCCCTTCGGCGCTTGTTCCCGCAGCCGCTTCCGCGCTCTCTTCGGAGCTCTGTTCCGCGTTCCCTCGGGCGTTGTCTTCCGCGTTTCCTCCTTCCGCGTTTCCTCGGGCGCTGTTCTCCGCGTTCCCTTCGGCGCTGTCGTCCGGGTTCCCTTCGGCGCTGTCTTCCTGAGCTGTTGCCTCCTGCGTGCTCTCCGGCGGGCGGTGGACGGCCAGCGCGGCCGCGACCAGAGCGATGCCCGCGACGTCCTGGGCGGTCGGCAGCTGGGCCAGCACCACGAGGCCGACAACCGTTGCCGAGGCGGGCAGGACGCTGAGCATCAGGGCGAACGTCGACCGGCGCACGCGGGCCATCGCGAGCTGGTCGGCGACATACGGGATCACGGAGGAGCACACGGCGACGCCCAGACCGGCCAGCAGCCACGTGGGATGCACCAGGGCCGGTGCGGCGTCGAGAACCCCGACCGGGGCTGCCACCACCGAGGCCACCAGCATAGCCGCCCCCAGCCGGTCCACGCCGCCCCCAACCGCCTCCGTGGCAAGTCGATGACCCAGCGTGATGTACACCATGAACAGCCCGCAGTTGAGGAACGCGAAGAGCAGCCCGAGCGGCTCACCGCCGAGCCGGACCTCGGTCAGCAGCGCCACTCCGGCGACCGCGACGACGAGCGCGACGGCGTTGCGCGGGCCACGAACCCCCGCCGCGGCCAGGACGACGACGCCGAGGAACTCGATCGCGCCGACCGTGGCGAGGGGCAGGCGCTCGATCGCGAGGTAGAACACGGTGTTCATGGCGGCCAGCGCCGCACCGAACCCGAGCAGCACCGGGCCGCCCCGGCGCAGGACCCGCCACGGGCGGCGCCACACGGCGAACACCAGGGCGGCGAAGACGATCCGCAGCCACGCGACGCCGGCGGCATCGACGTGCGCGAACAGCAGCACGGCGAAGGCGGGTCCGAGGTAGTGGAAGACGGCGCTGACGGCCAGCAGCGCCGGGGCCGGGATGCGGGTGGTCACTGGTCGATCGTGGGCTGCCGGCGGTACAACATGAAGGGAAGAATGAAGGCGGAGGAGGCGTTGTGCCTGCAGATTCCAGGCATCCACTGCTCGACGCGACCAACTTGCGACTGCTCGCCGAGCTCACCAGCAATCCCCGCCTGTCAATGTCGGAGCTCGGGCGGCGGGTGCGGATGTCGGCGCCTGCGGTCACGGAGCGGGTCCAGCGCATGGAGCAGGCCGGGATCATCAAGGGGTACCGCCTGGAGCTCGATCCGGCGGCCTTCGGACTCCCGGTGACGGCGCTGGTGCGGGTTCGGCCCGGGCCGGGCCAGCTGCCCGCGGTGGCACAGGCGGCGCGCGAGACGCCGCAGGTCGTGGAGTGCCTGCGGGTCACCGGCGAGGACTGCTTCGTGCTGACGGTGTACGCCCCGTCGCTGGCGGGGCTGGAGGAGGTACTCGACCGCTTCCTGCTGTTCGGCCAGACGACGACGTCGATCGTCGTCTCGACACCGGTGCCACAGCGTCCGCCGCCCCTGGAATGATCTTGCGGAAAATTGTCGGTGGGGGCCGCTATGG
Organism: Dactylosporangium sp. AC04546; assembly: GCF_022095675.1. Lineage (GTDB taxonomy): Bacteria > Actinomycetota > Actinomycetes > Mycobacteriales > Micromonosporaceae > Dactylosporangium. The sequence continues at coordinate 5,229 of NZ_JAHYSG010000164.1, read as the reverse complement.
TCTGGGGCTGTGAACGCGGTGCAGACGTATCGGTATCTCGCCCCCTCCGGACTGACCGGCTCCGGAGTGGCGCTGCAGACGTGCGGCGGGCCGGCCGCCAACCCCCGGTTCTTCTCCGGCTTCCTCACGACGCCGCAGGCCGCGGCGGCCGGGCTGCTGGCCGTCGCCGAGGTGGCGCGCACGCGATATTTCCAGCCGGCCAGCCCGGCGAGCCTCGACCCGGTCGTCACCGGCAGCGAAGACCGCCTGCGGTTCGAGTCGTTCTCGGGCTGCTGCGGGGTCTACGCACGGCTGGACGCGTTGCCGGCCGGGCTCGACGGCGAGATCGTCGCACACGGCACGACCAACGTCGACGTCAACCGGCCGCTGCGGGAGGCGCTCGCCCGGGTGTCCGGGATCGAGCCGCTGCACCTCTCGGTCGGCCCCGACGACCTCACGGTGTCCACAATGGATGGCTCGGTGGTCGAGCGGAAGGTGCCGCTGCCGGCGCGGTGGCTGGGCGGGTTCGCCGAGGTGCACGTGCTGGCGTCGGCGTTCGAACCGCGGGCCGAGCTGCCGGCGGCGGAGGCGGCCGCGTTCCTGCGCCGGCTGCCGGGCGCGAGCGACCGGTCGGTGCTGTGGGCGGTGCCGGCCGGGCGGACGCTGCGGCTCACCTCGCGGCCGGCGCCGGGCGCGGTGTGCCTGGCCGGCGCCGGGCGGCTGGCTGCGCTGCGCGGGATGCTGCGGTTCGCGACGTCGCTGCGGGTCTACGGGCCGACCGTCCGGGCCGGGTCGGCGCCGGTCGCCAGCACCTGGGAGCTCGACACGGGCGCGCTGCGGCTGTCGCTGACGCTGTCGCCGGAGCCCTATCGCGGGTTCTCCGGCGAGGGCGCGGCGCTCGCCGCGCTGGCCGGTGACGACGTGACCGACGACGCCGAGCTGGTGAGCGCGCTGCTGTCGTGGGACCCGACGATCGACGTCGACGCCCTCGCCACCGCGGCGGGCCTCGGCGCCGAGCGGGTCCGCGGCGCGCTGGCCCAGCTCGGCACGGCCGGGCGGGTCGGGTTCGACGTCGCCGAGGCGGCGTATTTCCACCGCGTCATGCCCTACGAGGCGGGCCGGGCCGAGCGCGACAACCCACGGCTCGCCGGCGCGCGGGCCCTGGTCGACGCGGGCGCGGTCGAGCTCGACGGCGACACGGCGGCGACGGTGCGCAGCGGCGACCAGGTGTATCGGGTGCGCCGCCTGCCCGACGGCGGTTTCACCTGCACCTGCCCGTGGTGGGCGAAACATCGCGGCGACCGCGGCCCCTGCAAGCACGCCCTCGCGGTGTCGATGACGGTGCGGGTGCCGGCATGACCGCCGGGCTGTTCGACTTCGAGCTGGTGACCGACGGGCGGGTCGACGCGACCGCGGCGGCGTTCCAGGGGTTCGACGACGCCCAGCGGGCGCAGCTGGCGGTCGAGCTCACGGCGTATGTCAAGCGCCGCCGCGACAACTGGTGGTGGGGCGACGACGCGGCCGCCCTCGCCGTCGCGACGGTGGGCTGCGCGCCGAGCGCCGCGGCGGCCGCGAAGATCCTGGCCCGCTCGGCCGTGACCGTGCGCGGCGAGGCGCTCGTGCCGGTGCGCGCCGTCGCGGAGGCGCGGGGAGTGAGCTGGCTGCCCGACCTGGCCCACCGGATGGCGGCCTCGTTCACGCGGGACGACCTCCCCCGCTGGCCGTTCGTCGCCGGGCTCGTCGCTGGCGCGGCCCCACCCACGAACGAGAACTTCGTCCGCGGCTGGCTCGCCCACCTCATGTTCCCCGGTGCGGCAAACGCTCGCCCGCAGCCGGTGCTCGACCGGCTGCGCACCGACCCGTTCCTCGACGCGCTGCTGCCGGCGGTGTTCGAGCTCGACGACGTGCCGGCCGGCCTGCTGCTGTACGAGGCGCACCATGACGGGCGGCTCGGGCTCGTGCGGGCCCTGGCCACGCTCGCCACCGAGCAGCGGCTCGACCGGGCCGCGCTGCTGGACGGCTGCGTGGCCGGCCTGCTGCGCGGCGGCCGGCCGAGCGCCCAGCGCGGGCTGCTCGCGCTCCACGAGGCCCTGGCGCCCACGCCCGCGGAGATCACCGCCCGCGCCCGCGACTACCTGCGGCTGCTCGCCGACGGGTCGGCGCAGGCGGCAGGCATGGCCCAGAAGGCGCTGCGCGACGCCGACGCGGCCGAGCCCGACGCGCTGCTCGACGCCTCGGCCGCGGTCCTGCTGCGCCCCGACAAGGGCCTGGTCCGGGCCCAGCTGACCTGGCTCGACCGGGCCGCGGCCCGCCACCCAGGCCGGGCCGCCGAGTTCGCCGCCGCCATCGCCGTCGCCTGCTCCCACGACGCCATCGACATCCGCGAGCGCGCCGCCACGCTCGCCGCGAAGCACAGCCGGTCCCCCGCCGGAGCCGCCGGGGCAGGACCCACCGGAGCCGGAGCCAACGGACTCGGACCAGCCGGAGCCGAGGCCGCCGCAGGAGCCGGGGACAACGGAACTGGGGCCCACGGAGCCGGAGCCGCCGGAGCCCAGGCAGCCGGTGGAGCCGAGGCAAACGGAGCCGGGGGCGCCGGAGCCGGGGCGGCCGGCATCGGGTCAGGGACGGCCCTCGCGGTCGGAGCTGGGGCCCAGGCCGGCGCCTTGGGCGCGGGCGTTGCCGCCGGAGCCGGCGCGGTGGGCCTCGACTCGGCCCTTCTCGCCGGAGCCGCGCTCTTCGGCTCGCGTGATGACCTGCCGCCGCCTGCCGGGCCCGCGCCCATGCCGGCGCCGATCACCGACCCGGACGAGCTGGCGGAGGAGCTGGCCGCGCTCTCCGACTGGCGGACACCGCCGGCGACCGCCCTCGAGCGGGTGCTCGACGGCGTGGTGCGGCTCGCCGGCGCCGACCGTGACCGGGTCGCGAAGTCGCTCATGCCGGTCGTCGAGCGCCACGGGCAGTATGCCGGCGACCCGGGCTTCCACCCGCCGTCGCTGCTGTTCGCCGCGGTCTGGTCGGCGATCGACAGGAACGGCCCACGGGACCACCGCGGGCGCTGGGCGGCCAACCTGGCGGCGATGCGGCGCGGCGGCTCGGCCCAGCAGCCCCCGGCGGACTCCCACGTGCCCCCGCCGCAGCGGCTGCTGCGGGCCCGGATGGCCGAGGTGGGGCTGTACGGGGGCGGGTTCGACGGGCCGACCGCCCGCCCCGGCGGCCTGCTCGCCGCGCCGACGTCGGCCGTCGGCGCGCTCGAACCAGCCGTGCTGCTCGACCGGCTGGCCGCGCTCGGCGACGACCAGCCCTGGGACTGGGACCTCACCCAGGCGCTGCTGCGACTGCCGCCGGCGGTCGACGAGCCGCTCGCCGCCCGCGCCGCAGCCCTGCGTACCCCGGGCGGCGACCGCCTCGCGGCCTGGCTGCGCGCGGGTGGCCTGCCGACGCCGGTCTTCACCGTCGCCGACACCACCCGCGTGCAGCCGCGGGACGTGCGCCACGACCGGTGGGCGCACGGCGACCGCATTCAGGTCTCGATGGAGCGTATGTGGCACCCCGACGACCCGGCGCTGCTGCTCGCATTCCCTATCCCGCCGCTGCGCGCGTTCGTCGGCGACGCGGCGGGGCTGTGGCCGTCGGTCATGCCCGGATACCGTGCGCTGGCCGCTGCCTACCTCGTGCCGGAGGTCGCCGCCGCCGCGGACCTGGACGAGCGCGGCTCGGCCGCGGTCCTGCCCCTGCTGGCCGAGTGCACGGGCGACGGGTCGCCGGCGCTGCCGGTGGCGCTGGCGTACGGGCTCGTGTCCCGCCACGAGTCCGATCGCACGTCCGCCCTCGACGCCCTGCTCATGCTGGCCGCCGCCGGCGACCTCGACGCCCCGGCGGTCGGCACCCACCTGGGCACCCTGGGCGCGGCGTCGATGGCCCCGGTGTCGCGCGCCACCCAGCCGTTACGCGACGCCGCGACGGCCGGCGCCCCGCTGACCGTCTGGCGGATCCTGGAGGCGGCGCTGCCGGCCCTGCTCGCCGCCCCGACCCCGCCGCGCGGCACTCCCGACCTGCTCACGCTGGCCGCCGAGACCGCCACGGCCACGGCGAGCCGCGCCACGGTGCCCGGCCTGGCCGACCTGGCCGCCCGCCGCGGCTCGTCCCGATTACTCACCGAGGCCCGCCGCCTCTCGTCGGCCCTGTCGTCAACGCTCGGCCCGGCCGGCTGATCAACGCTCGGCCCGGCTGGCTGATCCGCTGCCGGTGTCCGTGGGCGAAGTTGGGTCGGCGTGGCCACGGCCGTGCTGCGGGAGGCGGTGATTCCCGGCGGGAGCCACCTGCTGCCACGCCGACCCCCAGTCACATCTACCGCCGACGACCGTCCGGCCGTGAGGTAACACGCCCGGAAACTCTGCATGCCACACACGAACCACCGAACGGCCATCCCGCGGCGCCGTACGGATTAACCCTTGCGGGTGGGGCCGAACGGGCAGGAACCCCCAAACCTGCCCGCCCGGCCGTGGTGCTGACACCCCACCAACCAGCCGCGCCGGCGGGAGCAGGACACCGAACGCCGGCCCGGCACGGCGGCAGCTACCCGTCGGGCTGGGGTGGAAACGTGGTCGAGAGGGCCCGCCGTGCACATGCTGAACATGGACCAGGGCCGTGGTCAGGCGAGGGAGGCCACGGCCTTCTTGAAGGTGGCCTTCGTGGACTCGATCGTCTTGTCGCGCAGCGCGGCCTTCTCCTGGGCGGTCCAGCCGACCGCGTCCGCGCGGGTCAGGGTCAGGTTGGTCGTCCAGATCAGGTTGTTGTCGCGGGCGGTCACGACCAGGGTCAGGGTGCGCTTCTCCAGGTCGGTGCTCGTGTGCTGTTCGTAGGCGACGGCCTGTTCGCCCAGGCCGCCGACATTGGTCACCTCGCTGTTGAGGCGGGCGTTCTCGGCCATCGTCGTGAAGGTGGTGCCGGCGGTGCCCAGGTCGGCGTACACCTGGGCGTTGAAGCTGACCGTCGCCGACTGGAAGCCGGTCGGGCTGGTCTCGTTCTTCGTCCTGGTGATGGTGCAGATGCTGTAGCCGAAGACCGTGGTCAGCTGGCGCTGGGCGCCCGGCTCGCCGGTCGCGGTCGGGTACTGGGCGGCGATCGCGGCCACGTCCGCGATCTCGCACAGGTTGGCGGGGAGCTTGGTCATGACGTACTTGCCCGCGGCGCCCTGGACGCCGGTCGACTGGCTGCCGGACGTCGGGGTGGCGCCGCCCGGGTCGTCGC
>NZ_JAHYSG010000163.1 GCF_022095675.1 Dactylosporangium sp. AC04546 | reverse complement strand
GGCCGGGATGCGGCGGGCCGGGCAGAACCGGGGCACGGGCTGTGGGTGGTCGGGCGCAGGTTGGGCGCGGGCGTGCTGCGGGCGCTTTGAGCGGGGCGGGCGCCTCAGCGGACCTTGAGCACGGGAGCGAGCATGGTCACCGAGGGCGGGGACTCGCCGTTGATCAGGCCGGCCAGCCGCTGGACCGAGATCCGGGCCAGCTCCTCGACCGGCAGCGCGACCGAGGTGATCGGCCGGGACAGCCGGTCCACGGCGTCGTCCGGGCAGATCGCGATGACGGTCAGGTCGCCGCGACCCATGCTGGTCAGCCGGTCGACGACGAGGGGAAGGGCCCACTCGTTGTACACGATGAGGCCCGTGATCGACGGATCCCGGTCCAGCAGGTCGGTGAGCGCGCCGACCACGCCACCGGCCGAGGGCTCGCAGGGTGCCCAGGTCGCCTGCGCGCCCTGCTCAGCCAAGGCGTTGAGGGCGCCGTCGCGGGCGTGGGCGGCGTACGCGACGCCCCGCTGGTAGGTGTCCGCCGGCTGGCCCAGGAAACCTACGTGCGTGTGGCCCTGCTCGAGCAGGTGCTCGGCGCAGATCCGCCCGCACGCGGCGAAGTCGAAGTCGACGTATGGCAGGCCGTGCGGGTTGTCGGGGGTACCCACCAGAACCGCCGGGCACTTGAGCGAGCGCAGCAGCTTGGCCCGCGGGTCCTTCTGCTGCACCTCCATGAGCATCACGCCGTCGACGAGCGCCGTGCCGACCGCGTCGCGGATCGCCGTGGTGCCGTCGTCGTCGGTGAGCATGAGCAGCTTCAGGCCCGCGTCCTGGGCCGCGGTCAGCGCCGCCCACACGTACGGCATCTGCACCTGGTTGTGCGGGCCGTGCACGAGCGGCAGCGCCATCGCGATCACGCCGGTGCGCCGGGTGCGGATCGACCGGGCGCCGGCGTGCGGGCGGAACTGCAGCTCCTCGATGCTCCGCTCGACCTTGGCGATGGTCTCGGCGGAGATCGACCGGTTGCCGCTCAGCACGTACGACACCGTGCTGCGCGAGACGCCCGCGTGCTTGGCCACGTCGGCGATCGTCACCGCCATCTCGGTCACCGCCTTTCGAACTGATTCGACAATGCGGCAATCTAGCACCGCCTTGCGACTGTCACAAGGTGACCACCGTGCCGTCCAGCCGGGCCCGCTCGGCGGCCCAGACGACCCGGTGGCCGGCCAGGCTCGTCGCCGGATCCGACCGCAGCAGGGTCGCGTCGCCGGTGGCGACCGCCGCGACGAACGCGTCCACCAGGGCGTCGTCGCCGTCGGCGTGGCCCGCCGTCGCCGCGCCGGCCACGGAGATCGTCTCCTCGGCGCCGGTGCGGAAGTCGACGAGCCGCAGGCGCTCGCCGTCGCCCTCCAGGTAGCCGTGCGTGCCGAACAGCCGGGTCTTGCGGTGCTCGGCCGGGGCGAACGCCGTCATCGTGAAGGCGATCGTCGCGCCGTCGGCCAGCTCCAGCGACACCACCTGGTGGTCGACGACGTCGTTGTCGCAGGCGTAGACGCAGCGGCCGTACGGGCCGGTGCGCAGCGCCGCGCGGATCGCGTCGTCGCTCGGGTCGCCGCTCACCACGGTCACCGGCCACGACGTGCGGTCGCGCCCGAGGTACAACTTGGGAGCCGAATAGGGACAGCTGGACTCGATCGCGCAGTCGAGGCAGCGATCGGCCGCGCCGGCCGGGCGCTGATCGGCCCGGAAGTGCGCGAGGCCGCCGAACGAGCTCACCCGGCGCACCGGCTGCCCGCTGACGTAGAGCAGCCAGTCGATGTCATGACACGCCTTCGCGAGCAGCATCGGCGACGACTCGGCCGTCGAGCGCCAGTTCCCGCGCACGAACGAGTGCGCCTGGTGCCACCAGCCGACCGGCTCCAGGTGCTGGATGCTCACCAGCCGGCCCAAACGGCCACCGTCGAGCACCGTTTTCACGGCGTCGGTGTAGGGGGTGTACCGCAGCACGTGGCACACCGCCGCCAGTACACCCGATGCATCGATCGCCGCCACGATCCGGCTCGCGTCGGCGTCGGTCGGCGCGATCGGCTTCTCCAGCAGCAGGTGGTAGCCCCGCTCGGCGAGCAGGACCGCCGGCTCGACGTGCAGGTGGTCCTGGGTCGCGACGATGGCGGCGTCGGCGACCCGGTCGACGTCGCGCAGCCGCGTGAAGTCGTCGAAGGCCAGCTCGGGGGCGATGCCGAACTCGCGGGCGAACGACTCCCGGCGCACGGGGTCCGGCTCGGCGACCGCGACCACGTCGGCCGCTCCGGAACGCACAGCGTGCCGCGCGTAGCCCAGGCCGCGCTGGCCCGCGCCGACGACGATCAGCCGCGGCTTCACGGGCGCACCACCACGACGTCCGTGCCGGCGCGCTGGATGTTCATCACCTCTGCCGGATTCGCGGTCCCGTCGGTGACCAGCAGGACCTTGGCGTCGTTGAGCCCGCAGATGCGGGCCAGGCACTTGCGGCCCACCTTCGAGCCGTCGGCGACCACCATGACCTTGTCGGCCCGGTGGATCATCGCGGCATCGGTGTGCGCCTCGATCTCGTCGTGTGTGGTGAGGCCGCCCTGCGCGCTGATGCCGTCGACGCCGACGACGGCGATCTCCATGTTGAGCCCCGCGAGGGCCTGCTCGGCGATCGGTCCGACCAGCTCGTACGACTGGGTTCGCGACACCCCGCCAGTCATGATCAGCTTCAGCCGTGGGCGAAGCGCGAGCTCCGCGGCGATGTTCAGCGCGTTGGTCACCACGGTGAGGTCGACCCGCTCGGCGAGGAGTCTGGCCAGCATGTGGGTGGTGGTGCCGCCGCTCAGACCGAGGGTCAGCGGGCCGTAAGGCAGCAACTCGGCCGCACGCTTGGCGATGAGCGTCTTCTCCTCGCGGCGGTGACCGACGCGGTACCGCACCGGAAGCTCGTATGCTACGTCGACCGCCGTGGCCCCGCCGTGCGTGCGGGCGAGCAGCTTCTGGTCCTCCAGCATCTGCAGGTCGCGGCGGATGGTCGCCGGCGAGACCTGGAACTCCTCGGCGAGCGCGCCGGCGTCGACCGAGCCCTCCCTCGAGACGCGCTCCAGGATGACCGACACGCGGTCGGCCCGGCGGAGGGAACTCTGCGGCATGGATTCCTCAATCCCCGTGGGTGTTCAAACGAGCAGTCAGAATAGTTCGTTTGAGCGCGAAAACGCCAGCGAGCTTGCGGACTCGCGCTCGACGTCTCGACAATCCGTGCATGACTGTGATCACGTTCCTCGGCGCGGGCAGCGTGGTGTTCACCCGCGAGCTGCTCGCCGACCTGCTCTCCTTCGACGAACTGCGGGGCGTGACGCTCGCCCTGCACGACATCGACCCTGAGCGGCTGGAGACCGCCGAGGCGATCGCCCGGCGCACGGCCGGGCAGCTCGGCGCGGCCCCGAAGATCACCGTGAGCCTCGACCGGCGGGCCGCCCTCGACGGCGCCGCCTACGTCATCAACGCCATCCAGGTCGGCATGCACGCGGCGACGGTCCGCGACTTCGAGATCCCCGCGCGGTACGGGCTGCGCCAGACGATCGGCGACACCGTCGGCGTCGGCGGGATCTTCCGCGCGCTGCGCACGTTCCCCGTGCTCGCCGGCATCGCGGCCGACATGCGCGCGGTCTGCCCGGACGCGTGGCTCTTGAACTACACGAACCCGATGGCGATGAACATCGCGTACCTCGCGGCGATCGCGCCCGACCTCAACGCCGTCGGCCTGTGCCACTCGGTGTTCTGGACCGTGCACGACCTGTGCGAGCTGGTCGGCGTGCCGCTCGACGAGGTCGACTATCGCGCGGCCGGGGTCAACCACCAGGCCTGGCTGCTGCGCTGGGAGCACCGCGGCGAGAGCCTCTACCCGCGTCTCGACGCGGCCATCGACGCCGACCCGCAGCTGCGCCGCCGGGTGCGGATGGACATGTACCGCCGGCTCGGCTACTTCCCGACCGAGACCAGCGAGCACTCGTCGGAGTACGTGCCGTGGTACCTGCACCACGACAGCGAGATCGAGCGGCTGCGCATCCCCGTGGGCGACTACGTGCGCATCAGCGAGGGCAACCTGGCCGAGTACGCCGCCACCCGGGCCGCGGTGCTCGCCGGGGAGCCGCTCGACCTGCACCGCGACGCCACGGAGTACGCGCCGCAGGTCATCCACAGCATGGAGACCGGCACGCTGCGCCGCATCCACGCCAACGTGGCCAACCGGGGCCTGATCACCAACCTGCCGGCCGGCTTCGCGGTCGAGGTGCCGTGCGTGGTCGACCGGCTGGGCGTCCGGCCGGAGGCGGTCGGCGACCTGCCGCCGCAGTGCGCGGCCGTGAACCGGGGCTTCGTGAGCGTCGGCGAGCTCACCGTGCGCGCGGCGCTCGACGGCGACCCGCGGCTGGTCCGGCAGGCGGCGATGGTCGACCCGAACACCGCGGCCACGCTCACCGTCGAGCAGATCTGGGACCTGTGCGACGAGCTGACCGCCGCGCACGGCCCGCTGCTGCCGGAGGCGCTGCGGGCGTAAGCGCGCAACGCAGAATGTTCACTTGAGCGTCGCGGGTTGTGAAACGAACACGAACGAGCATAGCGTCCGTTCATGAACGACACTGCACGCGAAATCGCCAGCCAGCCCGAGGTGTGGCAGCGAGGCGTCGCGATGGCCGACGAGGCCCGCGCGGCCCTCGGCGCCGCCGGCGAGCGGACGCTCGTGCTGGGCTGCGGCACCTCCTGGTTCATGGCGCAGAGCCTGGCCGAGCTGCGTGAGGCGGCCGGGCTCGGCGAGACCGACGCCGTCTGCGCCTCGGAGTACGTGCCGCGCCGCCGCTACGACCGGGTCATCGCGATCACCCGCTCCGGCACGTCGACCGAGGTGCTCGACGCGCTGCGGAAGCTGCCGGCCGGCACGCACCGGGTGGCGGTGACGGCGGTGACCGGCGAGCCGGTGGACGACCTGGCCGACACGCGGGTGCTGCTCGACTTCGCCGACGAGCGCAGTGTCGTGCAGACCCGCTTCCCGACGACGCTGCTGGCGATGTTCCGGGCCGCGCTCGGCCAGGACCTCGGCCATCTGGTCGCCGACGGCCGGGCCGCGCTGGACGCGCCGCTGCCGGCCGACCCGGCCGCGATCGACCACCTGGTGTTCCTGGGCACCGGGTGGACCGTCGGGCTCGCGCACGAGGCCGCGCTGAAGGTGCGCGAGGCGGCGCAGGCCTGGTCGGAGTCGTACCCCGCGATGGACTACCGGCACGGGCCGGTCGCGGTCGCCGGTGAGCGGAGCCTGGTCTGGTCGTTCGGGGCGACGCCCGAGTCGCTCGACGACACCGTCCGGGGGGCGGGTGCCCTGCCGTACCGGGACACCCTCGACCCGCTCGCCCAGCTCGTGCTCGCGCAGCGCTTCGCCACCGCCCTGGCCGCGCACCGCGGGCTCGACCCCGACACCCCCCGCCTCCTGACCCGCTCCGTAGTCCTCGCCTGACGTCCAGTTCCCCCAGCTGACAAAGAGGTGTAGCGATGCATCGACGGATCCTCGCCGGCGCTGCCGGCCTGACCCTGTTGCTCGGCGCGTGCAGCGGCGGCGGCGCCAACGACGACGGCAAGGACGCGGCCGCGGGCTACGACCCGTCCGCCAAGGTGGAGATCACCTGGTGGACGGGTCAGACCGAGGACGCCGAGAAGGTCGCCGAGGGGCTCGCCGCCGAGTACACGAAGGCCCACCCGAACGTCACGATCAAGACCTCGACCGGCGCCTCCACCACCGACGACCTGCTCACCAAGCTCTCCGCCGGGTTCACCGGCGGCAGCTACCCGGACATCTCCTACGCCTACGGCAGCTGGGCCGGTGAGCTCGCCACCAGCGGCAAGACCCAGAACCTGGCGACGTACGTCTCGGACCCGTCGTTCGGCTGGAACGAGATCCCGGAGGCGGCCCGGGCCACGGCCACCTACGACGGCAAGGTGATCGGCGTTCCGGCGCTGGTCGACAACCTCGCGCTCATCTACAACAAGTCGCTGTTCGACGCGGCCGGCGTGGCGTACCCGACCGACCAGTGGTCGTGGGACGACTTCCGGGCCGCGGCCAAGAAGCTGACCAACCCGGCGCAGAACGTCTACGGCACCGCCTACTCGGTGTCCGGCAGCGAGGACACCACCTGGCACCTGTGGCCGCTGCTGTGGCAGAAGGGCGGCAAGATCCTCGACGGCAAGAAGCCCGCCTTCAACTCCGACGCGGGCGTCGAGGCGCTGGAGCTGCTGCGGGCGATGGCGGTCGACGACAAGTCGATGTACCTCGACCAGACCGACGAGAAGTACCTCCCGCTGTTCAACGACGGCCACGTCGGCATGGTCATGTCCGGCCCGTGGGCGCTGCTGGAGCTCCAGGAGGCCGGCGTCGAGTACGGCGTGACCCAGCTGCCCGGCTTCAACGGCGACCACCAGACCGTCTCCGGCCCCGACCTGTGGGTGCTGTTCGACCACAAGGACGCCAACCGGGCCGGCGCCTCGCGCGACTTCATCAAGTGGCTGACGAGCAAGGAAACCGACGCGAAGTGGAACCTCGCGATCGGCAACCTCCCGCTGCGCAGCTCCGAGCAGGGCACGCCCGAGTTCGCCGCCTACGTCAAGGAGTACCCGGGCGGCCAGAAGTTCTTCGACAACCTCGCCAACGCGCGGCAGGCCCGCCCGACCGTGGCCGGCTACGAGGAGATGTCCCGCAACGTCGGCGACGCGATCGCGAAGGTACTGCAGGGCGCCGCGAAGCCGAAGGAGGCGCTGGACGAGGCGGCCAAGAAGTCGGCCGGTGTGCTGGAGGACTCGTGACCCTGACGTTCGCGGTCTCCGCCGGCAAGGAGACGACTCCGACTCCACGCCGGCGGGGGCCGGGGGTCCGCGGGACCCTCACCGGGTGGGCCTTCGCCGGGCCGGCGACGCTCATCGTGGTCGGGCTGTCGCTGTTCCCCGCGGTGTGGGCGTTCTTCATCTCGCGCACGAAGTGGAACGGCATCGCCGAGCCCGAAAACATCGGCTGGCGCAACTATGAGCGACTCGCGCAGGATCCCGACCTCACCGCGGCGGCGCAGCACACACTGCTGCTCACCGTGCTGTTCGTTCCGTCGTCGATCGCCGCCGGCATGCTCATCGCGATCGCCCTGAACCAGAAGATCCGGCTCATCGGATTCTACCGGACGTGCATCTTCGTGCCGTACGTGGCGTCCGCGGCGTCCACCGGCATCCTCGCCGGCTACGTCTTCAACCCGCAGTTCGGCGGCGTGAACGAGGTGCTGCGCCGGGTCGGCCTGCCGCCTCAGCAGTTCCTGGAGGACCCGGCCCAGGCCATGATCGTGGTCTGTGTCATCGCCCTGTGGGGCGAGGTGGGATTCACGTCGGTGGTGTACCTCGCGGCGCTGCAGGACGTGCCGCGCGAGCTGATCGAGGCGGCCACCGTCGACGGCGCGAGCCGCTGGCGGATCTTCCGCAGCGTGACGCTGCCCCAGCTGCGGCCGGTCACCCTGTTCACCGCGGTCTGGCAGACCATCACGGCCCTGCAGCTGTTCGACCTGATCTACACGACGACCCGCGGCGGGCCGATGAACAGCACCCAGACGATCGTCTACTACGTCTACGAGCTCGCCTTCCAGACCCGGCGGCTGGGCTACGGCGCGGCGGTGGCCTACCTGCTGTTCGCCGTGACCCTGCTGCTCACCGCGCTGGTCATCTGGCGCTCCCGCCGCAGCGGAGAGGAGGCGTTCTGATGCGCCGCCGGTTCCTGCCGTTCAGCCCTTGGCACCTGCTGCTCATGCCACTGGCGCTGCTTTTCGTGCTGCCGCTCGTGCAGATGGTGCTCACTTCGTTCATGACCGAGCGCGAGATCAACCGCTTCCCGCCCAAGTTCATCCCGAGCGGCCTGCACCTCGACGGTTATCGCGCGCTGTTCACCGAGTCGCACATCCTGCTGTGGTTCGGCAACACCGTCCTGGTCTCGGCGATCTCGGTCGCGTCCCACCTGCTCCTGTGCTCGGCGGCCGGCTACGGCTTCGCCCGCCTGCGCTTCGCCGGCCGGGGCGTGGCCTTCCTGGCCGTGCTGGCGACGGTGATGATCCCGATCCAGCTGTTGATGATTCCCACGTACCTCATGTTCGCCCGCCTGGGCATCGTCGACACGCTGGCGGCGGCCTTCGTGCCGTGGCTCGCCTCCGCGTTCGGCATCTTCCTCATGCGCCAGTTCTTCCTGTCCCTCCCCGGCGAACTGGAGGAGGCGGCCCGCATCGACGGCGCGAGCGTCTGGCGCACGTTTGTGAGCATTGTGCTCCCGCTGGCCCGTCCGGCGTTGGCCACGCTGGCCGTTTTCACGCTGCTGTCCAGCTGGAACGACCTGTTGTGGCCGCTGGTGGCGATCAGCGACGACCGCCGTTTCACGCTGCAGGTGGGCCTGGCGACATTCCAGGGCATGCGGCGCACCGAGTGGTCGCAGTTGATGGCCGGCAATGTGGTCGCGACGGTACCGCTGATCGTCGCGTTCCTAATCGCTCAGAAACGCTTCATCGCGACGATGACGTTCAGCGGACTGAAAGGATGATCTCCTCGACTGTCGCCTGGGCGGCCGTACCCCCGGCCGCCCGGGTGCTCAACGACCCGGCCGCCGCGGCCCAGGCCACGGCGGTTGGAAGGTCGGTCCCGCCCCAGTTGGCCGCACCGCTCGCGCCCGCGCCGTTCCCGCTCGCGGCCGTCACGTCATTCCCGCGCCCAGCCCCGTTCCCGCTCTCAGCCCCGTTTTCGCGCCCAGCCCCGTTTTCGCTCACGGCCCCGTTTTCGCTCACGGCCCCGTTTTCGCTCACGGCCCCGTTTTCGCTCACGGCCCCGTTTTCACTTGCGGCCGCACTTTCCCGCGCGGCGATCTGGGCTGCGGCGGCTTCTGCGGCTCCCACTCCTGCGGGGCCGCGGAGGCGAGCGGCCAGGAAGCCCGCGTTGAAGCTGTCCCCCGCCCCGGTCGTGTCGACCACGTCGACTGGGAGCCCGGGAGCCGCGCACTCGCCGCCCGGCCACCAGGCGCGGCCACCGCGGGCGCCGTCCTTGAGCACCACCGTCGTACCGCCGGCGACCAGCCGCGCCGCCGCCTGCTCGACCGTGTCGCCGCTGGCCGCCAGCCGCGCGGTCGCCTGCTCAACGGTGTCGTCCCCGGCCACCGCGGGCAGTTCCGTTGCGCCTGGGAGGAGACCGCCGGCCACCGCGAGCAGCTCCGCAGTGTTCGGCAGGAACACATCCGTCGAACCGAGCACCGGCCCCACCCGGTCCCAGCGGCCTTCCGGGTCCCAGTTCGTGTCCAGCGACGTCGTCAACCCAAGCGCGCGAGCCCGCGCGAACACACCCGCCAGGCCTTCGAGCAGCTCCGGTTGCAGGAACACCGACGCCACGTGCACGTGCCGCGCAGAGGCGAGCAGTTCGTCGGTCACATCGGCCGGCCGCAGCGCCGGGATGGTGCCAGGCAGCGTCAGGATCGACCGGTCGTCCGGCGCGGACAGGATCACGCTCAACCCCGTCGGCGTGTCGCTCGGCGCGGGCTGGAGCACCTCGACGCCCCGCTCGGCCAGCCGTTCGCGCACGTACGCACCGAAGATGTCGGGCCCGGTGACGGTGAGCAGCGCGGTACGCAACCCGAGCCGCGCACACCCCGCCGCCGTGATCGCGGCCGAACCGCCGAGCACCAGGTCGGCCGCCGACAGCAGCTGCTCCTCCTGCCCGAACCGCGGCCGTACGTCGCCCCGCAGCACCAGATCCGGGTTGGCGTCACCGACCACCAGCACGTCGAACCGCACGACTCGCCTCCACCACGTCACTTTCGATGCATCAAAGCTGATGCATCACGCCCAATGCAGCCGAACCAATACATCAGCGCTGATGCATCACCCCATATACATCAAGCTTGATGCATCAAGACTGATCCATGAGCGCTCGTTTGGACAGTATCAGCAGTCGCTTTGCGTTCGTAAGAGCGCCATTCGCGCAGAAACGAGCATCTCAGAATGATCGTCACGGTGACGCTGAATCCCGCGCTCGACCTCACGTACACCGTCGACGCGCTCGTCCCGCAGGCCACCAACCGGGTGCGGACGGTCGCCGAGCGGCCCGGCGGCAAGGGGCTCAACGTCGCGAGCGTCCTGCACGCGCTCGGCGAGCCGGTGCTCGCGACCGGCCTGCTCGGCGGGCCGACCGGCGCGCACATCGAGGCGCTCGTCCGCTTTCCCGCCGCGTTCGTGCCGATCGCCGGCGACAGCCGCCGCACGGTGACGATCGTCGACGCCACCGACGCGACCGGGCTGTGGGAGCCCGGACCCACGGTCACCGGGGCGGAGTGGGCCGCGTTCCTCGACCACTTCGCGGTGCTCCTGCCCGAGGCGGACGCGGTCGTACTGTCCGGGTCGCTGCCGCAGGGCCTTCCGCCCGACGCGTACGCCGTCCTGGTGCGCGCGGCCCGCGCGCAGGGTGTGCCAACGATCCTCGACACCAGCGGCGAGCCGCTGCGCCACGGTGTCGGGGCCGCGCCGGACATCGTGAAGCCAAACG
The DNA here is from genome assembly GCF_022095675.1 of Dactylosporangium sp. AC04546. Classification (GTDB taxonomy): domain Bacteria; phylum Actinomycetota; class Actinomycetes; order Mycobacteriales; family Micromonosporaceae; genus Dactylosporangium. The sequence goes on along the minus strand of NZ_JAHYSG010000163.1, from coordinate 10,539 downwards.
AACACGAACTGGCCGCGCTCGGGCAGCACCCCACCGACGCCATCGCGGCCGGAGTGCGCGCCGTTGTCGTTTCGCTCGGCCACCGCGGGCTGCACGCGCACACCGCGGACGGCACCTGGCGCATGCCGCCGCCCGCCGTCGTCACCGGCAACCCCACCGGCGCCGGGGACGCCTGCGTCGCCGCCCTCGCCCGCGGCCTGCGCAACGGCGTCGGCCAGGACGACCGGACACCGTCCGCGCTCAACAACGGCGCCGGCCAGGACGACAGGACACGGGCCGCACTCAACAACGACCGCGCAGGTGAGGACAACGACCGCGACGGCGCGGACAACCACCACGTCGGTGAGCGCAGCCGCCACGTCGGTGAGCACAGCCGCCACGTCGGTGAGGACTACCGCCACGTCGGTGAAGACAACCGCCGCGACGGCCCCCGCGAACACAATCCCGCCGAAGACCGGCCCGGCAACCGAAGGGGCGGAACAACCTGGCCCGCCGTGCTCGCCGACGCCGCAGCGCTCGCCGCGGCCGCTGTCGTCGCGCCGGTGGCGGGCGAGATCGACCTCACGCAGTACCAAACCTTCCGCAGAACCATGCAAGGAGTGCAAGCAGATGTTCAGCCCCACCGGTGAGATCGTCGCCGACGCGCAGCGCCGGGGTGTCGGCGTCGGCGCCTTCAACGTCATCACCGTCGAGCACGCCGAGGCCATCGTGAGCGGGGCCGAGGCCGCCGGGTGCGCCGTGATCCTCCAGATCAGTGAGAACGCCGTGCGGTTCCACGACGGGCGGCTCGCGCCGATCGCCGCCGCCGCCCGCTGCGTCGCCGAACTGTCGTCGGTGCGGGTGGGCCTGCACCTCGACCACGTCGAGAGCGACGAGCTGTTCGACCAGGCGGCGGCCAACGGGTTCGGCTCGGCGATGTACGACGCGTCGAAGCTCGACTATGCCGGCAACGTCGCCGCGACCGCCGCGGCGGCGAAACGCGGACACGCACAGGGGCTCTGGATCGAGAGCGAACTCGGCGAGGTCGGCGGCAAGGACGGCGCGCACGCGCCGGGGGTGCGCACCGACCCCGGCGAGGCGGCGGCGTACGTCGCCGCGACCGGCGTCGACGCGCTCGCCGTCGCAGTCGGTTCTTCGCACGCGATGACGACCCGCGACGCGCGCCTCGACCATTCGCTCATCGCCAAGCTGCGCGAAACGACGCCGGTACCGCTCGTGCTGCACGGTTCGTCCGGGGTGAGCGACGACGAACTGCGCACGGCGGTCACCAAAGGAATCGTGAAGATCAACATCGGCACGGCGCTGAACATCGCGTTCACCGGTGCGGTCCGGCGCGAGCTCGCGACGCAGACCTCGGTCGATCCGCGCAAGTACCTGCGCCCGGCGCGCGACGAGATGGCCGCCACGGTGACGCAGGCATTGCGCGTGGTGACCCTCCTTTAGACCACCTTTACGTTCCACTTAGATCTCCCGGGAACGATTGAGAGAGCGCTCTCCGGATGCGTACGGTCGGCCACGCCACCAACCGGAGTGCCTCCTGGAGGGCGTCCCCCATGCTTGACCCGACCCCGACGAATCCGAAGCGCCGCCGCTGGACCGGCCGGCGCCGCGCCCTGCTGGCCCTGCTCACGGTGCCCGTCGCCGGCGCCGTCGCGACCACCGTCATCATCAGCACGACCGCCGGCGCCGAGCAGGCCGACACCGCCGGCGTGATCCAGGCCGAGGCCTGGAGCGCGCAGAACGGCGCCCGTACCGAGAACACCGGCGACACCGGCGGCGGCAAGAACGTCGGCTGGCTCGCCAACGGCGACTGGATGCGGTACGACGGCATCGATCTCGGCACGTCCGGCCCCCTCACCGCCAACGTGCGCGTCGCCGCGGCCAGCCGGGCGGGCGGCACGATCGAGCTGCGCGCCGGCTCGCAGACCGGCGAGTTGCTGGCCAGCTACGCCGTCGGCTACACCGGCAGCTGGCAGACCTGGGTGACCAAGACCGCGGTCGCCAGCACCCAGCTGACCGGCAAGCAGACCGTCTTCCTGCTGCTCAAGAGCAACCAGCCGAACGACTTCATCAATGTCAACTGGCTGCAGTTCAAGCGCACGCCGACCGCGACGGTGCCCGGCTCACCGACGGCCAAGCCGACCACCGCGGCGCCCACGAGCAGCCCGACGACCGCGCCGCCGCCGCCATCGAACACCGGGTGGCCGACCGTCGACCCGGCCAAGCAGGCCGCCGACACCGCGGCGTTCTTCGCGCGCAAGCCGCGCCCGATCACGAACAACCCGGTCAAGGTGCCGGAGTTCAACGCCCAGTGCACGATCAGCCACCACGCGAGCGACGACCCGATCGTCTTCCCCGGCCTGGCCGGCGCGTCGCACAACCACACGTTCTTCGGCAACAAGACGACGAACGCGGCGTCCACGACCGAGTCGCTGTTCGGCGCGGCGACCAGCTGCAACCCGAAGGAAGACCACTCGGCGTACTGGGTGCCCACGCTGTACCAGAACGGCAACGTCATCGACCCGAAGGCCGTGACCGTCTACTACGGCTCGCGACTGAAGGACCCGAGCAAGACCCAGCCGTTCCCGCTCGGCCTGCGCATGATCACGGGTGACGCCAAGGTGCAGACCGACACCCCGGACAAGCAGGGCAACCACTTCTGGTGCGCGGGCATCGGCGGCGAGGTCGGCCGCACGGCCAACGGCGAGTACCCGGTCTGCGCCAAAACCGCCGAGCTCGTCCGGCAGATCACCTTCCCGGACTGCTGGGACGGCGTGCACCTGGACAGCCCGGACCACAAGGCGCACATGGCCTGGGGTGACCACACGGGTGCCTGCCCGAGGTCGCACCCCGTGCCGATCCCGTCGGTGTCGTTCGTGATCGCGTACCCGCTGAACACGAACACGGAGGGCATCTCGCTCGCGTCCGGCACCGGCTACTCGATGCACGCGGACTTCTGGAACGCGTGGGAGCCCGAGGCACTCGCCCAGCGGGTCCGGGACTGCCTGGACCAGGGGTACAAGTGCAACTCGGCCGGCAACTTCTAACTCGATGAAGCTGGGAGGGCCACCCGCCGCCACGGGTGGCCTTTCCCGTTAGCTGCAACGTCAGACCACCCTTCGAACTGGCAAGGTGGAGGCATGGCGGTCCGCTGCGTCATTGTCGACGACTCCGAACGCTTCCGGGCCAGCGCGCGTCGCCTCCTGACCACACAAGGCCTGGCGGTGGTGGCCGATGCGGCGGACAGCCGTCAGGCGATGCGGGTGATCGACGAACATGATCCAGATGTGGTACTGGTGGACGTCGGCCTCGGCACCGAGAGCGGCTTCGATCTCGCCGCCAAGCTGGCGCCGCGACCCGTGATCATGGTGTCCAGCCTCGCGCCGGACGACGTCGAGGAGCTCGTGGGACCCAGCGGCGCGATCGGCTACGTGCCGAAGAACCAGCTGTCGGCCTGCACGATCACATCGATGTTGAGGCGGCTTCGAGAAACGTGAGGACCGCGAGGACGCGCCGGTGCGTGTCGTCGGTCTCCGGCAGGTCGAGCTTGGTCAGAATCGAGCGCACATGCTTCTCGACCGTGCCCTCGGTGACCCACAGCTCCTTGGCCACGCCCGCGTTCGACCGCCCCTCGGCCATCAGTGCCAGCACCTCCCGCTCACGCGGGCTCAGCACGTCGAGCGGGTCGCGCCGGCGGTGCGCGGCGACGAGCTCCTGCACGACGGCCGGGTCGACGACCGTGCCGCCGTCGTGCACCCGGTGCAGCGTCTCCAGAAACTCCTCGACGTCGGTGACGCGCGTCTTGAGGAGGTAGCCGATGCGCTCGCCACTGGCGAGCAGCTCGATGGCGTGCTCCACCTCGACGAACGCGGACAGGACGAGCAGCGCCACGCGCGGGAACCGAAGCCGGATCTCGCGTGACGCGGCGAGCCCCTCGGTGGTGTGCGTCGGCGGCATGCGAATGTCGACGATCGCCAGGTCCGGTGAGGTCTTCTCGACCAGCTCGAGCAGGTGGTTGCCGTCGTCAGCCAGCCCGACCACGCTGAAGCCGTGCCGGTCCAGCAGGCTGGCCAGCCCTTCGCGCAGCAGGACGTCGTCGTCGGCGATCACCACCCGCAGCTGGAGCGCCGCGCTACCTTCGAATGCCATCAAATCCAACATATCCCCGCATTGCTGGGTAGACACCCTCCATGCGCGGGGGGTTGACCGTCCGGCTCGGGGTGACATGCATGTTGTTCACCCTGATGATCAGCACCGCGTTCGCCACGATCCTCTTCTCCGTGTACCAGCTGCGCAGTTCCGTCCTCGTCGTCACCCGCGCCGAGCGAGCCGTGTCCGCCGCGAACACCCTCGAACGGCTCGTGCTCGACGTGGAGGCGGGCCGGCGCGGCTACGCGCTCACGCACGACCGCACACTGCTGGAGCCCTGGATCCATGCGCAGCAGCAGATCCCGCTGCGCCAGCAGGAGCTCGCCTCCTCCGTCTCGGGTGATCCGGCGCAGGCCGCGCGGGTCACGACGCTCAACAGCGACGTCACCGCGTACCTCGACACGTACGCCGACGCCGCCCTCACCGACGACGGCGCCGACCCGACGAACATCGACTCCCAATCAATCACAAACGGCCAGAAGAGCGTGGCCGCATTGCGCGGAGAGTTCGACGAGTTCACCGTGGCCCAGCGGAAGATCGTCGACGACATGCGCGCCGACGCGAACCGCGCCGGCCAGCGGGCGGTGATCGCCGGCATCGCCGGGTTCGCCACCTCGCTGCTCGCGGTGGCCATCCTGACCCGTTCGCTCGCCGTCGTGGTCGTGCGGCCGCTGCACCGGCTCGTGACCGCCGCCGACAAGGTGGCCGGCGGCGACATGACCGTCCGGGTCGACACCAGCGCGCCGGTCGAGATCGGCAAGATGCAGCGGACGTTCAACTCGATGGTGAGCGCGCTGGAGCGCAGCCGCGAGACGCTCGGCACGGTGGCGGCCGAGCAGGCGGCGTTACGCCGGGTGGCGACGGTGGCGGCCCGCGGGCGGCCGGCCGGGGACGTGTTCGCCACGGTCACCGAGGAGGCCGGGAAGCTGTTCGGGGCGGACGCCGCGGTACTGGTGCGATTCGAGGCGGACGAGAACGTCGGCACGGTCGTGGCGAGCTGGAGCTTCGACCCGACCCACCGGATCCCGCTCGGCCAGGTCGAGCTCCAGGGCCACGGGATCGCCGGTCAGGTGATGCTCTCCGGTCGTCCGGTCCGCATGGAGGGCGACCAGAGCGCCGACTTCCTCGCCCGCGAGTTCGGCGACACCTCGATCCGCTCGGCGATCGGCGCGCCGATCATCGTGGCTGGCCGCACCTGGGGCGCGCTGAAGGCGCTGTCGACGTCCGACCGCGCGCTGGAGCACCAGGACGCGATGCGCGCGGCGGAGTTCACCGACCTGGTGGCCAGCGCGATCGCCAACTCGCAGGCGCGCGCCGACCTCACCGCGTCGCGGGCGCGCGTGGTCGCCGCGACCGACGAGAGCCGCCGCCGGATCGAACGTGACCTGCACGACGGCACCCAGCAGCGGCTCATCGCGCTGCTGCTGGCGCTGCGCTCGACCGAGACCCAGGTGAGCGGCGGTGTGCAGGACCGCATGCACACGATGGGCGACGACCTGTCCCAGGCGATCGACGAGCTGCGCGAACTGGCCCGCGGCATCCACCCCTCGATCCTTTCCGAGGGGGGTCTGGTACCGGCGATCAAGTCGCTCGGCCGGCGCTCGCCGGTACCGGTGGAGGTGCAGCTGGCGCTGCCGGACCGGCTGGACACCAAGATCGAGGTCGGCGTGTACTACGTGGTCGCCGAGGCGCTGACCAACGCGATCCGGCACGCGCGGGCGACGCTCATCTGTGTGCGCGCGGCCGTCGCCCACGGCCGGCTGGAGCTGTCCATCGAGGACGACGGTGTCGGCGGGGCGGACCCGGACACAGGCACCGGCCTCGTCGGGCTGGCCGACCGCGTCGCCACGCTTGGCGGCAGCCTGCACATCGCCAGCCGGCAGGGCCGCGGTACCACCCTGAGCATCACCGTCCCGCTGGCGGCAGCGCCCGATGAGGGTGATGGCGGGTGACTTGGCTATGGAGGCCAGCCGGTATCTGCGGGTGCGGAAACCCGCAGCCGGGGAATCCGGCTGGCGTCGGTGTCCCGGATCACGCGGCGAGCGAGTGTGGTTGCAGGTAATCCACACCCCGTCTGAACAGGTGATCCACCATGACGATCTGCCCGGTCGACCCGGTGCTGTGCATGGCACTGTTCGTCTCCGAAGCCCCCAAGACCTCCCTCGACGACAAGACGGTTCGCGAGACCGTGGACCGCACACTTGAGCAGCTCGGTCCCGACGAGTGCTACGCCCGCGCGGCCGAGGTGTTCGGCGATCGTCCGGACGTCGCCCTGGACCGGATTCAGTGGGCGCGTGAACTGTGCGCCCGCGCTCTGGCGCCGTCGCTCAGCGGCGCAGCCGATCGATGATGTCGTTCAGCTGCGCCAGGTCCCCCGCGTCGAGTGCCAGCAGGGGCGGTGGCGGCTCGTTGAGCAAGCCCTCCGCACGAGCCGCCGCCGCCTGCCCAGCCTCCGTGACGATGACGAGCTTGGCCCGGCGATCGGTCGGGTGCGGCGCGCGCCGGACCAGGCCCCGTCGCTCGAGATCGTCGACGACCAGCGTCGTATAGGGCGCGTCGGTCTGCAGGTCGGCCGCCAGCTCGCGCAGCGTGACCGCACCGCCGGCGATCCGGCGCAGGGCCTTGACCCGCACGAAGCTCATACCGAGCGCCTCGCAGACCTCCTTGCGGCGGTCGTACTGGTCGAGCACGAGCGCCCGCAGCGCGCGCCAGGCCCGCGCCGCCGCTTCCGTGTCAGGCATCCGCCAGCTCCGGTTCGAGTTGCCGCTGCCTCACCCGCGGCCCGGTGGTGAGCGTACCGATCGCCACCACCGCCGCACCGCAGCCGGCCACGATCCACCAGGCCGCATGGCTCGCGGCCACGAATCCTTCGGTCATCGCCGAGCCGTCGAGGCCGGCGGAGACGACCGCTCCCAGCACCGCCACTCCCAGCATCGTGCCGAACTGCCGGCTCGTGGACGCGAACGCCGCCGCCACGCCCGCCTGCTCCGTCGGCAGCCCGGACACCGCGGTCACCGTGATCGGCGGGTTGACCATCGCGAACCCGACGCCGAACAGCGAGTACGCGGTGAGCAGCCAGGCGAGTGACGTGTGCGGCCCGAGGCCGGCGAGCATGACGCCGCCGGCGGCGACACCCACCCCGCCGATGAGCATCGACGGTCGCGGGCCGCGACTGCCGACGAGACGCCCCGACAGCGGCCCGAGCACGACGGTGACCGCGGCGACCGGCAGCATCAGCAGACCGGCGTGCAGCGGCGTGTACCCGCGCACCTCCTGCAGGTAGATGGCGTTGAGCAGCAGGAACCCGGCCAGCGAGCCGAACACGGCGACGGCGGTCAGCGTCGCGCCCGCGAACGGCGGGCTGCGGAACAGCCGCAGGTCGACGAGCGGCTCACGCCGGCGCGGCTCCACCACGAGCAGGGCGGCCAGCGCGGCCACCGCGATCACGCCGGCGATCCAGTTCCGCTCGATGATCGCGTAGGTGGCCGACGCCAGCAGGACCAGCACGATCAGCTGGCCGGGCAGGTCGGGCCGGCGCGGCCGGGGCGCCTTCGACTCGGGCACGAACAGGACGGTGAGGACGATCGCCGCCAGCCCGATGGGGACGTTGATCCAGAAGATGTACCGCCACCCGACCGACTGCACCAGCAGCCCGCCGACGACCGGGCCGAGCGCCATGCTGATCCCGACGACGCCGGCCCACACGCCCACGGCCTGGGCACGCTCGCGCCGGTCGGTGAAGACGTTGGTGATGATGGACATCGCGACCGGGTTGAGCATCGAGCCGCCGATCGCCTGGAGCACGCGGAACGCGATCAGCCAGCCCAGCGACGGCGCCAGCCCGCACAGCAGCGACCCGGTGACGAAGATCGTGAGCCCGGTGAGGAAGGTCCGGCGCCGGCCGATCCGGTCGGCGGTCGAGCCCGCCATGAGCAGGAGGCTGGCGATGACCAGCGTGTAGGCGTCGATCGTCCACTGCACGCCTTCCAGCGAGGCGTCGAGGTCGTCGCGCAGCTTCGGTGCCGCGACGTTGACGATCGTGTTGTCCAGCCCGACGATCAACAGGCTCATGCAGCAGATCCCGAGGATGAGCAACCGCCGGCGACGTGCTTGTACGACCACAACTATTATGTTCGTACAAGCAACGACCCGGCGGCCATCGGTCGCTCGGCTTTGCGTCGCAGATCACTGCCGGGTCTCGACTCACTGCCCGGTCTCGACTCACTGCCGGGTCTCGACTCACTGCCCGGTCTCGACGATGGACGTCGCCGTGGCGGTGTCCCCGTCGACGGTCCCGACGATGGTCACGGTGTCGCCGGCCTTGACGTCGGCCACGGCCGTGCCGTCCTTCACGACGAACGTGGTGCTGTGGCCGTCGGCGCTCTTGGCGGTGATCGAGGTGTCGCTGACGGCGGTGACGGTGCCGCTCTGGAGGCGCTGCGTCGTGTACCCGCCGTTGCCGTCGGACGAGACGAAGTCCCCGTACATCGCGCCGTTCACGCCGCCGGCCGTACCGCCGCCGAACCCGTCGCCCATGCCACCGGGCCCGCCCTGGCCGCCCTGCGGCGCACCCTGGCCGCCGCCCATGCCGCCGGGCCCGCCGGGGCCGGCCTGCTGTTGCGTGGCCGAGCCGCTGTCGCCGGCGGCCTGGATGACCGCGAATCCGCCGCCGCCGATCACGAGCGCCGCGACGATGCCGACGATGGCCGCCTTGACCTTGGAGTTCCTCTTCGGTGCCGGTGCCGCGGGCCCGACCGGGTACGGCGCCGCTCCGGCGGGCCCGGCCTGGTACGGAGGCGCCGTCCCACCACCACCCGCCCACGCCGCGCCCTCGCTCCAGGTCGCGGTCTCCGCCGCCGGTGGTTGGGCGCCATACGCGGCGGTGCCCGCGTCGTACGGCAGCGCCTCGCCTCCGTAAGCCGGCATCACCTCGCCACTCTGGGCCGGCAGCGACTCGGTGGCCGGCGGGGCCGGTTCGGACGGGGTGGCCCAGACCGGGGCGGGAGACTGGTCGGTGCTGCGGCTCATGGCTGTCGCTCCTTGCTGTCGGGCGGCCCGCTCCGGGAACCGCTCGCCAGCAACGATTCCGGCGCTTCCTGGCACCGGGGTCCGGCTACCTTGGCAACCGGCTGTGAGGCCCCGGCAGCTGCCGGAGCCTCACAGATCGCTGAGCGTCACGCGGCGACGGGCTCCAGCGCCTCGGCCGGCGCGGACCGGCGGCCCCGCAGGACCGACGCGCCCACCAGGAGCAGGCCGAGCACGGCCCAGGCGGTGAGCACGAGGACGGGCCGGGTGGCGGCGTTGCCGTCGAAGAAGGCGCTGCTGCGCAGGAGGGTGCCGGCGGCGCCCGGCGGGAGGTACTGCCCCAGCGCGCCCCACCCCGACGGCAGCATCTCCGGCGCGCTGGCCAGCCCGGACAGCGGGTTGCCCAGCAGCATCATCACGCCGGCGCCGATGCCGAGCCCGGCCGTCCCGAGCAGCGACTCCAGCCCGAGCAGCGTGAGCGCGGTCGCGCCGATGGACAGCGCCACCACACCGCTGTTGGCCCAGTAGTCGCCGCCGAGGGAGCCCAGCCAGTACTGCAGGATCCCCACGAGCGCCAGACCGCCCGTGATCGCGAAGGCCAGCGCGCCGGCCACGCGCCGGGCGACGCCCACGACGAGGTTGGTGAGCAGCCCGGCGGCGACGATCCCGCCGAGCACGAGCGGCAGCGCACCGGCGGCGAGCCCGGCCCCGCGCAGGTCGTCGGCCGGCAGCGGCACGAGGTCGCGCACGGTGACGGCGGTGGCGGACTGATCGAGCCCCGCGGCGACCTGCTGCAGCGCCTGCGCGACGGCCGGGCTGGCGGCCGAGGCGATGATCAGCTGCGGCCTTCCACTGGTGAGGTCGATCGCGCCGTACACCTCCCGCTCCCGGATCAGCCGCTCGGCCTCCTGCGTGCTGTCCACCGCGACCAGGTCGAACGCACCGGGCCGCTTGGCCTCGAGCTGCTGCCGTACCTGCCCGGTGGCCTGCGGCGGCCCGGCGACGGCGACTGGAATGTCATGCACGGTCGACCGCGTGGCCGGCCAGGCGAACGCAATCATGATGAGACTGAGCAGTGCGGTGAGCAGGAGCACGATCGCCCCGACACGGGGCCACGGCGACCGGCTTGCGCTGTGCTGCTGGGCCATCGGAAGTCTCCCTAAAAAGAACGTTCGTTCGTTCACTTTCGAGCATGCGACCCGGACCGGGGCGCGTCAAGAATGAACGTTCGCTTTCCAACCGTGACGCCGACAACACCACGCGAGGTCGAGGCAGCACACCCACCGCGCCACGCCATCTCGAGACACGGCAGGGCACGCAGCGCGCCGCCGTCACCTCCGCCCGCCGCACCGCCCGCCGCACCGC
>NZ_JAHYSG010000162.1 GCF_022095675.1 Dactylosporangium sp. AC04546 | reverse complement strand
CGGGCCGGGCCGTGCCCGGCCCCGCCCGGGCACGGCCCGGCCCGTGCCCTGCCCGGCCCGTGCTGCCCGTGCCGTCCGTCCGCGTCGTGCTGGCCGGCGCCTGTGCGTTGTCTGTGCGTGCATCAGGGTTGATGTATCAGGTCTGATGCATCAGAACTGTTGTATTGTGAGCGCGTGAATGGGCTGGAGCTGCTTGTCCTTGGGCGGACGTTGATGAAGATCGGTGGGTCCGCTCTGCCGATCGCCGGTGGGCCCTCCCTGCCGGCCAGCGTGCGGTCCGTGCTCGTGGACATCGCTCAGCATCCTGACAGCTCGATCAGCGAGATCACCGCCCGCACCGGGTTCCCCCAGAGTCACGTGTCGGCCTCCATCGCCCGGCTCATCGAGTCCGGGGACGTGGTCAGCGACGCCGACCCCGGCGATCGGCGGCGGACCCGGGTCAAGGTCAACCCCAAGGCCGCCGGCGGGATGCTCGTCATCACCGACACGCCGGTTGACGAGGCCGTCGCGGATGCGCTGCCCGACACCTCCGCGCTGCCCGAGGTGCTCGCCGCGCTCGAGACCCTGTCGCGGCACCTCAACCCGAGCCACCAGCAGCGCTGAGCTACTGGAGGACCGCGTCGGCCAGGGCGTCCACCTCGGACAGCTGCGGGATCGTCGGGAAGAACACCAGCTCGGTGACGCCGGCGTCGGCGAAGGCGCGCACCGCTGCGGCTGCCGCGGCAGGGGTGGTGAGGGCGCTCTGCGCGACGCGGTCGGCGTATTCGCCCAGGAAGCCGTAGTAGCGGCGCAGCGCCGCGGAACTCGCCGTGGCGTCGGCGAAGCCGTAGTAGCACAGGGCGGCCAGGCGGGGGTCGCCGTCGCGGCCGCCCTCGCGCCAGGCCTGCTGGATCCGGGGTACCGCCTGGGCCGCCGCCTCAGGGCCGCCGCCGCCCATCGTCCAGCCATCGGCCCAGCGCACGGTGCGCTCGACCGCCTTGTCGCCCGTGCCGCCCATGATGATCGGCACGCGGCCGTGCACGGGGCGCGGGCCGACCGCAAGCGAGCCGCCCGCGACCGGCTCGCCGGCCCAGGCGCGGTGCAGCAGTTCGAGCGCCTCGTCCATGAGGGAGCCGCGCCGCTTGAACGGGCGCTCCATCGCCGCGAAGTCGTCCGGCCGGCCGCCCACGCCCAGGCCCAGGGTGAGCCGGCCGCCGGACAGCGCGTCCACGCTTGCCGTCACCTTCGCCAGGTGCACCGGGGGGTACAGCGGCGTCAGCAGAATGTCGGTGAACAGGCGGATGCGGGACGTGGCGGCCGCCGCGGCGGCCAGCGCCGTGAGGCTGTCGTAGTTCGGGTAGACGATGCGGTCGATCGTGCCGAGGGACGAGAAGCCACGCTCCTCGGCGCGGCGCGCCCAGGCGACGAGGTCCGGGCCGACGATGTCCAGCGTGGTCGGGAGGCCGATGCCGATGTCCATGAGGCCGACATTACGACCCGAATTGCGTGCCGTGGTAGAAATACCGGCCCAGCCCCACGGTGAAGATGAGCAGGCCGTAGAGCGCGTGCTCCACGCAGACCACGAACAGCGACCGGGTCTGCTGGTAGCGCCGGGCGAACAGCCAGCCCCCGACGAGGGTGAGGGCGACGGCCAGGACGTTGCCGAAGAGGATGTGCGCGAAGCCGAACGCGACCGCGCTCGCGCCGGCGGCGACACGACCGGAGCGGAACAGCGGCGCGTAGCGGTGCAGCAGGAAGGCGCGGAACAGCAGCTCCTGGGGGTACACCGACACCACCGGATAGGCGATCACGATCAGCACCCAGAGGCCGGGGTTGTGCCGGGGCAGGTCGAAGAGGTGCTCCCGGTCGAACGCCCAGACCGCGCCCACGGCCACGATCGCGGCCACCGCCCACAGCCCGAGGATCGACGGCAGCGCCGGGCGCAGCGCCGAGGCCCGCCACAGGTCGCGGCGGTCGAAGCCGGACGTGCGGCGGAAGTAGAACGCGACGACCACCGTCAGCACAAGGAGCACGGGGATCGGGCCGCCGGGGATGTCCACGACGGCGAAGAGCCCGACGAGAACGAAGAAAATGATGATGAACTCGGCAGCCATCCGGGGGACGGTGCCACCCACAGGTAACGTCGGCACCCTACTCTCGTAGCCGATGCGCATCGCGAGCTACAACGTCGAGAACCTCTTCAACCGGGCGAAGATCTTCGACCAGCGGACGTGGGCCCTCGGCCGGCCCGTGCTCGAGGCGTTCCAGCGGATCGGCGACCTGCTCGAAGAGCCGGTGTACACGCCGGAGATCCAGCACGACATCCTGCGCGAGCTGGCCCGGCTCGGGCTGCGCAACGGTGACACGGCGAAGTTCGCGCGGCTGCGGCAGAACCGCGGGCGCCTTGTCGTGCGCCGCCGTGACGGCCGGGTCGAGGTGGTCGCCGGCGGGCGCGACGACTGGATCGGCTGGGTCGAGCTCACCACCGACCGGGTCGAGGAGCTGTCGCTGGTGAACACGGCGCGGGTCATCCTCGACGTGCGCGCCGACATCCTCGCGGTCATCGAGGCGGAGAGCCGCCTCGCGCTGCGGCGCTTCGCCGAGGGCGGGCTGCGCGGGTTGTACGAGCACATCATGGTCGTCGACGGCAACGACGAACGTGGCATCGACGTCGGTGTGATGTCCACCGTGGACTTCCCGCTGACCGGCCAGCGCACCCACGTCGACGACGTCGACGAGCGGGGGCGGGTGTTCAGCCGGGACTGCCCGGAGTACCACTTCAGAACCCCGGCCGGCGACGACCTCGTCGTGCTCGTGAACCACCTCAAGAGCAAGGGTTACGGCGGCAAGGCGGCCTCCGACGCCACCCGGAGACGGCAGGCCGCCCGGGTCGCGGAGATCTACCGGCAGCAGCGCACCCCGCTGGTCGCCGTGGTCGGCGACCTCAACGACACGCCGGAGAGCGAGCCGCTCGCGCCGCTGCTGCGCGACACCGACCTGCGGGACATCTCGACGCACCCGGCGTTCGAGGACGCCGGGCGGCCCGGCACGTACGGCTCCTGCACCGCCCGCAACAAGCTCGACTACGTGCTGCTGTCGCCGAAGCTGTTCGCGGCCGCGACCGGCGGCGGCATCCTGCGCAAGGGCGTGTGGGGCGGCCGGCGGGGCGTGCTGTGGCCGATCTATGACACGATGACGAAGCCCGTCCATGCGGGCTCGGACCACGCGGCCATCTATGCCGACATCGACGTCACCCGATTGGGCGACCAACAAACGGTGAAAACCGAGGAAACATCGGTCGCAGAGTAGCGGATCAATCTCTACGCGTGACAATCTTGGTCAAATGACGGCGACGACGGCGGCGACGAGCCTCGCCTCCGGCGAGCCTCCGATCAACTTCGCCGCACACCAGCTGCGCACCGGCAACATCGCCGGTGCGCGGGACGACTTCGAGCAGATGCTGGCGATGCTGCTCGCGGCGGTGTACCCGGGCGCCCGCGCGATCACCGCCAACCCCGGCGACTGGGGCATCGACATCCTGCTCGGTGAGCTGTCCGGCCTCGTCATCGTGTGGCAGTCGAAGTACTTCTGGCCGACCGTCACGAAGAGCCACCACGGCCAGATCCGCGAGTCGTTCGACTCCGCGGTCGCCGCCGCCGCGCGCAACGGCTACCGGCTCAGCCAGTGGATCCTCTGCGTGCCGGCGAGCATGGACGCGCCCACGGCCCAGTGGTGGGACAACTGGCGGGCCCGCCGGCAGCGCGAGACCGGGGTCGCGATCGAGCTGTGGCACGAGAACGTGCTGCGCAACCTGCTGATCAAGCCCGACTGCGCGCACGTGCGCCGGCACTTCTACGACCCGTACGTGCCGTCCCAGACCCAGCGGGTGCCGCTGCGGGAGCTATCCGACGAGGACGCCACGAGCCTCGACGACGCGCTATTCGTGCGGCAGCTGCGGGCGGCCGGGCACGCCGAGGTCGGCGCGGCCAAGCGCGAGTTCTTCAACGCCGAGGTCATGGCCCGCGAGATCCTCGACAAGCGCCTGCCGGAGGAGGTCGCGGCCCTGCACGAGGCCGACGGCGTGGTCCACGGCATCTGGGAGGCGCGGTTCAACGCGCTGCTGAGCACCGATCCGCGCCTGCTGGGCCTGCACGCCGGCGTGATGACGGAGATCCGCGAGTCCGGCGCGTTCCCGGACCGGCTGCGGGCCGGGCCGGTGCACCGCTGCGGCCTGATGCACCGGGTGGTGGAGGACCGGCGGGCCGGCTGGGTCCGGCACTGGCGGGAGGTGGCGAGTGAACCCCGATGACGTCTCGGTCTTCCGCCAGGCCCGGCTGCTCCTGCTGCTGGCCACGGCCGCCGAGCCGGTCGACGCCGAGCGGCTCGGTGTCTACGACTTCCTGGCCGCCCACCCGCTGCTGCTGGCCCGGGCCGACACCGACCCCGACCGCACCGCGCTGCGCCTCGCCGGGTTCGACGACCGGGCGGTCGCCTACGCCAGCCCGGCCCAGCGGTGGGTCACCGCCCAGCAGCACCTGGCCCGCGACCTCACCGAGCTCGTCGCCCGCGGCCTGGTGCGGGCCGCGGCCACCGGCCGGGTGACCTACCACCTCACTCCGGAGGGTTCGGCCATGGCCGCGGGATTCACCGCGATGTATGCTCAGTCATACATCACAGCGGCGCGCGTCGTCATTCGTCGCCTCCGGCGGGTGAGCGGACGTAAGCTTCGTGAGGGCCTGCGACAGTGGCTCCTTCCGGCCCTGAAGGATCTGACATGATCGGTTTGCGGGCACACGGCATCCGGCTCAGGCGGCTGCGCCTCCACGGTGGTGACCGGACCTATGACGTCGACTTCCGCGCGTCCGACGACTCGCCCCGCCCGCTGTCGGTGCTCGCCGGCGCGTTCAGCACCGGCAAGACCACGATCCTGGAGTTCGTCGACTACTGCCTCGGCGCGAGCGACCACCCCCGCCACCCGGAGATCATGCCGAAGGTGAAGGCGGCGACGCTGGAGGTCGAGCTGTCCGGCTCGCCGTACCTCGTCGAGCGCACCGTCGGCGAGCCGTCGATGTTCGCCTACGTGCGCCCGGGCCGCCTCGACGAGCTGGGCGCCGCCCCGCCGGTGCGCCGCCCGTTACGGCCCGCCGGCAACCCGGAGAGCCTCTCGAGCATGCTGCTGTCGCACTGCAAGCTCCAGGGCGTGCGGCTCTCCCAGGAGACCGAGGACCCGCTGAGCTTCCGCGACCTCATGTGGCTGTGCTTCCTGCCCAACGAGCGCCTCGACGACAAGGACCTGCTGTTCGAGAGCGTGCCGATGAAGCACCTCAAGCTGCGCCAGGTCGTCGACGTCGTCTTCGACGTGCACGACGACCACTCGGTGGAGATCGGCCGGCGCATCCGCAACCTGGAAGCCGAGCTGGGCGCCGCCCGCACCGCCTACCGCACGGCCGAGCAGCTCGTCGACGAGCAGCGCGTCGGCAACCGCGGCGACCTGGAGGCCCTGCACCACAGCGCCAAGGACGAGCTCGCCGAGTGTGCGCAGGCCCTCGCCGCGCTCGACACCCAGGCCCGGGCCGACACCCGCTTCGCCGAGGAGCTGCGCGAGCGGCACCACGCCGCCGCCCAGGAGGCCCGCACCGCCGCGGCGACCCTGCGCGACCGCGAGACCCAGCTCCAGCGCATGACGACCCTGCGCGGCACGTACGCCGACGACGTCAGCAAGTGGACCATGCTCGCCGAGGCCGAGCGGCTCTTCGAGCCGATGCGGGTGACCGCCTGCCCGTCGTGCCTGGCCCCGCTCGCCGGCGGCGAGTCGCACTGCCCGGCCTGCCGGCTGCCGATCACCGGCGGCGGCGCCGTCGACGTCTCGGGCGAGCTGCGCTCGGCCCGCACCCGCCTCGGCGAGCTGACCCGCTACCTGGAGGAGCTGGAGGCCGAGCTGCCCGGCCTGCGGATCGAGGCCGAGCGGGCGCAGGAGGCCGAGGCCCGCGCCGCGGCCGAGGTCGACGCGATGACGGCGCACGCCGTCACGCCCTACCTCGCCCAGCGCGACGCCCTCGCCCGCCGCCGCGAGGAGGCCGCCGCGACACTCCAGCGCGCGGTCAGCGGGCTGCGGCTGGTGCAGAGCCTGGAGCGGCGCGCCAACGGCATCCTCCAGCAGATGGACCAGATCGCCGCGCACCGCGAGGAGCTGTCCGCGGCCGGTGGACAGGCCCGCCGCGCCTCCCGGTCCGCGGTGGTCCGCCGGGTCGGTGAGCGGTACCGCGAGATCCTCGCGGCCTGGAAGTACCCCAAGCTCGCCGACGCCTACCTCGCCGAGGACCTGACGCCGTACATGCGCGGCGAGCCCTACACCGCCGCCTCCTCCGGCGGCCGCACGCTCATCGCGCTCGCCTGGCAGCTCGCCCTCTTCGAGATCGCCTGGGAGTCGCGCTCGTCGCACCCCGGGTTCCTCCTGCTGGACAGCCCGCAGAAGAACCTCGGCGTCGCCGGCGACCTCGCCGACAGCCAGACGATCGAGCGTATCTACCGCCACCTGGAGGACTGGCTCGCCGGCCGCGGCGTCGGCGCCCAGATCGTCGTGGCCGACAACGCCCCGCCACCGGCCGCCGCGGCCGACGTCATCGTCCGCTTCACCCGCCGCCCCGACCAGCCGCCCTACGGCCTCATCGACGACGAGACAGGCTGAAGCCCCGCGCCGGCGAATTGTCCACATAGGATGCGGCATACCGGGAAGCACTGCCGGTCAGGGCGAAGAGCCTGCCGTTCTCGGTAACTTCCACGGTACCGCCGGTGCCGGCGTCGCCGGCCCAGTCGACGAGCAGGCTCCAGGAGTACGCGGCCCGCTTCGCCGTGAACGCGATCACGACCGTGCCCCGCTCACCGGCCCGCAGCTCCAGGTTCCGCGTGGCGAGCGCGTCGGCGCCGGCCGCGTCGGCCACGACGGGCTCCGGCGCGTCGAGGTCGCAGGTCACGGCGGCCGGCTCGGCGGCGGGGGCGGCCGGGACGATCTCGGTGCCGTCGAACACGTCGGCGGTGCGGGTCTTCTCCACGCGGATCCGGGTGATCCGCACCGGTTCGCTGGACGCCGTGAACGTCAGGGTCACGTCGAGGCGGTCGCGGGCCGCCCCGCCGGTGCCGCGCAGGAACGCCGGCCAGTCCGCGGCGGCGCGCATGCCGGCCCGCAGCGCGGCGGCCTCGGCGCCGGTGGTCAGCGGCTGGGGGAGTGCGAGCCGGGTCCGGGCGTACGCGGCGTCGACCGTGACGAGCAGCTCGGGCCGGCTGCCGGCGGTGGCCAGCCCCTCGGCGATCGGGCGGCCGGCGGTCGTGACGGGATCGGGCCGCGCGAGCCCGGCGGCGCCGGCCGCCGCGACCGCGAGCGCCACCGCGACGGCGGCCGCCCTCCGCCGCGCCGTCATGCGTCGTGCTCCTGGATCATGCGCGCGACCTTCCGGGCCATGGTCTCGCCGCCGGTCGTCTCGACCTGGACGATCCGGCTGCCGTCGGGGAAGCGGAGGGTGGTGACGGTGGCGTTGCGGCCGCGCACCTCCTCCGGCCCGGGCACCAGTACCGCGAACCGCCGCCGCGCGTCCGGCCCGGACCACAGGATCGACACCGTGACGGCCGGCCCGCGCGGCGTGTCGAACCGGCACTCGGCGTGCGCCGGCGCGCCCGGCACCGTGACGTCGACGACGTCCGGCTCCTCCTTGCGGAAGAGCGCCGCGAGCTGCGCGGCGTCCACGGTCCGGCAGGCGTCCGGCCACTGCGGGCTCACCGGTGGCCGGCGTTCGGGCACGATGGTGTACCACCGGGCGCCCGCGGCCCCGGTTCCGAGCACCCGGCCACCGAGGGCGGTGGCCGCCCCCTTCCGGTACGGCACCTCGGACACCAGCCCCGCCCCCGGCCCGTGCTCGGCGTCGATGTCGTGCACGACCAGGAACGGCACCGGGCGCGCCGCCGGCCCGACCGCGTACAGCCGCCCGCCCGCCGCCACCAGGTGCGCCGCCGCGACGCGGGCCCGCCAGAGCGGCCGGCCGTCGGCGAGCGCGATGCCCTCGACCGCGGCGTCGTCGGGATCGTCGCGGCTCCCGCCGTGCGCGACGATGGCGACGCCGTCCTCGACGGCGGCGTCGCACTGCTCGGCGCAGACCTCCCCGGCCCGGTCGGCCAGCCGCCGCCCGTCCGGCGCGAACACCTGGAACGACCGCGCGTCCCGCAGCATGGTGACGCCGTCCCGCACGATGGGCGCGATCCCGTCGCCGGGCCCGATTCCGGTCCGCGCCAGCACCCGCCCGGTGCCGGCGTCCAGGATCTGGACCTCGTTGCGCTCCCCGCACCGCAGCACCACGGCGACGGTGGTCCGGTCCCCGGCCACCGCACCGGCCGCACAGCCCTCGGGGAGCGCCGCGTCCCAGCGCACCTTCCCGGTGGCGACATCGAGCGCGGTCACCCGCCCACGGCCGCCCTCGCCCGCGGCCGGCCCGGTGGTCGTGCGGCCGCGGCGGTCGGTCGTGTGTCCCGCGCGGCGGCCGTTCGTCGCGGCCTCGCGGGCGCTGCCCGTCGAAACCGGCGCGGAGCCCGTCTCGGGCGGCGTCGTCAGCAGCACCGCGGGCCCGGCGGCGGTCGCCTCGGCCTCGGCGGTGAGGGTGGCCCGCCAGCGCACCTCGCCGGTGCGGGTGTCGTGTCCGTTCGGGCTCAGCGACCCGCGCGGATGGCGGCCGCCATCTTCGCCGCGTCGTGGCCCTCGCGCACGCCGTCGAAGAGGATCGCCGCCCCGGGGATGTGGTCGGTGCGCAGGTGCAGGATCTCCTGGTAAGCGGGCGAGTCGTACCAGGCCCGCGCCGCGTCCAGGTCGGGGAACGCGATGATCACGACGGTCCCGGGCCACTCGCCCTCGCGGACCTCGACCTGCGGCCCGTGGACGATGAACGCCCCGCCGAACGGCGTGAGGGTCGCCCCGATCCGCTCCAGGTAGGTGAGCACGTCCTCGTTCACGGTCGGCGTGTGCAGGTGGGCGAGTGCGTATGCGGTCATGCCCCGATCGTCACCGGGCCGTGGGCATGGTGTCGATGACCTCAGAGGTAATGGCGGCGTCGAGCAGGGCCGCGGCGGTGCGCACGGCCAGGCCGTCCAGCGGCGCGGCCCGCATCACGGCCCGCACTGAGCAGCCGTCGAAGACCGCGGTCAACTGGGCCGCCAGCACCTCGGGGTCGGGGGCGTCGAGCTGCTGCGCGAGGCGCTCGAAGTACGACTCGAGCAGACGCTTGAAGTGCAGGGCCACGGTGCTGGCGCGGTGGCTCGGATCATGGAGCTCGACGCTCGTGTTCACGAACGGGCAGCCGTGGAAGCCGGGGCGGCCGGCGTCGTCCTCCAGGCGCTCGAACACGTGCAGGATCCGTTCGCGCGGGGTGAGGCCGGCGTCGTCCGGCGGGAAGTAGCCCTCGACGGTCCGCGGGCCGTGGGTGCGCAGCGCCTCGGCGACCAGATCCGACTTCGTGTCGAACAGCTGGTACATCGTGCGCTTCGACACGCCGGCGGTCTGGCACAGCTTCTCGACGCCGACCGCCCCGATGCCCTCGGAGTAAAAGAGTTCGGCGGCGGTAGAGAGGAGCCGTTCGCGCGGAGAAGCCACGTCATGAGACTAGCGCGACACTGGACGATCGGAAACCGATCGGTTTACAGTCGACCCATCGGAAACCGACCGGTTTCCGCCGACGGGAGGGCTCGCGATGAGGATTCAGGACTCGGTGGTACTGGTGACGGGCGGCAACCGGGGGCTCGGCAAGGCCTTCGTGGAGGGGGCGCTGGAGCGCGGGGCCCGCAAGGTGTACGCCGGGGCGCGCGACCCGGGCAGCGTCACGACGCCGGGTGCCGTGCCGCTGGCGCTCGACGTGACCGACCTCGCTTCGATCGCGCGGGCCGCCGCGCAGGCGGGCGACGTGACGTTCCTGGTCAACAACGCCGGCATCTCGGTGCGGGCGAGCCTGCTGACCGGCGACCTCGACGACGTGCGCCGGGAGTTCGAGACCAACTTCTTCGGCCCGGTCGCGGTCACCCGCGCGTTCGCGCCGATCATCGTCGCCAACGGCGGCGGTCACCTGCTCGACGTGCACTCCGTGCTGTCGTGGATCAGCCAGGGCACCTCGTACAGTGCGAACAAGGCCGCGCTCTGGCAGGCCACCAACGGCTTCCGGCTGGAGCTGGCGCCCAAGGGCGTCGGCGTCACCGGCCTGCACGTCGGCTACGTCGACACCGAGATGGCCGCGCACGTCGAGGGCCCGAAGGTTCGCGCCGAGGACGTCGTGCGGCAGGCGTACGACGGCGTCGAGGCCGGCGCCTTCGAGGTCCTCGCCGACGACATCACCCGCACCGTCAAGCAGGCCCTCTCGGCGGCACCGGAGGCGCTCTACCCCCAGTTGGTGTCGGCCTGACCCTGACGGGGCACGATGGGCACATGGGTGCCTATCGGTCAGCGGGCGAGTACAAGCGCGACTCGCGGTACATCACCACGCGGATCACCGCCGACGGGCGCGACGGCTATCCGGTCGAGCCCGGGCGGTACCGCCTGGTGGTGTCGCGGGCCTGCCCGTGGGCGAGTCGCGCGCTCATCGTCCGCGGCCTGCTGGGACTGTCGGAGGTGCTCTCGATGGGCGTCTGCGGCCCGACCCACGACGAGCGGAGCTGGACCTTCTGGGACTGTCGGAGGTGCTCTCGATGGGCGTCTGCGGCCCGACCCACGACGAGCGGAGCTGGACCTTCTGGGACTGTCGGAGGTGCTCTCGATGGGCGTCTGCGGCCCGACCCACGACGAGCGGAGCTGGACCTTCGACCTCGACCCGGACGGCCGCGACCCGGTCCTGGGCATCGAACGCCTCCAGGACGCGTACTTCGCCCGCCTCCCCGGCTATGACCGCGGCCCGTCAGGCATCGTCCCGGCGGGCCCGGACCTCTCCGGCTGGCACCTCCCACACAACCGCGAGACCCTCACCCAGACCTGACCGTTCCCGCCATCAGTCCTTGCTGGGACGGAAGACGGCGGCGGGGTCGGTGACCTGCAGGGTGTGCTGCCGGTAGCGGTAGAAGGTCGCGGGCCGGCCACCGCGCATTCCCGGTGCGGCCGTCTGGTCAAGAGGTTCGACGAGGTGCCGGCGGGTGAGGACCCGTTGCAGGTTGGTGACCGAGACGGGCTGATCGAGGGCGGCGCTGTAGATCCGGGACAGCTCGGGGATGGTGAAGCGTGCCGGGGCGAGGGCGAAGCCGATGTTGGTGTACGACAGCTTCGCGCGCAGCCGGGAAACCCCCGAGTCGATGATGGAGCCGTGGTCGAACGCGGTCGCAGGCAACGCGGCGACCGGGTGCCAGGCGGTGTCCTCCGGGAGTCGCGGCTCCGTGTCGGTGGCGACGAGCCCGAGATAGGCGGTGGCCAGCACGCGACCGCGCGTGTCCCGCTGCGGGTCGCTGCGGGTCTCCAGCTGCTCGAGATGGGTCAGGCTGCGAACGTCGACCTTGTCGGCGAGATGGCGGGCGACGGAGGTGCCGAGGCGTTCTTCGGGTAGCAGCGCTCCGCCGGGCAGGGACCAGTGGCCGGCCTGGGGCGGACGTCCGCGTTGCCACAGGAGAACGCGCAGTTTCGCGTCGCGGACCTGCAGGACGACGGCGAGCGCCTCGTGCCGGTAGTAGCCGCCGTCGGTTTGCCCCACGGTGGCAGGCTACACTTGGGTTCTAGTTTTCGCCTATTAGTCGAAAACCCTAGGCGTAAGGGGAACTCGATGACTACGGATGCTGTTACGGCGACCGGGTGGCAGGCGCAGGTACGCCGTCTTGCCGCCGAGCGGGACGCGGTGATCCTGGCGCACAACTACCAGGCGCCGGAGATCCAGGATGTCGCCGACCACGTCGGCGACTCGCTCGCACTGTCCCGGCTGGCCGCGGCCAGCCAGGCGTCGACGATCGTGTTCGCCGGAGTGCACTTCATGGCGGAGACGGCAAAGATCCTGGCACCGGACCGGACCGTGCTGATGCCCGATCCGGCCGCCGGCTGCTCGCTGGCCGACACGATCACCGCCGACCAGCTGCGGCAGTGGAAGGCCGAGTACCCGGGGGCGGCGGTGGTGGCGTACGTGAACACCTCGGCCGAGGTCAAGGCCGAGGCCGACGTGTGCTGCACCTCCTCGAACGCCGTCGACGTGGTCGCCTCCATTCCGGCCGATACCCAGATCCTCTTCCTGCCCGATCAGTTCCTCGGCGCGCACGTCCAGCGGGTGACCGGCCGGGACAATATCCGGCTGTGGCTGGGCGAGTGCCACGTGCACGCCGGGATCAGCCCCAGCGACCTGCGAGCGAGGGTCGCCGCCGAGCCCGACGCCGAGCTGTACGTGCACCCCGAATGTGGCTGCACGACCTCGGCGCTGTGGCTCAACAGCGTCGGAGAACTGCCGGCCGAGCGCACACACGTGCTCTCCACCGGCGGCATGCTCGAACAGGCCCGCACCAGCTCAGCGGGCAAGGTGCTCGTGGCCACCGAGATCGGCATGCTGCACCAGCTGCGCAAGGCCAACCCGCGAGTGGCGTTCGAGCCGGTCAACCCGGCCGCGGCCTGCCGCTACATGAAGATGACCACCCCGCAGAAGCTGCTGCGCTGCCTGCGGGAGGGCACCGGCGAGGTCACCGTCGACCCCGGCGTCGCGGCGCGGGCCCGCCGGTCGGTGGAGCGGATGATCGCGATCGGGTCGGTGGGTTCCGGTGAGTGAGGAATGCTCCACCAAAAGACCCACGAGGCGTTTTCCTTCTCCGGTTTCCCGAATCCGGTCTACGTCCCATGGGCCACTGATAAAACTACCGCCACAGGCGGCCAGCGTGGGGTGAGCGATCGGGTGAACCTCTCCACCAGCCAGCGCAGCAGCGTCGCCGACCCGCCGGGCACCTCCCACGTCGGCGGAGGTGGCGAGAGCCACCGGGATCGGATCGGCCTGGTGCCGGGCGGCGGGGGGCGGGCCGCTAGCGTGGCGTGCATGGACAAGGTCACCATCGTCACCGGCGGGAGCCGGGGGATCGGGGCTGCCGCCTGCCTGCGGCTGGCCCGGGACGGGCATCGGGTCGCGGTCGGCTACCAGCGGGCCGCGGCGGCCGCGGAGGACATCGCGGCGGCCATCCGCGACGACGGTGGGCGGGCCGTTGCCGTCCAGGTCGACACCGCCGTCGAGGACGACGTCATCCGGCTCTTCGACACCGCCGCCGCCGTGCTCGGGCCGGTCACCGGGTTGGTCAACAACGCCGGGGTCATCTCGCCGCTCGGGCGGCTGGCCGACCTGCGCGCCGAGGAACTGCGGCGGCTCATGGACGTCAACGTGGTCGGCGCCTTCCTGTGTGCGCGCCAGGCGGCCCGCGTGCTCACCGACGGTGGTGCGATCGTCAACGTCTCCTCCGGCTCCGCGACCCTGGGCAGCCCGCACGACTACATCCACTACGCAGCCAGCAAGGCCGCCCTCGACGCCCTCACGATCGGGCTGGCCAAGGAGCTCGCCGCCGAGGGCATCCGGGTCAACGGCGTGGCCCCCGGATTCATCGACACCGACATCCACCTGAGCAGCGGCGACCCCGACCGCGCCGAGCACGTCGTCGGCCGCATCCCGATGGGGCGCCTCGGCACCCCGGACGAGATCGCCGAGGCGATCGCCTGGCTGCTGAGCGACGCGGCCTCCTACGCCACCGGCACCACCGTGCGGGTCACCGGCGGGAACTGACGGCGGCTTACACGTCTGCGGTGAGGCACGCCTCCAGCGCGTCGTACATCGCGTTGCCCCGGTCGTGGTCGGCCAGGTGCCGGGTCACGTAGGCCAGCCAGTAGTCGGTGCGCTCGTCGCCCGCGAACGAGCCGCCCGCGGAGGAGCCGCCGATGCCGCCCATGCCCACCCACGACCCGTCGCGGCGCCAGCCCAGCGTCCACTCCGCGTCCTCTTCCAGCAGCCGGTCGTAGCCGTTGACCTGGGTCGACAGCGCCTCGGTCAGCAGGTCCGCCGGGAGCAGCGAGGAGAGCCGCTCGTAGAGGGAGGCCAGGCCGCGGGCCGTCGTGTGGCCGTTCACCGCCGGCAGCTCGCCCTGCCGCCACGCGGGCCCGTTCAGTACCTGCGTCGACAGCAGGTCCGGCGGGTTGC
The DNA here is from genome assembly GCF_022095675.1 of Dactylosporangium sp. AC04546. GTDB lineage: Bacteria > Actinomycetota > Actinomycetes > Mycobacteriales > Micromonosporaceae > Dactylosporangium. The sequence continues at coordinate 7,286 of NZ_JAHYSG010000162.1, read as the reverse complement.
CCAGCGCACGGGCCCACAGGTCCCCGTGGCCGTGCACGGACTGCGAGGGCCAGTCGGGCGAGCCGTGCTCGACCTCGGCACACCGCGACAGGTCCGCGGAAGCCAGCCCGAAGTGGAAGTCCACGCCGAAGGAGGCCACCACCGAGCCGACCGTCTCGCCCGTCGCGCCCCGGATGATGGCGCCCAGGATGTTGCCGTAGGTCAGCGCGTGCTCGCCCACCGCCGTCCCGGGCTCCCACTCCAGCGGCGACGCGGCGATCGCCGCGGTGAACCGGGGCCAGTCCAGGGCCTCGGCCGCCGTCAGCGCAGCCGCGACCGCGGGCAGCCCGGCCTGGTGCGACAGCGCGTGGCGGACCGTCGCGCCCGGGTGCGGGAACTGCGGCCAGTAGCGCACGATCGGGGCATCCAGCTCGATGCGGCCGTCGGCGACCCGCGACAGCACCGCCAGGGCCGCCACCGGCTTGCTCGCCGAGAAGACCGTGACCAGCGTGTCCGGCTCCCACGGGCGGGTCCGGGCGGCGTCGGACCAGCCGCCCCACAGGTCGACCACGCGTGAGCCGCGCACGTAGGCGGCGCAGGACGCGCCGGTCTCCGTGCCGCTGTCGAGCAACTGCCGGAAGGCGTCCGCCACGGGTTCGAAGCCGGGGGCCACGCCGCCGCCCATCGGGGTCTTCACGCGGCACACTGTAGCTTCACACGGCGTTCATCCCGTGAGGTTTTGCTGTCGGCCGTGCGCAAGCTGCTCGTGGTCGGCATGGACGGCCTGAACTGGCCCGTCGTCGAGGCGGCCGACATGCCGGTGCTCAAGGGGCTGGCCGCCGCGGGTGCGGTCGGTCACAGCCTGGTGCCGTGCCCGCCGGTCGCCGAGTCGTCGAGCGGGCCGGGCTGGTCGACGATCGCGACGGGCGTGTGGCCGGGCCGGCACGGGGTGCGCGACAACGGGTTCGCGGGCGCGCGCTACGGCGAGTTCCCCGACTTCCTGACCCGGGTTTCGCCACGGTACCGCACGTATTCGGCCGTGGGCTGGGCCGAGCTGCACCGGCAGGGCACGTTCGGGCCGGCCGTGGGCGTGCGGGTCACGTTCGACGGCGAGGCCGACGGCTACGACAGCGCGGACGCGAGCGTGACGGCCGACGCGTGCGGGCGGCTGCGGGACGTCGACGCCGCCTTCGTGTACCTCGGCCACACCGACGACGTCGCCCACACCGTCGGGACGGGCGCGGCCTACCGGGCCGCCGCCGAGGAGCAGGACCGCCAGCTGGGCCGGCTGCTGGCGACGAACGGGCCGGGCGAGTGGCTGGTGATCGTCACGACGGACCACGGCCACCGGGTCCCCGACGGTGGGCACGGCGGCTGCCGCGAGGACGAGCGCGCCACCTGGATCGTCGCCGCGGGGCCGGGCATCCCGGCCGGCGCGCGGCCGTCGGGGACGGGCCAGGTCGACGTGGCGGCGACCGCGCTGTACCACTTCGAGCTGACCGCGGAGCTGGACGGCCGTCCATGGCAGGAGGCCATGCGATAGAACAGCGGGATGACCAGCGCAGTGGACGGCGGGGTGCCCTCGCACGGGCGGATTCCGAAGTACTACGCCGTGAAGGCGCAGCTGCTGAACCTCCTCTCCGAACTGGGGGAGGGCGCGCTGCTGCCCGCCGAGCGGGACCTGGCCGCACGGTTCGGCGTGTCCCGCTCGACGCTGCGCCAGGCCATCTCGGAGCTGACCGTCGAGGGGCGGCTGCGGGCGCACCGCGGGCAGGGCACGTTCGTCGCCGCGCCGAAGATCGTGCAGCCGCTCGCGCTGGTGAGCTACACCGAGGCGCTGCGCGAGGCGGGGTACCGGCCGAGCCGGCGGGTGGTGACCGCCGAGCAGGTGCCGGCCCCGCCGGAGCTGGGGGAGGGGCGCGCCTGGCACCTGGAGCGGGTGCTGCTCGCCGACGCCGAGCCGCTGGGCGTGGAGAGCACGTACCTGCCGGTCGAGCGCTTCCCGGACCTGCTCGCCGGCTTCGACCCGACGACGTCGCTCTATGCCCACCTGGCCGCGCGGTACGGGGTCCGGCACGCGGAGGCCACCGAGCGGATCGAGACCGTCCTGGCCACCCCGCGCGACGCGCTGCTGCTCGGCACCAACCCGGCGGTACCACTGCTGCTCATGCAGCGACGCTCGCTCGACGCGGCGGGCGTGGTGATCGAGTGGGTGCGCTCGCTGTATCGCGGAGATCGCATTGGCTTCGAGACCCGGCTACGAGTAAATTAAAGGTCCAGACCTTTAATTGAGTGGGGTGACCGGTGCGGATCGTCGTCGTCGGCGGTGGGGTGCTCGGCACCATGCACGCCTGGCATGCGGTGCAGCGGGGGCACGAGGTCGTGCACCTGGAGCGCGAGGCGGAGGCCCGCGGCGCGTCGGTGCGCAACTTCGGCCTGGTGTGGGTCTCCGGGCGCGCGGAGGGCCCCGAGCTGGCGACCGCCCTGCGGGCCCGGCAGCTGTGGGAGGAGATCGGCGCGCGGGTGCCCGGCGTCGGCTTCCGCGGCAACGGGTCGCTGACCCTGTGCCGCACCGAGGCCGAGCTGGAGGTCGCCGAGGCGGCCCTGGCGACGGCGTCGGCGGCGACGCGGGGCTGGCGGCTGCTGTCCCCGGCCGAGACGCGCGCGGTCAATCCGGCGCTGCGCGGGTCGTTCCTCGGCGCCCTGCACTGCGCGCTGGACGGCGCCGTCGAGTCGCGTGTGGCGCTGCCCGCAGTGCGCGCGGCGCTCACCGCGTCGGATCGCTACACCTGGCTCCCGGGTCGTGAGGTGCGCACCGTGTCGCCGGGCGTCGTCGACGACCACGGCGAGACCCATGACGGCGACCAGGTCGTGCTGGCCACCGGCGCCGCCCTGAGCGGGCTGGTCCGTGAGCTGGCGCCGGCGCTGCCCGTGCGGCGGGTCTGGCTGCAGATGGCGCAGACCGAGCCGCTGGGGGAGCCGCTGACCACGTCGGTCGCCGACGCCGACAGCTTCCGCTACTACCCGGCCTACGACGCCGCGCCGCTGGCCGGCCAGCCGCAGCCGCCGGTCGCCGCCGAGCACGCGATGCAGCTGCTCATGGTGCAGCGCCTCGACGGCGGCCTCACCATCGGCGACACGCACGCCTACGCGGAGCCGTTCCCGTTCGACCAGCTCGAGGCGCCGTACGACCACGTCACCCAGGTCGCGTCCGAGCTGCTCGGCCGGCCGCTCCCGCGGATCGTCAGGCGGTGGCACGGGGTGTACGCCCAGTGCCTCGACCCGGCGGCCGTCGCCCACCGTTCGCAGGTCCGGCCCGGTGTCTGGCTGGTGACCGGCCCGGGCGGCCGCGGCATGACCTGTTCCCCCGCAATCGCCGAGCAGACGGCCGAGGAGTTGGCGTGGTAGCACTGGTGGTCCTGGACATGGCCGGCACGACGATCCGCGACGACGGCCTGGTCGAGCAGGCGTTCACGGCGGCGATCGCCACCCAGGGCGTCGCGCTGGACGACCCGGCGTACGCCCCGATGCTCGCCCACGTCCGCGCGACGATGGGCGAGTCGAAGATCAGCGTCTTCCGCCACCTGCTGGGCGGCGAGGAGACCCGCGCCCAGGCCGCGAACGCGGCCTTCGAGGCGGCCTACGGCGACCTGGTCGGCGCCGGTCACTGCGCGCCGATCGACGGTGCGGCGGCGGTGGTCGAGACGCTGCGCACCGCGGGCGTGAAGGTCGCCCTGACGACCGGCTTCTCCCGCGTGACCGCCGACCGCATCCTGGCCGCGCTGGGCTGGCAAGGGCTGGCCGACCTGACCCTGGTCCCGGCCGAGGCCGGCCGCGGCCGTCCGTTCCCCGACCTGGTCCTGACCGCGGTCCTGCGGCTGGAGATCGACGACGTGCGCGAGGTCGCGACCGCCGGCGACACGACCTACGACATCCTGTGCGGCCTGCGCGCGGGCGCCCGCACGGTCACGGGCGTCCTCACCGGCGCCCACCAGGCGGAGGCGCTGTCAGCCACGGGCGCCACCCACGTCCTGGAGTCGGTCCGCGACCTCCCTGCCGTCCTCGACCTCTAGGATCTCGTAGAGGCTCGTCTACCACCACGCCGCGCGACTGGCGGGGGACTGAACTGGGCATGAGAGTGCCATGCGTGCATTGACGGTTGCCACCGGCCGGGTCGCTGTGCGGGACGTCCCGGACCCGGTGCCTGCGTCGGCCTCGGCTTCGGACTCGTCCGCGTTGCTGGTCGAGGCGGTCGCCCTCGGCATCTGCGGCACGGACCGGGAGATCGCGGCCGGGCTCTACGGGACGCCGCCGCCCGGCCGGGACAGCGGCACCACCCCGACGACGAGGTCGCCGGAGGCGGCGTCCCGCCCGAGCGACTCGTGCCCGAGGATGAGGCCCGCGAACTGGTCCTGGAGAACGACGCCGTGGTGGGCTCGGTGAACGCGAACCTCTCCCACTACGAGCTGGCCGTCGACGCGCTGTCGCGGGCCGACCACGCCTGGCTGGCGTCGCTGATCACGTCCCGCGTCCCGCTCTCCGCGGCACCGTCGGCGTTGTCCGCTCCCAGCGACGGCGTCAAGACCGTGATCACGTTCTGATGCGACCGGCGTTCGTGCTCCACGAGCATCACCGGCCGACGCACCACTTCGACCTGCGGCTGGAGGAGAACGGGGTGCTCCGCTCGTGGGCGGTGCCGCGCGGCCTGCCGGACGACTCCGCGTCGAACCGCCTGGCCGTCGCCGTGGCGGACCATGCGCTGGACCATCTGCGGTACGAGGACGAGGAGAAGTCGATCGCCGACATCGGCTGGTGGGAGGAGCACGACCGCACGGACCGGCGCCTGCTGTTCACGCTGCACGGCCGTGGGCGCCCGCGCCGCTACGCCCTGATCTCCACCGGCCGCGACTGGCTCCTGCACCTGACGAAGGAGCAGCCTGACTGAGGCGCAGCCTGACTGAGGCGCAGCCTTACTGATAGGCGCGCCGCCCGGGCCGCACCACCTCCTGCAGCAGCGCGAGGCGGGTCGCCCCGACAACGACGATGGCCAATGCGAGGCGCCAGACCGCGACCCCGAACTCGACGGACGTGATGTGCCCCGCCCCGAACCGCCCCTGCACTCCCGACAGCAGCGGGAAGCTCGCGATGAACAGCAGCAGGGCGACCCCGGCCGCGCCCGGCGCGATCCAGATCCGCCGCGGACGTTCGAATGCCGCCCACGCGATCCCGGCCAACACCACGGTCCCGGTGATGATGACCATCGCGACGGCGATGGTCACCGGCCGATGCCCGTCAAGCCGACTGGCCGCCGCGATCCCCCACCCGGTCCACTCGACCCCGCCCCGAGCCAGCAACGCGTCGGAGGCGAAGAACTGCCCCTCGACCGCGATCGTGTTGTCCTCGCTCGCCCACGGCAGTGAGAGCGCGAGCAACGCGACCAGCGCACCGACAAGGGCGACGACGCGGGCGCCGAGCCCGGCTGGGGTAGGGCCGGATGCGTTCGGTGCGGTCATGCCCGTAGACCGTAGTGGATCGGACATAATCGGCGCCGGTCGGGTTTTCGACCCGGCAGCGCCAGTTCCACCGCTTTGTGGCCGCGTGCTCATTGCTGTTCCGCGTTACTTCTGCTGCGTCTCGTCAGGCGTTTGCTCCCCTCTTTGCCCCCGCAGCTCCGCCCTTTCCGCCGCCGGGGCTCGGCTGGCCCGCGCCGCCGGCATGGCTCGCCTGGCGCGCGCCGCCGACGTTCGCGCCCGCGTCCTCGTCCTTGCCCGCGTTCGCAGCCGCAGCCGCGCCCTCGGCCGGTCGCTGTCCGCTGGACTTTCGGCGGGTGCCGAGCTGCCGGTACCCAGGGTGGACGCCCGGCACCAGCCCCTGCTCGTCGGCGATGCGCTGTAAGAGCGAGGTGAGCACCGACCGCTCCTCGGGATCGAGCGCCGCGCAGATCTCGTCGTCGTGGACCGACGCGACCGAGCGCATCTCCATCAGCACCTGCTCACCTCCGGCGGTGAGGTGTAAGGCGTGGTGGCGACGGTCGGTCTCGCTCGGCCGGCGCTCGACGAGGCCCTTGTGGTCGAGGCTGTCGACAAGCACCACGACCCGGCTCGGCACCACCCCGAGGTCGACCGAGAGCGACTGCTGACTGCGCCCCGGCTGCCCCGCGATCATCCGTAACAACCCCACGTCGGGCGGCGTCAACCCGAGCGCCTCCACTCGCTGCGAGAACCGCTCGCTCGCGTGCGCCCCCAGCTGTGCGAGCAGAAACGCCACTCCGCGAGGGCCGGGTTGCCGCCGTTCACTCATGCCGCTATGGTACAGCAATCAGAAAGATTCACCAAGCAGAACGATTCAGCATGCAGAATGGAGCGTTCGGATGCCGCTCATCGGCCTGACCTCGGGAAGCGTGACCTCATGACCACCGCTCCGACCGAGACCCGACGGCCTCCCGCCGTCGCCGGCCCGCCCCTCGGCGTGCTCGCCGTGGTCTTCACGGCGCTGTTCCTCGGCAGCCTCGTCCTCGGCACCGTCCTCGCGGGCGGCTCTCCGTATCCGTCGCCGTTCGGCGAGACGGCCGACATCAGTGCGTATTTCCGCGACCACCACCTCGCCGTCCAGGTGGGCGGCGCCCTGCAGTTCGCTGCCGCGATCCCGCTGGCGATCTATGCCGCGACCGCCTCCGCGCGCCTCCAGCACCTGGGCATCCGCAACCCGGGCGCCACGATCGCGCTGGCCGGCGGCCTGCTGGCGGCCGCGTTCCTGGCCCTGTCCGGCCTCCTCGGCTGGGTGCTGTCGCAGGAGCCGGTGACGGCGGACCCGGGCCTGACCCACGCGGTGCAGTACCTCAACTTCGCCGCCGGCGGCCCCGGTCACGTGGTGCCGTTAGGCCTGCTGCTGGCCGGCATGGCGGTCCCCGGCCTGCTGGCCGGCTTACTGCCCCGCTGGCTGGCCTGGTCCGGCCTGGTCATCGCGGCCGTCGCCGAGCTGGCCACGCTGAGCCTGCTGTTCGAGCCGGCCGCCTTCCTGCTCCCGATCGCTAGGTTCACCGGCCTGGCCTGGCTCATCATCGCCGGCTTCCGCCTGCCCCTCCAACGTCCACGGCAGACCACCTGAAACCCCACCCACCCGCGGCGCCGGCCGGAAACCCTGAGATTCGCTGTCGGGGACATTCCCCGATGCGGGGAGCACCGGCGACCGGGCAGGCTTACGGCCACGGAACTCCGAACGGGGGGAAGGCGGCGGCGCAGGGGGTTGGGGGAGCGCCGCCGCCATCGACGGAGTCCCGCACGGGCGGCTGACGCACTGGGCCGATG
>NZ_JAHYSG010000161.1 GCF_022095675.1 Dactylosporangium sp. AC04546 | reverse complement strand
GTGGGGGTGGTGGGTGGCCGGACGGGGGCTTGTCGGGCCGGTAACCGGCGGGTAACACTGGCGCAATGATTTCTGCACCCGGCGTGCACAAAAGGTGCTGATCCGGTGGACACCCGCCAGATCCGGTACTTCCTGGCCGTCGTCGACCACGGCGGCTTCGGCCGCGCCGCCACCGCGCTCGACGTCGCCCAGCCCACGCTTTCGCAGTCCGTCAAGAGCCTCGAGCGCGACCTCGGCGCCGGGCTGTTCCACCGGGCCGCGCACGGCGTGGTCCTCACCGCGGCCGGCCGCGCCTTCCTCGCCCCGGCCCGGCAGCTCATGCGCGGCGTCGCGCTGGTGGTCGAGCGGGACACCGTGGACGTCGTCGCCCCCGCGCCGCTGGGCGCCCACCCGGGCGCGAAGCTGGCCGGTTCGTTCGCCCGCGAGCGACCAGGGGTACACGTCAATCTCGACCTCGCCGGCGACGACGAGATCCCGCAGCGGGTCCGCGACGGCGCCAGCGAGATCGGCCTGGTGTACCTCCCCGCCGCCCGCCCCGGCCTGACCGAGGTCGAGCTGGGCGTGCACGAGCTGGTGCTCGCGTACCCGCCGAAGACGACGCCGCCGCCCCGGATCCAGCTCAAGACGCTGAACGGGGCCACCCTGCTGGGCGTGACCGAGGGCAGCGCCCCACGGCTGGTGGTGGAGGCCGCCCTGCGCGCGGCCGGCGTGCGGACCCGGGTCGCCATCGAGGCCGGTCGCCGCGACCTGCTCGTCGAGCTGGTGCTCGCCGGGGCCGGCCCCGCCTTTTTCACCGACGCGGCCGCCCCGGCCGCCGCCGCGCGCGGCGCCGTCGTGCGCCGGCTCGACCCGCCCCTGCGCCTGCCGTACGGGCTCGTGCACCGCACCGCCGAACTGTCCACCGTCGCCGCCGCGTTCGTGGAGCACGCGTTACGCAGCTGAAGTGGAAGTGGAGCACGCTGAAGGGAAACCGCCTTGGACCTGCGCCGTCTCGAGCACTTCCTGGCCGTCGCCGACCACGGCACCGTGACGGCCGCCGCGCTGGCTCTGCACGTCGCCCAGCCCGCGCTGTCGCAGTCGATCAAGAGTCTCGAACGCGACCTCGGCGTCGAGCTGTTCGAGCGCCGCGGGCGCCGCCTCGCGCTGACGCCCGACGGCAAGGCGCTGCTGGACCCGGCCCGGCGGGTGCTGGCCGACCTGGCCGCGGCCCGGGCGGCGGTGGGCGGCGTGATCGGGCTGAGCGCCGGCCGGCTCGACGTCGCCGTGCACGACGGCCTCGCCGCGGGTCTCGCGGGCCCGCTGGCGGCGTTCCACCGCCGCCACTCGGCGGTCCCGGTCCGCGTGCACACGGGCCGCGACGAGGACGAGATCGTGCGGTACGTCGTGGATGGAAGATGCGAGCTCGGCATCGGCTATCTGCCGGTGCGCCATCCCGGGCTGGCCGTCCGCGAGCTGGGCACCCAGGAGCTGCTGCTGGCGCTGCCGCCCGGGGCGACGGACGCCGGCGAGCCCCAGGTGCGCTGCGGCCATCCCGACGCGGTGGTCCCGCTGGTGCTGGCCGGCGGCGGCCCCGCGCTCGTCTCGGCCCGCCAGGCGGTCGCGGCCGAGCGGGGCGGCGCGACGATCCGCAAGGACCACATGCGCCCGTTCGGCCTGCTGCACCGCCCGGGCCAGCTGTCCCCGGCCGCCCGCCGGCTTACGCGGATCATCTATGGGCCCGATGGAATTCGGTCTTTGTCATCCTGAAGACCGCGCACTGTGATCGACCCGTGGCGAACTCCCGATTCGACCGGAGGTGGTACGCGCTGCTGGCCGTGCCCACCGTAGCGCCGCTGCTGGTGCCCCTGTACAACCGGGCCGACCCAACCCTGTGGGGCGTGCCGTTCTTCTACTGGTACCAGCTCGCGTGCGCGGTGCTGGCCATCGTCGTCATCTCCGTCGTGTATCTGGCGACCCGCAAGCCCGACGTCTGGCAGGTGCGGCGATGAACGACCGCGACGTCGAGATCGCCGTCTTCGCCGTGCTCATGGGCGCGATGATGCTGCTCGGGTTCGGCGCCGCCCGCTGGCGCCGGCCGCACAGCATCCACAGCCTGGAGGAGTGGGGCGTCGGCGGCCGGGCCTTCGGCAACTGGACCACGTGGTTCCTGCTCGGCGGCAGCATGTACACCGCCTACACGTTCGTCGCCGTGCCCGCGCTGACCTACGGCATCGGCGCGGTGGGGTTCTTCGCGGTACCGTTCGCGATCGCCACCACCCCGGTCGCGTTCGTGCTCAGCGCCCGCGCCTGGTCGGTGTCGCACCGGCACGGCTTCGTGACGCCGGGCGAGTTCGCCGGGGCCCGCTTCGGCTCGCCCGGGCTGGCCGCGCTGGTGGCGGTCACCGGCATCGTGGCGACCATGCCGTACGTGGCGGTGCAGCTGCTCGCGCTGCAGGCCGTGTTCAAGGTGCTCGGCGTCAGCGGGGAGTGGCCGCTGCTCGTGGCGGTCGGGCTGGTCTCGGTGAGCACGTTCCGCTCCGGCCTGCGGGCGCCGGCGCTGCTGTCGATCGCCAAGGACGTGCTGCTCGTCTGGGTGGTCGTCTCCGGCGTGCTGATCGTGGCGATGTCCGGCGGCTGGGGCCCCACGTTCCAGCGGATGGCCGACCGGTTCGCGGCCACGCCGTCGCCGGCCGACGGGCTGCTGCTCGGCGAGCACGCCCAGGTGGGCTACCTGACGATGATCATCGGCTCGGCGCTGTCGATGTTCGCCTACCCGCACGCCGTGGTGGCCATGATCGCCGCCAAGGACCGGGCCACCGTCCAACGCAACACGGCGGCGTTACCGGTCTACTGCCTCGCGCTGGGCCTCATGGGCATGCTCGGCTACTTCGCCGCCGCCCACGGCGTAGTGCCGATCGGCGGCGACCTCAACACCGTCACGCCGCTGATGTTCCGCGACCTGTTCCCGTCGTGGTCGGCCGGCATCGCCTACGCGACCCTCGGCGTGGCCGCGCTCATCCCGGCGGCCGTCATGTCGATCGCCGCCGCCAACGCGTTCACCCGCTCGATCTACAAGCAGTACCTCAAGCCGTCGGCCAGCCCCTCCGACGAGGCCTGGGTGAGCCGCTGGGCGTCGCTCGCGGTCAAGTTCGGCGCGGTCGCGTGCATCCTGCTGCTCGACCCGGCGTACTCCGCCGAGCTCCAGCTCATCGGCGGCGTCATCATCCTGCAGACCGCGCCGGCGGTCGTCTTCGGCCTCACCACCGGCTGGTTCCACCGCCGGGCGCTCATCGCCGGGATGCTGGCCGGGCTGGTGACCGGGGTGGCGCTGCTGTGGAGCATCCCGCAGCTGTCCCCGACCGGCCAGGTCGTGAAGGCGCACTTCGGCGGGTCCAGCTGGCCCCTTGGCGACTCCGGGATCACGGTGTACGCCGGGATCGTCGCGCTGCTGGTGAACCTCGTCGTCACCGTGGGCGGCACCGTCCTGCTGCGGCTGGCGAACGTGCCCGGCGGCCGCGACCGCACCCAGCCCGAGGACTACGAGGCCGACGTCGACGACCCGATGGTGAAGCGGCTCGACGCCCTGCTCGACGGCCTCCCGCAGGGCGCCCACACGGCCCGCGGCCCGCGCTGACGAACGGCTGCGGCGGGCCGCCCTTGCGAGCGGCCCGCCGCGCGACACTGCCTACCGGTTACCGGCCCTGCAGCGACTTCACGTTGTCGCCGAAGGTCCAGCTCTTCGAGCCGTCCCAGTTGATCGACCAGGTCATCAGGCCCTTCAGCTGGCCGTTGAAGGAGTTGTACCCCTGGCTGACCAGCGACGGCGACATGTAGCCGCCACCGGCGCCGCTCTGCGCGGGCAGGCCGGGGACCTGCTTGTCGTAGGGCACCCGGATCGTCGTGCCCTGGATGACCAGGCCGGTGTTGAGGCACTGGGTCTGCACCGTGAAGCCCTGAACGGTGCCGGCGGAGTACGAGTCACCCGCGCAGCCGTACATGCTGCCGTTGTAGTACTGCATGTTCAGCCACCAGAGCCGCCCGTTGTCGGCGTACTTCTTGATGATCGGCAGGTACGAGCCCCAGATCGAGCCGTAGGTGACGCTGCCACCGGTCACGTAGGCCGTCTCCGGCGCCATCGTGAGCCCGAAGTTCGACGGCATCTGCGCCAGCACGCCGTCGATGATGCGGATCAGGTTGGCCTGCGACGTCGAGAGCGTGTTGATGTTGCCCGACCCGGTCAGCCCGGTCTCGATGTCGATGTCGATGCCGTCGAAGTTGTTCGCCTTGAGGATCGGCACGATCGTGGCGACGAACCGGTCGGCGACGGTGCTGGAGCTCAGGTCGATGCCCGCGGCCGCGCCGCCGATCGACATCAGCAGCGTGAGCCCGTTGGCCTTGGCCTGGCACATCTCGGCGGGCGTCGGCACCTTCACGCCGGCGTCCATGCCGTTCTCCCACAGCACGGTGCCGTCGGAGCGGATGACGGGGAACGCCAGGTTGACGACGTTGTACCCGTGCTGCGCGATGCGCGAGTCGGTGATCGGGATCCAGCCGAGCCCCGGGTGCACGCCGTTCGAGGCGCCGTCCCAGTTCTCCCAGTACCCCTGGAGCACCTTCCCGGCCGGCCGCGACTTCACGCCGCAGGTCCCGCCGGTCGGCGAGGTGGACGGCGAGCTGGACGGGCTACGGCTCGGGCTGGGCGACGTGCTCCGGCTCGGGCTCGCGCTGGCGGACGGCGAGGTCGTCCGCGACGGCGACGGCGACGTGGTTCCGCCGGTGCAGGTGCCGAGGTCCGTCCACAGCGACGGCGCCGCGGCTGGGTTCCACCCGGCCCCGACGTACGCGGTGTGGGTGACGAGCGCCTGGTAGGTGTGCCCGTTGTAGGTCACCTGAGTGCCCGCCGTGTACGTGTTCCCTTCCACCCAGGTGGGCGCCGTACAGGCCGCGGCGGCGGCACTGCTGACGGCCTGCGCCTGGATGGTGGGCACGAGAACCAGCGCCGTCACGACGGTCAACGCGGCCCCGGCCACCAGTGCGAATGTGCGACGCCGAGATCTCATGGGACCCCCAACACATCGATGGATCGATGGATCGGGACGTTATCAGTTAACACTATTAAATGTAAGAGTCACCAACCTTAAACCGCGCTGAGCCAGGCCGTTCCGCCCGCTTCACACGCTTTCGGCCTTCACGCGAAAAACGCCGCCCGGGTCGGCGTGCGACTCGGGCGGCGCTCGTTCTGCCTTGGGTCAGGTGCGGTTGGAGGGCGGGGCCGACCACGGTGAGGCGGGCGGGTTCTCGCGGCCGGGCGGGTCGGCGTCGGGCTCCCCGGCGTGCTCGCCGCCGGTCTCGCGGGCGGCCCGCTCGGCGGCCAGGCGGTCGAGCTCGGACTGGGCGTTGGCCCGCCGCTCGGCCTCGCCGCGGGCGAAGGCGGCCCGCCGCTCGGCCTGCTCCTGGGCGCTGGGCCCGAGCCGCGTGGTGGCGTCGGGGTCGATGCTGGCCGGCGGGAAGCCCAGCTTGGCCGTGGCGTCCGGGTCCGGCGTACCCCCGAGCCGGGTCGTGGGCTCGTCCCCCGCCGGCGCTGCCGGGAACGGTCCCGCGTCCGGCGGCGCCGCATGCCGCGGCCGCGGGGTGGCCGGCGACTGGTGTCCCGGGTGGAACGCCTCGGTCTCCTCCTCGGCACCGGCCCGCTTGACGGGGGTGAACCCGTCGAACGACGGCCCGTCGAGGATCGAGGTCTCCGCCGGCACGTTCTCCCGGGCGGCCCGCGAGGGCAGCCCGGCAGCGGTCGTGGCCCCGGTCGCCTCGTCGTCACCGCCGAGGCCGGAGGCACCGGCACTGCTGGGGGCGCCGGCACTGCTGGAGGCGCTGAGGCTGCCCGACGCGCTGAGGCTGCCCGACGCGCTGGGGCCGCCCGACGCGCTGGGGCCGCCCGACGCGCTGGGGCCGCCCGACGCGCTGGGGCCGCCGGATGCTCCGGTGGCCTGCCCGATCACCTGTGTGGCCTCGTCGTCACCGTTCCCCTGTGTGGCCGACCGGCTGTACCCGGTAGCCACCGGAGGTGGCGACCCCGCCACCGGCCCGGAAGGCCCTGACCCGGACGGCGCCGGGACGCCTGACGCGACCACGGGCGGCGCGGCGGCGGGCGGCGGAGAGACCACCGGCGCCGTGACCGGAGGGGCCGTGACGGGCGGCGTCGGCACCGGGGGCATCGACACAGTCGGCGTTGAGTCGGGCGGGGTGGACGCCTGAGCGGTGGACACCGGGGGAGCCGTCACCGCAGGAGTGGGCGCCGGGGGAGCCGTCACCGGCGGCGCGGCGGCCGGAGGCGTCGAGACCGGCGGCGTCGCGGCCGGGGGAGTCGACATGGGAGGTGTCGAGACCGGGGCTGCGCCGGGCGGGCCCGAGGTGCCGAGGGCCGCGAGCCGCGCATCGATGGACGGGCGCCCACCGGCGGGCGGCTGCGCCGCGGGGGCCGCAGGGGCAGGCGGGTTGCCGGCGGCGGGCCCGGCGGGCGGTTGGGTCAGCCCGTCGTACCCACCCCCGGGACGCTTCGCCTCCCCGACCGGCTCCGGCGTCAGCCAGGCCGGCTCACCCACCGACCCGGCCGGCCGCAGCGGCGGCGCGGACGAGGGAGCACCCGAAACCGGCTGAGCCGAGGCAGGCGGCGCGGACGTCGGCGGCGCGAACGACGGCCCGGCCGCGGCTGGGAACCCCTGAGGCTGGACGGGCGCCGGAGGCATCCCGGGCCGCGCCGGCGGGAACGGTCCGGGCTTGCCGCCCGGCGTCCCGGACGGCCCCGGCACCGCGGCCGGCGGCCCGGAGACGACGGGCGGCGGGAACCCAGGAGGCGGCCCGGGGACAGCGGGCGGCGGGAACGACCCGGCGGGCGGACCCGACACGACGGGCGGCGGGAACGACCCGGGAGGCGGCCCGGCGGGCGGCCCGGAGACGACGGGCGGCGGGAACGATCCGGCGGGCGGAGCCGACACGACGGGCGGCGGGAACGACCCGGGAGGCGACCCGGCGGGCGGACCCGACACCACGGGCGGCGGGAACGATCCGGGAGGCGACCCGGCGGGCGGACCCGACACGACGGGCGGCGGGAACGATCCGGGAGGCGACCCGGCGGGCGGAGCCGACACGACGGGCGGCGGGAACGACCCCGGACCCGACCCCGCCGGCGGGCCCGACACGGCCGGCGCGAACGGCGGCTGGGCGCTCTGGACACCCGGCGGCGGGAACGAGCCGGGCGGGACCGGCGGCTGGAAGGTCTGCGGCGGGGCCGAGGAGGCCGACGGCACGTACGGCGGCGGCGCCGAGACGGGCTGCGTCTCGTCCGTCGGCCGCCCCGGGTAGGCGCCCGGGGAGCCCATGATCACCGTGGCGCCGAGGCCGCCCGGCGCCGCCGAGGGCAGGACCGCGGTCGAGGCACCGGCCCCCGCGGCGAACTCGGCCGTCTGGTTCGCCGGGCCGTAGGACGGGCGGGCGGCGACCGGCGGGGTGGACTTCGGGCCCTGGCCCAGCGGGTACTCGTGGATGTCGACCGGCGTGCCCGCCTCGCCCGCCGGCAGCGCCACGACCTGCGGCCACGGGCGCCAGCGCTTCACGCTCGCCGCGGCGACCAGCAGGGCGAAGCCCAGCACCGCCGTGGTGCCGTTGGCGATCGGCAGGCGGAGGTCGACCTTCAGCCCGGCGAGGTCCAGGTCGTCCGGCAGGCTGCTCATCGTCGACAGCGGGTCGATGAACAGGCTCACGTACGTGCCGATGAGGGCCAGGCCGGCGACGATCGGGCCGACCGGGGAGATGCGGAGGGTGGCGATGAGGCCGATGAGCAGGCCCGCGCCGACCAGGTAGGCGGCCGGGACGAGCAGGTCGACCGAGTCGAACGCGCCGCTCGCGACCCACTTTGCCACTGTTTCCGTGGATTTCTGCTGCCCGATGGCGATCAGCAGCCACGCGATCGGGGCGATCAACATCCCCGCGATCAGGCTTCCCACGTGTCGCATGGCTCGCACCGTACCGTTTTTGTCATGACCGAGCACACCGGCCGATCGCCCAGCCGTCCCACCGGTTACTCGCGGGTCACGCTGAGCCGGATCATGACCGCCGTCGACGTGAACCTCTACGGGACGGTGCACGGCGGCGTCATCATGAAGTTCGTCGACGACGTCGCCGGCGCGGCCGCCGCCCGGCACAGCGGCGGGACGGCCGTGACCGCCTCGATCGACGAGATCGTCTTCCTGGAGCCATTGCGGGTCGGCGATCTCGTGCACGCGTTCGCACAGGTCAACTGGACCGGCCACACCTCGATGGAGGTCGGCGTGCGGCTGGTGGCGGAGCGCTGGGACGAGGTGGCCGAGGAGGCCCCGGTGGTGGTCGCGACGGCGTACCTCGTGTTCGTCGCCGTCGACGCCGAGGGCAGGCCGCGGCGGGTGCCGATGGTGGTCCCGGACTCGCCGGAGAACGAGGGGCGGTGGCGAGAGGCGGAAATCCGACGCGAGCACCGTCTCGCCCGCCGGGAAGCGATCCAGGCCCATCGAATGCAGAAAAACTAGGGGAACACCGCACCGCGCATCGGACAAGAAGAGGTGTGGACCCGGAAGGCAACCTCTTGATCGCGGACGGCTTCACGGCGCTCTACGACCGCCACGCGCGAGCGCTGTACCGCTACTGCGCGCGGCGGATCGGGCCGGACCTCGCCGAGGACGCGGTGGCGCAGACGTTCCTGATCGCCTTCGAGCGGCGGCACGTCATCGAGCGCGGCACCGCCGATCCGCTGCCCTGGCTGTACGGCATCGCCACCAACGTCCTGCTCCGCCATCGCCGCGACGAGGTGCGCGGCTACCGGGCGCTGGCCCGGACCGGCGCGGACCCGTTGCTGGTGCCGCCGGCGGCGGACAGTCACGAGGCGCGCACGGACGATCGCGTGGTGGCACGGCAGCGGGCGCGGCTCATCGCGCGGGTGCTCGCCAGGCTGCCGGCCCGCCAGCGTGACGTCCTGCTGCTGTTCGCGATCGCCGAGCTGTCGTATGCGGAGATCGCCGCGGCGCTCGACCTGCCCACCGGCACGGTTCAGTCGGCGCTGCACCGGGCCCGCACCAAGTTGCGCAAGGCGCTGGAGGACCTGGAGCGATGATGGACGACAGAGATATCGAGGCGCTGCGGGAGTTCCGCGGCGAGCTGGACGAGCCGCGCGACGGCGCGCTGGCCCGGGGGCGCTGGCGGTTGGCCGGAGCCGGCCAGCCGGCACCGCGGGCGCGGCGGCGCTGGATCCCGGTGAGCGTCAGCGCGGCGGCCGGCGTGGCCGCCATCGTCGCCGCGGCGGCCCTGCTCAGCCCGGGCGGGCCGGCGAGCCAGGTGGGCGGCCCGCCGGCGCCGGGCGCGTCGGAGAAGCCGTTCCCGGTCGCGGAGGGCACCAGGGCGCCGGTCAACCCGCCGGTCACCGGGGCCGGCGACGCGACGCACGCGAAGGCGGTCGCGGCGCTCGACCGGCTGGCTGCCGTGGCGTCGGCCGCCCAGCCGTGGCCGCGGCCGCTGGGTGACGGCAAGGTGTTGTACGTCAAGACGTACAACCTCCAGGAGGGCGGCAACCGGTACATCCACGAGGCCTGGATCGACCCGCAGACGATCGCCCCGCTGCGGATCCGGCGCACCGACGGCGCGGCGACGAACATCGACGACGCCCTGTCGCAGGCCGAGATCGACCAGATCGCCGCCGAGCCCGGCGACCTGGTGCGCCCGACGCCGCAGTACCTCGCCGGCCTGCCCGCCGACTCCCAGGCGCTGTATGCCGTGTGGAAGGCGTGGTACGACGCGAACTACCCGAACCGGGGCGAGCAGGTGCTCTGGAAGGACCTGTACGAGCTGTACCACTACGCCGAGCCGTTCTGGACGCCGCAGCAGCGGGCCACGATCTACGGCGCGACCGGCAGGATCGGGGGCGTCGTGGGCACCACGGCGACGATCGCCGGCCACGGGTACGACGTGATCTGCCGCGGCACCGAGTGCCTGCTGTTCGACTCGGCCGACGGCCGCTACGCGGGCAGCGCGACGACCGGCGCCGACCACGTGGTGCAGGCCGACGCGTTCGAGTTCGTCGACTTCGGGGTCCAGCCCCGGCCGCAGCCGGGCGAACGGCGCCCGGTCGAGAAGAAGACGGCGAGCACCGAGAAGCCGGTCAAGTAGCGGTACCACCGATCGGCGCGACCGTCGCCGCAACCACGCGACGGCCGCGCCGGTCATCCGGCGGACCCACATCGGAACAGGGCATGGGGTAGGGGTAACCCACACTGAGCGATCGTTCGGGCGTGCAGGAAGATGACTCCATGGCGAAGGAGCTGTGGCGACCCCCCGCAGACGTGCTCGAGCGTTCCCGCATCGGGGCGTTCCTGGGCTGGCTCAAGGCGGAGCGTGACCTTGACCTCGGCGGGGGCTACCAGGCGCTGTGGCGCTGGTCGGTCGACTCGCCAGCCGAGTTCTGGCAGGCGGTCTGGGACCACTTCGGGGTCGTCGCGCACGAGCCGCCCACCACCGCCCTCGCCGACGCGCGGATGCCCGGCGCCGAGTGGTTCCCCGGCGCGCGGCTCAACTACGCCGAGAACGTCCTGCGCATGCCCGGCATCGCCGACGACGAGCCGGTCGTGCTCGCCCGCTCGCAGACCCGCGGGCCGGTCACGCTGACCGCGGCCGAGCTGCGCGAGCAGGTCCGCCGGGCCCGGGCCGGGCTGCGCCGGCTGGGGGTCGGGCCGGGCGACCGGGTGGCCGCGTACGCGCCGAACATCCCCGAGACGTTCGTGCTCATGCTGGCGACGGCGAGCCTCGGCGCGATCTTCTCCAGCTGCGCGCCGGAGTTCGGCACCCGCTCGGTCGTCGACCGCTGGCAGCAGATCGAGCCCAAGGTGCTGGTGGCCGTCGACGGGTACCGCTACGGCGACAAGCCGGTCGACCGCCGGGCCGAGGTCGCCGCGATCGTCGAGGCGCTGCCGTCGGTCGAGACCCTGGTCACCATCCCGTACCTCCACGCCGAGGCCACCAGCGAGGCGACCGCCGAGGGCACCGGCTGGGCCGGGCTCACCGCCGGGACCGACGAGCCGCTGGCGTTCGAGCCGGTGCCGTTCGGGCACCCGCTCTACGTGCTCTACTCCTCCGGTACCACCGGACTGCCGAAGCCGATCGTCCACGGCCACGGCGGCATCCTGCTGGAGCACCTCAAGATGCTCGCCCTGCACCACGACCTCGGCCCCGGCGACCGGTTCTTCTGGTTCACCACGACCGGCTGGATGATGTGGAACTACCTCGTCTCCGGCCCGGCCGTGGGCGCCGCGATCGTGCTGGTCGACGGCAACCCGGCGCACCCGGACCTCGGCTGGCTCTGGCGGGTCGCCGAGGAGACGAGGATGTCGTACTTCGGGACGTCCGCGCCCTTCCTGCTGTCCTGCCGGAAGGCGGGTGTGGTCCCGAAGGAGCTCGCCGACCTGTCGGCGCTCCGCGGCGTCGGCTCGACCGGCGCGCCGCTGCCGCCGGAGGGCTTCGAGTGGGTCTACGAGGCGGTGTCGGAGCACGTCATGCTGGCGTCGGCGTCCGGCGGTACCGACGTCTGCACCGCATTCGTGGGAGGCGTCCCGCTGCTGCCGGTCCGGGCCGGTGAGATCGCCTGCCGCGCGCTCGGCGCCCGCGTGGAGGCGTTCGCCGCCGACGGCACGCCGGTCGTGGGCGAGCTGGGCGAGCTGGTCATCACCGCGCCGATGCCGAGCATGCCGGTCGGGTTCTGGGGCGACGCCGACGGATCCCGCTACGCCGAGGCCTATTTCTCGACGTACCCCGGCATCTGGCGGCACGGCGACTGGATCACCATCGACGAGACCGGCGCCTGCGTGATCACCGGCCGCTCCGACGCCACCCTCAACCGGGGCGGCGTGCGGCTCGGCACCAGCGAGTTCTACTCCGTGGTCGAGGCCCTCGACGACGTCGCCGACTCGGTGGTGGTGCACCTGGAGGACGCGGAGGGCGGCGCGGGCGAGCTGCTGCTCTTCGTCGTGCTGCGGCCGGGCGTGACGCTCGACGACGCCCTGCGCGCCACGATCGCCCGCGAGCTGCGCACCGCGCTGTCCCCGCGGCACGTGCCCGACCAGATCTTCCAGGTCGAGGCGGTGCCCCGCACGCTGTCGGGCAAGAAGCTCGAGGTGCCGGTCAAGCGCATCCTGACCGGCACCCCGGTCGACCAGGCCGCCGCGAAGGGCGCCCTGGCCAACCCGGAGTCGCTGCGGTACTTCGAGGCGGTGCGGGCCGGCCGCTAGACCGGACCCGGAGCCGACACGCCCCGACCTCAGCTAGACCGTCGGCCCGACGATCTGCACGGCCTGCTCCGACTCGGCGCGGGCCGGCAGTTTCGCCAGGTCGGTGTGGGTGCTCAGGACCACGCTGGCGCCGGCCGCGAGCGGGGCGAGCAGCCAGTCGACCGGCCAGGGGTAGACGTCCGCGTCGACGAGCACCCGGCCGCCGGTGATGCCGAGCCCGGCGGCCCGGGCCACGGCCCGCTCGACCAGCGCGGCGTGGGTCACCGCCGTGCCGTCGGGGTCGAGCAGCGCGACCGTGTCATCGCCGACCGGCGCGCCCGGGAAGTGGTCGCCGTGCCGGCGCATGTCGGCCACGAAGTCGGCCCAGCCGGGCGGCACCTCGCGCAGCGGCATGCCCATCGGCGCCAGCCCGAGCACGAACCGGTCCGCCGGCCCGGCGGGCGGGCCGGCCTCCACGACCGCGAGCGACGCGAACTCGACGTCGGCGCCGGCCGCGGTCGGCTCGCCGTAGGCCACGGTGAGCCCGGCCGACCAGGCGCCGAGCAGCACCGCCGCGCTCTGCCAGTGCGGCGGCAGCCAGACCGTGGCCTGGTCGCCGGGGCCGAGGCCGCAGCCGTCCACGAGCAGGTTGGCCGTCTTCGCCACCCAGTTGGCCAGCGTCGCGCCGGACAGCTCGGCCCGCTCGCCGCTCTCGTCGTCGTAGAAGGTCACGAGCGGAAGTGACGGGTCGCGGCCGACAATCGCCGCAAAGAGTGAAGGAACTGTATTCCCCATATGTCCGGAAAATCCCTTCCATAGCATCTCGGCATGCAATTCCGGGCAACGCGACGATACCGGCGCCACAAGCTCGTCGCCGTCGTCGCCTGCACGCTGTCGCTGTTCG
The DNA here is from genome assembly GCF_022095675.1 of Dactylosporangium sp. AC04546. Taxonomy (GTDB): domain Bacteria; phylum Actinomycetota; class Actinomycetes; order Mycobacteriales; family Micromonosporaceae; genus Dactylosporangium. The sequence continues at coordinate 8,655 of NZ_JAHYSG010000161.1, read as the reverse complement.
GCGCGGGCACGGGCGGCGCGACGGCCGACCCGCGATCCCTGCCGGTCGCGCCGCCCGACCTCGCCGAACCGCTGGCCTGGGCCAACCCGGCCGCCCGCGAGCCCGGCGGCGCCGGCGTGACGCCGCAGGTCACGCGCATCGCGCTCGGCGACTTCCATCGTCCGGCGGCGGGGACCGTCGCGCAGGGCGGGACGCTGAGTGACGTCCCGCTCGCCGAGGGATACCGCCGCACCCGCCAGACCCGCACGCTCACCACGACCCGCGCGACCACCGGGCGGTTCAGCGCCGTCGGCGTCACCTGGCGCGAGACGACGGGCGTCGGCGAGATCAGCGTCGCCGTGCGTCACCACGTGCCGGGCGGCGCGTGGAGCAACTGGCGAGCGGTCACCGCCGCCGAGAACGACCGCGACCCGGCCCAGGGCCCCGTCCAGGACCTCGCCCGGCCGGAGGCCGCGGCCGGCGCCCAGCGGGGCGGCGCCGACCTGCTCTGGGTCGGGCCCAGCGACGGCGTCCAGGTGTCGGTGACCTCGGTCAGCGGCACGGCGCCGCACGACGTCACCGCTGACCTCATCGACCCCACCGACGCGCCGGGGGACGCGGTGCCGCCCCCGCCACCGCCCGCCGAGGCCGCGCCGGTCGGGCTGCGGCCGTTCATGCCGGCGATCAACCGGCGGGCCGCCTGGGGCGCCGACGAGCGGCAGATGGACTGGCGCCCGCAGTACGCCCCGTACGTCAAGGCCGTCGCCGTCCACCACACCGCGACGCCGAACGGCTACAGCGAGTCCGACGTACCGAAGATCCTGCGCTCCATCTACCAGTTCCAGACGGTGAGCCGCGGCTGGGGCGACATCGGCTACAACGTGCTGGTCGACCGGTTCGGCCGGCTCTGGGAGGGGCGCAGCGGCGGGCTGGCCCGGCCGGTCGTCGGTGCTCAGGCGGGCGGCTTCAACACGGGCACCGCGGGCATCGCGATCATCGGCGACTACCGCACCACGACCGTGCCGCCGGCCGTCGTCGAGGCCACGTCGACGTACGTCGCCTGGAAACTTTCGCTCAGCCGGGCGATCGATCCGCGCGGTACCGTCACCCTCACCGGCGGCGGATCCACCTCCCGCTATCCGGTGGGAACCAGCGTCACGGTCCCGCGGGTGTTCCCGCACCGGCAGACCAACCCCACCGAGTGCCCCGGCGACAAGGGCATGGAGGTGCTGCCGCGGATCCGCGACCGGGCCGGCGAGCTGCTCGGTGAGCTGGTCGAGCCGGGCGTCGTGCGGACGCTGATGGCGGCCTACCGGCCGGCTGACGGGACCGTGTGGCTGCAGGGCCAGCCCCAGCCGGTCTTCACCACCGGGCCGAACGAGATCGCGGTGCCCGCCGACTACAACGGCGACGGCAGGGTCGACGTGGCCACCTGGTCGCCGACCACCGGCAACTGGACGATGCTGCTCAGCGGGCTGGGGCGGCGGGTGGTGCAGTGGGGCCTGCCGGGTGACGTGCCCGTGCCGGCCGACTTCGACGGCGACGGCAAGGCCGAGCTCACCGTGTACCGGCCGTCGACGGGGGACTGGTACATCAAGGGCATCGGCCAGATCCGGTTCGGCGCACCCGGCGACCAGCCGGTCCCGGGCGACTACACCGGCGACGGGCGGGCCGAGGCGGCGATCTGGCGGCCGGCGACCAAGACCTGGGCGATCTACGCGCTGCGTGAGTTCACGCTCGACGCAGAGTCCGGGGCGGTGGCGGTGCCCGCCGACTACGACGGCAACGGCACCCTCGATCCGGCCACCTGGTCGCCGACGACCCAGCAGTTCACGGTGGAGGGCAAGGCACCCGTCCGGCTGGGCGATCCCGGCGACACGCCGATCCCCGGGCAGTACGACGGAGACGGCCGCGCCGATCTGGCGGTCTTCCACGACGGATGGTTCGAGATCCACGGCGTGGGCAGCTACGACGTGGGATCGCCCGGCGACATCCCGATGCCGCTCGGCTGAATCCTGGGTGGAACTCGGCTCGCAGTCGCGTCGTGGACATCGATCACCGGGGGATCGGGCGTAGGCTTTGGGCCGGAACGTCACATCGAGTCGTCGAGTCCAGAAGGAGTCGCCAAGTGACCCCCGGCCGTCCGCCACGCGTGCTCGTCGACGCCACGAGTGTTCCAGCCGACCGAGGCGGGGTGGGTCGCTACGTTGACGGGCTGCTCGGCGCCCTGGGCAAGCTGGACTCCGACCTGACCGTCGTGTGCCAGCGGACCGACCAGGAGCGCTACGGGCGACTGCTGCCCAACGCACGGATCATGTCCGCGCCGGCCGCCGCGGCCCACCGCCCGGCCCGCCTCGCCTGGGAGCAGACCGGCCTGCCGATGCTCGCCCAGCAGGTCGGGGCGCAGGTGCTGCACTCGCCGTTCTACACGTGCCCGCTGCGCGCCGGCTGCCCCGTCACCGTGACGGTCCACGACGCGACGTTCTTCACCGAGCCGGAGCACTACGACAAGTCCCGGCGCACGTTCTTCCGCTCGGCGATCAAGACCTCGCTGCGCCGCGCCAGCCGGGTGATCGTGCCCAGCAAGGCGACCCGCGACGAGCTCATCCGGCTGCTCGACGCCGACCCGACCCGCATCGACGTCGCCTACCACGGCGTCGACTCCGAGGCCTTCCACGCGCCGAGCGACGACGAGAAGGCCCGCGTCCGGGCCCGGCTCGGCCTGGGCTCGACCTCCTACGTCGCGTTCCTCGGCGCCAAGGAGCCGCGCAAGAACGTCCCCAGCCTGATCCGCGGCTGGATCTCCGCCGTCCGCGACCGCACCGACCCGCCGGCCCTCGTGGTCGCCGGCGGCCAGGGCCACGACGACGAGATCGACGGCGCGATCAGCGAGGTTCCCTCCCACCTTCGGCTGCTGCGGCCGGGGTACCTCCGCTACGCCGACCTCCCGGGCTTCCTCGGCGGGGCCATCGTGGCGGCGTATCCGTCCTTCGGCGAGGGCTTCGGCCTGCCGATCCTGGAGGCCATGGCGTGCGGCGCGCCGGTGCTCACCACCCCGCGGCTCTCCCTGCCGGAGGTCGGCGGCGACGCGGTCGCCTACACCGGCCCGAGCCCCGACGAGATCGCCCGCGACCTGGCGGCCCTGCTCGACGACACCGAGCGCCGCACGGCCCTCGCCAAGGCGGGCGCCGCGCGGGCCAAGGAGTTCACCTGGGAGTCGAGCGCCGAGGTCCACCTCGCCGCCTGGTCGAGAGCCGCGAGCCCACGCTTCTGATGGCAATGAGCACACCCGGCGTCACCCTCTGAAATGGCGCCGGGCGATTTTCGTAATGGACACGACACCACTGAGTTGTTGGAAGGTGCCCTCCGCTGGGCATGATGGGCCAGTGTTCTACGCGGTGATTCCTGCAGGTGGCAGTGGCACGCGGCTCTGGCCGCTGTCGCGAGCCGGTCATCCCAAGTTCCTCCACGCCCTCACGGGCACGCCGTTATCGCTGCTCCAGGCGACGTACGGGCGACTGGAGGGCCTGGCGACGCCGGCCGGCACGTTCGTGGTGACGGGAGTGGCGCATGCGGCGGCGGTGGCCCGCCAGCTGCCCGGCCTTCCCGAGAGCAACATCCTCGTCGAGCCCACCCCGCGCGACTCGTGCGCGGCGATCGGCCTGGCCGCGGCGGTCATCGCCCGCCGCGACCCGCGCGCCGTCATGGGCGCGTTCGCGGCCGACCAGCTGGTCCGCGACGTCCCGGCATTCACCGAGACGCTGCGGCGGGCCATCCAGGGCGCCGAGGACGGCCTGCTGATGACGATCGGCATCACGCCGACCCACCCGGAGACCGGCTACGGCTACCTGCACGTCGGCGAGCCCACCGGCACCGGCGACGTGTGCAAGGTCGCCGAGTTCGCCGAGAAGCCGGCCCTCGACGTCGCCCGGCGCTACGTCGCCTCGGGCGAGTACCTCTGGAACGCCGGCATGTTCGTCTGGCGCGTCGACGTCTTCCTCGACGAGCTGGCCCGCCAGCAGCCCTCCCTCCACGAGGGCCTGACCCGCATCGCCGAGGCCTGGGACACCCGCGAGCGCGAGGAGGTCCTGGCCGAGCTGTGGCCGGGCCTGACCAAGATCTCGGTCGACTTCGGCGTCATGGAGGGCGCCGGCCGCGCGGGCCTGGTCGGCACGGTGCCGGGCAACTTCGGCTGGAACGACGTGGGCGACTTCCACACCCTCGGCGAGCTGCTGGAGACCGACACGGCCGGCAACGTGGTCGTGAACCTGGGGCTGGACAGCCAGTCCCCGGCGAAGCCGACGGTCCTGATGCAGGACTCGGAGCGCGTCGTGGTCGTCCCACACTCGGGCCGCCTGGTCGCCGCGATCGGCGTCGACGACCTGATCATCGTGGACACGCCCGACGCGCTGCTGGTCTGCCCGCGCGCCAAGGCCCAGGACGTGAAGAAGCTGGTGGACCAGCTGAAGGCTCGCGGCTCGATCGAACTGCTGTAACCACAGGCCCACCCGGCACGCGCCCGCGCTGCTCGCTCCCGTTGACGTTGGTCGATCACCCTCAACTTGATCACGAAAGGCGAGGGTGGATCGACCAACGTCTTCGTAAACGCGGCGGCCCGAGCGTGGCGGTGGCCTGAGCCCGCGCGGCGGCGCGGGCGTGGGTGCGGCGCCGGCGCGGCTGCGCGCGAGTGCGGCGCGGGCGTGGCTGATGTGGCGCGGGCGTGGCTGGCGCGGCGCCGGCATGGGTGGTGCGGTCACTCGGCCTCGGGCGGGCGGCCAGTCGGGCCGGAATCCCCGGTACGCGGTCGGCTGGGCCGTGGTCTCCGGGTGGGCGGGTCAGGCGCCCTTGGCCCAGGCGAGAGCCGGAGCGACCAGCGGCTCGGTAGCGTCCGCGAGCGGCGCCGGCAGCGCGTCCGGGGTGAACCAGCCCAGCGCGCTCGACTCGGCGCTCACCTTCTCGACGGCGCCCGGCGGGGCGATCGCCGCATACCGCACGTCGTAGTGCAGCGACGGGCCGCCCGAGCACTGGACGTGGTGCACGTCCAGGCCGATCGGGGCCTCGCTGAGGCGCAGGCCGGCGATGCCCGACTCCTCCGTCGCCTCGCGGAGCGCCGCGCCGGCCATCGTGCGGTCGCCCGGCTCGCAGTGGCCGCCGAGCTGCACCCAGCTCTTGATGCGGCCGTGCAGGCAGAGCAGGACCCGCTCGGCGGCGGCGTCGACGACCAGCGTGCTCGCCGTGACGTGGGCGCCGGGGTGTTCGCGCCACACGGTGGTGGCGTCGGAGCGGACGAAGCCCAGGAACCGCTGCCGGGTGGACTCGGCCTCGGCCGTCGGCGCCGCCCAGCTCGTCAGCACCGCGAGTGCGTCATCGTGCAGGGTCATAGTGACGGCAGGCTACCGCGCCCGATGGCGAGCACGCCGAGTGGCACGCCGCCTTCGGGGACGTCGCCCGCGAGCCGCGGGTCGCCCGGCGCGTCGAGCCAGACGGTCGCAAGGCCCTCAGCAGCGAGAACGGCCCGCAGCCGCTGCACCTCCATGCCCACCCGGACGGCGCCGGCGAGATCGCCGGCCGGTGCCCAGGCGACGATCGCCGCCGCCGTGTGGTCCGGAACGGTCACGCTCCGTGTCTGCGGGAACGGCAGCTCGGGCAGGTGCACCGGCCCCGGATGGAACGCCGGCGCGTCGCCCAGCTCGGCCGAGTGGCGCAGGCCCCGCGCGACGGCCTCGGCGGTGCCGAGCGAGAACAGGTCGGCGTCGGCCCCGCGGATCAGCTCGGCGGCGCCTGCCCCGTGCCCCTCGGCGCGGATCGGCAGCCCCCGGACCACCGCGACCGGCACCTGCGTGACCTTGCCCTTGACCAGGTCGGCGGCGGCCGCCAGCTCGTCGACGATCGCCATCTGGGTGAGCTGGAGCTCGTTGCCGTAGGCGTCCAGCTGCCCGCGATAGTCCGTCAGCGCGTCGACCCCGGCCGCGCCGATCGCCACGTCGGTGAGCCCCAGCCGCCACGGCCGGCCCATCGTGTCGGTGACCACGACCGCCACGTCGAGGCCGAAGCGCTCCCGGAACTCGTCGCGCATCCAGCGCGCCGACGCGTCCGGGTCCTTCGGCAGCAGCACCAGCCGCGCCGGGTCGACGTTGGACGCGTCGATGCCCGCGGCCGCCAGCACGAACCCGTGGTGCGTCTGCACGATCCGCGTGGCACCGCGCCGCGCGACGACCCGCGAGGTCTCGGCCCGCAGCACCGCCTCGCGGGCGGCCTCCCGCGCCGGCTCGTCGTGCGGGAGCTCGACCAGCTGCCCCTCGGCCTTGCTGACCACCTTGCTGGTGACCACGAGGACGTCACCGGACACGATCCACGGCGCGGCCGCCCGGATGAGCCCCGCGAGGTCGTCGCCGGGCCGCACGTCGCCGATCCCGGTGACGGGCAGCACCTCGAAGCCTGCCGGGGTCATGCGACACCGGCCAGGGTCAGGGCCGCGCGGACCATGGCGGACGTGGCGGCCTCGTCGGTCATCCAGAGCGGGACCGCGCGGACCTCGACGCCCGGCACCTGTGCGCCCGCGTCGGTCTCGTCGACCAGCCAGCCGTCGAGGACGCCGCCGGCCGAGCGGGCGCCGAGGAGCGCGCCGACGCCGGCCGCCGTGCACTCGACGCCGACGACGGCGAGGCACTTGTCGGCCATGCCGCGCACCGGGGCCGTGCCGATGATGGGGGACAGGCCGACGACCGGGGCCGCGCCGGTCGCGACCGCCTCGCGGAGGGCGGGCACCGCGAAGATCGGCGCGATGCTGACCACCGGGTTGCTCGGCGCCAGCAGGACGACATCCGCGGCGGCCAGCGCGTCGAGCACGCCCGCCGCCGGCTTGGCCGTCTCGGCGCCCACGAACACGAAGCGCTGGGTCGGCAGCTGCGCGCGGTGGCGGATCCACCACTCCTGGAAGTGGATGGCGCGGGCCGCGCCGTCGAGCTCGGCGACCGCGTGGGTCTCGACGCGGTCGTCACTGGCGGGCAGCACCCGGATGCCCGGCTGCCAGCGGGTGTTGAGCGCCTCGGTGACGGCCGACAGCGGATAGCCGGCGTCGAGCATGCGCGTGCGGACCAGGTGGGTCGCGATGTCCTTGTCGCCGAGGCCGAACCAGGTGGGCTCGGCGCCGTAGGCCGCGAGCTCCTCCTTGACCACCCAGGTCTCGCCGACCCGGCCCCAGCCACGCTCGGGATCGGCGCCGCCGCCCAGCGTATACATGATGCTGTCCAGGTCGGGGCAGATGCGCAGGCCGTGCAGCGTGACGTCGTCGCCGACGTTGACGATCGCCGTGACGTCGGCGCCCAGCTCCCGGGCCACCGCCCGGACACCGAGAAGAAAACGTGCGCCGCCGATGCCGCCGGCCAGAACCACGATCCGCATGCCGTCAATCCTGCCGCACCGGTACGACAGATTTCCCCTGGGCTTCCTGCGCACGCGAGATTCGATCGCAGGGACTAGGCTGCTGGCGACCTGATGCGTCCATGCATGTCATTTCGGGAGAGCCAGTGAGCACCCAGCCACCCGACCCGACGTCGACCGGAGGGTTCGCGCCGCAGCCGGGCCTGCAGCCGACCTCGGCCCAGCCCGCCCCGGCCCAACCGGCCTACGCCCAGCCGGCCCAGGCCCAGCAGGCCTACGCCCAGGCCCAGCAGGCCCAGGCCCAGGCTCAGCAGGCCCACGCTCAGCAGGCCTATGCCCAGGCTCAGCAGGCCCAGCAGGCCTACGCCCAGCCCGGCCAGCAGCCGGCATCGGGCCAGCCGGCCTACGCCCAGGTGCCCCAGCCGCAGGCGACCATGACCGCGGCCAGCGAGCCGAAGCCGGCCCGCCAGTTCACCGCGCCCTACCGCGAGCTGGCCACCCTGGTGCTGCTCGGCGTCGACGCGCTGTTCCTCCTGGTCGGCCTCATCCACCTGCTGACCTCGTTCACGCAGGACTTCCTGAGCAACGCGGGCGGGTCGTTCGGCACCTTCGTGTCGCTGGCCACCGTGTCGCTGCCGATCATCGCGGTGCTGCTCGCGACGCACGTCGAGCCGGCCGTGTCGCGGGCCCGCATCGTCGTGCTGGGCGCCCTGGTCGAGTACGGGGTGGCGGCCCTGTTCGGCGTCGTGCTGCTCCTGGCGGGCCTCATCGGCGACCTGCAGACCGACGGTGTCTCCTTCGGGTACGTGCTGGCGAGCTTCCTCGGGCGACTGGGCATGCTGGCGCTCCTCGGCCTCGGGGTGTTCCTGGTGATCCGGGTGTACCTCGGTGCCTACGCACCCGCGAAGCCGGTGCAGTACGGCTACCCGTACGGCCAGCCCGGCTACCCCTACGGCCAGCAGACCGGGGCGTTCCAGCAGCCCGGCTACGCGGGCGCGCAGACCACGGCGGCCCCGCAGGGCTACCAGCAGCCGGGCTACCAGCAGCAGCCGGCGACCGGAAGCTGGGCCAACCCGGCCGCGGGCTACGCGACCCAGACCTTCGCCACGCAGCAGGCGCAGCCCGCGCAGTCGGTCCAGCCGGTCCAGCCGACCTCGACCGGCGCGCCGGCGTTCGCCGCGCCGACCTCGGGCGCCCCGGCGCAGCCGGTCCAGCCGACGTCGACGGGCGCCCCGGCGTACACGGCCCCGGCGTCCACCGCGCCGAGCTTCGGCGCCCCGCCCACCCCGGCCC
>NZ_JAHYSG010000160.1 GCF_022095675.1 Dactylosporangium sp. AC04546 | reverse complement strand
GGCGGGCCGGCGGGCCGGCGTCAGCCGGTCTCGCCTGCCACCGAGAAGGTGCGTAGGCGTTGGACGGCGTAGGCCGAGGCGGCGACCGTGAAGACCCCCGCCATCACGAAGCTCACCGGCACCGACACCTTGCCGTGCAGGATGTCGGTCGGGGCGAGCCAGTCGACGATCGACAGGACGTACTGCTGGATGCTCAGCTTCTGCGTGCCCGACAGGATGTTGCCGAGCAGGCCCTCCCACAGCACCACGTAGACGAGGCCGAGCAGGACCGGGCGGCGGGTCATGACGCTCACCATCACGAACAGCGCGGAGTAGGCGAGCGAGCCGACCACGGAGCCGACGACCAGGGCGAAGGCCAGCGACAGCGAGTTGGCGATCACGCCGGCGATGAAGAGCGGGACGCCGGCGAAGGCCGCCGTCACACCCACCGCCACGGCGAGCTTCGTGAACAGGATCTCGGACCGGGGCAGCGGCTTGGCCAGGATGTGGGTGATCGTGCCGTCGTCGATCTCGGAACCGACGACGCCGGTGCCGACGATGAGCGCGATGACCGGGAGGACGGCGGCGAAGCCGAGGCCCACGATGACCGGCTCACCCCACTCCTCCGGGGTGGCGCCGAACGCGCGACCCAGCAGCGCCAGGCCGACGAGGATCAGGGGCAGCGGCACGAGCAGCCAGATCCGGCGCCGGCCGAGCAGGCCGCGGGTGGTGATCCGGGCGATCGTCGGGTTCATCAGGCACCCACCAGGTAGGAGAAGACGCTTTCCAGGGACTCGTCGGCGGGCAGCAGCTGGCGCACGCGCACGCCCTCGTTGAGCGCGATCCGGGGCAGGGCCCGCGTGAACGTGCCGTAGTCGGAGGCGCGCACCTGCAGGCCGGCGGCGTCGACCTCGACGCCGTTGACCGAGGGCTGCCCGATGAGCGCGACCGCGAGCCGGCGGTCGTCGCTGGAGCGGATCGTGAACACGTGCGGGCGGTTGGTCATGAGCCGACGGATGGTGCGGAAGTCGCCGGAGGCGGCCAGCCGCCCCGCGACCATCACCTGGACGGTGCCGGAGACCTGCTCGACCTCCTCCAGGATGTGCGAGGAGAACAGCACGGTGCGGCCGTCGTCGCCCATCTTGTGCAGCAGGTCCATCATGTGGAACCGCTGCCGCGGGTCCATGCCGTTGAAGGGCTCGTCGAGCAGGAGGACGCCGGGGTCGTGCACCAGGGCGGCGGCGACGCGGACCCGCTGGCGCATGCCCTTGCTGTACGTATCGATGCGCCGGTCCTGCGCGGGCTCCATCTCGACCAGGGCGAGGGCCCGGCGGGCCGCCTCCTCCGGCTGCGGCAGCCGGTGCAGGCGGGCGCTCGCGACGACGAACTCCTTGCCGGTGAGGAACCCGTGCACGGACTCGCGCTCGCTGACCAGGCCGAGGATCTTGTACACGTCGGGGTTGCGCCAGGCCGGCGTCCCGTCGACGGTCAGCTCGCCCTTCGACGGGGCGAGGAAGCCGGACATCATGTGCAGCAGGGTGGTCTTGCCTGCGCCGTTCGGGCCGAGCAGGCCGGTGACACCCGGCCCGAGCGTCATGGTGACGTCGTTGACGGCCACCACGTTGCCGTACCAGCGCGAGACGTGCTGGAGGTCGACGGTGCTCATGTCAGGCGGCCACCTTCCGGTAACGGTAGAGCAGCAGGGCGATGGTCGAGGCGAGCAGCGCGACGGCGCCGATGCCGTAGAGGGGGCCCATGTCGCCGATCGGCATGCCCTCGCCGTTCACCCTGCCGAAGATCCACTGCTCGAGGCCCTGCAGCAGGGTCATCGGGTTGACCAGGAAGGCGAGGTGCAGCAGCGTGTCGTTGCCGAGCGCGCCGAGGATGCCGACGACGGGCGCGGTGATGACGAAGACGCCGACGATGAACGCGGCGGCGAACGCGCGGCGGCCGGTCGTGGAGGCGACCAGGATCGCGATCGCGGCGAGCACGAGCGCCCGGATCAGGGCGCCGGTCAGGCCGGGTCCCATGTCGCCGAGCTCCTTCATGGCGCCGGAGAACCCGTCGGTGCGGGTGAAGATCGCCCCGATGTAGATCAGCAGCTGCGGCACGCCCAACAGGAGCAGCACGGCCGTCGCCAGGGCGGAGTACTTCGCCAGCGCGTAGTCGGACCGGCTCAGCGGCCGCGAGAAGTACAGCGGCAGGGTGCGGTCGCGCAGGTCACGCGACACCAGCTCGGGCGCGACGATGGCCAGGAACAGCATGACCGGGAAGGACAGCCCGGCGGCGAAGCCGCGGTAGGTGATCAGGGGTTCGCCGGTGATCGACCGGACGGCGATCTCGATGACCGCCACGCCGAGCACGATGATGATCACCAGCCACGGGAAGATCTTCGCCTTCGCGCCGCGGCCGATGCCGAACGCCGTGCGCAGGCTGTGCTCGTAGAGCGAGCGGTTCGCATACCACCGGCCGAGGCGGGCACCCTTGTACCGCTGATAGCCGATGTCGTGGATGACACTAGTTTGCGGCGCCACGGCCGACCTCCTGGGGTGCTGGGCTGGTGACGGCGGGGCTCTGGAACAGCTCGGCGACCCGGTGCCGGCGCTGGTCGAGCCGGTGCAGCGGCAGGTCGAGGTCGGCGACCGCGGTGAGGATCCGGTCGTAGACGTCGTCCGCATCCAGCGGCACGGTCAGCGACAGGCCGTCGCGGGTGGCCGGGATGCCCAGCTCCGCGAGGCGGCGGGCGAGCAGGTCGACGCCCTCGCTGACCTCGACGGTGAGCACGTCGCGGCTCGTCGTCATGTCCGACACGGTGGCGGAGCGCAGCAGGCGGCCGCCGTCGATCGCGACCAGCGAGTCGCAGATCCGCTCGACCTCGCCGAGCAGGTGCGAGCAGACCACGATCGAGATGCCGAACTCGTTGCCGATGCGGTGCACCAGCTCGAGCATCGCGTCGCGGCCGGCCGGGTCGAGGCCGTTGGTCGGCTCGTCCAGCAGCAGCAGGTCGGGGTCGTGCGCGAGCGCCTGGGCCAGCTTGACCCGCTGCTTCATGCCGGTCGAGTAGCCGCCGATCTGCCGATACCGCTCCTCGTAGAGCCCGACGTGGCGCAGCGCCTCCGACGCGCGCTCGCGGGCCGCGTTGGCGGGCAGCCCGCTCATGCGCGCGAGGTGCGTGACGAACTCGGCCGCCGACACCTCGGTGGGCAGGCAGTCGTGCTCCGGCATGTAGCCGACCCGCGCCCGCACCTCCTCCGAGTTGGTCGTCGGGTCGAGCCCGAGCACGCGCAGCTCACCGGCGGTCGGCTGGAGCAGACCCAGCATGATCTTGATGAAGGTCGACTTGCCGGCGCCGTTGGCCCCGACCAGTCCGATGATCCCCGGCTCCACGGCCAGGGTGAGTTCTGACAGGGCGGTGACGCCACCCCCGTAGCGCTTCGTCAGCGCACGCGTCTCGATGAGTGCCACGTCGCCGACACTACGGACCGTATGCGGGTTCGGGCCATCCGGATCGCACCTGAATGCCATCACCTAGGGGTTCAACCTGTGAATTCCCTCAGGTTTCCCTGATCAGCTCAGATCCGCAGCGCCCGCGCCGACGATGCGACGTGGCCGCCGACATCGACGATGCGTTGCTGCGCCTGCGGCGCAGCACCGAGTGGACCGGGCTGATCTCCCGCTCCGCGGCGGTGCTGTGGATCTTCGCGTCGTTCGTCCTGCTTCCGGCGCCCGCGCTGCTCTCCGCACCGGCCTGGCTGAGCGGCCTGCTGATGGCGCTGCCCGAGGCGGCGATCAACGTCGTGGCCGTCTACGCCCTGCGCAACGTGGCACACCGCCGCTATCCGTGGATCAGCGCCGCCATCCTGGCCATCGACACCGCCACCATCGTCGTGATGGTCGCGGTGACGCCGGGCGCCGACCTGTGGCCGCTGCTCATCATCCCGATCCTGATCGGGGCATACCGCCATCAGCTGGCCGGCGCGCTGACGACATGCGTGTTCACGGCGGCCTCCTGCGTCCTGCTGTACTCCCACGGCCCCGAGCTGGTGGGGAGGGCCTTCTCCGACGAGCTGGTGACCATCGCGCCGGGCCTGCAGGTCGTGGTGGCCCTGATGACCGGCCTGCTGTCCCGCGGGCACCACCGGCACCTGCAGCAGCTCTCGTCGGCGCGCGCCACGCTGCGGCAGCAGGCCTTCCACGACCCGCTGACCGGCCTGGGCAACCGCAACCTGCTGCACGAGCACGCCCGGACGTCGGTCGCGCCCGGCTCCACGGTGTCGGTGCTGGTCCTGGACCTCGACGGCTTCAAGGCGGTGAACGACACGCTGGGCCACGCGGCCGGCGACGAGCTGCTCCGGGTGGTCGCCGGCCGCCTGCGCACCCAGTCCCGCGAGCGTGACCTGGTGGCCCGGCTGGGCGGCGACGAGTTCGTGGTGCTGCTGCACGACGCCGACCACCGCACGGCCCGCGAGACCGCGGACCGCCTCCGCTTCGCCCTGCTCTCCCCGGTCGTGCTGGACGGCCGCGAGGTGACGGTCGACGCCAGCATCGGCGTGGCGACGGCGGCGGACGCGAGCCTCGACGAGCTGCTGCGGGCGGCGGACGCCGACATGTACCGGGTGAAGTCCGCCCACCGCATCCTCACCCCGCCGGAGAACATCCCCGCCTGAGGCTTGTACGGCGGCGGTATGGTTGACGGCATGTCGTGGTCGATGACCACCCTGTTCGCCGCGTGGTCGAGCGTGACCACGCCGGGCGACGTGCTCGCCGTGGCCACCGCCGTGCTGGCCGCGCTGGCCGTCGTGCTGGCCGTGCGGCTCATGCGCAACCTGCCCGCCGGGACCGAGCGGGCACGGGTCGTGCCGGTCCGGGTCCGGGCCGGGCGGAGCTCGCGGGTCCGGTCCGCCGATCCTGACGCAGCCGGACGGCCGCGTCCCCGCGCACCCGGACGTTGATCCTTTCGCGGCTCCCCTGACGGGTTGAGCCGAATTCTCCGACACCGTCGCTGTTCGCCCGTGTCTTCATCTGCCGTGCCCTGGTGCGCCCGCCTGTCCGCAGGCGTGAGCGCCGCACCCTGCGCGGCGGTCCCGAAAGGAAACGTCCAGTGGTTCATGCCGTGCTGTCCTGGCTCGCCGGCGGGCTCGGGTCGATGCCCGCCGCCATCGTCGTCGCCACCGTCCTGCTGCGGGTGGCGATGCTGCCGCTCAGTCTCCGCGCCTACCGGGCCGAACGCGTCCGGACCCGGCTCGCGCCCCAGCTCCAGACGCTGCGTGAGCGGCACGGGAGCGAGCCCGTCCTGCTCGCCGAGAAGTCCGCCGAGCTCATGCGCAAGGAAGGGACCTCGCCGTTCGCCGGGCTCGTGCCGATGCTGCTCCAGGCGCCGTTCGTCTGGCTGCTGTACCGCGAGTTCACCGGCGGGCGGCTGCAGGGGTACACCTTCCTCGGCACCGATCTCAGCCATCGGCTGCTCACCGAGCCGGGCATGCTCGCCGGCTGGCTGGTGGTCGCCGCGCTCGTGGCGGTCGCGGTCTGGAACGGGCGGCAGCTCCCGGCGGAGACGCCGTCGTTCGTCAAGGCGCTGCAGTTCGGCACGGTGGCGTTCGCGCCCTTCGTGCCGCTCGCCGCAGGGATCTACCTGGTCACCACGTCGGCCTGGACCGCTGCCGAGCGGTGGACGGTTCGGGCGCACTTTCGCACGTCGGAACAAAAGAACGGCAAGTCAAGATAAAAGTTCGACAGGTACTGGCGGAAGCACATGAACGAGTCTTAGGCTGCTGCCAGCAGCGACAGTCGGCGATGTCGCCCATGGATCATGCCCTGAGGAGACCGCTGAGGAGGCCCGTGTGCATACGGGTGTGTGGCTGGTCGGCGCCCGAGGTTCGGTCGCCGTCACCAGCATTGTCGGCGCAGCGGCGCTGCGCGCAGGGCTCACCGAGCCCATCGGATGCGTCACCGAACACCCCGCGCTGCGGTCGGCCCGCCTGCCGGCCTACAGCGAGCTGGTGTTCGGTGGCCACGACGTCGCCACGACCGGGCTGGTGAAGAAGGCCGAGGCGCTCGCGGCGGCCGGGGTCGTCCCCGCCCGCCTGGTCGACACGCTCCACAGTGAGCTGGCGGCGGTGGACGACGACATCCGGCCGCTCCCGCACGGGGCGACCCAGGCCGAGACCGCGGCCGCGATGGCGTCCGACATCGAGGACTTCCGGCGGCGGCACCACCTGGAGCGCGTCGTGGTGGTGAACGTCGCCTCGACCGAGGCGGCCCCGGCGCCGGACCCGGCGCACGACCGGCTCGACGCTCTAAGGGACGCACTCGCCGAGCCCGGCGCGGTGCTCCCGCCGAGCGCACTCGCCGCCTACGCGGCGTTCACCGCCGGGTGCGCGTTCGTCGACTTCACGCCGTCGACGGGCGCACGGCTGCCGGCGCTGCACGAGCTGGCGGAGGCGCAGGGGGTGCCGTACGCGGGTCACGACGGCAAGACCGGCGAGACGCTGCTCAAGGCGGTGCTCGCGCCGATGTTCGCGATGCGGCACCTCCAGGTGCGCTCCTGGTCGGGCATCAACCTGCTGGGCGGCGGCGACGGGGCGACGCTCGCCGAGCCGGCGGCCAACGCGGCCAAGTCGGCGAGCAAGCAGCGGGTGCTCAAGGAGACGCTCGGCTACCAGCCGGACGGGCACACCCGCATCGAGTACGTGCCGGACATCGGCGACTTCAAGACCGCCTGGGATCTCATCACGTTCGCCGGTTTCCTGGGCACGCCGATGCGCATGGAGTTCACCTGGCACGGCTGCGACTCCGCGCTGGCCGCGCCGCTGGTGCTCGACCTCGCCCGGCTGGCGGCGGCCGCGCACCGGGCCGGGCGGTCCGGGCCGCTCACCGAGCTGGCCTTCTTCTTCAAGGACCCGCTCGGCGACGTCGACCACTCGCTCGCCGCGCAGTTCGTGGCGCTGGCCGAGTTCACCAGGACGCTCGGATGAGGCCCGGCGGGCCCGGGAGCCCTGGGAGCCTCGGCCGGCCCGGTGGGCGTGGAAGGCCCGGCTGGCGGGAGCTGGCCGAGCTGGTCCGGGCCCCGGCCGCGCTGTCGGTGCCGGGCGACGTCGTCGCCGGCGCCGCGGCGGCGGGGCGGCTCGGCCCGCGCACGGCCGGGCTCGCGGGCTCCTCGGTGCTGCTGTACTGGGCCGGCATGGCCGCCAACGACTGGGCCGACCGGCACGTGGACGCCGTCGAGCGGCCGGAGCGGCCGATCCCGTCGGGCCGGATCGCGCCGGAGACGGCCCTCGGCATCGCCGCCGGCCTGACCGCGGCCGGGGTCGCCGTCGCCGGCCTGGCCGGGGGCCGGCGCGCGCTCGCCGTCGCCGTCCCGCTCGCGGGCACGGTCTGGGCCTACGACCTCGGGTTGAAGAACACCGCCGCGGGACCGGCCGCGATGGCCGCCTGCCGGGCCCTGGACGTGCTGCTCGGCGCGTCGGGCGGGCGGCTGCGCAAGGCCCTGCTGCCGGCGGCGACGGTGTTCGCCCACACGTACACGGTCACCGCGCTCTCCCGGGCCGAGGTGCACGGCGCCGAGCCGTCGCTGCCGGCGGCGACCCTGGCGGGCACGGCCGTGGTGGCCGCCAGCGCCGCGGTCGGCCGCCGCAGGCTCTGGTTCATCCCGGCCGGGCTGGCCGCCTGGTACGCCCACCGGTACGGGAAGCCGCAGGTCATCGCGCTGGACAAGCCGACCGCGGAGAACATCCGGGCCTCGGTCGGGGCCGGCATCCTCAACCTGCCGACGTTGCAGGGCGCGCTCACCGCCCGGGCCGGCGCGCCGCTCACCGGCATCGCCGTCGCCGCCGCGGCCCCGCTGGCGCGGCAGCTCTCGAAGCGGCTGTCGCCGACATGAGCGGTTCCGGAGCGAAGCGGAGGAGGCCGCTCATCATGAGTTCAGGATGGAGCTCAGGCGTCCGGAGCGAAGCGGAGGGCGCATGAGCGGGCTGAGGTTCGGGTACGGCACGAACGGGTTCAGCAACCACCGGCTCGACGACGCGCTCGCCGTGATCGCCGGGCTGGGGTACGAGGGGGTCGCGCTCACCCTCGACCACCAGCACCTGGACCCGTTCGACGCGCAGGTGTACCGCCACGTGCGCAGCCTCGGCCGCCGGCTCGCGGAGCTCGGGCTGGGCGTGGTCATCGAGACGGGCGCGCGCTACCTGCTCGACCCCTGGCGCAAGCACGCCCCGACGCTGCTCGACGACGAGCCCGCGCTGCGGCTGGACTTCCTGCGGCGCGCGGTGCGCATCGGCGCCGACCTGGGTGCGGAGGCGGTCAGCTTCTGGGCCGGGGTGCGCCCGCCCGAGCTGCCGGTCGAGGTCGCCTGGCGGCGGCTCGTGGCCGGCTGCGCCGACGTGCTCGCCGCGGCCGAGGGCGCCGAGATGATGCTCGGCTTCGAGCCGGAGCCGGGCATGCTGGTCGAGTCCATCACCGACTGGGAGCGGCTGCGGGCCGACCTCGGCGCGCCCGTCCACTTCGGGCTGACCCTCGACATCGGCCACTGCCGCTGCCTGGAGCCGTGGCCGGTCGACGAGTGCGTCCGCCGCGTCGCCGGGCAGCTGGTCAACGTCCAGATCGACGACATGGTCCGCGGCGTCCACGAGCACCTGGAGTTCGGCACCGGCGAGATCGACTTCCCGCCGGTGCTGCGCGCGCTCACCGAGACCGACTACGGCGGCCTCGTCGCCGTCGAACTGCCCCGCCACAGCCACGCCGCGCCGAGCGTGGCCCGCGACTCGCTGGCGTTCCTGCGCGCCGCCGAGCAGCGGTCCCTGGACCGATTTCAGGAGGTCCCGTGAATCCGCCACCCTTCTACGAGATCCTCGCCGCGGAGTTGCCCGACACCGTCTGGCTCGACACGGCGCTGGAGACCGTCTCCCGCCAGCCGGCGTCGGTCGCCCGCCTGTTCCCCGCCGCCGGGCGCCAGTGCGGCCGCTGGGGGCTGACCGGGCTGCCGGCCTGGACCGTCGACGACGCCGCCCGCGCGCTGCTGCTGACCCGCCTGCCCGCCGAGGCGGTCGCGGCCGAGCTCGAGTCGCTGTACCGCTACGGTGACGGCGCCGAGAAGCGCGCCGTGCTGCGCGCCCTGCCCTGGCTGGAGGTGCGACCGGAGGTCGTGCGCGAGCTGCTGCTCGACGCGCTGCGCACCAACGACACCCGGCTCGTCGCCGCCGCGCTCGGCCCGGCGGCCCGGCACCTGCCGGTGGCCGCCTGGCGCCAGGGCGTGCTCAAGGCGGTCTTCATGGGCCTGCCCCTCGACGGGGTCGCCGACCTCGACGAACGGGCCGACGGGGAGCTGGCGACGATGCTCGCCGGGCTCGCCGAGGAGCGACACGCCGCCGGGCGCACCATGCCCGGCGACGCCACCGAACTGCTGCACCGGCTCCGGGAAGAGGTCTCGTGATGCGCATCTTCGACCCGCACATCCACATGACGTCACGGACCACCGACGACTACGAGCGGATGGCCGCGGCCGGGGTGAAGGCCCTGGTCGAGCCGGCGTTCTGGCTGGGCCAGCCGCGCACCACCGTGGGGTCGTTCACCGACTACTTCGACGGGCTGGTCGGCTGGGAGCCGTTCCGGGCGAGCCAGTTCGGCATCCGCCACCACTGCACGATCGCGCTGAACCCGAAGGAGGCCAACGACCCGCGGTGCCGCGAGGTGCTGCCCCTGCTGCCCCGCTACCTCGAGAAGGACGGCGTCGTCGCGGTCGGCGAGATCGGCTACGACTCCATGACGCCGGAGGAGGACGAGGTCTTCGCCGCCCAGCTGGCCCTCGCGATCGACCACGACCTGCCCGCCCTGGTCCACACCCCGCACCGGGACAAGGCCCGCGGCACCGACCGGACGCTCGACGTGGTCCGCGAGTCGGGCATCGACCCGGGCCGGGTCGCGGTCGACCACCTCAACGAGGTGACGGTCGGGCGGGTCGCCGACAGCGGCTGCTGGATGGGCTTCTCGATCTACCCCGACACGAAGATGACGGCCGAACGCATGGTGGCGATCCTCCAGGAGCACGGCCTGGAGCGGATGCTGGTGAACTCGGCGGCGGACTGGGGGCGCTCGGACCCGCTGCTGACCCTGCGCACCGGCGAGGCGATGCTCGCGGCCGGGTTCAGCGCCGACGACGTCGACCGGGTGCTGTGGCGCAACCCGGTCGAGTTCTACGGGCAGTCCAAGCGGCTCGACCTGTCCGACATCGAGGGCACGGCGGCGACGTTCGAGGGCAACTCGATCCTCCGCGGCGGGTCCTGATGCGGCTGCGGCACCCGGACGGCCAGGTGGTCCACCTGGCCTACGGGACCAACGTCCACCCGGCCGAGGACGTCGCCGGGATCATCGCCCAGCTCGACACGTACGCGGCGCGGATGCGCGACCGGCTCGGCGCCGACGTGCTCGGGCTGGGGCTGTGGCTCGGCATCGACGCCGCGACGGAGCTGGCCGGCGACGCGGCCCTGCGCAAGCGGCTGCGGCGCGAGCTCGACGCCCGGGGGCTGGAGGTGGTGACGCTCAACGGGTTCCCGTTCCGGGCGTTCCACGCGCCCGTCGTGAAGCGTAAGGTCTACCGGCCCGACTGGACCGAGCCGGCGCGGCTGCGGTACACCCTGGATCTGGCAAGAATCCTCGTCGACCTGCTGCCGGACGACGCCGCGCGCGGCTCGATCTCGACGCTGCCGCTGGGCTGGCGCGAGCCGTGGGACAGCGACCATGTCGGCAAGGTGTGCCGGGCCCTCGACGCGCTGGCTGCCGGCCTGGCCGGGCTGGAGGTGCTCACCGGCCGCGCCGTGCGGGTCGCCTTCGAGCCCGAGCCCGGCTGCGTCATCGAGAACACGCTCCAGGCGACCGTGCACCTGTCCACCGTGGACCCGCGGTGGCTCGGGGTCTGCGTCGACCTGGCCCACCTCGCGTGCGCGTGGGAGGACCCGGTCGCGGCGGTGCAGCGCCTCGCCCGGGCCGGGCTGCCGATCGTGAAGATCCAGGTCTCGGCGGCGCTGGAGGTCGCCGACCCGGTGGCCGGCGCCGCGACGCTCGCGCAGTACGTCGAGCCGAAGTTCATGCACCAGACCCGCTCGGCCGGCTGCCGGCACTCGTTCGACGACCTCGACGAGGCCCTGGAGAGCGGTGCCGACGGGCCGTGGCGGGTGCACTACCACGTGCCGCTGCACGCCGAGCCGGAGCCGCCGCTGGCCGCGACGACCGGGGTGCTGCGCGCGGGGCTCGCCGCGCTCGTCGGCGGGCCGATCGCCGCCTGCGACCACCTGGAGGTCGAGACGTACACCTGGGGCGTGCTCCCGCCGGCCCAGCGCCCCACCGGCCCGGAAGCCCTCGCGGCCGGGATGGCCGCCGAACTCGCCTACGCCCGGGACGTCCTGCAGGACCTCGGGCTCAAGACGCTGGAGTCGCGATGAGCAAGCCCCTCCTGGTCCTCGACGTCGTCGGGCTCACCCCGCGGCTGCTGGCCTACATGCCGCGCCTGGCCGCACTGGGTCCGGCGGTACCGCTGGAGCCCGTGCTGCCGGCCGTGACCTGCTCGGTGCAGTCGACGTTCCTGACCGGCGAGCCGCCGTCGGGGCACGGGATCGTCGGCAACGGGTGGTACTTCCGCGACCTCGGCGAGGTCTTCCTGTGGCGGCAGCACAACGCGCTCGTCGGCGGCGAGAAGCTGTGGCACGCCGCCCGCCGCCTGTCGCCCGGCTACACGGTCGCCAACGTGTGCTGGTGGTACGCCATGGGCGCGGACGTCGACTGGACCGTCACGCCCCGGCCGATCTACTACTCGGACGGCCGCAAAGAGCCCGACTGCTACACCCATCCCCCGGCGCTGCACGACGAGCTGACGTCCAAGCTCGGCGAGTTCCCGCTGTTCACGTACTGGGGCCCGGGCGCCGGCCTGCCCTCGTCGGCCTGGATCGCGCGCGCCGCCGAGCAGATCATGACCGACAAGAACCCCGACCTGACCCTGGTGTACCTCCCCCACCTCGACTACGACCTGCAGCGCTTCGGCCCGTCGTCCCGTGCGGCCGCCGACGCCGCCGCCGCGCTCGACGAGGTCATCGCGCCGCTGCTCGACGCCGCCCGCGCCCGGGGCGCGACGACCGTGGCCCTGTCGGAGTACGGGATCACCGACGCCCGCCGCCCGGTCGACGTCAACCGGCTGCTGCGCTCGGAGGGCCTGCTCAACGTCTACACGCAGGACGGGATGGAGTACCTCGACCCGTGGACGTCCCGGGCGTTCGCGGTCGCCGACCACCAGATCGCCCACGTCTACGTCCGCGACCCGGCCGACGTCCCGGCCGCCCAGAAGCTGTGCGCGGGCCTGGCCGGCGTCGGCGAGGTCCTCGACGAGGCCGGCAAGGCCCGCTACGGCGTGGACCACGAGCGCTCGGGCGAGCTGGTCCTGCTGGCCGAGCCGGACGCCTGGTTCACGTACTACTACTGGCTCGACGACGCCCGCCGCCCCGACTTCGCGCAGCTGGTCGAGATCCACCGCAAGCCCGGCTACGACCCGGCCGAGCTGTTCTTCGACCCGGCCAACCCGGGCGCGGCGAAGGCCCGGGCGGGGTTGGCGCTGGCCCGCAAGAAGCTGGGGATGCGGTACCTGATGAACGTGGTCGGCCTGGACGCGGGCGCCAAGGCGGTCCGCGGCTCGCACGGCCTGCTGCCGTCCACGGCGGACGACGGCCCGGTCTGGCTCTGCGACGACCCGGCGCTGTCGCTGGACTCGGCGTCGGTGAAGGCCACCGAGGTCAAGGCCCTCCTGCTCCGCCTGGCCGGTCTGGCGGGCTGAGCCGGCGCCCACGTGGACGGCGTCGACCACGACGCCGTCCACCGCGGGCGGGCTCGCCCGCGCGCTACGGCAGGAGGCGGAACTCGGCAGACTCGGCGACCGAGCGGTACCCGTCGTCGGGCAGCAGGCGGGCCACGTAGCAGCCGGGATCGAGCGACGTCGCGTCGATCGTGACGGTGCCCTCGATCGCCGAGCCGGTGTAGGCGTACGCGAGGTACTCGTCGTTGCCCGAGCCGCAGGTGTACAGCGAGATCCAGTCGAGGCCCATGCCCGGCGCGCCCGTGAAGGTCACCCGCACGGTGTCGCGGCGCGGGTCCACCCGCAGGGTCGCGCCCTCGCCCGGCGGGTACAGCCAGACATCCGTCCGCGACGTGCCCAGGGCGACCGTGTAACGGCCCCGGGGCAGGCCGCGGGTCGGGAACGTCACCGTGCCGTCGAGGCGGCGGGTGGTCTCGGCGGCGACGAGGCGGCCGCGGTCGTCGTGCAGGGTGACGCGGCCGGTTCCGTGGTACGTGACCGGCAGGGACTGCCCGATCGGGACGCGCCGGGTCTGCGGTGCCACGAGCACCTGCGGTACCGCTGCCTCCACCTCGACGGTCGAGACGACACCGCGATGGTCGGTCGGGTACGGGGACCGGCCGGTCGCCACCACCTCGCTGGCCAGCGTGCGCGACGGACCGGCCCGCAGCACCCAGTCGATGCGGTCGTGCACCTCCTGCGGGTCGCTCTCCGGGCTGCCGGGTGTCCAGGTGAAGCCGGGGTCGCGGACCGGGTCAGGGTGGGCCTCGCGGAACGTGTCGACCAGCCCGGCGCCGGCCAGGGCGGCGCTCGCCGGCCAGCGCACCGGGTAGCGGACCTCGGGGCGGACCTTCGCCACCGCCGGCGTCCAGTCCAGGTGCGACGGGCTGTTGAAGTCGCCGGTGAGCAGCACGGGGATGCCTCGGCGGGCGAGCGCGGGCAGCACCCGCAGCAGCTCCTGCACCGCCGGCACGCGGACCTGGCGCTCCAGGTCGAGCACCTCGGCCCGGGTGCCGCCGTCGCGGACCAGGTACGGGCCGTACGGGTCCGAAGGAAGGTGCGTGTTGGCGACGGCGACCACGCGGCCCGGCGCGACCTGCACGAAGACGTACAGGCCGTTGCTGCCGGGCGGGTCGATCAGCGGGAAGCGGGACATGACGTGGGCGCGGTTGCTGCCGTACCAGCCGAGGTCGGCGGCGATCCGCTCGACGTTGCGCTCGGGCTCCTGGACGCCGACGACGTCGGCCCGGGCGTCGCGGATGAGCCGCTCCAGCTCGCGCAGCGTGCCCGGGCAGCCGTCCGGGACGGCGCAGAAGTCGCCGGTGGCCAGGTCGAGGTCGTCGCCGCCGTAGAAGATGTTGAGCGTCATGACCCGCAGGCGGGTCTTCGTGGACGCCGCCGCCGCGGGGGCAGCCGGGAGCAGCAGCAGCGCGACGGTCACCAGGGCCCAGAGCTTGCGCACCGGCTCACCGTAGGGACGGCGGCTGTACGGCCGGCGACTCAGGACTGAACGCGCGCCTTGACCCAGGCGGCGATCTGCGTGCGCGACTCGAGGCCGAGCTTGCTCAGGATGTTCGAGACGTGCACGGCGGCGGTGCGGGGCGAGATGTACAGGCGGCGGGCCAGTTCGGCGTTGGTGAGGCCCTCGGCGAGCAGCGTGGCGACCTCCCGCTCGCGCGGGGTCAGCGCCTCGCCGCCGGCGCCGGCGGCGGCCGGGGTGGCCAGGCCGAGGCGGCCGCGCAGGGCGGTCAGTTCGGCGACCCGCCAGCCGGACCACTGGGCCAGCAGCGGCTCGGCCGCCCGGACCTGCTCGCGGGCCGCGTCGAGGTCGCCGGCGGCGAGCAGGCAGCGGGCCGCGCCGAGGTGGCCGGTGCCGCGCTGGTTGGGCAGGAGCAGGGTGGGCTCGGCGGTCGCCCGGCGGTACAGGCGGAGGGCCGTTTCGAGTTCGCCGGCGGCCTCGGCGATCTGCGCGTCGGCCAGCCAGCGCCAGACGTCGTCGAAGAGCGGGTCGTCGATCACCGCGGCGACCGGGCGCAGCTCGTCGACGTGCAGGCCGGCGGCCAGGCCGGCGGAGATGAGGTCGTGCGCGAAGTCGCGGCCGGTGACGCCGGTGAGCCGGACCGCCTCCAGGACCGTGCGCAGGTGCTCGCGGGCCTGCTCGACCCGGCCCTGCCGGCAGGCCAGGTGGAACTGCAGGCCGGGCACCGAGGTCTGGGTGAGCATCGTGTAGGCGTCGCTGGACTGCTCGATGAGGCCGCGCAGCACCGTCTCGGCCTTGTCCAGGTCGCCGGCCTCCAGCAGCAGCCCGGTGAAGAACACGCCGTGGTAGTCGCTGCCGTTGCGGGTGCGCAGCAGGCCCCGGTCGCGGCGGCGGGCCGACTCCAGCTCGGCCAGGGCGGCCGCCAGGTTCCCCTGCTGTACCGCGAGCCGGGCGCGGCCCTGGAAGTAGGAGGCGACCGCGAGCGACTCGAACCCGGCCTTCTCGGCGAAGGACCGCATCCGCTCCAGCGCCGCCGCCCAGTCGGCCGGGCCGCCGGGCAGCAGGTTGTACAGGTTGTTCATGGCGCGCGCCGCGAGCAGCCACTCGCCGGCCTGCTCGGCCTGCTGGGCCGCCTCGTTGAGCACCTTGACGCCCTCGTCGACGCCGGCCGCGAAGTTGACCAGCGCCGAGCCCTTCTCGACCTTGCCGGCCAGCCAGACGCCCGGCAGGTCGAGCTGCTCGCCGAGGGCGATGGCCTTGTCGGCCCAGGCCACGGCCCGCTCGGTGTCGTCGGTGAGCATGTACGACTGGGCGATGGCGGCATACGCATACGCCTTGGCGGGCACGTCGCCGAGCGGCTCGATCTCGGCCCGCAGCTCGGCGGCCCGCTCCTGCATGGTGCCGCTGCTGCCGACCTCCCAGCCGAGCCGGACGAGCAGCCGCAGCGCGTCGGCGCGCTCCTCGCGGGTGGCGGCCACGGCGAGCCAGCGGCGGCCGAGCTCCTGGGCGTCGTCGAGCAGGCCGGCCAGCCACGCCGCGCGGGCGCCGCAGGCGAGCAGCTCGACGTCGTCGGGCAGCTCGTCGAGGCCCATCTCGGCGAGCTGGAGCGCCTGGTAGGGCGAGCCCATCCCCATGTAGACGTGCAGCCCGCGGCGGGCCGCCTCGACCATGTCGAGGTAGCGGCCGGCGCCCTTGGCGTGGTGGGCGACGAGCGCGTAGTCGCGGCTGCCGGTCGACAGCAGCGTCTCCAGGGCCAGCTCGTGGAGGCGGCGGCGCTGCCGGCCGAGCATCTCGTCGACGAGCGCCTCGCGGGTCAGGGCGTGACGGAAGCTGAACTCGTCCTCGCCGGTCTCCACCATGAGGCCGCGGCGGACCAGGTCGCGCAGGGCGTCGATGAGCTCGTTCTCGTCGTGGCCGGTGACCGCGGCCAGCAGGTCGAACGGGACCTTGCGGCCGAGCACGGCGGCGGCCTCGACGATGCGCTGCTCCCCCGCGTCGAGGTCGTCGAGCTGGCGGCGCAGCGCCTCGGCCACGTTCCACGGCAGGGGGCGGTCGCAGAGCGTGTCGAGGTCGGCGTCGCCGTTGGCCTTGAGCAGCTCCTCCAGGAAGAACGGGTTGCCGCCGGTGCGGTTGTGCAGCGAGAGGGCGGTGCGGTACGTCGGGGGCCGCCCGGTGGCGGCCTTGAGGAACGTGGAGGTGTCGGCGAGCGTGAGGCGCTCCAGCCGGACGTTGTTGACCGTGTAGCGCCGCTCGAGCCGGGTCAGCAGGTCGGCGAGCGGGTGCCGGCGGGTGATCTCGTCGGGCCGGTAGGTGCCGATGAGCAGCCGGCCGCCGTTGAGCTCGGCGACGCGCTCGAACAGGGCGACGCTCTCCGAGTCGGCCCAGTGCAGGTCCTCGAAGACGACGATCGAGGGGCCCGGGGTGGTGAGCAGCCGGACGATCTCCAGGCCGGCCTGGATCCGGTCGATCATCGAGCGGGACGCGTCGGTCACGACCCGCAGCAGCTCGGGGTCGAGGGCGCCGGAGCGGTTGCAGCTGTCGATCGCGCCGAGCAGCACCTCGAACGGGCGGCTGAGGGTGCCGGGATCGGCCTGACCGTCGAGCACCGGCACCGTGTCGGGCAGGCCCGCGATCAGCTCCTGCACCAGCCGGCTCTTGCCGATGCCGGGCTCGCCGCCGAGCATGGCGACGGACGGGTCGGCCGCGTCGACGAGCCGGCGGAGTCTCCGCAGTTCGTCGTCGCGGCCGACCATTACCTGGCTCACTCCGCTACGGCTGGCCCGCACGCCACCAGCCTACCGGCGGGTGGGCGCGATGCCGGTTGTGACGGTCGCGACCTGTGCCACCAGTGGCGGCGTGGCAGCGCGTCACGGCGGACGTCGCGGCGGACGCCGTCACCGAGGCCCAGCAGGCCCTGCTGGCGGTGCTGGAGCTGGCTGTACAGGAAGGTGGGGTGCATCATGGCGAACTCCTTGGTCTCCGTTGATGTGTCCATCCTCCCGGCGTAAGGGGTGGAGCACATCCGCATCCATTACGTATGTTCGCCGTCACCGTGGCCTAGTCATGCCGTAGTCCTGCTGTCGGGAGTCCTGTTTCCGGGCACGAAACAGCCCCGGTGCGGAGGGGTGCACCGGGGCTGCCTTCCCCCGTGGAACTACGGCTTCGGGTGTCTCAGGCGGCGATCCCGGGTCGCTCGTTTCGGCGGCGCAGCCGCACGCGGCTTGTCCAGTGCCTCGCCTCGTCGAGCATGTGCTGCTGCCGCTGACGGACGAGCTCGTTCAGGATCACCGGATGGTTCGGGTTCATGGCCCCGCTCCTCTCAACCTTGTGCCACCATCCTCCCGCCGTAAGGCCCGCGTTCCATCGGTAGCGCTTACGTATTCGCGGGGGTGGGACATACGTAGTCGGAGAGCCGGGGCGTCTACGTATCCCGGTGCCACCTAGTCATCGTCGCGGGGGCGGTCCATCAGGCGGCGGCGCTGCCACACCAGCAGCGCCAGGATGGCGACGATGACGACCACCCAGCAGAGTTTGCCGATCATTTGCCGACTGTACGCGGAGCGCGGCCGACGTCCAGCCCCCGGCGCTCCGCCAGCCGGGCGAAGGCTTCGGCGTCGGCCACGGCGGCGCATCCCGGGTCGTTGTTGAAGTAGACGTAGCCGTCGTGACCTTCGGCGGTGCGTCCGGCCCAGGTGTCGAGCGCGCTCCGGCCGTAGCGGGGCCACGGGTTCGCGCTTCCCTCGTGGAAGCGGAGGTACATCCAGTCCGCGGTCCGCCAGAGCGGCGCCTGCGGCCGGCCCAGCCGGTCGGCCCAGCACAGCGCCGCGCCCCGGTCACTCAGCACGGCCCGTACCTCGTCGGTCCACCACGACGCGTGCCGCGGCTCGACGGCCACCCGGATGTCGTGCGGGAACGCGGCCAGGGTCGCGTCCAGGGCGGCCGGGTCGGCCTTGAGGTTCGGCGGCAGCTGGAGCAGGACCGGGCCGAGCTTCTTGCCCAGGCCGGCGGCGCGGTCGAGCAGCCGGTGGACCGGCTCCTCGGGTTCGCGCAGCCGGCGGATGTGGGTGAGGTAGCGGCTGGCCTTCACGGTGACGGTGAAGTCGTCCGGGGTACGGTCGCGCCACGCCTCGAACGTCGAGCGCTCCGGCAGGCGGTAGAACGCGTTGTTCACCTCGACGGTGTCGAACGCGGCGGCGTAGTGCTCCAGCCAGAGGCGCTGCGGCAGGTCGCGCGGGTAGAACCGGCCGCGCCAGTCGCGGTACTGCCAGCCGGAGGTGCCGACCCGGATCACACCACCCCGGATTCCCCGCCCGCCGGCCGCTAACCGCCGCAGGGGCCGGTGTCGAGAGCCTCGGTCGTGGCGGCGACGTGCAGGCCGGGCTCGGGGCCGCCGGGGAGCGTGTAGAGCAGCGGGCCCACCGTCACCAGGCCCAGGCCGTGCTTCGGGTTGGGCATCGGCGGGAGGGCGCGCCAGGCGCCGGTCGCCGGGTCATACGCCTCGACCTGGTTGAACGTGTGCTGGCCCTCGCCGCCGGCGGCCACCACCCAGCCGCGGCAGGTGGCGGTCGCGG
The DNA here is from genome assembly GCF_022095675.1 of Dactylosporangium sp. AC04546. Lineage (GTDB taxonomy): Bacteria > Actinomycetota > Actinomycetes > Mycobacteriales > Micromonosporaceae > Dactylosporangium. The sequence continues at coordinate 3,093 of NZ_JAHYSG010000160.1, read as the reverse complement.
CCAGGCCGCCGCGCGCGGTGGGCAGGTCGGGCAGGCGGGTCCAGGCGCCGATGGCCGGGTCGTACGCCTCGACGACGGCCAGGTTGCCGGCCTTCGCCGTGCGGCCGGCGACCGTGTAGACCTTGCCGCCCGTGGCCGCGCCGCCGAGGTGCTCTCGCGGGGTCGGCGGGCCCGGGACGGTGCGCCAGCGGTCGGCGGCGGTGTCGTAGACGAGCATCGCGGTGGCGAGCGTGTCCTTGCCGGGGCCGATGCCGGCGGCGACGTAGACCGTGCCGCCGATCGCCGCGGCGGCGCCGGCCGCGCGGCCCTCCGGAAGGTCGGCGACGGACCGCCACTGCGGGTCGGCCGGGCTCAGGCGGAAGGCGGCGGCACTCGGGGTGCCGTCGCCGAAGTATCCGCCGAAGACGTAGACCGTGCCGTCGACCGCGGCGGCAATGGCGTGGTTGACCGCGAGCGGCAGTGGCGGGCCGGCGGACCAGTGGCCGGTCGCTGTGTCGAAGATCTCGACGGTGTTCACCGTGCCGCCGTCGGCGCGGTAGCCGCCCGCGACGACGATGCGCGCCCCGCTCACCGCGGCCGCCACCTCCGTGCGCGCCGACGGGGCGTCGGGAAGTCGCTGCCAGGGCGTATCAGACGGGGCCGGGGACGGCTCTGGTTGATGGGAGCAGCCGGACAGCCCGAGCAGGAGTACCGCTACGACCGGCCCGGTACGCATGTCCGTCAGTCTCCCAGGTGGCCCTGAGAAAGTTCAATTCATCGGATACCCGGCAGAGGGGGGCGGCAAAACCGGCATATCCGCCGAAAATGGGCTACAGAGCGCATGCGGAGAATTGCTCAGTGTGATGATGGGGCAACACATTCGGCATGTTGCCGATATTCTGTGTGTTCAATGTGGGGACCGGAGGGGGGCCGCCCATATGGGCCGGAATGGTGTCGGGTCGAAGCGCGCGCGTCTGCGTCGCGCGTGGTGACCATGACAGCACAGCGCGAGACGCCCGAGCCGCTGAACCCGACCGAGACCGTCCTGCACCTGCACCGGGCGGCGAACGCGGTCCGGCAACACGTGGAGCAGGTCGTCCTGCGGCCGCGGCAGCTCACCTGGACCGGGTTCGTCGTGCTGCGCACCGTCTGGACCAACCGCCGGATGGAGACCCGGCACGTCGCGGAGCAGGCCGGCATCTCCAAGGCGACGCTGACCGGCGTGGTCGACACGCTGTCCGGGCGCGGCCTGGTGCGCCGCGACGCCCATCCGGGCGACGGGCGGCTCGTCGTGCTCCAGCTCACCCGCAAGGGACAGCGGCTGGTGCGCGAGCTGCTGCCGGAGTCGCAGACGGCCGAGGCGTTCGCACTGTCGTACCTCGAACCGTCGCAGCTCGCCGTCGTCACCACTGCGCTGCGTGGACTGATCGATCACCTGGAGCGAGCGCGCTGACCTGCACCAATCGGGTGGATCGGCGTCATCTCGACACCCCGTGCGTCGTTGCAGCCAATGGCGCCCTCCAGGGCGGACGATTGGTGCTGGGTTGGTCTACTGTTTGCTCACCGGGCGACTGCCCGGTGCATCCAGTGCGGTCTTTTCATCTCCCGGTGGAAGGACCAGACTGCAGGTGAGATTTGTGAAAGGGACCCGATGACCGAGGCAGGCCTCGACGACGGCGCCGGTGAGTCCGGCACGCCGGACCTGCCGCTGCGCTCCGCCGCCCCCGCGCGCCGGGCCACCGTCGGCGACCTGACGCACAACGACCCGGTCCGCATCGACGACTACCGGCTGCTCGGGCAGCTCGGCATCGGCGGGATGGGCACCGTCTACCTGGCGCAGACGACCGACGGTTCCCGGGTCGCCCTGAAGCTCGTCCACGCGCACCTGGCGCGCGACCCGCGGTTCCGCACCCGGTTCGCCGGCGAGGTCCGGGCCGCCCAGCGGGTGCCCGGCTTCTGCACCGCGCGGGTGCTCGACTCCGGCATGCACGAGGAGCGCCCCTACCTCGTCACGGAGTATCTCGAGGGCATCCCGCTGTCCCGCCTGGTCTCCGACGACGGCCCGCTCGACCCGGCGATGCTGCACAGCGTCGCGCTCGGCGTCGCGGCCGCCCTCGCCGCGATCCACAACGTCGGGCTGGTCCACCGCGACCTGAAGCCGAGCAACCTCATGGTCACGCTCGGTGGCGTCCGCATCATCGACTTCGGCATCGCCCGCGCCCTCGACGCGGTCAGCGACATCACCGGCACGGGCAACATCGTCGGCAGCCTCGGCTGGGCCTCCCCCGAGCAGCTGCGCGCCGAGGAGCCGACCGCGGCGATGGACATCTTCGGCTGGGGCTGCCTGGTGGCGTTCGCGGCCACCGGCCGGCACCCGTTCGGCGGCGAGGAGGCGGCGGCCCGCGCCTGGAAGATCCTCGAGGGCGACCCCGACCTGAGCGGCATCCCCGACCCGGTCCGCGACCTGGTTGCCGCGGCGCTGACCCGCGACCCGGCCGAGCGCCCGGACGCCCGCCAGCTGCTGCTCGGCCTGGCGATCGACGACCTCGACGCGGCCGCGGTGCCGGCCCAGACGCGCCGCTGGATGCGCGGCTCGCAGATGTCGCGCCGGCGGGTCACGTCGATGGCGATCGCGGTGCCGATGGCGCTCGCGCTGGTCTTCGCGGCGGCCGAGACGACCAGCGAGCTGATGGGCGGCGGGGGCGACTCGGGCACGCACCGCGGCTCGACCACGGGCGACCAGGTGACGAACAACCTCACCCCGCAGCCCAACCCGCAGGGCACCACCGGCGTGCCGGGCCAGCGCCCCAACCCGCAGGCGTCCTCGACCCTGATCGGCAACCCGACGGGCGGCGCGCAGCCGCCGGCGCCGACCGCCTCGGGCCCGACGAGCATGCCGCCGACGATGACGTTCACGGCAACCGTGGGCCCCACGGAACCGTCGCCGACAGATCCGCCGACCACGACGGAGCCGACGCCCACGGAGTCGCCGACCGAAACGCCGACGAGCCAGGACCCGGGCACCGGCGTCCTCCCGATCGTCCAGTCCTAGACGATCTATTCCAAGGGGTTAGTGGTCGTAGGCGATCAGTGATCGCATGGTTGGTTGGCCGG
>NZ_JAHYSG010000159.1 GCF_022095675.1 Dactylosporangium sp. AC04546 | reverse complement strand
GGCTGGGCTGGGCGGGAGCGGCCGGTGGCAACGGCCTGATGTCGGTGGCGAACCCGGTCGTCGGCCGGTGGGCGCCGGTCCTGGCCGCCGAGGCCCGGCCCGGCGTGCTCACCCCGGCGGCGGTCAAGCCGACCGGCGGTTCCCTTCCGCCGGTGGTGCCGCCGATGGTTGGCCAGCACGCCGCGGGCACGCTGCGGCCGGGCTCGGGACCGGGCCATCACGGCGCCGTCCGATCCGTCACTGGGCGACGCGCGGCGGCCGCCGGCGACGGTGTGCCGGCGAAGCTGCGCGGCCGGTCCGGCAACGACGAGGACCGCTGAGCCGCGAGCTACCGATGCCACCGGGCGGGCCGCGCGGCGCGCCCGCCCGGTGGCACCAGGACGCGGGGATCCACCGCTGCCCGCAGCCGGTCCCGCAACGGCCGACCGGCCAGGCCCCGCCGGATCGTGCGCACCTCGTCCCAGGCCTTCCGGACAGCGTCGTCCGTCACCGGCACGCCGGACCACACCGCCGTGTCGAGCAGGCGTCCCAGCCGGATGACCGCCTGGGTGGTCGGCTCGCCGGCCACCGGGGCGGCCGACCCGGCCAGATCCCGCGGGGTCATCCCGATCCCGTACGGCACCCCGTGTGCCCGCAGCCGGTCGCGCACCTCGGCCCAGGCGCCGATCACGCCGTCGGTGCCGGTCCGACGCCGGCGCCGCCCGGTCCGCACCGCCTTCGCCAGCGGTACCCCGAGCAGCCAGCCGACCAGGAGCCCGCACAGCACCGCCACCGCCACCATGCCGATCTGGCGGAAACCCAGGCCCGGAGCGCGGCGCTCAACGGCCTTCTCCCCCGGCTGCGACGGCAACGCCTGCGGTGGCGGCGATCCCTGCTGCGCCCGCACCTGCGCGACCGCCTCGTCGAGGGCGGACGACGCCGGGCCGGCCTGGGCGGTGGTCACCGCCGCGGTCGGGTCCAGCGGTACCCACCCCACTCCGGCCACCGGCACCTCCGGCCAGGCCAGCACGTCGCGGTTGCGCACCACGTACGAGTCGCCGTCGGTCTCGGCGGAGCCGCGGAAGCCGACGACCAGCCGGGCCGGGATGCCGTTCAACCGGGCCAGGACCACGTATGCGGCGGCGAACTGCTCGCTGGTGCCGCGCCGGCTCTCGGTCAGGAAGTTGCGCAGCTGCGGCCAGCCGTGCCCGGTCGGCAGCTTGCCGCCGTGGACCACCTGGTAGTGCTCGCTGAGGAACCGTTCCAGTCGCAACGCGGACTGGAACGTCGGGCGGGCACCCTGCACCGCGTCCTCGGCCAGCTGCCTGATCTCCGCCGGCACGGTGCCGAGCTCGCCGAGTCCGCCCGCCGCCGCGGTGTCGAGCGACCCGTCGCCGAGCGCGGCGGCCTTCACCTCGGGCTCGGACCAGGTCAGCCGGTACCGCCGCTCCGTGTCGGCCGCGGCCGGCTCATCCAGCAGCAGCGTGCCGGCGGACGGGTCCACGAGCGGCGCGAGTCCGCCCACGGCCAGCGGGACCGGCTGGCTCGGCAGCCATGGCCCGGACAGGTCCCGCAGGCGCACGTCGGCCGACCGGACGGTGCTGCCCGGCGCGCCTTCCCGCGGGGCTCCCAGCCGGTACAGGCGCGCCCCGGCGGACCAGTTGGCGCCGTCGAATCCGTCCAGCACGACGAGGCTCCACCGGTCGGCGGGCCGATCGCTGCGGTACCGGAACACCTCCCGGTCCGGCTCGGCGAGGCGCTGCGCGATCTCCTGCAACGGGTTGACGATCCGGTGCCGGCGCAGCGGGGCCGAGTAGGCGTCCTTGAGGCGGTACGGATCCCGGCCGGCCGGATCGAAGCCGCCGATGAGGACGGTGCCCGCCACGATCGCGAGCACGGCCGCCACCGCCGGCCGGACGTCGATACGGGCCTGGCCGCCGTCGCGTGGGCGATCGGCCCGGAGCAGCAGCGCGGCGGGGGCCACGTAGCACGCCGCGGCCAGCACCGCCGCGCCGCCGGTCAGTGCCTGGTACGTCTGGGCGAGCCCGGCCACCGCCAGGCCGGGCAGCAGTGCCGCCACCGGCTTGCGCAGCCGGAGCAGGAGCTCGATGCCGAGCAGCCCGGCGAGCAGCACCGCCAGCGGGACGAACAGCAGTTGCTCCGGGTCCGGCCGGGCCGGCCAGGTGGACTGGAGGGTGAGCAGCCAGCCGTCGGTGAACCCGCGCTGGAGCCCCCGCAGTGACGCCGCGGTGGGCAGACCGGCGACGGTGGTCGGGAACAGCACCGACTCGACCAGCCCGAGCGCGCCGGTGAGCAGCACGAGCAAGGGCCGCCAGGATGCCAGGCGCGGCCGGCGCGCGCCCAGCTCGACGCAGCCGTAGCAGGCGAGGACGACCACGAGCACCGGCGGCAGCAGCGCCGGCAGGCCGAACACCGGCGCGAACAGCAGGCCGGCCACCGCGGTCGAACCGAGCAGCCCGACGACCGCGATCCGGTCGGATCTGCTCATGCGGGGCCCGCCCGCAGCGCGTTCCACTTGGCCACGGCGGCTGCCGCGTCCACCTCGTTGATGAACCCGCCGGCGGCCGGCGCCGTGACACCGAGCCGGATCACGGTGTCCGGCCGCCACCGGCGGGCCGGGCCGAGGTCGGCGTCCGGACCCGTGATCACGACCAGGGCGCCGGGCGGACGGGCCGTGGCCGGCGGCGGTGGCCCGGGCGGCGCGTCGTCCTGGCCGACCAGGCACAGCTCGTCCAGCAGTACCCGGGCCACGCGCAGGCCGCTGTCCACCGGCGTGTCGGTGCCGGCCGGTGTGACCAGCCGGCACTGCTGTCCCGCGGCCGCCGACGCGTACAGCAGCGAGGCCGCCACCTCGACGGCCTCCTCGAAGACCGTGGGAGTCATCGCGGCCGATCTGGTGTCGAGGAGCACGGTGAGTCTCGTCCGGGCCGGGTCGGCGTAGTCGCGCACCATGAGCTGACCGGTCCGGGCGGTCGCCTTCCAGTGCAGGTGCCGTACCTCGTCGCCGGGCACGTACTCGCGGACCGCGCGCATGTCGGCCGAGCCGCGCAGTGGCGGATCGGTGATCGGGCCGTCGTGGTGGTGCCGGGGATGCCCCACCTGCGCCGGGCGTGCGGGGTGCCGGCGTGGGTACACCCACACGCTCGCGGTGCTGCCCACGGTCCGCTCGGTGCGGACGAGTTCGAGCGGATCGAACAGCCGCAGCGCGAGCGGGCCGACCTGGAGGCGTCCGCGCAACGCGGTCGGAAGCTCGTAGTGGTAGGTGGCATCGGCGCCGGGAGGGATCGGCCTGATCCGGATCTCGTGCACCTCAGCCCCGGCCCGGTCGCCGGCGGCGAAGCCGCGATGCCGGTGTGCGGTGGTGTTGCGCACGAGCAGCGTCGCCAGTGCTGGCCGGCCACGCTCGATCCGGTCGGGGTACACGGTCCGGCTGATCTGGACGGCCGGCCGGAGCATCGTGGTGGCCGCGGCGGCCAGCAGGCAGCCCACCAGGATGCCGGCGAGCACACGGAAGTAGGCATAGCCGGCCAGCTCGCCGACGAGGTAGCAGCCGGCGGCTCCACTGAGGACGGTGACGCCGCGGCGGGTGAGCCGCACGCCTACGCCCCTGCCGCAGCCGCGGCGGCAGGCATGGCGGTGTCGGCCAACAGCTCGTCCACCACCTGTCCGGCCTGCTGCTGGTTCAGCTCGGCGTCGGCGGTGAGCACGAGGCGATGGCACAGCACCGGGTGGGCCACGTCCTTCACGTCGTCCGGGATCACGTAGTCGCGGCCGTGGGTGGCGGCGAAGGCCTGGGCCGCCCGGATCAGTGCGATGCTGCCGCGGGGGCTGGCGCCGTACCGGACGGCCGGGTGCTCCCGGCTCGCCGCGGCCAGCCGGACCGCGTACGAGGCGATCTCCGGATCCACTCTGGACCTGCGCACCTCGCCGATGACCCGCTGCACGTCGGCGATGTCGAGCACCGGGGACAGGTCGTCCGGGCTCGCCCCGGCGCAGTCCGCCAGCACCACCCGCGCCTCGGCGTCGTGGTCGGGATAGCCGACCGACAGCCGCATCAGGAACCGGTCCAGCTGCGCCTCGGGCAGCCGGTAGGTGCCCTCGAGCTCGATCGGGTTCTGGGTGGCGACGACCAGGAACGGCCGTGGCACGTCGTGGCTGACCGAGTCGACGGTCACCCGGCGCTCGGCCATGACCTCCAGCAGCGCGGCCTGGGTCTTGGGCGTACCCCGGTTGATCTCGTCGGCCAGCACGACGTTGGCGAAGATCCCGCCGGGGTGGAACTGGAACTGCTCGGCGCCCTGGTGGTACACCATCACGCCGGTGATGTCGCCCGGCAGCAGGTCGGGGGTGAACTGGATGCGGTGCCACCGGCCGCCGACGCTGGCCGCGATGCACCGCGCCAGGGTCGTCTTGCCGACGCCGGGCACGTCTTCGATCAGCAGGTGGCCCTCGGCGAACAGGGCGGCCACGGCAAGCCGGACGACGTCGGGCTTGCCGTGCACGACCGTCTGCACGTTGTCGGCGATGAGCTGGTAGGCCGCCCCTGGGGTTGGTGTCACGTCGCCCACATTCTGTAGCGTACACTACATAATTACAGCGGCATAGCCGGGCTGGTCATCACGCCACCTGCGGCACGCCCGTCCAGGTGTCCGTGCCGCTGCCCCCGGCATTGGTGATGGTCGCCGTGATGGTGATGGCCCCGAACCAGGCGACGTTCGTGATGGTGATGTCCGTGGCGCCGTTACAGGAAGCCGACGCGGATGCGGATCCGAAACTCACCCGGCAGGTTGCCGGCGCGCCCTTGGTGTCGGCGTTGACGGTCACGACCAGGCCGATCGTGCTCCGCACGCGGACGATCTCCACGGTGGGTGGCGTAACGGCGGGGACCGTGGCGGAGCCGGGCTTGCCGCGGACCGTCGCCGAGCCGAACCTGGTCACCGCGCGAACGGTGACGGTGCCGGAGATGCCGGTGTACTGGGTGGATTGGCCCGTCACCTGACGGTCGGCCTGGCCCTGCGCACTCACCAGGTAGTGCACGAGCGTGCCGCCGCGCAGGTCGGGCTGGTTCCACGTCACGGTGAACGCGCCGGAGGCGGCCTTCACCGTGACCGCCGGTGCGGCGGCCGGGGTCAGTGTGACGCCTGGGCCGGTGCCCGGGTTGTTGCCCGTGCCGGGGTTCGTGCCGGGGTTCGCACCGCCGGGATTCGGCGGCGCACCGCCGGTGGCTCCGGGCGTCGGCTCCTGCGAGGCCTGCACGCTGGCCTGCACGCTCGGCGAAGACCCGGTCTCGCCGTTGATCTCCACGCCCCCGATCGAGCCGTTCTCACCGTTGACGACCAGCACGTGCGAGCCGTCCGCACTGTCGGCGTAGATCCGGTTGTCCTCGCCGCGGGCCAGCCTGGGCGATCCACCCGCTCCGCCCTTGCCGGGGATCTTCGCACGGTCCTTGGGTGCGCCGGTGCGGTCGTAGGTCAGCAGGTCGTTGCGGGTCTCGTCGACCACCGCGACGACGTTCGAGGTCGTGACCGGCTCGGCGAACCGGCCGTCCTTGGGCAGCTCGACAACGATCGGCTTGGCCACCGGGCGCTTGTGCAGCCCGGCGGTGTCGATGAGCAGCAGCTGGTTGCGCTCCGGGTCGACGACGGCCAGCCGATCGGCGACGGCGCCGGTCGCGACCTGGGCCGACGCGGGCAGGTCGACGCCGGTGGCGGCCGGCTCGCCGAATCCTTGCCTGCCGACCGTGCGCAGCGTGTCCGACGTGGTGTCGACCAGCACCGGCTGGTCGCCGGCGACGGTCAGCGCACCGCTGTGGCCCTGTTCCAGCTGCGCGTGGCAGGCCAGCCGGCTGGCGTCCTTCGGCAGCTCGCACAGCGAGCCACTGTCGATCCGGTGCAGCCAGACGGTGCCGTCACCGGTCGCCGCGGGCCTGGACAACGGTCCGCCCGCGGCGACCGTCGCGGCCGGATCGCCGAGCCGGACCACCTGGCCCGCGTTGCGGTACACCAGGTACGGACCGCCCGCGACCTCCAGCACGACCGGCTGTTCGGTGGCGGGCGGCGTGAGGGTGTCCTCGACGCTCAGCGTGGACTTGCTGAACACCGTGACCCGCGAGCGCTGGACCACGTAGCCGGACTGCTCGCCCTGCGCGACCTGACTGCCCGGCTCACCGCCGGGCACCCGGACCTGCGCGTCGACCTGGTTGGTCGAGCCGTCGACGTGGAACGCCGACCCGAACGCGCTGTTGTACACCCAGTGGCCGACCTGGGTGAACTGCAGACCGGGCGAAGCCGAGGTCTGGCCGGCCGCCACGCCGACAAGTCCCGCACAGCTCACGACGATGGCGGCGAACTTCACGCGGGTGCGCGCCGCAGCGCTGAGCCTGCGGCGATCGGGAGCACCTGAGCCCGTCGATTCCACGCGGCGACTCTAGCCGTCCGGCTACACCCGCGATACCGCGCAATCGCCGCGGATGTCCGCGAATGCGCGCCTGACCAGGAGTTATACGAAGTGGCCGGCGCGGCGGCGCTGTCATCAAAACCTCATGTTCGCGGCGCAGGCTCGGGCGGTGACCAGTTTCGGTGTGCCCCGGACCGCGACCCGGACCGCCCGTGACCCGCTCGGCGGGATCGGGGTGCTGCAGCTCATGTGCTGGCAGCTCGTGCTGATCGCCGTCGCCCTGGCCCTCGACGAGGGGTGGCCCACGATCGCCGCGGTCACGTTCGCGGGCGTCGTCGTGCTGGCCCTGACCGGCGTGCGCCGCCGTGGCCGCTGGCTGTACCAGTGGCTCGTGGTGTCGCTGCGGTACCGGCTGCGGGACCGCGACCGGGACCTGCCCGGCGCGGGCGGGACCGGCTGGGCGCTGCTCCGCCTGATCTCGCCGGAGGCGGTGGGCATCACCGGCACCGTATTCATGATCAGCCGGGCCGAGGGGGTCACCGCCGTCCTCCAGCCGGCATCGACCGTGCCGGCTCCCCAGACGCTGCTGCCGGCGCACGACGAGCAGGCGCTGGCCTTCGCGGTACAGGTGGTCCATCACGCCGGGATGCACCGGGCGCGACCGCCGCGGATCTGGGTCGCCGTGCAGGCGCTGCGCACGGTCGAGCTGTACCGGGACGCCGACCTCGCACAGGCGCTCGGCAACACCGTCCGGCGGGTGCAGCGCCGGCTCCGCCGCGACGGCCTGCCGGCCAAGGCGCTCGCCGAGCACGAGGCGCTGGGCACCCTGGCCGCGCTCGCCCATGTCAACGCCGGGCGGGGCACGGTCCGGGAGCGGTGGCGGCGGTGGCAGAGCGGACCGGTCGAGCAGGCGGTGTTCCGGCTCGACGGCTGGGCCGGGCTGCCTCCCGCGGTCGCCGCGCAGTTGGTGCACCGGCTGCTCGCCGCGGCGCCACAGGCGGCGGTGACGGTGGCTGTCACCGCCCGCCGTCCGCCGGCCGGTACCGAGCCCGAGGTGAGCGCCATGCTGCGGATCGCGGCGACGAGTGCCGCCGCGCTGGACGGCGCCGGGGAGGAGCTGGCCCGGCCGGCGCACGAGCTGGGTGTCGGCATGGAGCGCCTCGACGGCCGGCACGCCTGGGGTGTGGCGGCCACCCTGCCGCTCGGCGTGATCAGGGACTGATCAGGTAGCCGGTCCCGCGCACGGTACGGATCAGCGGCGGGTCGCGCAGCTTGCGGCGCAGCTGCGCGATGACGACGTCGAGCACGTTCGAGGCCGGGTCGGCCATCTCGTCCCAGGCGTAGGAGATCAGCTGGTGGCGCGACACCGGCTCCCCCGGGGCCGTCATCAGCCGCTCCAGCACCAGGAACTCCTTGCGGGTCAGCGTCAGCAGCACCCCGGCCCGGGTGACGCGGTGCCGGCCGCCGTCCAGCTCGACGTCCGCGCAGCGCAGGACCGTCGGCCGCCCGACCGTGGCGCGCCGGCAGAGACTGCGCACCCTGGCCAGCAGCTCCGCCATGGCGAAGGGCTTCACCAGGTAGTCGTCACCGCCGAGGCGCAGGCCGTCGATCCGGTCGGCCTGGCTGTCCCGCGCGGTCAGGAACAGCACCGGCACCTGCCAGCCTTGCCGGCGCCGGCCGTGCACGTACCGCAGCGCGTCACCGGCCGGCAACATCCGGTCGAAGATCGCGCAGTCGTAGGAGTTCACGAACAGCGCCTCCTCGGCGACCGGCAGATCCTCCGCGGCGTCCACCGCGAAGCCGGCACCGCGCAGGGCCACCTCCAGCGCCAACCGGAGGCCGTCGTCGTCCTCGGTGATCAGTACCCGCACGGCTGCACGCTACAAGTCCTCGTGCGGCGGCCCATCAGCTCGCCTGGCCCATCAGCCACCCCCGGCCCACGGCCTTGGCCCCGGCCTGGAACCTGCTGCGCGCGCCGAGCCGGTTCATGAGGTCGGCGACCATCCGCCGGACCGTGCGAACCGAGATGCCCAGCCTCGCCGCGGCCGACTCGTCGGTACTGCCGGAGCAGAGCAGGGCCAGCAGCTCACGCTCCCGGCAGGTCGGCGCCGCGCCGTCCGCGCCGTCGGAGCCGTCGGGCAGGTCCACCGGAGTGAGCGGCACCGCGACCGGCCAGATCCGCTCGAACAGCTCCGTCGTCGCCGTGACCACGCTGGGCAGCCGGAAGATCGCGACCTGGGCGAGGCGTTCGGTGCCCGACCGGTCGGCCGGCAGCAGTGCCGTCGTCCCGTCGATCACCACGGCGTCCACCGGCACCGCGGCGTCGGTGCGCACCTCCGCACCGGTCAGCGACATCGTGCTGAGCTTGCGGGACAGCCGCGCCGAGTCCGGGAACAGCACCCGGTACCGCACGCCGCGGCGCAGGTTGTCGCGGTCGATCCGGCTGAACGCGCCGATCGGCCCGGCGACCCCGCCGGAGCTCATGACCAGCACGTCGCTGACGGCCGACTCGAGCAGGGCGTCGAACCCGCCGTGGGCCTTGGCCGGCCCGCCTCCCGGGACCAGGCGGGGTCCGCCGGATTTCAGCGTGTTCATGGCAGAAAGAGCCTCCATTGACGATGGACCAGGTCAGTCGGCTGCGGCACGTCATCTTCCTGCCAGATCGCGTTGAGCAGGTGATCTAAGCTCACCCACGCGTTAGCGTGCAGCAGTAGCGTTCGTCCTCGCGCGGCGTGTGCCCCGACGCGTCAACCATCTGCCGGCCTACGTGAGGTTTCGATGACACGGGTGATGATCGTCGAGGACGACGAGAACCTGCGGGTGGCGGTGGCCGCGAAGCTGCGCGCCGACGGCCTGCAGGTCGACGTCGCGCGTGACATCGCGACGGCCGACCGGGCCCTGCGCGAACGTCACTTCGACTGCCTGGTCTTCGACCGGATGCTGCCCGACGGCGACGCGATCGGGTACGTCCACAACCGGCGCCAGCAGGGTTGGAGCGTGCCGGTGCTGTTCCTCACCGCGCGTGACGCGCTCGCCGACCGGGTGGCTGGCTTCGAGCACGGCGGCGACGACTACCTGGTCAAGCCGTTCGCGGTGGCGGAGCTGAGCGCGCGCGTGGCCAACCTCTGCCGCCGGTCCGGCTCCGGGCGGCCGTCGGTGCTGCGCCACGCGGACCTGACCATGGACTGCGCGCGCCGCGAGGTGCGCCGGGCCGGCGTGCTGCTGACGCTGTCGGACCGGGAGTTCTCGGTGCTGGAGTACCTGCTGGCCCGGGCCGATGAGGCGGTGGAGCGGGCCGAGCTGATCGAGCACTGCTGGGACTCGCGGGTCGATCCGCTGTCCGGCCCCAAGTCCAACCTGGTCGACGTGGTCATCAAGCGGCTGCGCCGCAAGCTGCGCGAGCCGGAGCTGATCCACACGGTGCGCGGCCGCGGCTACCGGCTGGGGCCGGCGTGACCGGTCCGCAGCGAAGCGGAGGGCGAATGACCGGATCCTCCGCTGACCGGCTGCGCCGGCTCCGCTGGGTGCTGACCGCGGTGTTCACCGCGACGAACATGCTCGGGCTGGTGGCCTTCGCCTGGTGGATGATCAGGGACGACGCGCGGCAGGGCGTCGCGCGGACCGACGCCGAGCTGCACCGGGTGACCGCGTCGGTGAGCCGGCTGGTCATCTTCGACCAGACCATCGACTTCAGCCTGGTCAACGTCGACGAGCTGAACAACGCGTGCCCGCAGTTCGCGATCATGCCGGGTGGTGCGCCCGCGTTCCAGGCGCACCTGTCCGGGCGGGTGTGCGTGCCCATGGACAGCGCGGTGCTCAGCGGCCTGGCCGCGACCGCCGTCCGGACCGGCACCGTCGTCACCGGCTATCAGAAGGCCACCGGCGGCGGGCTGGTCCGCGTGCGGGTGGAGCCCCTGCTCAACCAGGCCCGGACGCCCGTCGGCGCGGTGGTCGCGGTCGCCGACATGGGCCCGGAGCAGCAGCGGCACAACCGTCTGGTGCTGCTGGTGACCGGCGGGCTCGTGGTGCTGATCGGCGGGCTCGGGCTGGCCGCGCACGTCCTGTCGGGGCGGGCGATCCGGCCGGCGGCGGCGGCCCTGCAGCAGCAGGAGGTGCTGCTCGCCGAGACCGCGCACGACCTGCGTACCCCGGTGGCCGCGCTGCGCGCGCTCGCCGAGACCGCGCTGGACAACCCGGCCCAGCGCGCCGACCTGCTGCCGCGCACGGTCCGGCTGGCCGTACGGATGGGCGGGATCATCGACGGGCTGCTCACCCGCGCCCGGCTCGCGGCCGGGGTCGAGCAGCTGGCCATCCAGCCGGTGTGGCTCGACCAGCTGGTGGCCGGCGTGGTCGACGAGACGCCGACCGACGGGGCACAGGTCACCGTGACCGCCGCGCCGACCAAGGTGAACGCCGACCCGGCCCTGCTGCAGCGGGCCATCGCCAACCTCTTGGACAACGCCGTGCGGTACGGCCGGCAGCCGGGCGCGGAGGCGATCGTGCACATCACGGTGGCCGGCGGCACGATCACCGTGGCCGACCACGGTCCGGGCATGGACGCCGAGCTCACGGACGAGGCGTTCGACCGGTTCTCGAGCACCGGCGGATCGTCCGGGCTGGGGTTGTCGATCGTGCGCTGGGTGGCCCAGGCGCACGGTGGCACGCTGTCGGTGTACAACGCCGACGAGGGCGGGGCCATCTTCGAGCTGGCCCTTCCGGTCAGCCCGCCCTGACCGCCAGACTCGGCAGCGTGGCAGAGGAGGACGGCGCCGGCGACGCAGCCCTCCTGCGCGGGTTCACGATCGCCGTGATCGGTCATCGCCGCCGGCACCGCGTCGCCGACCTGCTCGAACAGCACGGCGCCCGGATCGTGTCGATCCAGGGCGTCCGCGCCGTGCCGCAGCCGGACCCGGAGGTGCTGCGCCGGGCCACGACCGCGTGCCTCGACGCCCCGCTCGACGACGTGGTGGTCTCGTCCGCCACCGGAGCGCGGGCCTGGCTGCGCGCGGCGCCCGACCGGAGCCGGCTGCTGGCGGCCATGGGCTCCGCCCGCCTGCTGGCCGCGGACGCCCGCACCGCCGACGCGCTGCGGGCCGAGCGCCTGCGCGACGTCCTGTCGACGTCGGCCGGCACCGCCGACGGCCTGTACCGCTACGTGCTGGCCAACCGGGCCGACGGGCGGCGGATCGCGGTCCAGCTCGACACGCCCGACCAGACGGAGTACTGCCGGATGCTGCGCATGCGCGGCGCCGAGGTGGTCGAGGTACCCACATATGTGACGGAACCACCCAACGACATCGTCGGCCTGCGGCGGGTCGTCGAGGTGATGGGGCGCCGCCAGGTCGACGCGGTCGCCTGGCTCGACCCGGTCGCGGCCGGCCACGTCCTGCGCTTCGCCGACGAGCACGGGCGGCTGCCGGCCGTGGTCGCCCAGCTCGGTACCCATATCCCGACGATCTGCCGTGGTCCGCTCGGCGCCGGGGTGCTGCGCGGGTACGCCGTGAACCCGGCGACCCCGGCGATGCCGTTCGACGAGGAGACGGCCGCCTGGCTGGCCCGCTCGGTCCTCGACCGGGTCGTGCACGCCACCGTCGCGGGTCATGTGCTGGAGGTGCGGGGACACGCGGCGCTGCTGGACGGCACGCTGTACCCGATCCAGCAGGGGCCGGTCGAGGTGCTGCGGATCCTGGCCGCCGAGCCCGGCAAGGTGATCTCCAGCGCGGACATCCGGCGGCTGCTGCCCAGCCTGGCCGACGTCGACGACCACGCGATCGAGATGGCGGTGTCCCGGCTGCGGCGCGCGCTTCCCGGCCTCGACCTCGTGCAGACGGTGATCAAGCGGGGGTACCGGCTGGCCGTCTGACCCTCGCCGCGGTCAGGCCCGCCGTCGCAGGCGGCGCAGCTGGACGGCGGCGATCGGCACCACGAGCACGAACAGCAGCACCGCCAGCGCGGCGCCACGGCCGCTGTCGTAGGCTCGGAACGACTGGTGGTACACCTCCAGAGCGAGCACACTGCTCTCGAACTGCCCGCCGGTGGACGTGCGCACGATGTCGAAGACCTTCAGCGTGGCCACGGTGATCGTCATGGCCACCAGCAGCACGGTCGGGCGGATGCTGGGCATCGTCACCCACCAGAACATCTGCCGCGGGTCGGCACCGTCGAGCCGGGCCGCCTCCGCGACCTCCGCCGGGAGGTTCTTGATCGCCGCCGACAGCACGACCGCGGCGAAGCCGGCCTGGATCCAGACCAGCATGACGATCATGTAGAAGGTGTTGCCCGGCGCGTCGGTCAGGAACTGCCGCGGCTTGGCGCCCAGCGCGACGAGCACCTCGTTGAGCAGGCCGATCTGCTCCTGGCCGGCGTCCCGGTAGGCGTAGACGAACTTCCAGATGATCGTCGCGCCGACGAACGAGATCGCCATCGGCATGACGATCAGGGCGGTGGCGATCCGCTCGCGGCGGGCGTTGTCGACCAGGACGGCGTAGACGAGGCCGATGACCGTGGACGCCAGCGGCACGCACACCACCCACAGCAGGGTGTTGCGCAGCATCAGCAGGGTGTCGTCGTTGGCGAAGATCCACGCGTAGTTCGCCCCGCCGACGAAGGACTCGCCGGTGGCGTCGAAGAACGAGAGGTACAGCGTCCGCAGCATCGGATAGGCCAGGCCCACGCACAGCAGCAGGAGGGTCGGGCCCAGGAAGACGGCGACGTACCACGGCCGGGCCCGGCGACCGCGCCCGAGGATGGCGTCGAGGCGGTGGACGACCAGCCCGACCGCCAGAATGAACGCGCCCATGTAGAGCAGGGCCGTCCCGACCTTGAGCATGTCGGCGTTCATTCGTTGTGCACCTCGCGCGCGGCGACCGGGTCGAGACCGGGACCCTCCGGCAGGCGTGCGACCAGACCGGCCGGCAGCCGCACCGGGCGGACGGCGGAGTACCCGAGCATCGGCAGCACCTCAGGCGTGGCCACCGGGTAGCGCCGGCCCATGTCGGTCACCACGGTCAGGGTGCCGACCGGCGCGAGCGGCGACGGCATCGCCTCGATCACGGCGGCCCAGCCCGGCGGGACGTGGACCCGGTCCGCGAGCGGCATGCCGTCGGCGCTGCGGCGTGCGGTCGCGGTCAGCGGGTCCGCCGGCGGCAGCGCGGGGTCGATGCTCAGCCGAGGCGCTGTGTCGCCCGGACCGAACGTGGCGCACATCGTGGCCTCCTTGTCGCGCAGCCGGACCATCTCCGGTCGCGTGGCGGGAGCCGCGCCCGCGTCGGCGTTGCCCGGCGAGCGCTGGCGTGCCGCGGCGGCCAGCGACGGCGCCAAGGGTACCGCCCCCGGATCGGCGCCGGAATAGGCCGCCAGGGTCGGCGAGTACGCCCGCTGGATGTCGTACTGCAGCTCGGTGATCGGTCGCAGCGCGTCGGCCTCGGCCAGGTAGTACTGCTGCCCGCCGCCGGTGGTCTGCACCATCAGCAGCGCCCCGGCGCGGATGTCGGCGCGCCCGGGCACCGCGGTCGACGGTGCCCCGGCCCGGGCCAGCTCGATCGGCCCGATCGGCTCGCCTTCCGGCAGCACGTCCAGCCAGGACCGGCCCACCCTCGCCCACGACTCCGTGGCCAGCGCGAGGCCGGCACCGACCGCCGTGTAGTCGTCGACGCGATGGCGGTGGCCGCGCCAGACCAGGAACCGCTCACCGGTCGTCACCAGCTCCACGAGCAGCGCCTGGTCGACCAGGTCGCGACCGCCGGCCGGCGTGGCGCCGACCAGCAGTACCGACTCCTCGATCCGGCTGCCGGCCACGTCGCTGGCCGGCACCGAACACAGCGACCACGACCCGGACAGCAGCCGGTTGCCGGCGGGCAGCGCGTCCGGCGCGTCCGGGATGCCGATCCGGGGACCGCGCGGGACGCCCACGATGGAGTTGCGGGACACCAGGACCGTGCTGCCGTGCTTGCCGAGCAGCAGCAGCGCGGAGACGTAGTTGGTGACCGGGTGCAGCCGCCCGTTCAGGTTGACGTACCGGGTGCCGGTCTCCTTCTCCACGATCACCACGTCGTCCATGCGCCAGGCGCTGTTGCCGCCCGGCACGATCAACCCGTACACGCCGAAGCCCGCCAGGGCCAGGATGGCCAGGGCGACGCCGGTGAGCGACGCGATCGCCGAGCGGCGGAACGGCGGATGCTCCGGGTCGGTCTCCCCGGTGACGAGCGCCGAGGTCGCCCGCTGGACGAGGAACTGGTACGCCTGGAGCTGGTCCCGGTTGGAGGCCATCGGCTCAGCCCCCGAGCCCGCGGACGTAGCCGAACAGGCCGAGCACCCAGCACGCCACCGGCACACCGGCAACCATGATGAGCATTTCGGCGTATTCGGCGAACCGGCCCAGGTAGGCGTTCGGGGCTCGGGTGCTGTACACGACGCCGGCCACGATCACGACGGCGGCCGCCGCGAGCAGCAGCGGCCCGGTGGACACCAGCAGCGCGGCCCGGTCGGCCATGGCCGGGCCGACGGCCAGGCAGGCGACCCCGAACGCCCCGGTGACCAGCAGCGGCACCCGCTGGCGCAGGATCGGGTACAGCCGAGCGCGGAGCAGGAAACCGGCGGCGAGCACCGCGACCATCACCACCGCGGCGGTGCCGCCGCCACGGATCAGCACCACCTGGCAGCACATCACCGCACCGCACGTTCCGGCCAGCATGCCGGTGAGCAGGGCGTCCGCCCTGGCCACGGTGGCGTGGACGAGCGGGAGCGGCGGCTGCGGATCGTCGCGGACCAGGTCCGCGGTGGATCGGGGCAGCACCGGCATCGGCACCCGGCCGAGGCGCAGCGCCAGCGTGGCGAACGTGGTGGACAACGCCAGGAGCGCCGCGCCGACCACGGCCGCAGCCTC
Organism: Dactylosporangium sp. AC04546; assembly: GCF_022095675.1. Classification (GTDB taxonomy): domain Bacteria; phylum Actinomycetota; class Actinomycetes; order Mycobacteriales; family Micromonosporaceae; genus Dactylosporangium. The sequence continues at coordinate 7,121 of NZ_JAHYSG010000159.1, read as the reverse complement.
GTGGGGCTCGAGCTCGTCGGTGCTGCTCAGCCAGCCGCCGGCCACGCCGAGCAGGCCGGCCACGGCCGCCGCGGCCCACAGCGCCGCGGCGGCGGTCACCCCGATCTGCCCCACGAGCGCCACCAGCAGCAGCATCGCCCCGGCGACGATGAGATGGCCGGCGGACAACCCGGTCACCGGCTGGTCGTCCGCGAACAGCAGCCCGCCGCCGGTGCCGGCGAACGGCAGCGCGGTCGCGGCCAGCACCGCGCCGACGCCGGCGTCACCGACCGCGCGGGCCAGCACCACGGCGGCGATCAGGAGCACCGCGGACGTGCCCAGGGCCCACAGCGCCGGCGACGTCCACGGCGGCCCGGCCCGCAGCACCGCGACCAGGCCGAGCAGCATCGCCGCGACGCCGGCCGCCAGCCCGGCCTGCCGGGTGTGCCGGGGGCCCCACGCGCCGCCGGTGCGCCCCGAGCCGGTGGCGATGGCGTCGACCAGGTCGTCGTACTCCAGCTCGGGCCACTCGACCCGGCGCTCCGTCAGGTGCAGGATCTCCCCGTCGAGCACCCGGTGCGAGGCCAGGGTCCGGTTCAGGTCGAACGTCGTCCCGTCGGCCCGGCGCAGCAGCCAGCCGCCGGTGGTGACGCCGTCGTCGGCCAGCCCCTCGCCGGCCCGGGTCAGCAGGCCCGGGAGTATCTCGGCGAGCGCCGCGTGCTCCGGCAACGCCATGTCGATCCGCCGATGCGGGGACGCGATGGTGACCCGGACCAGACTGGTACCCTGCATGCGCGCCAGCTTCCATCGCAGCGGCCGGCGGCGGTAGACGGTCGGCAGGATGCTGCCGCGCGGCGGTGCCGGCTGGTCGACGTCCGTACCGTGGGCATGTGCCAACACCAGCGGTCGAGCAGGGACCTGAGCTTGTGAGCAGCGAGACCGGCGGCGTCGTCATCGGCCCGCGTGCGCTCGCCACGGGTCCCGTCGCCACGGTCTACGCGGGCCAGCTCGCCGACAGCGGCGCCGAGATCGCTGTCAAGCTGTTCGCCGACCGGTTCGACCGCGACACCGCCGCGCGGCTCGACCGCGAGCGCCGCGCCTTGGGCACCGTGCGGGCGGTGCGCTCGATCCTGCCCGTCGACGGCGTGGTCGACCACCCGGACGGCCGGTCGGGCGTGCACATGGAGCTGTGCCGAGGCTCGCTGGCCGAGGTTCTCGCCGCCCGCGACGCGCTTCCCCTGCGCGACGTGCTGCGTCTCGGCTCGACCGTCGCCACCGCGCTCGCCGCCGCCCACCGCGTGGGTGTGGTGCACGGCGGCGTGACGCCGCACAACGTGCTGTACCGGCGCTCCGGCGACCTTGTCCTCGCCGACTTCGGGCTGGCCCTGCGCGAGCGGTTTCCGCGTGACCTGGTGCAGGCGCTGGAGTACACCGCACCGGAGACGCTGCGTGACAGCGCCCGGTCCGAGGCGTCCGACCTGTACGGACTGGGTGCGGTGCTGTACGCCGCGGTGACCGGCACGCCGCCGTTCTCGCGGCGCACCGGCCAGCCGCCGGGTGAGCGGATCCTGCGGGTGCTGCGGGAGCAGGTGCCGCCGATCCGGCGCGAGGACGTCCCCGCGGAGCTGGCCGACCTGGTCGGCCGGCTGCTGGCCAAGGATCCGGCGGACCGGCCGCCGGACGCGGCGAGTGTGGTGGCGGTGTTCGAGCGCCTGTCCGGGGGCGCGCCGCCCGTCGAGGCTCCGGCAACGACCCCGGCCGGCTCGGACGACCTGGATGACTTCGACTTCGACGACTTCGACGGCCCCGATCCAGGCCCCGATCCTGACGCGGCGAGCGCCGTGCCCGCGAGCCGCAAGCTCGTGTACACCACCGGCGGGGGCGACCGGTCCAAGCCGCCTCGGGCCCGCGGGCGACCTGCCCTGTTCATCGGCCTGGGCGTGGTGGTCGCCGGGCTCACCGTCGTGCCGATCGTGCTCTCACAGGACGGCCCGGAGCCGGTGGTGAGCCCGCCCGCGGTGGTGGCCGCGTCGGCGCGGGCGACGCCGTCGAACGACGCCTCGAAGGTCAACCTCCGGCTCGCCCCGCCGGTCGACCAGGGCAGTCACGTCCAGCTGACCTGGCAGGCCGACGGCGACCTGGACTTCGCCGTGGTCGTCGCGGGAGAGCGCATCGACACGATGGTGCTGGTCGCCAACCGGCAGCGCACCATGCGGGTGCCGGTCGACCCGACCCGCCGGTACTGCTTCCAGGTCCGGGCCACCGACGGCCGCCAGGTCTACACGACCGAGCCACTGCCGATCCGCGGCGCCAGCTGCAAGCTCTGACGTTCGGCCGTTCTGCGCCGCGGGTACCGTATGGATCATGCCGACGCGTGGTCGTCCGCCCTGGACGTATGTCGCCGCCGCCGCGGTGGCGATCGCGCTGGCCGTCCTCGTGTTCCTCAAGCTGCGCGGACCGGACCTGATCGAGGTCAGCCCGCCGGCGGACGGCGTGACGATCGCCGGGCAGCTCCTCCTCGATCCCGCGAGCCCCGCCGCGGGCGGCCCGGTCGCCGTGCGCGCCACCATCAGCGCGGACCGGGTGGTCACGCTGAACAGGCTGACCGTCAAGGTGCGCGACGAGGCCGGCACGTTCCACGACTTCCCCGAGCAGGAGAACGTCGCGCTCAGCACCGTGCCGCGCGAGATCGTGCTCGAGCGCCGGTTCGCCGCTCCCGGCACCTACACCTACTACCTGTCGTACCAGCTCGCGGGCGCCTGGGTCGACCTGCCGCCCTGGCAGCAGTTCACGATCGGCACCGGCCGGTAGGGTCTTGCGCGTGGATCTGGACGACATCGCCGACCGGCTCGGGGTACCCGCCGAGGAGATCGAGCGCGTGCACCGGCTCGCCGGTGACCGGCCGTCGGCGCCGCTGCCCGCCAAGTCCGACGCGCCCGCGATCCTCGACCGGCTCGCGGTGCGACCGGACGACGCCGCCGAGGTCATGGAGGGCTGGCCCGACCCCGGCTCTCCACTGTGGACCCCGGAGCTGCGCTGGCTGCTCGACCGCTCGATCGCCCTGGTCCGGGCCGACCTCGGGGGCCACGGCTGGCTGTCACCCGGTCCGGCGCTGCCGCGCGAGCGGGGCCCCGCCTGGCGGCATCTGTACGTGTACGCGTACCTGGCCCTGGTCGACGTCGTCACGGGGTACCACCGTGACCACGGCATCGCCGACGCCGTGTCGTGGGTGACCCTCGCGGACCTGGGCCGCAACCTCGCGGTCGACCGGCGGATGCGCCGCGAGGGCTGGCCGGTCATGCAGAGCTGGCTGACGCTGCACGCGCGCGGCGGCCTCTACGAGCTGGGCCGGCTGCAGCACCAGCGCGGCGACACCGCCATCGACCTGCACATCCCCGATGCGGGGCCGCTGACCCCGGAGGCGGTCTCGGCGTCGCTCGACGAGGCCCGCGCGTTCTTCCCCCGCCACTTTCCCGGCGAGCGCTACACGGCGTTCGCCTGCGGCTCGTGGCTGCTCGACCCGCAGCTGCTGGAGTATCTGCCCGAGGACTCCAACATTGTCCGGTTCCAGCGGAGATTCGAGCTGGAGCCCTACGAGGAGCCGGAAGGGCTGGACGCCGACGTCGAGGTGCTGCGGTTCGTGTTCCGCAGCCTGACCACGCCGCTCGACCAGCTGCCGCGCCGCACCGTGCTCCAGCGGGCGGCCGTCGAGCACCTGCAGGCCGGCCGCCACTGGCAATGGCGCCGCGGCCGCTTCCCGATCTGACCACTCCCCTGGTCCGCTTGCTGATCTTGTGAGACGGCTTGCAACACGGTCACACGTGGCGGCCGCGTCTGGTGTGCACCGGCCGCGGGCGCCAACACTCGACTGGTACGCCGTCGAACAGGAACCGGGGAAGGCCGATGAGGGACAGCAGTGTGCTCGTTCGCGACGCCGGCCCGCTCACCGCGGCCGAGCCGGCGATCAACCGGATCCCCGCGATGCTCGTCGGGCAGCCCGGCCGCCCGCTCCTCGCCGTCCGGGGCCAGCAGGTCCCGGCGCGGGCGCTGGTGCGGCGGCGCCCGATGCTGCGCCGGTACCTGGGCCGGTCCGTCATCGTCGGGGTCCAGCCGGAGGACGTGCAGGACGCGGTCGTGCGGCGGCCCGGTCCTGCGGGGTCGGCCGCGCTGGTGCTGCACGGTACGGTACGCGACGTCCGCCTCGCGGGGGCGCTGCGGGTCGTCCACCTGGAACTGGCCGACGGCGAGGGCTTCGCGGAGCCCGCGCCCGTCCTGGTGGCGCTGCTGAGCGGCGGCTCGGTGGCCGGCGTCGGCGACCCGATCATGCTCGCGATCGACCTGGGGCACCTGATGGTGTTCGACGCCCAGAGCGGCCTGAGTCTGTGGTGAGGCGCGGCTTCGTCGCCGGGCTGTTGTGTGCCACCCTCCTGATGACCGGCTGCGGTCCCGCCGACGGGCCGGCCAAGCCGTATGCCGGGCAGTCGGTGGAGGTCGCCGGCACCTGGACCGGCGCCGAGCAGGCGAACTTCGAGCGGGTGCTGCGGGCGTTCGGCACGCGGACCGGGGCGAAGGTGCGGTACACCTCCGGGGGCAGCGACCTCGACGTCCTCGTCGCCGGGCGGATCCGCGGCGGGACGCCGTTCGACGTCGCCATGATCCCGCAGCCGGGCGTGATCGCACGGTACGCGTCCACGGGCGCCGCGAAACCGGTCACGGGCGTGGCCGAGGAGGCGGTCCGCGCGCACTTCTCGCCGCAGTGGCAGCGGTTCGGCACCGTCGGCGGGCGGCTCTACGGGGTGTACTTCAAGGCCGCCAACAAGTCGGTGATCTGGTACCGCAGCGACGCGTTCACCGCGGCGGGCGTGACGCCACCCGCGACGCTCGGCGAGCTGACCACCGTGTCACGGACGCTCGTCGACTCCGGCACGACGGCGATGGCGGTGCCCGGCGCCGACGGCTGGCCGCTCACCGACTGGTTCGAGAACCTCTACCTGCAGCTCGCCGGCGCCGACGCGTACGATCGCCTGGCCACGCGCAGGGTGCCGTGGACCGATCCGACAGTCGTGGAGACGCTGCGCATCATGGGCCAGTACTGGGCCTCGCCCCGGTTCCTGCAGGGCGGCCCCGACGGCGCGCTGCAGACCACGTTCACCCAGTCCGTCGCCGACGTGTTCGGGCGCCGGCCCCGCGCCGGCATGCTGTACGAGGGAGACTTCGTCACCACCGAGATCGCCAAGCTCGGCTCGTTCCGGGTCGGCGAGGGCGCGCGGTACTTCGCCTGGCCGTCCGTGGACGGCACCGGCGGGGCGGTCGTCGCGGGTGGTGACGCCGCCGTCGCCTTCACCGACCGGCCGGTGACGATGGCCTTGATGGCGTACCTCGCCTCGCCGGACGCCGCCGAGATCATGGCCCGCAGCGGCGGCTTCCTGTCGGTCAACGTCGACCTGGACCCCGCCGCCTATCCCGACGCGACCACCCGGGCGCTCGCCGACAGCCTGCTGCACGCGACGACGCTGCGGTTCGACCTGTCGGACCTGACGCCCGCCGGGTTCGGCGGCGGCAACGGGGCGAGCATGTGGCGGCTGCTGCAGGAGTACCTGGCCGCGCCGACGACCGATCCGGCCGCCGTCGCGGCGCGTCTGGAGAGCGCCGCCGCCGGCGCGTACGGAAGAGCATGATGACGCGCACCAACCGGGCCGTCTGGCTGCTCGCACCGGCCGCGCTGCTCGTCGCCACGCTCGTCGTGTACCCGATCGGGCACACGGTGTGGTGGAGCTTCCACGACGCGGACGGCCGCGACCTCGTCGGCCCGGCCAACTACGTCGACCTCGTCACCACGCCGCACATCCGCCGGGCGCTGCTGAACAACGCCGTGTGGATCCTCGTCGCGCCCAACCTGGTGACCGCGATCGGGCTGCTGGTGGCGGTGCTCGCCCAGCGGGTCCGGTGGGCTGCCGCGGTGCGCGTCGTGCTGTTCATGCCGATGGCCATCTCGCTGGTCAGCGCCGGGATCACGTTCCGGCTGGTGTACGACGCGAGTCCCGACCGGGGCATCCTCAACGCGGCCGTCGTCGGCGTCCACGACGCCTTCGTGCCGCCGTCGCCGTACCCCGGCGCGCGGCCAAGGGACGGCCAGGGACTGGTCGCGACCGGCGGCGGGCTGCAGACCGCCCGGACCGTCGCCGGGGGCGAGACGGTCCTGCTGCCGCTGCTCGGCCTCGCGCCCGCGCGGCTGCCGGCATCGGCGCGCCAGGCCGCCGTCCCGGCCGGCGCCGCGACGGGGGTCCGCGGGGTGGTCTGGTCCGACTTCACCGCGACCGGCGGCCGGCCGGGCGTGGTCGACGCCCGTGAGCTCGGCCTGCCGGAGGTCGAGGTGGAGGTGCTGCGCGACGGCGCGGTCGTCGCCCGCACGCGCACGGCCGCGGACGGCACGTTCCAGCTGCCGCAGCTGACCGGTCAGGGCTACGTCGTGCGGCTCGCGGCCGGCAACTTCACCGAGCCGTTCGCCGGGCTGACCTGGCTCGGGCCGTCGCTGGTCACCCCGGCGATGATCGGCGTGTACATCTGGATCTGGGCCGGGTTCGCGATGGTGCTCATCACGGTCGCCGCGGCGGCGATCCCGAAGGAGACGCTCGAGGCCGCCCGCGTCGACGGCGCCGGTGAGTGGCAGATCCTGCGGCGGGTGACGGTGCCGCTGATGCGCCCGACCATCGTGGTGGTGCTGCTGACCCTGACGGTCAACGTGCTCAAGGTGTTCGACCTCGTGCTGGTCGTCGCCCCGGAGTCGGCGCAGGGCCCGGCCTCGGTGCTGGCGCTGGAGATGTGGCGCTCGTCGTTCACGGACATCGGGCGGGGCAGCGCCCTCGGTGTGCTGCTGCTCGTCCTCGCGCTGCCCGGGGTGCTGTTCAACATCCATCGCCTGCGCAGGAGCGAGCGGTGAGCATCTTCGCCCCGGTCGACGTGCCGGAACTGCAGCCCGCCGGTACCGAGCCCGACCCCCGGCCCCGGGTGAGCCCCGCCGTGCGGGCCGTGCGGCGGCTCGGCCGCGGCGCCGTCCAGGTGGTCCTCGTCGCCATCGGCCTGTGGTGGCTGGTGCCGACGATCGGTCTGGCCGTCACCAGCCTGCGCGGCCCGGCCGACAC
>NZ_JAHYSG010000158.1 GCF_022095675.1 Dactylosporangium sp. AC04546 | reverse complement strand
GTGCCTGGCCGGCAAGCACAGCCCGTCGCCCAACGCGACAGGCGCGAGGCGGGCCGGCGACGACCCCCGTGCGCGTTGCAGCAGCGACACGGCGAGAGCAGCACGTCCCAGCCGTGTCCATGGCCCGTCACCCACCCTCGGTCCGCGCCATATTCCTGTGGGGAATAGACATTCCTGAGAGGAATATCGTCCGGCGCGCACCCCCATCGCCCCGGCGGTCGGGGCGGGTGGGCTCTAGGGTGGGGGCATGGCGGAGCAGGTGGATGTCGTCGTGGTCGGGCTCGGCGTCGGAGGCGAGGAGGTCGCCGGGAAGCTGGCCGAGGCCGGGCTGCGGGTCGTCGGGATCGAGGGGCGGCTCGTCGGCGGCGAGTGCCCCTACTACGGGTGCGTGCCGAGCAAGATGATCATCCGGGCCGCCAACTCGCTCGCCGAGGCCAGGCGGGTGCCGCTGCTCGCCGGCGCCAGCAGCGTCGAGGCCGACTGGGCGCCCGTCGCCAAGCGGATCCGGGACGAGGCTACCGACGACTGGGACGACACCGTCGCCATCGAGCGGTTCACCGGCAAGGGCGGGATCTTCGTGCGCGGGTGGGCCACCGTCACCGGGGACCGCACCGTCGCCGTCGACGGGCGGGAGTTCACGGCCACCAGGGCGCTCGTCATCGGGACCGGGACCGAGCCGGCCATCCCGCCGATCGACGGCCTCGGTGGTACTCCACTGTGGACCAACCGGGAAGCGCTGCGGGCCGAGACGCTCCCGGGGTCGCTCGCCGTGCTCGGCGGGGGTGCGATCGGGCTCGAGCTCGCGCAGGCCTTCGCGCGGTTCGGGGTGCGGGTCACCGTCGTCGAGGCGCTCGACCGGCTCCTCGCCGTCGAGGAGCCCGAGTCGTCCGCGCTGGCACAGCAGGCGCTCGAAAGCGACGGGGTCACCGTCCACACCGGGGCGAAGGTCGAGCGGGTCAGCCACGACGGGGCGAGCTTCACGCTGCACGGGCCCGGCGTCACCGCCGAGAAGCTGCTCGTCGCCACCGGGCGGCGGGCCAACGTCCTCGACGGGCTCGGGTTCGACGGGCAGCGGTTCATCACCGTGGACGAGCGGATGCGGGCCGGCGACGGGGTGTGGGCCGTCGGCGACGTTACCGGCCACGGGGCGTTCACGCACATGGCGATGTACCAGGCCGGGATCGCCGTCCGCGACATCCTCGGCCAGGACGGGCCACCGGCCGACTACCGGGCGACGCCGCGCGTGACCTTCCTCGACCCCGAGATCGGCGCCGTCGGCCTGACCGAGGCCCAGGCCCGGGAGCGCGGGCTCGCCGTGCGGACGGGCATCACGCAGGTACCGTCGAGCGCCCGCGGCTGGATCCACAAGGCCGGCAACGAGGGGTTCATCAAGCTCGTCGCCGCCGGCGGCGTGCTGGTGGGCGCCACCTCGGCCGGCCCGGTCGGCGGCGAGGTCCTGTCGGCGCTGGCCGTGGCCGTGCACGCGGCGGTGCCCGTGGACACGCTGCGGAGCATGATCTACGCCTACCCGACGTTCCACCGCGGCATCGAGGACGCGCTGCGCCAGCTCACATAGCGTGCAGCTGGTCCAGCGCCCGGCGCAGCAGCACACCCAGGTCGGCCGGCGGGTCGGACCACAGCCAGCGGCGCATCGCCACGCCGCAGGCCGCCGCCACGGCGCCGCCCAGCACCTCCGGCAACAGGTCGTCCGGCACCGCGTCGCCGAGGCGCTCGCGGATCGCCGCCGCCAGCGCCTCCTGCGTGGCGGCCTGCGCGCGGAGGTACTCCCCCTGCATCGCCGGGGTCGTGACCACCAGGCGCAGGCCCGCGATCCAGACCCGGTCCGGCACGTCCGCCGGGACGCCGCCGGAGCCGAGCTCGCTGAGCACCGCCTCGCGCAGCGCCGTCCACAGCGGCTCGCCGGCCGGCCGGGCGCGCAGCGCGTCGCCGATGCGCTCCGAGCGGTGCACGGCCAGGGCGCAGATCGCCTCCGCCTTGCCGCCGAAGTAGTTGTTGAACGTGCGGGGCGAGACGCCGACCTCGGCCGCGATGTCCTCGACGAGGACACGGTCGTAGCCGCGCTCGACGGCCAGGCGCAGGGCGGTCAGCGCGAGGGCCTGGCGCGTGGCCTGCTTCTTGCGCTCACGGAGCCCCATGCTGTCCAGCCTACAAACGCTGCGCGCCGCGCAAAATGTTCAGGTTGCCCAGCGGTACGCGCTCGGCGTGGCGCCGGCCCTGGGCTTCGCGCCGTCCCGGCCGGGCGGTTCGCCCGGGACAGGGTGGGCGAACAGGTCCCCGCTCGGTCAGACTGATCGAATGACGGAGACGATCACCCCGGACGAGTACCTGTGGCTGGAGGACGTCGCGGGCGACGAGGCCCTCGCCTGGGTCCGCACCCGCAACGCCGAGACGACCGCGGCGCTCACCGGCGGTGACCGCTTCGCCGAGCTGCGCGACGGCATCCAGACGGTCCTCGACGCCGACGACCGCATCCCGATGATCGCCTGGCACGGCGAGCGCGTGTACAACCTGTGGAAGGACGCCGAGCACCCGCGCGGCCTGTGGCGGCGGACCACCCTCGAGGAGTACCGCGGCGCCGACCCGCGCTGGGAGACGGTCCTCGACCTCGACGCGCTCGCCGCCGAGGAGGGCGAGAACTGGGTCTGGCAGGGCGCCGACTACCTGCGCCCGGGCGAGCGGCGCTGCCTGGTCTCGCTGTCGCGGGGCGGCGCCGACGCGGCCGTGGTGCGCGAGTTCGACCTCGTCGCGCTGGCGTTCGTCGCCGACGGCTTCACCCTGCCCGAGGCCAAGAGCGACGTCAGCTGGATCGACGAGGACCACATCTACGTCGGCACCGACACCGGCCCGGGCTCGATGACGTCGTCGGGCTACCCGCGGCAGGTCCGCCGGTGGAAGCGCGGCACCCCGCTCACCGACGCCGAGCTGGTCTTCGAGGGCGAGGCCGGCGACGTGTCGGTACGCGCCTCCACCGACCCGTCGGCCCCCGGGCACCGCGCGGTCATCCGCCGCTCGACCGACTTCTTCCACGCCAAGCGCCACCTGCTGCGCGACGGTGACCTCACCGAGCTCGCCGTGCCCGACGACGCCGGCGTCGACGTGCACCGCGAGTGGCTGCTCATCCGGGTCCGCACCGACTGGGAGGTCGCCGGCGTGACCCACCCGGCGGGCTCGCTGCTCGTCGCCTCCCTCGACGACTACCTGGCCGGCGGGCGCGACCTCACCGTGCTGTTCACGCCCGACCCGCACACGTCGCTGAGCTACGCCGACTGGACCCGCAACGGCCTCATCCTGGTGCTGCTCGCGGACGTCCAGAGCCGCCTGGAGCTGCTCACCCCCGAGGCGGGACAGTGGCGGCGCACGGTGCTGGGCAGCGAGCTCGGCCAGACCGACGTGTGGCACACCAACGCCGACACCGACGACCAGTACCTGCTGCTCTCCAGCGGGTTCACCCTCCCGCCGACGCTGCGCCACGGCGTCCTCGGCGGCGAGGGCCCCACGATCCTCAAGCAGGGCCCGGCGTACTTCGACGCCGACGGCATCACGACGCGCCAGTTCTTCGCCACCTCGGCCGACGGCACGCAGGTCCCCTACTTCGTCGTCGGGCGGCCGGAGGCGGGGCCGGGCCCGACGCTGCTGAGCGGCTACGGCGGCTTCGAGGTGTCCCGCGTCCCGGCGTACAGCGCGATCGTCGGCCGCGGCTGGCTGGCCCGCGGCGGCACGTACGTGGTGGCGAACATCCGCGGCGGCGGCGAGTACGGCCCGCAGTGGCACCGCTCGGCGCTGCGCGAGCAGCGGCCCCGCGCCTACGAGGACTTCGCCGCGGTCGCCGCCGACCTGGTCGAGCGGGGCATCACCACCCGCGCGCAGCTCGGCATCGAGGGCGGCTCCAACGGCGGCCTGCTGATGGGCGTGATGCTGACGCGCTACCCGGAGCTGTTCGGGGCGGTCGTGTGCGCGGTGCCGCTACTCGACATGAAGCGGTACCACCTGCTGCTCGCCGGCGCGTCGTGGATGGCCGAGTACGGCGACCCCGACGACCCGGACGACTGGGCCTACCTGCGGCTGTTCTCGCCGTACCAGAACGTGCGGGCCGCCGTGCCGTACCCGCCGGTGCTCATCACCACGTCGACCCGCGACGACCGGGTGCACCCCGGCCACGCGCGCAAGATGGTGGCGCTGCTGCGCGCCGAGGGCAAGGACGTCACGTACTACGAGAACATCGAGGGCGGCCACGGCGGCGCCGCGGACAACGCCCAGCTCGCGTTCAAGTGGGCGCTGGCCTTCGAGTTCCTGTGGCGGAGGCTCAGCCGCTGATGAGGGTCAGGGTGAGCGTCGCGGTGTAGGTGCCCTTCGGTGCCGTGTCGGGCATCCACAGCGTCACGCCGGCGGTGGCCCGCAGCAGGCCGAGGCCGCTGCCGGCCGGCACGCTCGCCAGGACCGCGCCGGGCTGCCCGAGGCCGGCGCTGGCCGGGTCCTGCAGGGCCGGCGGGACGGCCGGGCCGGCCACCAGGCTGCCCTCGGCGTCGCTGCCGGGGACGTCGATCGCCGGGACCCAGCCGAGGTCGCGGCCCGGCACGACGGTGGCGCCGCTGGTGAAGTCGGTGGCCTGCCCGGTGAGCGTCCAGCCGGGCTGGCCGGGCCGCGACTCGTCGACGGCGACGCCGCCGAGCGTGCCGGTGAAGACCCACGCGTGGCGGTGGCCGGTGGGGTCGCCGCCCTGCGCCGGGTGGCCGGCCGCGGTCGCCGGGTCGACCTGGGCGAGGCGGACGGCGGCGCCGGTGTCGACGCGGAGGCTGACGGCGCCGGTGTACGGCGGGGAGTCGTTGCTCGCGTCCAGCGGTACACCGTCGGGTTCGCCCGGCACCAGGCACGGCCCGGCGCCCTGCCGGTCGCACGCGGCCGGCGTCGGCCACAGGGTGAGCAGCCGGTCATCGTACATCGGGTTGCCGCAGGTCTCGGGGTGGGCGGCCGGCACGGTGACCCGCGGATCGAGCACGCCCAGCCTGGCCAGCTGCTCGTAGCCGGCCCGGACCAGGGGCGTCGGCAGCGGCGCGTAGCCGAGCACGCCCAGCGGCGCCTGGCCGCGGCACAGGGCGTGGTCGAGGAAGTCGGCGAGGGTCTGGCGCTTCTCCGAAGTCATCCGGGCGTCGTCGCCGGTCGGGACGACGGCGTAGACGTAGGACGAGAACGGGTAGGCGCGCGCGTCGGGGTTGGTCGGCACGCCCGACAGGTCCTGCATGAGGTCGGTGCCGAGCTGGGCCCGGGTCAGGGCCACCGCGACCGCGCCGTCCGCCGGGAGCACATAGGAGCCGGCCACGTTGCGGACCTTGACGACCGGCAGGTCGGTCCGCAGCGCCCAGGCGTAGGACAGGTAGCCGATCGCGCCGTTGCGGCTGCGGCTCGTGAGGTTGTTCGCGACGCCGTCGTAGCCGTTCACCTTGATCTCCGGTGCCGGCGGCGCGCCGAACACCGAGGTGAGCAGGTCGGTCTCGGCGGCGTCCTGGGCCGGGCCGACGGTCGTGATCGGCAGTGTGGGGAACGAGCGGCCGTTGTTGTCGGCGGTGATCGCCGGGTCGCTCCAGTCGGTGATCCGGCCGGCGAAGATCTCCCTGAGCGTGCCGGGCGACAGGCGCAGGTCGCGCACCACGCGGCCGCCGAGGATGATCCGGTACGCGAACGCGGTGCCGGTGCCGGCCAGCGGCACGTAGGCGTAGGCGCGGCCCAGTGCCTCGGTGGTGAAGGGGCTGCCGGTCACCGCGAAGTCGGTCACCACGTGCCCGAAGTCGAACCGGGCGGGCCGGTCACCGATCGGGGTGTAGTCGACCTGCAGCCCCTCCGCCCGCACGTCGGCGCTCCACTGGGTCAGCGCCTCGGAGGCCGCCCAGGAGCCGGTGCCTTCGATCCGGACGTGGCCGGTGGCCGCCTGCGCGGCGCCCGGGACCACCAGGACCGCACCGGCGGCGATGACGAGAGCGAGGAGGCGCCGCATGCCGATCAGCACAGCGGGCGCGGGTGGTGTTTGCGTGCCCGGCCGGGGAAGGCCGGATGAACGCTATGCCGTCGCCAGCGCGGCCCCGGCGGCCAGCCGGCGGCGGGTGGTGCGGCGGTACTTGAACACCTGGACGACGCCGAAGCCCCACAGGAGGTACTGCACCGCGAAGGCCCACTTGAACGCGCCCAGCGACGGGTGGGCCGCGCCCGGGGCGGTCTGCAGGTCGAGCAGGACGCCGATGGCGACGATGAGCAGGATCGACGCGACGAACCCGCCGACGTTGACGATGCCGGTCGCGCCGCCGAGCCGGGCGGCGGGGTTGAACGAGCGGGCGTAGTCGAAGCCGATCATCGAGCCGGGCCCGTTGACGCTGAGCACCAGCACCAGCACGACGAGCAGCCACAGCGGCGCGCGCCCGGGCCACAGCAGCACCGCGCCCCACGCGGCCGCCGAGCTGCCGACGATGGCCAGGACGAGGGTCGAGCGGTGGTACGGCAGGCGCCCGCAGAACTGCCCGATGATCGGCCCGAGGACGATGCCGCCGACGGTGAGCAGCGACAGCAGCAGCGCCGCCGTCTGCGGGGCCAGCCCCTCGCCCTGGGTGAGGAACGGGTACCCCCACAGCAGCGCGAACACGCATGCGGAGAACTGGGCGACGAAGTGCGTCCACAGGCCGAGCCGGGTGCCGGGCTCGGCCCACGAGTCGCGCAGCCCCAGCTCGGCGGGCGGCACCGTGGACACCCCGGCCGGCGCGTCCCGCAGCGCCGCCACCACCAGCGCGACGGCCGCGGCGCCCAGGCCGGCGGCGCCGAGGAACGTCGTCGTCCAGCCCTCCTGGCGCAGCAGGAACACCAGCGGCGCGGCGCTGGACAGCGCGCCGAGCTGGCCGATCATGCCGGTCAGCTGGACCAGCAGCGGGTTGCGCGCGGGCGGGAACCACAGGGCGACGACCCGCAGCACGCTGATGAACGTCATCGCGTCGCCGGCGCCGATGAGCACCCGGGCGGCGACCGCCGGGCCGAGGTCGTCGGCGTAGGCGAACAGCACCTGGCCGGCCACCATGAGCAGGCCGCCGGCGGCGAGCAGCCGCCGCGAGCCGTACCGGTCCAGCAGCACGCCGACGGGGATCTGCATGCCGGCGTAGACGGCCAGCTGGGCCACGGACAGCATCGCGAGCAGGGCGGTGCCGACCCCGAGGCGCTCGGCGGCCGCGACCCCGGCGACGCTGAGCGAGGAGCGGTGGAAGACGGCGACGACGTAGGCGGCGAGCCCGACGGCCCAGATCAGGTAGCGGCGCATGGCGATGCCGACGCTATCGGCTGGGCTCACGGAAGTGTGCCGACTGTGACCGGCCTCAAGTGTGGCCTTGCGGACAGGCCATACGCTGTCGGCGACCGCTTTGCCGTATCTGAGGATCTCGATCATGCACGATCTGACCGTCACTCCCATCCGGTGGGAGCACTCGGGCGACGGCGAGTTCCCCTACCATGCCGAGGTCGACGGGCGCAGCCTGACGGTGCGGGTCAACGACTTCCCGGACGAGCCGCTCTACACGCTGCTCGTCGACGGCGCCGAGCTGGTCGACCTCGACGACTGGCCGCCGGTGTGGCGGCGCCCGCCGGTACCGTCGCATCTGCTGGACCTCGTGGCGCGCCCGGTGACGACCGACCTGCTGTGGACGTGGGCGCGGCGGATCTGCGGGGTGACGACCGAGCACGCCGCCGAGGTGGCCGCGCTGCTGGGGCTGCCGGCGCCGACGCAGGACGACTTCGGCCGGCTGTTCGTGCAGCCGAGCCCGCCCGGCACCGCGTGGCTGCAGCTGTGCATGAACGAGCGGGCCGGGCTGTCCACGGTGGAGATCCGCTTCGCCGAGCCGGCGCTGACCCGGGCCGAGCTCGACGCGTGCTTCGGGCCGAGCCAGGAGCTGCCGCGGGTGCACTGGGACTCGCCGTACCTCATCGCGCACGCGGTCCGCACGCCCGAGGCGCCGCTGTCGTGCACGCTGTTCGCGTCGTTCACCGGGCAGCCGGGGCCGGCCGAGCGGGCGTTGCAGGTCACCCTGCGCCGCGACCACCACTGAGCGGCTGACCGAGCTTCTGACTGAGCGCTCGTTTGAGCGGCGCCGTCTTGGCGGCGGCCTCGGCCACCTCGGCGGCCGGGTCGCTGTCCCAGACGATCCCGCCGCCGGCCCAGAGGTGGGCCCGGCCGCCGGCGACGGCGACGGTACGGATGGAGAGCCCGAGGTCCACGACCGGCCGGCCGGTCCGGTCGTGGCCGATCCAGCCGAACGCCCCCATGCTGGGCCCGCGGCCGACGGGTTCGAGGCGGGTGGCGACGTCGACGGCGGCGCGCTTCGGCGCGCCGGTGACCGAGCCGCCGGGCCACACGGCGGCGAGGAGCTCGGCCAGGCCGACGCCGTCCGCCAGCTCGGCGCTGACGGTGGACTCGGCCTGCCAGAGGCCGGACCAGCGGCGGATGGCGAACAGCTCGTCGACCCGGACCGACCCGGTGCGGGCGACCCGGGACAGGTCGTTGCGCTCCAGGTCGACGATCATGACGTGCTCGGCCCGCTCCTTGGCCGAGGCGAGCAGCTCGGCGCGCCCCTCGGGGGTGGCCGGCCGGGTGCCCTTGATGGGCCGGGTGATCGCCCGGCCGCCGGCGACCTCGACCAGCGTCTCGGGCGACGCGGAGGCCACCCACCAGCCCTCGCCGTGCAGCACACCCCCGTACCGGGCCCCGGGCAGGCTCGCGACCCGGCTCAGGGCCGGGCGCGGGTCCCCGCCGAACGGCGCGCTCGTGTGGCCGACGAGGTTGACGACGTAGACGTCGCCGCGCCCGATCGCCTCCCGGACCTCCTGGACCGCCGCGGCGTGCTCCCCGGGCGTCCAGCTCGGGGTCCACGGCCCCCGCACGGCACCGGGGCGGCGTGCAAGTTCCATGCCGACACTGTGACGGTGCTCATAGACGACGGCCACCATCGCGGGCACTCCGGGGGCCGGCGAGGCGGTCACGGAGGGTGGCGACAGCAGCACGGCCGCCCCGCACACCGATCGGTCGATCACGGAGCGTGAACCCGAAACGTCCTCAAGTTGAACGCCGTGTGACGCCAGGAAGTCGCAGAGCAATCGAAGAGGGTCGCCACCGTCCCGGGAATGCCACTCCAGCCGGGAGCGCTCCCATATATGTGCGCGACACGCGGTTGGTAGCCCGGGCGGGTGAAGATCCACCGACCCGCGCCGGTACCCGACGACCGGACCTAATGTGCTCATACGAAGGGTGGATTATCCCCAAGTTGTGTCGTCACGTGTTCGGAATCGTGTCGTTGGCCGTAGTAGCGTGCATCACTGGTCATGTGAAGAACCACACAGGCCTCAACTGAACCTCTCAATCGGAGACCCCCGATGCTCTGCCAGCACCAACCAGCCTGTCCCACCGCCGAAGACACCGACCGCGAAGCGGCACGCGTCACGGCCGCGCACCCCGAGCAGGGGTGGAGCCTGCTGTGCAACGGCGTGATCTTCTTCGAGGACACGGGCGAGCTGCTGCCCGACTGTTCCGTGATCGAGCCGCACCGTGGCCCGGCCCAGCACGTCCTGGTCGAGGCGGCCTGACCGCTACACACCGTAGCGATCAGGCCACTACGCTTCGTAACCCCTACTCCTCGCCCTGTTCCTCGAACGCCGACGCCGGCGGACAGGCACAGACGAGGTTGCGGTCGCCGTAGCTGTCGTCGATGCGGCGCACCGGCGACCAGTACTTCGCCGCGGCATCGACGCCCGCGGGGTACGCCGCGACCGACCGCGGGTACGCGTGCTCCCACGTGTCGGCCGTGACGACCGCCGCCGTGTGCGGCGCGTTGGCGAGGGGGTTGTCGTCGCCGGGCCACTCGCCCGCCGCCACCTTGTCGATCTCCCGCCGGATCGCGATCATCGCGTCGCAGAAGCGGTCGAGCTCCGCGAGGTCCTCGCTCTCCGTCGGCTCCACCATCAGCGTCCCGGCCACCGGGAACGACATCGTCGGCGCGTGGAAGCCGTAGTCGATGAGCCGCTTGGCCACGTCGGCGACCGACACACCGGTCGCCCGGGTGATCCCCCGCAGGTCCAGGATGCACTCGTGCGCGACGAGGCTCGCGCTGCCGGTGTAGAGCACCGGGTAGTGCTCGCGCAGCCGGGCCGCCACGTAGTTCGCCGCCAGCACCGCGGTCGCCGTGGCCTTCGTCAGGCCGTCCGGGCCCATCAGCCGCAGGTACGCCCACGGGATCGGCAGGATGCCGGCCGAGCCCCACGGCGCCGCCGACACCGGGCCGACCGGCGCATCGTCGCTGAGGAACGGGTGCGACGGCAGGAACTTCGCGAGGTGGGCCCGGACCGCGACCGGTCCGACGCCCGGCCCGCCCCCGCCGTGCGGGATGCAGAACGTCTTGTGCAGGTTGAGGTGCGACACGTCGGCGCCGAACCTGCCGGGCTTGGCGAAGCCGAGCAGGGCGTTGAGGTTGGCGCCGTCGACGTACACCTGGCCGCCGGCCTCGTGCACCTTCGCGCACAGCGCCGAGATGCCCTCCTCGTAGACGCCGTGCGTCGACGGGTAGGTGACCATGATGGCCGCGAGCCGGTCGGCGTGCTGCTCGATCTTGCGGTCGAGGTCGGCGAGGTCGACGTTGCCGAGCTCGTCGCAGGCGACGACGGCGACCCGCATGCCCGCCATCACCGCGCTCGCCGCGTTCGTGCCGTGGGCGCTGGACGGGATCAGGCACATGTCGCGCTGCGACTCGCCGCGCTCGTGGTGGTACGCCCGGATCGCCAGGAGACCGGCGAGCTCGCCCTGCGAACCGGCGTTGGGCTGCAGGCTGACCGCGTCGTAGCCGGTCACCTCGGCCAGCCAGCGCTCCAGGTCGGCGATGAGGCGGCGGTACCCCTGGGTCTGCGCGGCCGGCGCGAAGGGGTGCACGTCGGCGAACTCGGGCCAGGTGATCGGCTCCATCTCGGCCGTCGCGTTGAGCTTCATCGTGCAGGAGCCGAGCGGGATCATGCCCCGGTCGAGCGCGTAGTCCTTGTCGGAGAGCTTGCGCAGGTACCGCAGCATCGCCGTCTCCGACCGGTGGCTGCTGAACACCGGGTGGGTCAGGTAGCCCGACACACGGCGCAGCCCGGCCGGGACCGCGTCGGCGGTGTCCAGCGTGGTCACGTCGACGTGCTCCTCGGCGTTGGACACGCCGAACGCGGCCAGCACGTCGCGGAGGTGGCTGAACGTGGTCGTCTCGTCGCAGGCGATCCCGACCCGGTCGGCGTCGACGCGGCGCAGGTTGACCCCGCGGCCGGCGGCCGCCGCGACGATCTCGTCGGCCTGCTGCGGGACGACCGCGGTGACGGTGTCGAAGAAGGCGCGGTGCTCGACGGTGATCCCGCCGGCCCGCAGCCCGGCCGCGAGCCTCGCCGCCATGTCGTGGGTGCGGGCGGCGATCTCGCGCAGGCCCTCGGGACCGTGGTACACCGCGTACATGCTCGCGACCACGGCGAGCAGGACCTGCGCGGTACAGATGTTGCTGGTCGCCTTCTCGCGGCGGATGTGCTGCTCGCGGGTCTGCAGGGCGAGGCGGTACGCGGGGGCGCCGCCGGCGTCCTTCGACACGCCGACGAGGCGCCCGGGCAGGGTGCGCTCGAGGCCCTTGCGCACGGCGATGTAGCCGGCGTGCGGCCCGCCGAAGCCCATCGGCACGCCGAAGCGCTGGGCGCTGCCCACGGCGACGTCGGCGCCGACAGCCGCGGGCTCACGCAGCAGGCACAGCGCGAGCAGGTCGGCGGCGACGGTGACGATCGCCCCCTGCTCGTGGGCCTTCGCAATGATGTCGGCGTGGTCGCGGACCGCGCCCGACGCGCCCGGATACTGCAGGTGGAGTCCGAAATAGGCCTCGGGGAGGCTTTCGACGGTGATGTCGACGACCCGGACCTCGATGCCCAGCGGCTCGGCGCGGGTCTTGAGCACGGCGAGGGTCTGCGGGAGGACGTCGCTGTCGACGACGTACACGTCGGCCTTGACCTTCGACGAGCGGCGGGCCAGGGTCATCGCCTCGGCGGCCGCGGTGGCCTCGTCGAGCAGCGACGACCCGGCGACGTCGAGCCCGGTGAGATCGGCGACGACGGTCTGGAAGTTCAGCAGCGCCTCGAGGCGGCCCTGGCTGATCTCCGGCTGGTACGGCGTGTAGGCCGTGTACCAGGAGGGGTCCTCCAGCACGTTGCGGAGGATCACGGGCGGGGTGTGGGTGCCGTGGTACCCCAGCCCGATCATCGACACCAGGGTCCGGTTCTGGGCGGCGAGGGCCCGCAGCTCGCCGAGCACCTCGGCCTCGGAGGCGGCGAGGGGCAGGTCGAGCCCCTGGTGCCAGCGGATCGAACCCGGGATCGCGGCGCTCATCAGGTCGTCCACGGCGTCGTACCCGACGGCCTTGAGCATCCGCTCCTGCTCGTCGGGCGAGGGTCCGATGTGCCGGCTGGCGAAAGTCGTCATAGCCACACTCTTCTGGGTCTTTGGGGCAGGGGACGGTGGTCCTCCCCCTCTGTCGCAGACGCTGCAGACTCCAGAGGTGCCAACCCGTCGCGGTCCTTCTGCCTGAGAGGTTCCGGGGAGGATTTGCCCCTTCGGCGCCGCCGTCTGCGTCCTGCTCCAGGACGGCGATCTCTCCCGCGCGGGTATTGCCGGCCCCCCTAGGCTACCAACCGTGCATGATCTGACCATCGTGGCGTCGCACACGATCTATTCCGCCATTGTCGGATCCCGCGCCTACGGCCTGGCCGGCGACTCGTCGGACACCGACCGCCGGGGCGTCTTCCAGGCCCCGACGAGTTCGTTCTGGCCCCTGCAGAAGCCCCCGACGCACGTGGAGGGCCCGCTGCCGGAGCAGTTCAGCTGGGAGCTGGAGCGCGCCTGCACCCTGGCGCTGTCGGCGAACCCGACGGTCCTGGAGTGCCTGTGGTCCCCGCTGGTCGAGCAGGTCACGCCGGTGGGCCGCGAGCTGCTGTCGATCCGCGCCGCGTTCCTGTCCCGCCGCACGGCCCGGACGTACGGCGACTACGCGCGGGACCAGCTGGCCAAGCTGACGTCGACCCGGGCGAAGACCGGCCAGGTGCGCTGGAAGCAGGCGATGCACATGGCCCGCCTCCTGCGGGCGGGCGCCCACGTCCTGACCGAGGGCGAGGTCCTGGTGGACGTCACACCGTGGCGCGACGAGCTGCTGGCGATCCGCCGCGGCGACCTGTCCTGGGACCGGTTCGCGGCCCTGGCCTCACACTTGGAGTCCGACCTGGAGGCCGCCGCAGCGTCCACGACGCTCCCGGACGACCCCGACCGCGCCACGGTCGAGTCGTTCCTGGTGGCGGCCCGCTCCCGGTCGGCCGCCGCCGCGGCGGTCGCACCGCGCGCCGCCACGCCGGCACCCGCCGCTGCGGCGCCCGCCGCCTCCTCGCGGCCCGCGGCCGCGGCGGTTTCCTCCCGCGGCGGTGCGGGAGTGGCGCTCTCCCCGGCGGCCGCGAAGGCGGGCGTGCCGGGGTGGGCCGGCGAGGTGGTCGACGACCTGGCGTACCCGGTGGTGTTCGCGACGGTGAGCGGCGCGCACCTGTACGGCTTCGCCTCCGTGGACTCGGACCTCGACCTGCGGGCCTGCCACCTGCTCCCGCTCGCCGCAGTCGTCGGCCTGCACACCGGCCCGGAGACCCTCCAGGCCGGCGGCGAGCGCGAGGGCATGGAGCTCGACGTGGTCGCCCAGGAGCTCGCGAAGTTCATCCGCCTGCTGCTCAAGCCCAACGGCTACGTGCTGGAGCAACTGCTGTCCCCGCTGGTCGTGCGCACCTGCGAGCTGCACGACGAGCTGGCCGCCCTGTCGCGCCACTGCGTGACCTCCCGCCACGCCCACCACTACCTCGGCTTCGCGGCCGGCCAGTGGCGGCTCTTCCAGCAGACCGGCGAGCTGAAACCGGCCCTGTACACCCTGCGTGTCCTGCACACCGGCATCCACCTCATGCACACCGGCGAGGTCCAGGCCGACCTGCGCCCGCTGGCCACCCTCCCGTACATCGCCGACATGATCGAGGCCAAGAAGGCCGGCGAGCACCGCCTCCTCCCCGCCGACCTGGTCAGCCGCGACCGCCTGGCCGACGACGTGGAGTCCCTGACGGCGGCCTTGGAGTCGGCCAGAGACGCCTCGCACCTCCCCGCGACCCCGTCAGCCGGCGAGGCCCTGCAGGCCCTCCTGATCCGAACCCGCCTGGGCCATGCCTGACCCCGCCACCTCCCACGACCCCGCGCCCGACCCCACGGCATCCGGGCGCGCGAGGGCGATCGCCGCCTTCCACGACGAGCTCTTCGCGACCGACCCGGCCTCGCCGGACGCGCCCATCGCGGGCGACTCCGCCTCAGGCGGCGGCACACCGGCCACGCCCGGCGGCGGAAGCGGCATGTCCGAGAGGGTCGCGGGCGGGACCGCCGTCGGCCCGGACGGCGGGCCCGCCTCCCATGGCGGGGTCGACCCGGCCTGGCGGCTGGCCGGCTGGGGCAGTGCCGCGCTGCAGCGGATCCGCTTCGACGCCTTGCTGCGCGCCACCGCCTTCGCCGGCGGCACCGTCCTCGACTGGGGGTGCGGCCCCGGCGACCTCTACTTCCACCTCACCAAACTGGACCTCCCGTTCACCTACGTGGGGATAGACATCGACCCGCGCATGGTCGAGCTGGCGGCGAGCCGCGGTGTGCCGGACGTCCGCCTGGTCGACCTCGACTTCCGGCCGGAGCGCACCTACGACTACGTGTTCGCCAGTGGGATCTTCCAGTTCCAGGACCCGGACGACCCCCTCTACTTCCTGCCCATTCTGGAGGCCATGTACGACAATTCCGCGCGGGCGGCCGCCGCCACGTTCCTCAGCGCGTACCGTCCGGCGGCCGAGAAGGCCCCTGACGAGCTGTATGTCGACGGGCCCGTGATCGCGCGGATCGCGGCGGCGATCACCGACCGGTGGGTGATCGACCACGCCTACCACCCCGACGCGGGCGACCTCACCGTCGGCCTGTGGGCCTCCCGGGGTACCACTGCCGCTGTCACAGCCTCCGGCAGCGACCCGAGTCCGCCTCGACCATGAGCAGCGACGCGTCGACCGCCTCGAAGTCGGAGCCCTTCAGCGTCTTGAGCGCGTCCAGCTGCGAGTTGTTCCACTTCGGGTCCTGGGTGCCGGTGAAGTACCACGGGGAGCCGTTGTCGGCGAGGATCGCGCCGTAGGTCTTCAGGGCCTGCGCGACCGCCCGCGCCTGCGGCGGGAAGCGCGAGATGTCGACCGACGCCTTCAGGCGGAATCGCGCGCCCATCGGCGGCAGCGCGGCGTCGGTGGAGGTGCTCGCGGCGTGGCGGGCGGGCCAGATGTACTGCTTGCGCGTCTTCGGCGCCGTGAACCGGATCGCGTGGTCGACCTTCCCGGCCGCGGCCTCGTCGGCGCGGGCCAGCCCGGCGAGCACGGAGAGGCCGGCCGCGTCCGCCGACGTCCAGCCCGCCTTGCGCAGCTTGTTGCCGCGCAGGTCGAACACCGCGCCGGAGCCCGCCTTCCACGACCCGTCGCCGTTCGGGTGGGCGGCGTACAGCTCGTAGGCCTTGCACGCGGCCGCGTCGTAGAGGATCACGTGCCGGTCCCCGTCGGCCGAGGCGCCGCCCTCGACCCGGGCGTCGCGCGGGATCGGGTACGGGCCCGGGTCGCTCTCGGCGGCGTACTCGAACGACACCTTGACCTTCGCCTGGCCGGCCGGGACCGGCGTGACGGGGATGCCGTAGGCGGTGCCGAAGTCCGGGTGGCCCTTCGCCGTGGCGCCGATGCTGCTCACCCAGGTGGCGGAGTCCCGGTGCACCGGCAGCTTCGAGACGTCGGCGTGCCACACGTTGTCGGCCGGGAAGATCGTGCACGGCCCGCCCGAGGCGGGAGCGCCGGACGACGATGACGGCCCGGCGGGCGATTGCGGTGAGCTCGCCGGTACCGAAGGTGACGACGCGCCCAGGGCCTGCGACTTGGCTGGCGGCGAACCGCAACCCGCCAGTACGATGACCGCCACAAGAGCCACCGACAACCTCATGCCGCCGCACGCTACCGGCCCGCCGCGCTGCGCCTCCACGAGGTCACCCGGCCGTGCTGCTAGCATTCCCCCGGTTACAGGCGAGCCGGGGGGAAGTGAGCGTGGACGACCGGCAGGGACTCGGGCCCGTCCTCACCGTCCCCAACCTGATCAGCTTCCTGCGGCTGCTCGGCGTGCCGCTGTTCCTGTACCTGTTCCTCGCCACCGACGCCACCGGCTGGGCGATCACCGTGCTGGTGGTCGGCGGCCTGAGCGACTGGGTCGACGGGTTCGCCGCGCGGCGGCTCAAGCAGGTCAGCCGCCTGGGCGAGCTGCTCGACCCGCTCGCCGACCGGCTCTACATCCTGGCCACCCTCTTCGCGCTGACGTTCAAGGACGTCGTGCCCTGGTGGTTCACGATCGCGCTCATCGCGCGCGAGGCCGTCATGGTCCTGTGCCTCGTCGTGCTGCGGGTCCTGGGCCACGGCCCGCCGCCGGTGCACTACGTCGGCAAGACGGCCACCGCCATCCTGCTCATGGGCTTCCCGATGATGCTGCTGGCGAAGTACAGCGAGTCGGCCCATGCCTGGGCGTACCCGAGCGGCTGGGCCCTGCTGTGGTGGGGCATCGTGCTGTACTGGGTCGCCGCCGTCTTCTACTTCATCCAGGCCGGCCTTCACGTGCGCGCCGGCCGGGCGGAAGCCGCGTCGTGACGGCCCCCCGCCGCGACGACCTGCTGGCCGACCTCTTCCGCAGCCCGCTCGACCCCGGCTACGCCGCCGCGGCGGCAGCCGGCAAGCCGCCGCCCCGCTGGGGGCGATGGGCCCGGGCGGTGGTGCTCGCGGCGACCGGGTTCCTGCTCGCCGTCGCCTACCACCAGGCCGTCGCCGAGGCGCCGAGCGCCAGCCGGGCCCGCGACGACCTGGTCGCCGACGTGCGCGCCCGCCAGCGCACCAGCGAGGATCTCCAGCACCAGGCCGACGAGCTGCGCGCCCAGGTCGACCAGGCCCGCGACGACGCCCTCGCCGACGACGACAGCGCGGCCCGGCTCAAGCAGCTCGCCGCCGGCACGGGCACCGTCAGGGTCACCGGCGACGGCGCGGTGGTGCGGGTCGTCGACGCCCCGCCCGAGGTCGACCCGGTCACCGGCGAGGCCAAGGAGGAGAACCTCGGCATCGTGCTCGACCGCGACCTGCAGGACATCGCCAACGGGCTGTGGCAGAGCGGCGCCGAGGCGATCGCGGTCAACGGCCAGCGCCTCACCGCCACCAGCACGATCCGCGCCGCCGGCGGCGTGATCCTCGTCGACTTCAAGCCCGTCACGAGCCCGTACGACGTGAGCGCGATCGGGCCGGGCGACCTGGCCCAGCGCTTCGAGCGTTCGCCGACGGCCAAGCGGTTCAAGCGGTACGTCGACTCCTATCGCATGCAGTTCAGCGTGAAGAAGCGCACGAACCTGACGCTCGCCGCGGCGCCCGAGCCGCCGCTGCGGTACGCGCGCCCCCCGTCCCCGTCCCCGTCCTCGTCCGGAGGTCCCCGATGATCGCGGTCATCGCCCTGGCGATCGGCGTGGCGGCCGGCATCTTCCTGGAGCCGACCGTCCCGCTGGGGCTGCAGCCGTACCTGCCGATCGCCGTCGTCGCGGCCCTCGACGCCGTGTTCGGCGGGGTGCGGGCCAAGCTCGACGGCATCTTCGACGACAAGCAGTTCGTCATCTCGTTCGTGTCCAACGTGCTGGTCGCGGGCCTCATCGTGTACCTCGGCGACCAGCTCGGCGTCGGCGGTCAGCTGTCGACGGGCGTCGTCGTCGTGCTCGGCGTGCGCATCTTCGGCAACGTGGCCGCCATCCGCCGGCATCTGTTCAGAGCATGAAGAGCCTCTACGAGCAGCGCCGCCCCCTCGCGGCCAACACGATCATCGCCCTGCTGCTGGCGCTGCTCGGGTTCGCGCTCGTGGTGCAGTTCAAGGCGCGCAACTCCGACGCCGAGCTGGCCGCCGCCCGGCCCGAGGACCTGGTGCGGATCCTGTCCGACCTGGACTCCCAGCAGGAGCGGCTGCGCCGGGACATCGCCGACCTGGAGGAGACCCGCCGCCAGCTCGACTCCGGCGCGCAGGGCCGCGACGCGGCGCTCGCCGAGGCCCGCCGGCGCGCCGACGAGCTGGGCATCCTCGCCGGCACGCTGGCCGCCGAGGGTCCCGGGCTGGAGATCACGCTCAACGCCGGCTCCGAGCCGATCCAGGCCGCGACGATGCTCGACGCGGTCGAGGAACTGCGCGGCGCCGGCGCCGAGGCGATGCAGATCGGCGGCGCGAACGGCGCGGCGGTGCGCATCGTGGCCTCGACGTACTTCGTCGACGGCGAGGACGGCCGCCTGGTGGTCGCCGAGTCGGCCCTGAGCGGGCCGTATACGATCATGGTGATCGGCGGACCGGACACCATGCGGACGGCGTTGAACATCCCGGGAGGGGTCGTGGACAGCGTCCGGCAGCACGGCGGTACGGTTTCCGTGCGCGAAGTGGATCCGGTACGAGTGACCGCGTTGCACACAGCCGGTGAGTTGAGATACGCCAAGCCAGCCTGAGCAGAAGGACCGACGTGATTCCCGAGGATCTGCGTTACACGGCCGAGCACGAGTGGCTCGCACCCGCCGAGGCGGGCGCCTTCAAGGTCGGCATCACGCACTTCGCCCAGGACTCCCTGGGCGACATCGTCTTCGTGCAGCTGCCCGAGGTCGGCACCACGGTCGGCGCCGGCGACTCCCTCGGCGAGGTCGAGTCGACCAAGAGTGTGTCGGAGATCTACGCGCCGGTCTCCGGCGAGGTGGTCGCGGTCAACAGTGCCCTCGCGGACGCTCCGGAGCTGATCAACTCCGACCCGTACGGAGAGGGCTGGCTGGTCCAGCTCAAGGTCGCCGACGCCGCCGCGGTCGACGCCCTGCTGGACGCGGCGGCCTACCGGGAGCTCACCGAGGCCTCCTGACCGCAATTTCGACAGGTGGCTGACCGCGCGTCCGGTTGACCCGTTATTTCGGGCGTGACTAGGCTCGCTCAGTCAACCGTATGTGTTCTTGACGTTGCCACGCGGCGGCCGGCCGCGCGGATCGTCCCGTTGCACTCGGAAGACACCCGAGAACACGACCGTGAGGTGGTTCGATGACGCGCCCAGACGACGAGTTTCCCCCGCTCGACGTCACGTCCACGCTCAACCTTGGCGCCATTGAGGATGCCATCGAGGGGCCGGACACCGACGTGGTGCCCACCCGCGTGTCGGGCTCCCTCCCGCCCGGGACGGCCCTGCTCGCGGTGCGGCGCGGGCCGAACGCCGGCGCCCGCTTCCTGCTCGACCACGACGTCACCACCAGTGGCCGTCACCCGGACAGCGACATCTTCCTCGACGACGTGACGGTCTCCCGCCGCCACGCCGAGTTCCACCGCGAGGGCGGCACGTTCACGGTCCGCGACGTGGGCAGCCTCAACGGCACCTATGTCAACCGCGAGCGGGTCGAGGCAGCCACCCTGAGCAACGGCGACGAGGTGCAGATCGGCAAGTTCCGCCTCGTCTTCGTGGCAGGACCGCGGCCCGACGAGAGCTGAGATGACCGGGGCGTCGGCGGCCGCCTGGAACTCACCGTCCCCGGGTGACGAGGTCACCCGGGGCGATCGTCTCATGAGCATCGGCGAGGTGCTCGCCCACCTGCGCGGGGACTTCCCCGACGTCACGATCTCCAAGCTGCGCTTCCTGGAGGCCGAGGGGCTGGTCGAGCCGCGCCGCACGCCGGCCGGGTACCGCAAGTACACCTGGACGGACATCGCCCGGCTGCGCTACGTGCTCACGGCGCAGCGCGACCAGTATCTCCCCCTGCGGGTGATTCGCGAACACCTGGCGACGATGGGCGCCCCGCTGACCGAGGTTCGCCCGTCGGCCCCCGATCCGCCGGTGGCGGAGGTGCGCCTCACCCGCGACGAGCTGCTGTCGCGCTCGGGGCTCGACGAGGTGCTGCTGAAGACCCTCGAGGAGTACGGCCTGGTCCGCGCCCGCAACGGCTACGACGCCGACGCGCTGGAGGTGGCCACCGCCGCCGCGCGGCTGGCCGAGTTCGGGGTGGAGCCGCGTCACCTGCGCGCGCAGCGGGCCGCGGCGGACCGCGAGATCGGCCTCTTCAGCCAGCTCGTCGCGCCGATGACCCGCCAGAGCGGCCCCTCGGGCCGGGCCCGGGCGGCGGACACGGTCCACGAGCTCGCGGCGCTGACGCAGCGGGTGCATGCAGCTCTTGTACGGGCAGGATTGCGCGAAATTCTGGGCAAATGACCGCTTCGTGCGTCGAACCGGGCACGGCGCGCCGCGCGCGCACTGCGCACCGGCCGACTCCGCCGGGCGCTGCGCATGGTGCGCACCGCCCCCCTCGGCCAGGCGTGGCACGCGCCGCGGGCCGGTCGGCGCTGCCGGGCGGTCCCGTGATCGCGGGCGCTCGTGCGGGCGTCAGTGGCCCTACCCGCACGGGTGACTCCAGGGTGGGTGGCCCTAGGGCCGCCGGAGCCGCCGGGCAACTCGGCCGGGCGCCGGACATGGGCGCGGCGCTGTCGCGTGGGCGGTTCCTGTGGCCCCTCCCGGGCGCCGCGGGCGATCTTCGCCACTGCCCGAATCCCGGCGGCCTTGCGAGTGGCACGAGTGCGGGCGGGTCCGTGTACCGTGCAGGGAGAGGCAAGTCGACACGGAGGCGGCAGTGCGAGAGCTGAATGTGGTCGGAGTTCGCGTGGAGCTGCCAACCAATCAGCCCATCGTGTTGCTCAAGGAGGTCGACGGCGACCGCTACCTGCCGATCTGGATCGGCGCGGTGGAGGCGACGGCGATAGCCTACGAGCAGCAGGGGGTGAAGCCGGCCCGGCCACTGACCCACGACCTGATGCGCGACATGCTGGCCGCGCTGAAGACCCCGCTGCGCGCGGTCGAGATCGTCGAGATGCGCGACAACATCTTCTACGCGGAGCTGGTGATCGGCGACAACGTCCGCGTGTCGGCCCGCCCCAGCGACAGCATCGCCCTGGCCCTGCGCGTGGGCGCCCCGATCCGCTGCGCCGACCAGGTCCTGACCGAGGCCGCCATCGTCATCCCGGACGAGCAGGAGGACGAGGTCGAGAAGTTCCGCGAGTTCCTGGAGCAGGTCCGCCCGGAGGACTTCGCCGGCTGACCCGGCCCGCCCGCAACCCTGGGCACGAAGGCACGAGATCCCCAGGCATGCGCGGCTCACCGCACTTCCCACGCCCGGCACACGCCTGCGCCCCGCTTCACTCCCCCGCGCCCTGACGGGGCTGCCCCCTGGGCAGCTGCCGACCCCGCCAGCAACGTTCCTTCATGGTCGGTGGCGAGCCACCCAGCGGGAGGAAGTTCGGGCCCGCGCGGCTTGGTGCCGGTAAGAGCATGGTCGGTGGCGAGCCACCCGGCGGGAGAAAGTTCGGGCCCGCGGGGGTTGGTGTCGGTTAGAGTCGGAGCCGGCGGGTGTTTGGGTGGATTGGCCGGGCTTCGGGTGACGCGCGCAGTGTGGGGTGAACCAACACGCGGCGTGTCGCGGCGTTATCTCCCCGCAGACCCTCAAGGTGCGCTATAGGGTTGCGGGTGTTGACGCTGGAGGTGGGTCCAATGCAACAGCCGCCCGATCCCGGGATACCTGGCCATGCCGTCGAACCGACTGACGGGCCGGCCGACGTGATGCCCGGCACCCTCGCCGACGCGACACCCGGCGACCCCGCCGGCGGCGCCGGCCACGGTGGACCCACCGCAGGCACCGACCGCGGCGGACTCACCGGAGGTGCCGACGGCGGCGGACTCACCGCAGGCGCCGGCTCCGCGGCTGCCGCCGGGGGCTACCGGGCAGCCGGAGGAGACGCCGGACCACTCGGCGGCAGCGCCGGGCCCGCGACGCCAGGCAGCCCGACAGGCAGCCCGATGAGCTCAGGGCCCATGATCTCGGGCAGCCCGGCCGACGCCGACGACGTCGGGTACCGGGGGCCGACCGCCTGCCACGCGGCGGGCATCAGCTACCGGCAGCTGGACTACTGGGCCCGCACCGGGCTCGTGGTGCCCAGCGTCCGGGACGCGGCGGGGTCAGGTAGCCAGCGGCTCTACTCCTTCCGTGACATCGTCGTCCTCAAGGTCGTCAAGCGCCTCCTGGACGCCGGCGTCTCGCTGCAGAACATCCGCAAGGCGATCGACACGCTCCGCTCGCGCGGCGTCGGTGACCTGGCCGGAATCACGCTCATCTCGGACGGGACGACCGTCTACGAGTGCCGGTCCCCCGAGGAGGTCGTCGACCTGCTCCAGGGCGGCCAGGGCGTGTTCGGCATCGCGATCTCGGGCGCCTTCAAGGAGATCGAGGGCACCCTCTCGCTCCTCCCGGCGGAGGCCGCGACGGCGGGCGACGAGCTGCCCACCGCCCCCGCCACCGCACCGGCCGCCGACTTCCCGGCCGGCGACGAGCTCGCCATGCGCCGCGCCCGCCGCCGCGCCGGCTGACCCAGGCACGAC
>NZ_JAHYSG010000157.1 GCF_022095675.1 Dactylosporangium sp. AC04546 | reverse complement strand
TCGGCGCCGACTGGGCGGAGTCGGCGACCGTCTCCCAGCTGCAGTGGCGCACCTACCGCGTGGACGGTGGGGTCCTGCGCCAGACCGGCGGCCCGACCACCTTTCCCGCCGACCCGCCCACGGCCCGCTACACGGTCGACGCCACCAACCTGGTCTTCGACGCCCCACAGGACGGCCGGCGCACAGGCCGGATGACCGTCGAGGTCCGCAACGAGGGCACGGCGGCGATCCCGCGGACGGTGCTCGGCCTCAAGCTGCCCTCGTTCGCCCGGCCGGCCGGGGACCCCGCGGCCTGGGCCGGCTGCGGCTGGGAAGGCACCGCCGACACGGTCGTGCTGTGCGACCTGGCGGAGCTGACCCCCGGCGGCAGCCGCCGCCTCACCCTCACGTTCCTGATGGACGACGCGGCGCGCAACGGCACGACGGACGTCGGCCTCGGCGCGTTCGCCCGGCAGCCCTACGGCACCGACCGCGTCCTGGAACGCGGTGGCACGACCACCGACGGCTATGCGGTCGAGTTCGACTGACCGGCAGGACGCGGTGAAGCCCGGGGAGGTTGTCCCCGGGCTTCGCTGTGTGTGCTGGTCAGATGAGCCAGCGGTTGCGTTGGACGATGGGCAGTTTCGCCCAGCGGCGCCCGAGGCCCCAGGTGTGTCCCGCATACGCTGCGGCCAGGACGATCAGGACGACGGCGTAGATGATGTGGTAGTCGGTGAACGGGTTCGTCGACCCGGCCGCGGTCGGCGGGAACTCGGCCAGCCACATCCCGGCCATCAGCAGCGACCCCGACACCGCCGCGATCCGCAGCCCGATCCCCGCGAACAACGCCACACCGACACCCAGCAGGCCCAGCATGAACAACCAGTTCGCATACCACGTGCCGGCGATCGTGTGGAAGAACCCCTGCAGCGGCCCGGCGTCGACATTGGCCAGGAACCCCTTGGTCGGGTTACCGCCGTTGATCCACGCCTTCGCCTCCGGAGTGGCGTAACCCAGACCGAACACCTTGTCCGCGAACGCCCACAGAAACACCGACCCGGTGACGTAGCGCAGCACCGCGAGACCCCGCGCCGCCGTCCTCGTGAGCATGCTGCCCGGCGCCTCGACATGTTCAAGGTGGTTGACCTGGTGGATGTGCGCGGTGCTCATCGTCGGCCTCCTGACCGCGTTCCCTCTTTCTGACACCCCCATCCTCAACCCCAACCAATGCCGGACACCCGTGCCGAACCTCCCCAACCAACCGGGACCCAAGACCCCTCACCAACCAGGACCATCGGCCACACGCGACGGGGGCGGTCGCCGTGCGACCCGGTCGCGGAGATCACCGCGTAGGGGCTGGTCAGGTGCGCAGGCGGGCCGGGTTGACCTCGCGGTCCGGGAAGCGGCGCAGGTATTCGCGCTCCAGCTCGTCCGTGCGGCGGCTGTGGTTGGTCAGGGCGTCCTCGGAGCCGTGGCGCAGCGTGTCGTTGCGGGTTTCGTGCAGGCTGGACAGCTCTTGCAGGAGCTCTTCGTCGGTGAGCTGTGCGGGTGGGATACCGAGTGGGCGCATGCCCCACTGGTACCCCACCCGCAGCCTGTCATGCGAGGGTCAGCGTGATGTCGTCGGCGTTGTACGGCGGCTGGCCGTACCAGCCGTGCACGTACACCGTCACCGACGTCGTCGACGCGCCGGTGGTGAACGTCAGGCTCAGCGGTGCGTAGGTGCCGCCGGTGCCGGGTGTCCACGTGCTCGCGCTGACGCCCGTGCCGGTGGCGCCGAGGTACACGTAGCTGCCCCGGACGTAGCCGCTCAACCGGTAGGTGCGGTTGGGCAGGACGGTCACGGTCTGCTGGCAGCGGGCGTTGTCGCTCGCCGTCACCGCGCCGGCCAGGGCCTTCGTGCCCGAGCGGACCGGCGACGAGACCACCGAGCAGCCCGTCCCGCTCCACGGCGCGAGGGAGCCGCTCTCGAACCCGCCGTTCACCAGTCCCGAACCAGGGGGCTGCGAGGTGGAGGCGGAGGGGGAGACCGAGGCGGACGGAGAGGGCGAGGACACGGTACCCCAGGGCACCTGCGGCGATCGGTAGAAGTTGATGCCCTGGATCGTCCAGCGGGGGCCCTGCGCACCGAGCCGCACCTTGAACGTGTCCCAGTTGCGCACCGCCTGCGGCGACCACGCCAGCTCGGCCAGGGCCGGCATCCGCGGGAACGCCATGAACTCGATGTCGGTCAGCTTGGTGAGCGTCTCCGCCCACATCGGCGCCTCGACGCCGATGATGGAGGCGGCCGGCACGCCGGTGAGCAGGGTGGCCGGGTCCCAGCCGTAGGCGGTCTGCACCTCGATGAGGCCGGCCCAGGTCAGGCCGAGCGGGGTCTCCCAGGTGTACTTCATGTCGAGGTACGTCTTGTTCGCCGGCGACAGCAGGACCTTGTCGCCCTTGCTGACCGCGGCCGCCAGGTCGGCGTCGGAGGAGCCCGTGCCCCAGTACTGCGCGACCCGGTTCGCGGTGTGGTCGGCCTGGCCGAGCTGGTGCCAGCCGAGCACCGTCTTGCCGTTGGCGCCGACGAACGGCTGGATCCGGTTCATGAACGTGCGGTAGTCGGCCGCGGACGTGCTGTGCGCCTCGTCGCCGCCGATGTGCAGGTACGGGCCGGGGGTGATCGCCGCCAGCTCGGCCAGCACCTGCTGGACGAATGTGTAGGTGACCTCCTTGCCGATGCACAGGGAGCTGAAGCCGACATCGGTCCCGGTGTACAGCGGGGGCGCGGTGTTGTTGCAGTTGAGCTCGGCGTAGGAGGCCAGTGCCGCGGTGGTGTGGCCCGGCATGTCGATCTCCGGGACGATCGTGACGTGCCGGGCGGCGGCGTAGCTCACGATGTCGGAGTACTGCGCCTTCGTGTAGTAACCGCCGGCGCCGCCCCCGACCTGGGTGCTGCCGCCGTAGGTGGCCAGCCGGGGCCAGGCGTCGATCACGATCCGCCAGCCCTGGTCGTCGGAGAGGTGCAGGTGCAGGGTGTTGAGCTTGTACTGCGCGATCTCGTCGATGTAGCGCTTGACCGTGTCCACGCCGAAGAAGTGCCGTGACACGTCGAGCATCGCGCCGCGGTAGGCGTAGCGCGGGTAGTCGACGATCCGGCCGCCGGCCAGGGTCCACGGCCCGGGCTGGACGGTCTTCGCCTCGATCGACGGCGGCAGCAGCTGGCGCAGGGTCTGCACGCCGTGGAAGAGCCCGGCGGCGGTCTGCGCCCGGACGGTGACCAGGCCGGCGGTCACGTCGAGCTGGTAGCCCTCGGCGCCCACGCTCGCGTCGGCCCCGGACAGCAGCAGCGCGATGCCGCTCGTCGGTGTGCCGCTGGCCGCGGCGACCGGCAGCGCGTACCCGGTCGACGGCCGCAGGATCCCGGCGAGGTAGTTACCGGCGTCGGTCGCGGCGGCCGAGCCGGACTGGGTCTGGATGGTGGCGTTGGACGGCAGGGTGTACGTCACGCCCGCGGTCGGCTGAGCCGAGACCGGGGCGGGGACGACATCCTGGAGGTTCACCACGGCCGCGACCGCGGGAGCGGCGGTGGCGACCCAGGCGATTCCGGCGGCGGCGGTGACGGCGACCACCGCGGAGGCGAGCAGGGCGGGACGTTGCACGGCGTCCTCCAGCGAAACTGTAAAGTTTCCTGTGAATTTGACGGCACGCTATGTCTGCCTGTCAAGAGACGCCTCACCGCAGCAGTGACGCGAGCAGGTCGGCGCCGAGCGTCGCGGTCGCCGAGACGTCGAGGCTGTGCCGCACGTAGCGGCCCCGGCGGACGGTCGTGATCAGCCCCGCCCGCTTGAGGACGGCCAGGTGGCGGGACACCTCCGGCGCGCTCAGCTCCCAGGCGCCCGCGAGCTCGCCGGTGGTGTGCGCCCCGCGGGCCAGGGTCCGGCACAGCCGCAGCCGCACCGGGTGGGCGAGTGCGTCGAGCCGCCGGCGGACCAGGTCGAGGGGGAGCGGGGCGGCGTCGTGCCGGTCGGCCGCCGGGTACTGCACCACGGGCCGCCAGCCGGGAGCGTGCACCGTCAGCAGGTGCGGCCGGCCGTACACCGACGGGATGAACGTGACCCCGTCGCCCTCGGCGCTGGTGTGGTTGTCCTGGAGCTTGTCGAGCAGGATGCGCGTCCCGTCGAGGGTGACCGCGGGGGAGACGGCGGTGAGCGCGGCGGCCAGGCCGCGGCGGGCGTGCAGCTCGCTCTTGTGCCGCGCGTCGGCGGCGAGGCGGTGCTCGACCTGCCGCCAGGCGTCGGCGAAGAACGCGTCCGCGCACGCTTCGAGCAGCTCCCGCACCGCGGCCCGCACCACCGGCGGGTCGGCGAGCAGCCGCTCGGCGAACGCGGCCTGCCGCGGCCCGCGCGCCTGCGCGAGCTCCACGGCCCGGTCGGCCGCGGCCGGGTCGGTCAGCGGCGACGCGCGCTTGACGGACAGCCGCGACGAGCCGCAGGTCGTCACCAGCGCCGCGGCGACGTACACCTCGTCGCCGAGCCGGTCGACGGCGTCGAGCTCGGCCGCCAGGTCCGGCCCGGGCCGGCCGGGCACCAGGAAGTCGGCCCGCGACGACCGCCACAGGAACTCCGCCTCCAGCAGCCGGTCGGCGAGGGCCGGCTTGAGCCCGGCGAGCGTCGCCGTGGCCCACCCCGACAGCGCCGGGTGGTGCCCGGGCTCGGCCAGCACGTGCAGCATCGACGTCAGCTCCGCGAGGGGCGACACCGCGAACGCGATGCGCTCGGCCGGCAGCGAGGTGATGTCGATGGTGAGCGTCACGCCCTTCATCGTGCCAGCGTCCGCCCGTGTTCGAGCGGTGAGTTGACGCGGTCCGTCAATCGGCGGGCCCGCGGTGGGCCGGGCGGCCCACGCTGCTCGGCATGCGATTCGGCGGTTTCGGTGCGCGCTACGCGGTGGCGCTGGCGGTGGACGCGACGGGTTCCGGCCTGCTGCGGCCGTTTCTGGTGTTGTACGGCGTGAGCCTCCTGCGGCTCGACGCGCCGGACACCGGCCTGGCGCTGTCGGCCGGCCTGCTGGCGGGCCTGGCGGTGGTCCCACTGGTCGGCCGCTGGATCGACGCCGGCGCCCGCACGGCGCCCGTGGTCGCGACCCTGCTGGTCCGCGCGGCCGGCGTCGCGGTGCTGCTCACGGCGGACGGCTTCGGGGCGTTCCTGGTCGCCGCGGTGCTGCTCGGCCTCGGCAACCAGTGCTGGCCGCCGGCCCACGCCGCCCTGGTCACGGCCCTGGCCCCGGGGGCCGCCGACACCCCGCTCGCCGCCGCCCGCGCGCTGCGCAACGCCGGCCTGGGCGCCGGCGCCCTGCTGGCCGCGGCCGCGGTGACGGCCGGCCCGGCCCTGCTGCGCCCGCTGGCCGCCCTGACCGGCGTCACGTACCTGCTGGCCGCCGCGCTGGTCGCGTCGATGCGCGCGCCGTCCCTCCGCGCCGCCGCTCCCCGTGGCCCCGCCGCTGTGTCCCGCGGCCCCGCTGCACTCCGCCGCGCCGATCTCGGAGTTGTGGCCCCTCGCGAAACCGGTCATTCCTGGGTCAATCGGGAGCCACGGCTCCAAGATCAGCGCGATGGGGAGGCGGCGGGGGTCGCCGCGGCGGAGGTGGGCATGGCGCGCGGGAAGGGGGCCGGGCGTGCCGGGCTCTGGGTGCTCAACGGGGCCAACCTGCCGCTCGCGCTGTGCTTTGCCGTGCTCGAAGTCGCGCTGCCCGTGGTGCTCACCGCGCACCTGCGAGCCGGTGGGGCGTGGTCGGCCGTGCTGTTCGCCGGGAACACCGTGCTCGTCGTCGCCCTGCAGGTGCCGCTCGTGGCGGCGCTGGCCGGGCGGTCCCGGCGGGCCGTGTTCGCCTGGAGCGGGGTGCTGCTCGCGGCCTCCTACGCCGGCTTCTGGGCGTCGCCGTCCGCCGGTGTGCTCGCCGCCTGGGCGGTGCTCTACACGCTGGGGGAGATCCTCTACGCCGGCAGCGGGACGGCGCTGGTCACCGCGGCGGCCGAGCCGGCCCGGCTCGGGGCCGAGCTGGCCCGGTGGCAGCTGTCGACCGGGGTCGCCAACGCCGTCGCGCCCGTGCTGCTGCTGTGGCTGCTCGACGCCGGGGCCGGTCCACTGTGGATCACGCTCGTGGTGGCCACGCTCGCCGGCAGCGCCGTCGCCGGGCGCTGGGGCCCGCGCAACCCGCCGGTCAGCGGGTCTTCTGCGGCGGGCGCTGTAACTGCGGGGGCAGCGGCGCGCGGCCCTGCTGCTGGCGCTGCTGGCGGGTCTTGACGGCCAGGCGGGTCAGGTACAGCAGGGCGGCGCCGAGGACGCCGACGTCGTCGAGGTAGATCGGGTCGGGCAGCAGGTCGACCGGGAAGATCGTGTAGATGATCGCGCCCCAGAACGCGACCTTGCCGCCGGCCCCCATGGCCTGCAGATACTTGCCGGTCTTCCAGACCCGGATCGCGAGGACGATGGCCAGCACCAGCACGCCGATCAGCAGCAGGGCGCCGACCGCGATGAGGGTGTAGAACAACTCCTCGGACATGCGCCGATTCTACGGGTGATACTTCCCCCATGCCCGTCGAGCCACCCGCGATCCTCAGCAACGTGCCCGGGTCGTTCCCGGAGTCCGTCCTGCGCGAGCGCCACCCGGCGATCGTCGCCCGCGTGCTCGACGGGATCCCGTACGCACCGGCGGTACGACATGAGCTTGAAAGGCTCTTGCAAGAACCCGTCATCGAGCCGCTGCCCGCCGGTGCGCACGACGCCGCCGACTGGGCCCGCTGGGGTGCGGGGATGTACGGGCGGTCGTGGTACGACGTGCCGTTCCTGTGGGCGGAGAACTTCTTCTACCGGCGGCTGCTCGAGGCGACCGGCTACTACGGGCCGGGCCCGTGGCGGGGGATCGACCCGTTCGGGCCGCAGAAGGCGGCGGACCTGCCGGGGGCGGCGGAGCTGGCCGAGCTCGACGCCTTGCAAGACTTGCAAGAAGACGAACAAGCCGCCGCGCTGACGGCGGCGGCGCTCTGGGGGAACCGGGCCGACCTGGGCTTCCGGCTGGTGTCCGGCGGCTCGCACCGGGTCGACGAGCTGGTCGCCGACGACACCAAGGCGCTGTGGGGGCTGCTGCGCGGCGGTGGCACGATCTGCCTGGTGGCCGACAACGCCGGCCGGGAGCTGCTGCCCGACCTGGTGCTCATCGACTTCCTGCTGCGCACCGGGCGCGCGGGGCGGGTCGAGCTGCACGTCAAGCCGGCGCCGTACTTCGTGTCGGACGCGCTGCCCGCCGACGTCCTCGACGAGCTGCGGCGGTTCCCGCCGGACAGTGCGGTGGGGCGGCGGCTGAAGGCGGCGCTGCGGGACGGGTCACTGTCCCTGCACGCCGACGGGTTCTACTGCGCGCCGCTCACCTTCCACGACGCGCCGCAAGAGCTTGCAAGCCGGTTCGCGGCGGCGGAGCTGACCATCCTCAAGGGCGATCTCAACTACCGCCGCCTCGTCGGGGACCGTCACTGGCCGGTGACCGCGCCGTTCGACGAGCTCACCGGGTACTTTCCCGGCGCGGTCGCGGCGCTGCGGACGGTGAAGTCGGACGTGGTCGTCGGGCTGGGCGCGGGCGCCGAGCGAAGCCTGCCCGCGTCATGGCGCACCAGCGGCGCTTTTGCCCTCGTCCAGGTTCGCGGCTGAAACGGTCGTCGAGGTGAAGGTCGGGCCGGCCCAGAACGTGGTCATGTTCGTCATGGTGAGCACTCTGCCGCCACCCACTTGGCGAGCACTTGCGGTCGGCTTGCGAAGGCCTTCAAGCGTGTCCGGCGTCACTAGGGTGTCGACATGAGCAAGATCCTTGTCGTGGACGACGAGCCGCAGATCCTGCGGGCGCTGCGGATCAACCTGGTCGCCCGCCAGTACGAGGTGGTGCTCGCCACCGACGGGACCGAGGCGCTCCGCCAGGCCCAGCAGGCCCGCCCTGACCTGGTCATCCTCGATTTGGGGCTGCCCGACATCGAGGGCGTCGAGGTGATCCGCAAGCTGCGCTCCTGGTCGCCGGTGCCGATCCTGGTGCTGTCCGGCCGGGCCGGCTCGCGGGACAAGGTCGAGGCGCTCGACGCCGGCGCCGACGACTACGTGACCAAGCCGTTCAGCATCGACGAGCTGCTCGCCCGGGTCCGCGCGGTCACCCGGCGGCTCGCCCCTGGCGACGACTTGCAAGCCGTGCAAGTCGGCCGCTTCGCGGTCGACTTCGCCGCAAGAACCGTCAGCGGCGGGGTCCGCCTCACCAAGACCGAGTGGGAGCTGCTCGAGCTGCTGGCCCGCAATCCCGGCAAACTGGTCAGCCAGCGCCAGCTCCTGCAGGACGTGTGGGGTCCGACGTACCTCAAGCAGACCCAGTACCTGCGGCAGTACATGACGCAGCTGCGGCACAAGCTGGAGGACGATCCGGCACAACCCCGGCATCTCATCACCGAACCCGGCATGGGCTACCGTTTCCAGCCTTAAGTCAGACTTGAGGCGGCCTTCATTGACCGCCACCACTCCACGGCGAAGCATGTGTCTCGGCGAGGCGGATGCACCTGTGGAGGAGTCATGGGTCATCGCGTCGGCAAGCTCATACCGCTCGTAGCGATCGCGCTGGTGGTGGCCGGGGGAACGGCCCTCGCCGCCGAGCGGACCGTGGACCGCCGCCGGCCACCCGGCCGGGGGAGCGGTCTCGCGTTCGAGGTGCAGAGCCTCGACGGGTCCGGGAACAACCGGGCGCACTCCGACTGGGGGCGCTCGGGCAAGCCGTACAGCCGGGTGGCGCCCGCGGTCTACGCGGACGGCCGCGGCGCGATGGTCCAGGGGCCGAACGTCCGCTGGATCAGTAACCGCGTGTTCAACGACTCGCACCAGAACGTGTTCAACGACCGGCGGGTCAGCCAGTGGGGCTTCGTCTGGGGCCAGTTCGTCGACCACACCGTCGGGCTGCGGGACGCGCCGCCCGACGAGCAGCCGCCGCCGGGCGCGGCCGACATCGTGTTCAACGCCGCCGACCCGCTCGAGACGTTCTCGAACACGCTCGGGGTGATCCCGTTCAACCGCTCCAACGCCGCGCCCGGCGGCGGGGTCCGCCAGCAGACCAACCTCGTCAGCTCGTACGTCGACGCCTGGGCCGTCTACGGCGGCACCGACGCGCGCCTCGAGTGGCTGCGTGAGGGGCCGGTCGACGGGAACATGGCCAACAACGGCCCGCACCTGCTGCTGCCCGGCGGCTACCTGCCGCGCCGGGACAGCCGCGGCGACGCGAGCACCGCGCCGACGATGTCGATCGACGGGCTGCTGCGCGGCCGGCCCGGCCGGGCCATGGTCGCCGGGGACGTGCGGGCCAACGAGAACATCGGGCTCACCGCGGTACAGACCCTCTTCGCCCGGGAGCACAACCGGATCGTCGACAAGCTGCCCGCCGGCCTCACCGCCGAGCAGAAGTTCCAGATCGCCCGGCGGGTCGTCATCGCCGAGCAGCAGTACATCACCTACGAGCAGTTCCTGCCCGCGATGGGCGTGCGGCTGCCGCAGTACCGCGGCTACAAGCCCGACGTCGACGCGACGCTCTCGAACGAGTTCGCCACGGTCGGGTACCGCGCGCACAGCATGATCCACGGCGAGCTCGAGATGTCGTCGGACACCGACCGCTACCCGGCCGCCCAGCTGGAGGCCTTCCAGAAACAGGGCGTCGAGGTCACCGTCGACGGCGACGAGGTCGAGCTGGCCGTGCCGCTCAACGTCGCCTATTTCAACCCGGATCTCGTACCGGCGGTGCAGCTCGGCCCGCTGCTGCGGGGCATCGGCGGAGAGTCGGAGTACCGCAACGACGAGCAGATCGACAACCAGCTCCGCAGCGTCCTGTTCCAGATCCCGGTCCCCGGCAACCCGCGCTGCCTCGACGGCGCCGAGCTGCCCGACTGCTTCACCAGCGTCGTGGACCTCGGCGCGGTCGACGTGCTGCGCGGCCGCGACCACGGCATGCCCGGCTACAACGACCTGCGCCGCGCCTACGGCCTGCAACCCCGCCGCTCGTTCCGGGCGATCACCGGCGAGCCGACGGACGCCTTTCCGCGCGATCCCACCCTGACCGCGGGCAAGGAGATCGACGACCCGAACAGCCTGGACTTCACCGCCCTGTTCGACATCGAGGGCAAGCGGATCGCCCCCGCGGAGGAGGCGGCCGAGACCTCGGTCACCCGGGCCACCCGCCGCACCGCGCTCGCCGCCCGGCTCAAGGCGGTCTACGGCTCGGTGGACAGGGTCGACGCGTTCGTCGGGATGGTGAGCGAGCCGCACGTGCCCGGCACCGAGTTCGGCGAGCTCCAGCTCGCCATCTGGACCCGGCAGTTCCAGGCCCTGCGCGACGGCGACCGCTTCTTCTACCGTAACGACCCCGGCCTGACGTTCATCCGCCGCGCCTACGGCCTGGACTACCGCCGCAACCTCGGCGACGTGATCGCCGACAACACCGACATCCCGCGCGCCGAGCTGGAGCGCAACGTCTTCTTCGCGCCGCCCGTCTGAGCCCCGACGCCGGCCGGTCACCCGTGGGTGGGAACGCGGGTGACCGGCCCCGTCACGGGCTCCGGACGCCTCGATCGGGGTAAGGCTGGGGCTGGTCCGAAGGGGGGTGCGCGATGTCGCTGGCGGTCGCCTGTATCGGGATAGCCCTGCTCATCGGCACGCTGCTGCGCCTGTTCGTGCGCTCGCGCCGCCGACCGGCCGGGGCCGTCGTGTCCACAGTGGACTCCGTGGTGCACCACGTGCGGGGTACACGTCCCAGGGGCAGGGCGGCCGCGGCGAGTGTGGCGCGCCTCAGACCGGGTAGGCCCGTCCTGCACCGGTGCCCGGTTCGGCCGGGCCGGGCTTCGCCCGAGAACGAAAGGATCGCGCGCATGCAACCTGAAGGCGACGAACTGGCGCCCCAGGCTGACGACGAAGCTCCGGCAGTGCCGTCCCCGGCCAGTGGTGTGCCAACGAGCGGGATCGCATTCCGTGGCGCCGCCGGAGACTCGGCGGAGGGCCTGCCGCCGCCGAGCGCCTCCGGCTCGACCTACCGGTCGAACAACGGTTCCGGCTCCGTGACCGCGCTCGCAGCCCTGTGGAACGACTCCGACCGCCAGCGCATCCGCGGGCGGTGGCAGGAGCTGCAGATGCGCTTCCTCGACGACCCGCACCTCGTCGCGGGGGAGGCCGAGCGGCTGGTGCAGGAGGCGGTCAGCGCCTTGTCCGCCTCGCTCGACGCCCGCCGCAGCCAGCTGCACCAGCAGCGGGCCGCCCGCGGTCTGGACACCGAGAACCTGCGCGCCTCGCTGCGCGACTACCGCGAGTTCCTCGACCGCATCCTGAGCCTGTAAGGAGCCGACCAGATGAACTCCACGACCATCACGATCGGGCTGGTGGTGATCGCTCTCGCGGTAGGTGGGTGGATCCTGCTGCGTGGCGGTAAGGAGGAGGAAGAGGACGCCGAGGTCGCCGGGTCGGCGCCCCCGGCTCCGCGTCCACCGGCCCAGGCGGCCACGGCTGGGATCCAGGCGGCCCCCGGCGTCCCGCCCACCGCGGCGCCCGCCGGGCTAGCCCAGCCGGGGATGCCCGGCATGCCCGGAGGTATGCCTGGTGGTATGCCCCCCGGTGGCATGCCCGGTGGTATGCCCGGCGGCATGCCCGGTGGGGTCCAGAACGTGCCCGGCATGCCCGGCACCGGGATGCCGACCGCCGCGAGCGGGTACGGCCAGCCGGTGCCCGGCGCGCCGATGTCGTCGGTGCCCGCGTACAACAGCGGCGGTGGCGGCTACGGCACCTCGACGCCGCAGCCCGGGTACGGGGCGCAGTCCGGCGGCGGATACTCGGTCACCGCGCCGCTCACCACCGAGGGACACGCGTACGAGGTCCGGACCCGCTGGCAGGAGCTGCAGATGCGGTTCGTCGACGACCCGCAGACCGCGGCCGGAGAGGCCGAGCGCCTCATCGACGACGCGCTCGCCGGGGTGACCGCGTCGCTGAACGCGCGCAAGGACCAGCTGAGCACCTGGCGGGCGTCCGGCCGCGACGACACCGAGCAGCTGCGGGCGGCCGTCCACGGGTACCGCGACTTCCTCAACCACCTTGTGGGGCCGTGACATTCGTCGTTCCGTTTGAGGGCCGGTCATCGGCGGGAATACCTCCATTGAAGGAGGACCGCCATGACAGCCACCCAAGTTCTGCTCACGATCATCGTGCTCCTGGTGATCGCCGCGCTCGGCTACGGCATCTGGTTCGTCACCCGGCGGCGCGCCCTGCAGCAGCGATTCGGTCCCGAGTACGACCGGGCCGTCGCCGAGGGCGACAGCCGCCTGGCCGTCGAGCGGGAGCTGCGCGAGCGGGAGCGCCGCCACGCCACCCTGGAGCTGCGCGAGCTCGATCCCGCGGCGCGTACCCGGTACGCGGCGTCCTGGGAGGAGATCCAGGCCCGGTTCCTGGACGACCCGGCCGGCGCGGTCCGCGACGCGGACGCGCTGGTCACCGAGCTGATCGCCGAGCGCGGCTACCCCACCGGCGACTACGACGAGCAGGTCGCCACCCTCTCCGTCGAGCACGCGCGCACGCTCGGGCACTACCGCGACGCCCATGAGATCAGCGGCCTCAGCGAGCGCGGCGAGGCGACCACCGAGCAGCTCCGGCAGGCCGTGGTGCACTACCGGACGCTGTTCGCCTCGCTCCTCGGCACCGAAACCCCTGAAACCCCTGAAACCGCTGACGTCCCCCGGCAGCGGGCGTCCGACGACGTGCCCCACGACACCAGCAACCGGTCGTAGGGCCGGGAAAGGACGCTTGCGATGCAGCAGGAACAGCGCGGGCCGGTGGTCGGCGAGACGTATGTCCCCGAGCCGCGGCGCGGTGAGCACGACGACCGGGACGAGCCGGCCGTCGGCACCGCCCACGCGGCCGACGCCGAGGGGGTCGACGCCGACCCCGACCGGGAGCAGACCTATCCGGCCGGAACCTATGTCTCCGGTACCTCCGAGACCGACCGTGACGACCGTGACGACCCCGACGACCCGGACGCCGAGGTCGTCGACCGCGACGAGGCGCTCGCCGACGAGGAGGTGCGCGAGGCCGAGGACCGCGACGTGCTCGCCGACCACCACGGCCGGGACGCGATCGGCGACCGCGTGGACGAGGACGTCGCCGCGGAGCGCACCGACTCCCCGGCCGGGGATCCGGTGGCCGAGGACGAG
This sequence comes from Dactylosporangium sp. AC04546, assembly GCF_022095675.1. Taxonomy (GTDB): domain Bacteria; phylum Actinomycetota; class Actinomycetes; order Mycobacteriales; family Micromonosporaceae; genus Dactylosporangium. Next base: position 9,846 of record NZ_JAHYSG010000157.1, on the reverse strand, counting down.
CGCGACGAGGCCGCCGAGGACCGCCGGTGGGAGGCCGGGCAGCCGGGCCGCACCGACGTCAGCGACCTCGACGTCCAGCCCGTCGACGAGGGTGCCCGCGACGATCACACCCGCGCCTTCGACGACTCGGGGGACCGCTCCTGGGCGGCCGAGCACGCCACCCAGCTGCGCGCCGGCTCGGTCGACACCGAACCCCCGGCCGCCGGCGCCGACGCGAGCACTGACACCGACACCTACGCCGACAGCGACACGCTCGCCGAGACTGAAGCCACCGGGGAGACCACCGACGGCGAACCGGTTGCGGCGGCGACCGGCGAGCCCGGCGGCGAGCCGGAGGCGCTGCGGCCGGGCGCGATCGAGCCGGAGCCGCTCGGCGCCTTCTGGGCCGACGGCGCCGTGGACGGCCTCCGCGAGCGCTGGCGCGAGCTCCAGCTGCGCTTCATCGACGACCCCCGCTCCGTGGCCGGCGAGGCCGACCAGCTCGTCGGCGAGGCCGTCGCATCGCTCACCGCCGGCCTGGAGGAGCAGCGCCGGCGGCTCACCGACTGGCAGGGCGACGGCGACGACACCGAGCGGCTGCGCGCGGCGGTCCGCGGCTACCGCGACTTCCTCGACCGCCTGCTCGGCCTGTAACGGCACGTGGAAGGGCTCCCCTCAGTGCGGGGGGAGCCCTTCCGCCGGCAAGCTACCCGATGGTAACGTCCCTTGGTACCGTCTAGTACCAAGGGGGCCGCATGCACGTCCGTGTCGCCGTCGTCGGGGCGGGGTTCGGCGGCCTCGGCGCCGCCATCCGGCTCAGGCAGCGCGGCCACCACGACTTCGTCGTCTTCGAGCGGGCCGAGGACCTGGGCGGCACCTGGCGCGACAACGGCTACCCGGGCTGCGCCTGCGACGTGCCCTCCCACGTGTACTCGTTCTCGTTCGCGCTGAACCCCACGTGGAGCAACACCTACTCGCCGCAGCCGGAGATCTGGGACTACCTGCGCCGCGTCGCCGACCGCTACGACCTGCGCCCGAGCATCCGCTTCGGCACCGAGGTACGGCAGGCGTCCTGGGACGGCGCGGCGCGGCACTGGCGGATCGAGACCTCCCGCGCGGACTCGTTCGAGGAGTGGACCGCCGACGTGCTCATCTCGGCCGGCGGGCCGCTCAACGAGCCGATCGTGCCGAAGCTCGCCGGCCTGGAGACCTTCCAGGGTGAGACGTTCCACTCGGCGCGCTGGAACCACGACGCCGACCTCGCCGGCAAGCGGGTCGCCGTGATCGGCACCGGCGCGTCCTCGATCCAGATCGTGCCGGCGATCCAGCCCGTCGTGGGCCGGCTGTCGCTCTTCCAGCGGACCCCGGCGTGGGTGATCCCCCGGCACGAGCGCCCGCTGCGACCGTGGGAGCACTGGACGTACCGCCGAATCCCCGGCGCCCAGCGGATCATGCGGACGATCGTGTACTGGCAGGTCGAGGCGACCGTCGTCGGCTTCCTGCGCCCGTGGGTCATGCGATACGCGCAGCGGCTCGCCCTGCTGAACCTGCGCCGGGCCGTGCGCGACCCGGCCCTGCGCGCGAAGCTCAGCCCCGACTACGCGCTGGGCTGCAAGCGGGTCCTCAAGTCGAACACCTACTACCCGGCCCTGACGCGCGACAACGTCGAGCTGGTCACCGACCCGATCGCCGAGGTCCGCCCGCACGGCGTCGTCACCCGCGACGGCACCGAGCACCCGGCCGACGTCATCGTGTTCGGCACCGGCTTCCACGTCACCGACCTGCCGATCGCCGAGCGGCTGCGGGGCCGCGACGGCCGGTCGCTCGCCGAGGTCTGGCAGGGCAGCCCGAAGGCGTACCGCGGCACCACGGTCGCCGGCTTCCCCAACCTGTTCCTGCTGCTCGGCCCGAACACCGGCCTCGGCCACAACTCGGTCGTGCTGATGATCGAGTCGCAGCTCAACTACGTGATGGCGGCGCTCGACCGCATGCGCGCCCGCGGGCTGGCGACCGTCGAGCCGCGTCCCGAGGTGCAGCGGCGGTACCTCGAGCGCCTCGACCACCGGATGGCGTCCACGGTCTGGGCGACGGGCGGCTGCCGGAGCTGGTACCTGGACCCGACCGGCCGCAACTCCACCCTCTGGCCCGGCTCGACCTGGCGCTTCCGCCAGCGCATGCGCCGCTTCGACGCGCGCGCCTACGAGGAGGTCCCCGCATGACCGTCCACTTCGAACGCTCCGGCGCCGGCGAGCCGCTCGTGCTGATCCACGGCATCGGCCACCACTGGCGGGCGTGGGAGCCCGTGATCCCGGCGCTGGCGCGGCACTACGACGTCGTCGCGGTGGACCTGCCGGGGTTCGGTCGTTCGCCGGTACCGCGGCACGACCTCGGCATGCCGAGTGCCGTGACGGCACTGTCGGAGTTCTTCGCCGAGCAGGGCCTGGACCGCCCGCACGTCGCCGGCAACAGCCTCGGCGGCGCGATCGCCCTGGAGCTCGCGGCGGCCGGCCTGGTGCGCTCGGCCACGGCCCTGTCCCCGGCCGGCTTCGCCACCCCGGACCAGGTCCGCCGCGCCCTGGCGGTCCTGCGCGGCCACCGTTTCGGCTCGTTCACCCCGGCCCCGGTGCTGCGCCTGTTCTACCGCACGGCCTTCGGCAAGGCGTTCTCGTTCGGCTGGCTGGTGACCCACCCGTCCCGGCTGACCGCCGAGCGCGCCCTGTCCGACACCCTGGCCCTGCGCGGCGGCAGGGGCTTCGCGCGGGTGGCCCGCCACGGCCAGACGTACGCCTTCACGGCCACCGCGCTCCCGGTCCCGGTGACGGTGGCCTGGGGCGACCGCGACCGCATCCTGCTGCCGATCCAGGCCGAGGCCGCCCGCGCCGCCCTCCCGGAGGCCCGCCACGTGGCCCTGCCGGGCTGCGGCCACGTCCCGATGAGCGACGACCCGGCCGCGGTGGCGTCGGTGATCCACGAGACGGCCGCGCTGGCATCGGCGGTCACGCGGCCGGACGCCCGTGGGAGCGGCCGGCCATGATGGCGAGCGCCTCGCGCCGCACGGCGCCGGGCTCGCTGATCAGCCGCGCGTAGGTGAACCGCACCACGGTGTACCCGAGCGCGAGCAGGGCGGCGTCAGAAGCGGACCAGCGTGCGGGCCCCCCGGCCCTCGCGCATCCGAGTGAAAGCCTCGCCGATGTCGTCCAGCGCGACGTGATCCGTCACCAGCGCGCCCAGGTCCAGCCGCCCCGCCCGCCAGTGGTCCAGCAGGATCGGCACGTCGACGGAAGGGTCGGTGCTGCCGTACATGCAGCCGGTGAGCGAGCGGGCGAAGTACGCCACCTCCAGCGCGCTCAGCGACAGCATGTCCTTCGGCGAGCCCAGGCCGACCACCGTGGCCGTGCCGCCCCGGCGGGTCGCGGACCACGCGGCGCGGATCGTGTCGGCCCGGCCGACGCACTCGATCGCGTGGTCGGCGCCGCGGCCGCCGGTCAGGGCGCGGATCTCCTTGGCCAGCTTGTCCGACGGCGGGAGGAAGTCGGTCGCGCCCAGGCGGCGGGCCAGGTCCTCCTTGGAAGGGGAGGGGTCGACCGCGACGATCGTCTTCGCGCCGGCGATCCGCGCGCCCTGCAGCGCGGCCAGGCCGACGCCGCCGAGGCCGACGACGACCACCGACTGGCCGGGGCGCACCCGCGCCGAGTTGGTGACCGCGCCGACGCCGGTGAGCACCGCGCAGCCGAGCAGCGCGGCCTCCTCCAGGGGGATGTCGGCCGGGACCGGGATGCAGGCGTGGGCGCCGACGATCGTCTCGGTGGCGAAGGCGCCGGTGCCGAGGCCGGCGTAGACGTCCTCGCCGGAGGCGCTGCGCGCGAACGGCACGGCGCGGGCGTCGTCGGCGTGGACGCACAGGTAGGGCTCACCGGCCCCGCAGAACCAGCAGTCGCGGCACGGCGGCGACCAGTTCAGCACCACGTGGTCGCCGGGGGCGAGCGTGGTGACCTCGGCGCCGACCTCGACCACCGTGCCGGCGCCCTCGTGGCCGAGCACCACCGGGAACGGCTGGCGCAGGGTGCCGTTGGCCAGCGACAGGTCGGAGTGGCAGACGCCGGCCGCGGCGAGGCGGACCCGCACCTGCGCCGGGCCGAGCGGGTTGAGCGTCAGCTCCTCCATCGTGAGCGGGCCGTCGAGCTCGCGCAGTACCGCGGCCCGGGTCACAGCTGGATCGCCTTCACGCTCGTGAACTCCTCGTAGCCGAACGCGCCGAGTTCGCGGCCGTAGCCGGAGTGCCCGACCCCGCCGAAGGGCGCGAGCGGGTTGAAGGCACCGCCGTTGACGTCGACCTGGCCGGTGCGCAGCCGGCGGGCGACGGCGAGCCCGTGCTCCTGGGACCCGGCCCACACGCTGCCCGCGAGGCCGTACTTCGTGCCGTTGGCGATGCGCACGGCGTCGTCCTCGTCGCGGTACCGGATGATCGACAGCACCGGCCCGAAGATCTCCTCCTGCGCGACGGTCGAGTCGGGGTCGACCTCGGCGAAGACCACCGGGGCGACGAAGTAGCCGGTCGCCGGCACGTCGGCGCCGCCGAGCACCATCTTCGCGCCGTCGGCGACGCCGCGCTCCACATAGGACAGTACGCGGTCGCGCTGGGCGGCCGAGGCGAGCGGGCCGAGGCGGGTGGCCGGGTCGGTGGGGTCGCCGGGGACGTACTTCGCCGCGGCGGCCGCGGCGAGGTCCACCGCCTCGTCGTAGCGCGACTCGTGGACGAGCATGCGGGTCCAGGCCGTGCAGGTCTGCCCGGCGTTGAGGTAGCAGTTGGCCACGCCGACCTTGACCGCGGCGGCGTGGTCGGCGTCGGGCAGGATCACGTTGGCCGACTTGCCGCCGAGCTCCAGCGAGACGCGGGTCAGGTTGGCCGCCGCGGCCGCCGCGATCTTCCGCCCGGCCACCGTCGAGCCGGTGAACGAGATGAGGTCGATGCCGGGGTGCCCGGCCAGCTCGGCGCCGGTCGGGTCGCCGTAGCCGGTCACCACGGTGTACACGCCCGCGGGCAGGCCCGCCTCGACCGCCAGCTCGTGCAGGCGCAGCGCGGAGAGCGGGGCGACCTCGCTGGGCTTGTGCACGACGGTGTTGCCGGCGGCGAGGGCGGGGGCGAGCTTGGCGATGGTCTGGTGCAGCGGGTAGTTCCAGGGCGTGATGGCCCCGACGACCCCGACCGGGTCACGAACGATCCGGGAGTTCCCGATGTGTACCTCGGACTCGTCGGACGCCAGCTGCGCGACCATCGTCGACAGGACCGTCAGCGGCAGCCCGACCTGGACCTTACGCGAGACGCCGATCGGCGTGCCCATCTCCGACGTGATGAGCGCGGCGAGCTCGTCGGCGTGCGACGCGAGCAGGTCGCGCAGGCGCCCGAGGTGGGCGGCGCGCTCGGCGCGGGGGAGCGCGGCCCAGGCGGGCTGCGCCGCCCGCGCCGCCGAGACCGCGGGGGACACCGAGGGCGTGACCGGCACCGAGGCGATGACCGCTTCGGTGGCCGGGTTGTGGACGTCGATCACGAACCGTCTCCCTTACGCGAACGCGCTCACACCCGTGCGGGCGCGGCCGATGATGAGCTTCTGGATCTGACTCGTTCCTTCGTACACCGTCGTGACCCGGGCATCGCGCAGGTACTTTCCCACGGGGTACTCGTCGATGTATCCATAACCGCCGAAGACCTGGAGGGCGGCGTTGGCGGCGCGGACCGCGGCCTCGCTGGCGAACAGCTTCGCCGTCGACGACTCGGTCGCGAACGGCTGGCCGCGGTCGATGAGGTCGGCGACCCGCCAGGTGAGCAGCCGCGCCGCGTCGGCCTCGACCGAGATGTCGGCGATGAGCTGCTGCACCAGCTGGAAGCCGGCGATCGGCCGGCCGAACTGGGTGCGCTGCCGTGCGTAGCCGACGGCGGCGTCGAGGCAGCCCTGGATGATGCCGACGCAGCCGGCGGCGAGCGACATCCGGCCCTTCGCGAGCGCGGCCATCGCGATCGTGAAGCCCTGCCCCTCCGCGCCGAGCAGCGCGGAGGCGGGCACGTGCACGCCCTCGAACGTGAGCGCGGCGGTGGCCTGCCCGCGCAGGCCCAGCTTCCCGTGGATCTCCTCGATCCGCAGGCCGGGCGCGTCGGTCGGGACCAGGAAGGCGGAGATGCCCTTCGGGCCGGGCCCGCCGGTGCGGGCGAACACCAGGGCCACCTTCGCCCAGGTGCCGTTGGTGATGAACATCTTGGCGCCGTCGATGCGCCAGCCGTCGCCGTCCGGGGTCGCCCGGGTGGCGAGGGAGGCCGCGTCGGAGCCGGTGTCCGGCTCGGTGAGCGCGAAGCAGCCGAGCGCCTCGCCCGCGCACAGCCTCGGCAGCCACTCCGCCTTCTGGGCCGCGGAGCCGTAGCCGTTGATCGACTTCGCGACCAGCCCGAGCGACACCGAGACGATCCCGCGCACCGACGAGTCGCCGCGCCCGAGCTCTTCGAGGACGAGGCAGTACGTCAGGTGGTCGCCACCGCTCCCGCCGTGCTCCTCCGGGATCGTCACGCCGAAGATCCCCAGGTCGGCGAGCTTCTGCACGACCGCCAGGTCGACCTGCTCGGCCCGGTCCCAGGCGGCCGCGTGCGGGGCGATCTCCCGATCGACGAACTCCGCGGTCATCCGTTTGACCGCCTGCTGTTCGTCACTGAGCGTAAGGTCCATGCCGACACCCTTTAACTAACGCCGTTAGTTTCTAGGATCGTAGCCATGGTCCGTCCCAGAACGCCACTGCTCACGCGGGAGCGCATTGTCGAAACCGCCACAGCGATCGTCGACGCCGACGGGCTCGACGCCCTCTCCACCCGGCGGCTGGCCCGCGACCTCGGCGTGCAGGCGCCGTCGCTGTACAACCACTTCGCCACGAAGGAGGAGATCGTCGACGCCGTCGGCGACGCGATCGTGGCCGGCGTCGACCTGTCCATGCTCGGGCGCGACCCGTGGCCGGTCGCGCTGAAGGCATGGGCGCGGGCCTACCGGGCGGCGTTCCGCGCGCACCCGAACGTCGTGCCGTTCCTGGCCCGTGGCCCGGCGCGGCGCCCGGCCTCGCTGCGCCTGGCCGACGCGGTCTACGGGGCGCTGGTCGACGCGGGCTGGCCGCCGGCGATGGCGACCCGGATCGGGGCGACGATGCGGTACTTCGTGGCCGGCTCGGCCCTGGGCTCGTTCGCGCTCGGCTTCGTGGACGACCCGGCGCTCTACGCCGAGCAGTATCCGCATCTGCGCGACGCCCACCGCCTGGCCGGGCACTACGAGCAGGTCGACGAGGGCGCGTTCGAGCTGGGCCTGGAAGCCCTGGTCGACGGCCTGGAGCGCCGCTTCGCGACGATCGACAACCCGTAGGAGGTCACGGACGCAACGACCCCGGTCGCGGACCGGTCAGGCGGCGGCCCGGGACGGCATCACCAGCAGCAGCTGGCCGCCCGGGCGGGTGCTCATGCGCACCGGCAGGCGCATCATGCGGCCGGCGCGGATCAGCACGGTCGCGGTGTCGAGGTCGGCGACGCGCAGGCCGGGCGAGCCGGTGCGGGCCGGGCCGGAGACCAGCAGCACCCCGCGCCAGGCGGCCTCGGCCAGCAGGCGGGCGTGGCGGACCTGACGGGTCGAGCGCGGGGCGTCGGGCGTGCCGCACAGCTCGGCGTACCCCCGCCACCACGCACGGTCGAGGAAACCGTCGGTGCCGGGCTCGGTGAAGACGCGGGAGATCTCGTACCGGTGGCGGTTGCCCGCCGTGTAGCGGTGCACGCTCGCCGAGTGACCGGCCGCCTGGAGCAGCTCGACCAGCCGGTCGGCGGCGACGGGCCGGTTGAACTCGGCGAGCACTCCCGACAGGGTCTGTGCGGCGCGTGCCCGGGCGCCCCCCAGTGCCCGGGCACGGCCTCCTCCGCCACACACCCCGGTACATCGCACCAGCACGGCCGCCTCGAACGCGGCGACGGTCGAGGCCAGATAGCGCTCGCCGGTTGACACGATGTCCACGTGGACACCGTCGCGCGCGTGGGGGTGCCGGCGGAACGGTCGTCAGCGTTCCTTGAGGAACTCTTGAAGGAGGACGACCTGGGTACAGCGGCTCTCGGCCAGCGTCACGCCGTCCGCGTCGTGCAGTGACGCCGCGCAGAACGCGACCTTGCGGGTCCGGCGCAGCACCCGGCCGACCGCCCGCAGCCGCCCGGGCCGGGTCGGCCGGAAGAACTCGACCCGCAGGTCGGCCGTGAGGAACAGCTCGTCGTGGTTGAGCGTGGTGTAGCAGGCCCCGCCCATCGCCGAGTCGAGGATCGCCGTCACCAGGCCGCCCTGGATGACCGGGCCGCCGGGCGTCTGGAACCCGTAGTCGACGGTGGCGTCCCACTCCACGGTCGAGCCGCCCGGCTCCCAGCCGGTCCGGCGGAAGCCCAGCGTGCGCCACAGGTTCGGGCCGCCGGCCCCGCGCGTCTCGGCGAAGTCCTCGGCGACGCCGGCGAAGCGGGAGCCGGCGGCGATCGGCGGTTCAGGCATCGGTGAACTTGACATGGACCAAGTATCGGCATAGGCAGTGTAAAAAGTTGGAGGTGCCGGATGCCGAATCTCGCCCGCCTCGCCGAGGAGGCCCTCGACCGCCACGGTGACTACCCCAGCCTCTGGTTCGAGGGCACCTGGCACACCTCCGGCGGTCAGCTCGACCGCGCCACCCGCATCGCGGGCGGGCTGCGTGGGCTCGGCGTCCGGCCGGGGGACCGGGTCGCCGTCGTGATGGCCAACTGCCCGGAGGTCGCCCAGGTGTACCAGGCGGTGTGGCGGGCCGGCGCGGTCGTCACGCCGGTCGTCTTCCTGGTCACCGCCGACGAGCTGCGCCACGTCCTGGCCGACGCCGGCGCGGTCGCGGTCGTCACCAGCCCCGAGCTGGTGCCGAAGTTCGGCGACCTGGGCCTGCCCACGGCCGTCGTCGGCACCCCGTCGTTCGACGCGCTGCTCGCCGCCGAGCCGCTGCCGGTGGCCGACCGCCGCGACGACGACCTGGCCGCGCTCATGTACACCGGCGGGACGACCGGGCGCAGCAAGGGCGTGGCGCTCACGCACGCCAACCTGTCCAGCGCCGGCGCCGCCTCGCGCGCGGCCAGCGCGGTCCCGGGCCTCACCGTGGGGCTGACCGCCCTGCCGCTGTCGCACTCGTACGGCCTGCTCGTCACCGTCGGCGGCCTGCACGCCGCCGAGCCGCCGGTGTCGGTGCTGCAGCGCTGGTTCGACCCGGCCGGCTGGCTGGCCCTGGCCGAGCAGCACCGGGTCCAGGTGGCGGCCGTGGTGCCGTCGATGCTGGTGATGCTGCTGGGGCAGGAGCCGGCGCGGTACAACCTGGAAACCCTCCGCTTCGTGTTCTCCGGCGCGGCGCCCCTCCCGCCCGCGGTCGCCGCGGCGTTCGAGCGGCGGGTGCCGCAGGCGCGCGTGCTGGAAGGCTACGGCTGCACCGAGACCGGCGGGATCATCTCGGCCAGCCCGCCGGACGCCCCGCGCCGCGGCACGGTCGGCCGCCCGGTCCAGGGCGTCGACCTGCGCCTCGCCGAGGACGGCGAGATCCTTGTGCGCGGCCCCAACGTGATGCGCGCCTACTGGGGCGGCGCCGGGGTCGACGGCGGCTGGTTCGCGACCGGCGACATCGGCCGGCTGGACGAGGACGGCTACCTCACGATCGTCGACCGCAAGAAGGACCTCATCATCCGCGGGGGTTTCAACGTGTACCCCCGCGACGTCGAGGACGCCGTGACCGCCCACCCGGCGGTCGCGATGGCGGCGGTCGTCGGCCGCCCGGACGAGCGCCTGGGTGAGGAGGTCGTGGCCTTCGTCG
>NZ_JAHYSG010000156.1 GCF_022095675.1 Dactylosporangium sp. AC04546 | reverse complement strand
CGCGAGACCCGCGCCCCCGCCGAGCTCGCCGCCGCCTGGGCCAACGCGCGCGACCCCGACCTCGTCAAAGGCCAGCACCACCTGCACACCGAGCCGGCCCGCGTCGACATCGCCTTCGACCGCCGGGCCCAGACCGTCGCGGTGCTCACCTTCCGCTCCCACGACGACCTCGGCTGGTACCTGGACGCGGTGGTGGCCTGCCAGGCGTCGACGAAACCGTCCTGAGCGGTCCCACACCAGGAAAAACGAAAGTCTGCCGCGCAGCGGCTGGAAATCTGTTCTTCAGTGCGGCGCCAGCCGCACCCTCTAGGCTTCCTAGGATGCTAGGATATGAGGCCTGAACAGGGCCGACGGCAGGGAGGCCGGAAGGCGTCAGGCAGGATCGAGGGGATCGGCGAAGAGCGGCTCGAACGCCAGCTCCGCCGCACCCAGCAGCGACGCGTCGTCGCCGAGCTGCGGGGTGCGCAACCGGACGTGCTCGCGGCACGCCGGCAGCCCGTTGCGGTTCAACCGGCTGCGGACCTGCGCGGCCGAGGCGAGGTACACCTCCCGCAGCGTCCCGCCGAAGATGACCATCTCCGGGTTGAAGATGTTCACCAGGTTGGCCACGCCGAAGCCGAGCCAGTCCCCGACCTGCCGGACGGCCGCCTGGGCGCTGTTGTCGCCCCGGGAGGCGGCGTCGACGACGGCCATGATGCCCTCGCGGCCGGCGGACGGGTTGCGGCCGGCCGCGGCGAGCAGGGCGTGCTCGCCGATCTCGGTCTCCCAGCAGCCGTGGGAGCCGCAGCTGCACGGCTTGCCGACCGGGTTGACGACCATGTGGCCGACCTCGCCGCCGTACCCGCCGTGGCCGGTGACCGGGCGCCCCGCGGCGATGATGCCGCCACCGACGCCGGCGTCGCCGTACAGGTAGACGACGTTGTCGCAGCCCACGGCCGCGCCGCGGGTGTGCTCCGCGAGGGCGGCCAGGTCGGCGTTGTTGCGCACGGCGACCGGGCGGCCGTCGCCGATCACCTCGCCGAGAGCCTCGCCGAGCGGCTGGTCGACCCAGCCCAGCTGCGGGCCGAGGCGGACGTAGCCGTCCTCGCGGCGGACCATCGCCGAGACGGCCGCGCCGCTGCCGATGAGCCGGGCGTCGGCGGGCGCGGCGGCCTGCATCTTGCGCACGAAGTCGGCGATGGGTGCCACGACGGCCGCCGCGTCCTGCTCACCGCGGGGACGGGCGGCCTCGTGCCGGTCGAGCAGGACGCCGCCGAGCCCGACCCGGGCCCCGACGATGCGGTCGACCTCGACGGCGAACGCGTAGACGTACACCTTCTCGGACTCGGGCCGGACGACCAGCGAGGGTCGCCCGGCCCGGCCGCGCTGCTCCTGCGGGACCTCTTCGCTCACCAGGCCGGCGGCGGCGAGGTCCGCGGTCAGCGCCCCGATCGTGCTGCGGTTGAGTCCCAGGCTCGTGGTGAGGTCGGCGCGGGACATGGCGCCGTGGAGGTGAACGGAGCGCAGGAGCGCACCGAGGTTGCTCCGGCGGATCTCCTCCTGGCTGGGACCAACGCGCATGCTCGGCTTTCTCTCCGGGGGCGGGTAACGAGCCTAGCCGCCGGTCGTCAGCTCAATCCCGCCGCGGCAGCCCGTCGCCGGGACAGCGCGTCGACGCTCGCCGCGAGCAGCAGGACGACGCCGGTGACGATGAACTTCACGCCCGACTCGTAGCCCAGCAGACCCATGCCGTTCTCGATGACCGCGACCACGGCGCCGCCGAGGACCGCGTCGAGGACCCGGCCCTTGCCGCCGAAGAGGCTGGTGCCGCCGATGACCGCGGCGCCCACCGCGTACAGCAGGACGTTGCTGCCGCCCGTGTTCGGGTCGACCGACGCGGCGCGCGACGCGGCGATGATGCCGCCGATGGCCGCCATGCCGGAGCAGATGACGAACACGGAGATGCGGATCGCGTCGACGTTGATGCCGGCCCGGCGGGCGGCCTCCTTGTTGCCGCCGACGGCGTAGACGTGCCGGCCGTAGGCGGTGCGGCCGAGCACGAACGTCCACACCAGCAGGAACACGCCGATGATCAGGACGACCATCGGGACGCCCTTCTGGGAGAACAGCACGTTGCGGCCGCGCTCCAGGTTGAGCACGTAGACGGCGACGCCGAGCAGCACGGCGACCGCGCCGACGCGCAGGGCGATGACCGACATCGGCTCGACCGCCAGGCCCCGCTTGGCCCGGCCCCGGCGCTTCCAGAGGTGGACCGCGAGCAGGCCGAGGACGGTGACGGCGAAGAGGATCCAGCCCTGGACCGGGGTGAACCGGCCGTCGAAGTTGATCTTCTTGATCGCGGGGTCGTCGACGGCGATGATCGTGCCGCCCTTGATGAGCAGCAGCACGGCGCCCTGGAAGGCGAGGAACGCCGCCAGGGTGACGACGAACGACGGGATGCCGAGCTTGGCCACGAGTGTGCCGAGCACGAGGCCGATGACGACACCGGTCACGATGGCACCGAGGACCGCGACGTACCACGGATAACCGTGCGTCGTGAGCAGTGTCGCGAGCACCGCGGCGCACACGCCGCTGGCGAAGCCGGCGGAGAGGTCGATCTCGCCCAGGAGCAGCACGAACACGAGACCCATGGCGATGATCGTGACGGCGGCGCCCTGGGTCAGCAGGTTCGCGAAGTTGGCCTTGCTGAAGAAGACCGGGCGGGCGATCGAGAACACGATCACGAGCACGATCAGGCCGGAGATGGCGGGCAGGGCGCCCATGTCGCCGCCGCGCACCTTGCCGAAGTAGCTGCTGACGTAGCTGCCCAGGGTGACCGGCCGGCCGGCGGCCGCCTTCTCCTCCGGGGGCACGGTGGACACGGTCATGCCGCCGCTCCGTTCTGGCGAAGGCCGAGGTCGCCGCTGCGCCCGGCGGTGATGAGTTCGACGACCTGCGAGTGGGTCACGTCGGACGCGCGGACCTCGGCGGCCATCTGGCCGAGGAAGAGCGCGGCGATCCGGTCGGCGACCGCGAACACGTCGTTCATGTTGTGCGAGATGAGCACGACAGCGAGGCCGTTGTCGGCGAGGCGGCGGACGAGCTCGAGCACCTGGGCGGTCTGTGCGACGCCCAGGGCGGCGGTCGGCTCGTCGAGCACGACGACGCGGTTGTTCCACAGCACGGCCTTGGCGATCGCGACGGTCTGGCGCTGGCCGCCCGAGAGGCTCGAGACGTGCTGGCGCACCGACTTGACGGTGCGGACCGACAGGCCGGCGAGGGTCTCGGCGGCCTTCTGCTCCATCGAGATGTCGTCGAGGACGAGGCCGCTCTTGATCTCCCGGCCGAGGAACATGTTCTGGACGATGTCCAGGTTGTCGCAGAGCGCGAGGTCCTGGTACACGATCTCGAGGCCGAGGGCGGCGGCGTCGCGCGGCCCGTGGACCGAGACCGGCTTGCCGTCGAAGAAATAGTCGCCGGAGTCGATGGAGTAGATCCCGCCGAGGCACTTCACCAGGGTGGACTTTCCGGCTCCGTTGTCGCCGACGAGGGCGGTGACCTGGCCGGCGTAGGCCGAGAAGTCCACGTCACGCAGGACCTGGACCGGTCCGAAGCTCTTGTTGAGCTTCTTCACTTCCAGCAAGGGTGTGTCGGTCACGATGCTCCTTCTCCATGTCCGACTTCTTCGTCTCCGGCGGGAGGGGTGCCGCCGGGAGTGTTCACGGCCGAGGCCCGGCGCCCACAGAGTCGAGGCTGTGGACGCCGGGCTGGTGACGCCGGGTGTTACTTGATGCCCGCGGCGGTGCACTTCGCGGCGAAGTCGCCGGTGCAGAGCTCGGCAACCGTGACGTAGCCGTCGTCGACGACGTCCTTCACGTTGTCCTTGGTGATGGACTTCGGGGTGAGCAGCACGGCGTCGACGTCGCGCTTGCCCTCGGGGTCGGTCACCTTCTGGGTGGTGGAGCCCTTCTCGCCCTTGGCCAGGCCGATGGCGAGCTTCGCGGCCGCGTCGGCCTCCTGCTTGACAGCCTTGTAGACGGTCATGCACTGGTCACCGTTGAGGATGTTCTGCAGACCCTGGACGGTCGCGTCCTGGCCGGTCACCGGGACCTTGCCGTTGAGGCCCTGCTTCTTGAGCGCGTTGATCGCGGCGTTGCCGAGACCGTCGTTGGCCGCCAGGACACCCGCGATGTTCGGGGTCGAGGTCAGCATCTGCTCGAAGATGGTGCCGGCCTGGGTGTTGTCCCAGTCCGGAACCCACTGGTCCGGGCCCTTGACGTACTCGCCGGCGTCGTACTTGGCCTTGAGGACGCCGTCGTAGCCGGCCTTGAACAGGGTGGCGTTGTTGTCGGTCTGCGAGCCGTTGAGCTCGGCGATGATCGGCTTGGTCGCCTTGAGGTCGGTCAGGCACTTGACCAGGCCCTCGCCCTGCAGCTTGCCGACCGCCGTGTTGTCGAACGACACGTAGTACGACGCGGAGCCGCCCAGCGTGAGCCGGTCGTAGTCGATCGTCGCGACGCCGGCCGACTTGGCCTTGTCGAGGACGGCCTTGCCGGTACCGGAGTCGAGGTTGACGATCATCAGGACGTTGACGCCGCCGGTGATCATCTGCTCGGCGATGGTCTGGAACGCGGCCTTGTCGCCCTGCGCGTTCTGGATGTCGAAGTCCACGCCGGCGGCCTTGAAGGCGGCCTCGAGGTACTTGCGGTCCGCCGTCTCCCAACGGGCCGAGGACTTGCTGTCCGGCAGGATGACGCCGATCTTCTGCTTCTTGCCGGCATCGCCGCTGCCGGAGTCCGACTTGTCGTCGCCGCAGGCGGTCAGACCGCCGGTGGCGAGGACGCCAACCGCCAACAGGGAGAGGATCCCTTTGCGCATTTGCACGGGTCCTTTCGGATATGCGCCTTTGGGGGGCGCGAGGAGGTTCTAGGGCGGAGTCCACCGTCGGGGTGTGTCCGGGACGACGGTGATTGTTGTGTCCGGCAACGTATTCCTCCACGCCCCGTGGACACAAGGCCACCGAGGTCCAGACTTTGTTGTTGCCGGTAACAATTGCGCAACGCGCCGGCAACCGCCCCTGGTGGGCCGATCATCGCCCGCGAGCGTTGCGAATTGGTCACTTTTGGTGACGCTGGCGGGCGTTGTAGCCGCTTTGCAACCTTTGGACCGAGGTGACGCTCAGTAGCGGTTGAGCCGGTCGCTGGGCGCCATGACGATCCGCGGGTTGGCCGCCGGGTCGAGCCAGCGCAGCACCGCGACCAGGTCGTCGTTGGCGAGGCTCACACAGCCCAGGGTCGCGTTGCCGGTGCTCTGGTGCAGGAAGATGCCGCTGCCGCGGCCCGGGGTGGCCGGCATGTTGTAGCGGATCACGGCGAGGTGCGTGTACTGCGGGCTGATCTGCCACAGCGGCTCGCTCGGCCCGCCGGGGTTCGGCCCGTGACTGAACGTGTTGTAGCCGGGGGTGTCGCTGTTCTCGTTCCACCAGTCGTCGGGGACCAGCCGGTGGTACGCATAGCGGACGCCCGGATTGCCCGCGATGCCGTACATCGTCCCATCGATGGCGTACACACCGGTTGGTGTGGTCTTGTCGCCCTCGCGCTTGCTGTCGCTGAAGCCGTTGGACCCGATCCGGGCCGGCATCGCCGCGAACGCCGGCCGCCACGCCCCGCCCGACTTGGCGAAGGCCTGCAGCGTGCCCGACGTCGACGCCATGCCGGGCGTCTTGACGATCACCACCTGGGTGGTGGACGACGGCAGGGTCCGCAGCCGCGATGCGTCATTCGCGGCAGTTGTACCGGATGTGCCGGCGGGCTTCGGCGCCGAGCTCGCCGGCGCGGCCGTCACTGACGGCGGGGCCGACGACGGCGACGACGACGGCACCGGCGACGCCGCGACCGGCAGCTCCTCGACGGCGGGCGGCGCGCTCGACGCGGGCGCCGCGGCCGGCGCCGGCGGGGGTTTCGAGCACGCGGCGAGTGCGGTCAGGGGCACGAGTAGAGCGGCGATGAGCAGCGGGAACGCGGTCGTACGACGGGCGCGTCGACGGCGCTGGTCAACCGGCACGACACATAGTATTCCGACCATGGCGGTACATTCCCGGATCACGCCCGTCGTGGCGCTCGTGTCGTTGCTCGCGGCCGGCCCGCTGACCGCCGCCTGCGGGCCGAGCGGGCCGAGCGGGTCGAGCGGGCAGCGCCCGGTCGCGGCCGCCGCCGGCAGCGCACCGGCGCAGGTCGTCCCGTCGAGCGGCGGCGCTTCCGGTACACCTGCCGCGTCAGCACCTGCCGCGGACACCAGCGAGCCGTTGCCGCCCGCGCTGCGGCAGGCGATGACCGGGGTCTCGTGGCGGCCGGGCTGCCCCGTCGGCCTCGACGACCTGCGGCTGCTCACCATCACCTACGTCGACTTCGCCGGGGCCGAGCAGCGCGGGCAGCTCGTCGTGCACCAGGCGATCGCGCCGGCCGTGCTGCGGGTGTTCGGCAAGCTGCGCGCCGCGCGGTTCCCGATCCGCAGCATGCGGCTCATCGAGGCGTACGGCGGCAGTGACGACGCGTCGATGGCCGCCGACAACACCTCCGCGTTCAACTGCCGCACCGTGCCCGGGACCAGCAACCTGTCGAACCACGCCTACGGGCGGGCGATCGACGTCAACACCGTCGAGAACCCGTACCTGCCCAAAGGGAAGGTCATGCCGCCGGCCGGCAAGGACTATCTGGACCGCCGCAACGTGCGGCCCGGCATGATCGTCGACGGGGACGTCGTGGTGACTGCGTTCCGTGCCGAGGGCTTCACCTGGGGTGGCGCCTGGCGCAGCGGCGTCGACTACCAGCACTTCGAGCGACGCGACGGGTAACGTCGTTTGGGAACACCCACAGCAGGTGAGCCGAGGGGCGCAGGGCGATGCCGCCGTTCGGGGGAGCATTTTTGTCGCACGGTGCCTACATACTGGGCGGCATGTCACGTTCGGGGGCGTTCCGCCTGCTGCTCGCTGGAGCTTTGGTGCTGGTCATCGGTGGCGTCGCCACCACCGCGTATGCACTGCGCCGGGCGCGCTCCGACGGTCCCTCGACATCGCAGGGCGAGACCGGCGCGACCGCCGGCGCGTCGCCGGCGCCGTCGAAGCCGCCGTTCGTGGGCTGGTCCGACCCCGAGCTCGTCGGCAAGCCGTGGGGGACGAAGGTCAACGGTTTGTTAACGTTCCGCGGCAACCCGACCCGGACGTATTACGGGCAGGGCCCCGTGCCGAAGACCATGCCCGTGCACAAGTGGCAGTACCCGAAGACCGGCGGCATGTGCGCGATGTCCGAGGACAAGGGCAAGACCACACAGTGGTGCGGCAACGGCTGGACCGGCCAGCCGGCCGTCTTCGAGCGCGACGGGCGCACCTGGGTGGTCTTCGGCGCCTACGACCGCAACATCCACTTCCTCGACGCGGCCACCGGGCAGCAGATCATGCCCGACTTCAAGACCGGCGACATCATCAAGGGCACCGTCACCGTCGACCCCGACGGCTACCCGCTGCTCTACTCCGGCTCCCGCGACAACTACTACCGGGTCATCGCGCTCGACCGCGGCGTGCCGACCGAGTTGTGGAAGCTCTCCGCCAACGCCGTGAAGCCGACGATGTGGAACGACGACTGGGACGGCTCCGGCCTGATCATCGACGACTACCTGTTCGAGGGCGGCGAGAACAGCCAGTTCCACATCGTGAAGCTCAACCGCGGCTACGACGCCAACGGCAAGGTGACGGTCAACCCGAAGCTGGTGTTCAACACGCCGGGCTGGGACCAGCAGCTGCTCAACGACTTCGGCGACACCAACGTCTCGATCGAGAACTCGGTCGCGATCTACAAGAACACCGTCTACTTCGCCAACTCCGGCGGTCTCGTCCAGGGCTGGGACATCAGCGGCCTCAAGGAGGGCAAGACCCCGACCCGCACGTTCCGCTTCTGGACGGGCGACGACACCGACGCGTCCATCGTCATCGACGAGGCCGGGTTCCTCTACGTCGGCTCGGAGTACGAGAAGGGCAACGCCCGCTCGAAGCAGGTCGGCCAGATGTTGAAGCTGGACCCGTCGAAGCCCGACAACCCGGTCGTGTGGGCCGTCAAGGACCAGGGCTCGAAGCCGGCGGGCATCTGGGGCACGCCGGCGCTGTACAAGGACATCGCGATCTTCGACACGACGGGCGGCGACGTGATGGGCCTGGACCGCCAGACGGGCGCGGTCCGCTGGAAGTTCCACGTCCCGGGCAACGAGACCTGGCAGTCCCCGGTGGTCGTGGACGACACGCTGTTCATCGGCGACTGCTCGGGCGTCATGCACGCGTACGACGTCGGCGACACCAACGCCCAGCCCAAGCTCCTGTGGGAGCTGAAGATCGGCGGCTGCATCGAGTCGACCCCGGCGGTCTGGAAGGGCGCCATGTACTTCGGCACCCGGGCCGGCGCCGTCCACTCCCTGTCCGTCTCGTAACACCGGGCCGCGGCCCCGCGGGGGTTCCCGCCCCGACCGCCATGATCACGAAGAGTTCCTGCGCCCAGAGGTGCCGGAACCCTTCGTGATCATGGACGGCGGCGGTCAGCGCGGTGCGGGCCCCAGCGCGACGGAGCCCGCGATGCCGACACCGCAGGTCGCCCACCGCTCCCAGGCGCGGTGCAAGCACCACGGCCGGAATGGCGCCGCGGCTCGACACGTTCACCGCGACCCGCGCGGCGCAGGCACCGCGGCGGGGATGACGCCACGGGCCAGGCCCGCTCGCCTCCGGGCGCGGTGGATGCCGCCATGGCCGGGCGGACGTCGCCGCAGGTCGCCACGTCCGCGGGTGCGCGATCGGCGGCGTGGCACGGCAGCCGCCTGGGCGAATCCGGCGCTGCGTGTCTTGGTCCCTGCGCCTCAAGATCACTGTCGCCACCGCAGGTACCAAACCTGAGCGGTCAGGGCGGGCTTGATCGTGGGAAACATCTGGTCGTTGGGGCAGCCGGATCCTTCCCATGATCTAGGTCACGGGCTGTAGCGCGATGTGGGTGCTGGCGGGTTGCCGACGCGGGCCGGCGCTCAGTTCCGCATCGGTGGGCCCGATCAACGGGGGACGCGACCGTCGCCGTGACCGGGAGGGCTGATGCTGCGCTGGCTGAGCAGGGTGCTCGACGCCGCCGTGCCCACTCGGGGGTACGGGTGGCTGTGTGCGGTCGTGGCCGCGGTCGTGGCCGGGCTCTTCGCCGTGTTCGTGACCGGGGTCGGCGGGCCCGTCGTGTCGCAGAACGCCTCCAACGTCGCGCTCTTCGGCGCCGCGCTCTGCGCCGCCTGGGGCTGCCTCGTCAAGGTGTGGCGGGCCGACGGCCGGCGGGCGCGGCTGGCCTGGGCGTTCACCGGGCTCGGCAGCCTCTCGTGGGGTGTCGGGCAGATGTTCTGCATCTGGTACGAGACCGTGCTCAACCAGGAGGTCCCGTTCCCGTCGATGGCGGACGCCGGGTACTTCTGGATGATGCCGTTCACGGCGGCCGGGCTGCTCCTGCTGCCGATGAGCCGGCAGAGCGTGGCGCAGCAGGCGCGCAGCATCCTCGACGGGCTCATGATCGCGGTCTCGCTGCTGCTCGTGGCCTGGGTGCTGATCCTGGGGCCGCTGGTGCACCAGGGGGCGGACAGTTCGCTCGCCCTGCTCATCACGCTGTGGTACCCCGGCGGCGACGTCGTCGTGCTCACCGTCGTGCTGTTCATGCTCGCCCGGCTGCGCCGCGGCGGGCCGCGGCCCATGTCGCTGCCGCTCGTCGGCATCGGGCTGCTGGCGTTCACCGTGTCGGACTCCGGCTACGCGTACCTGACGCTGATCGACTCGTACGGGTCGGGGGCCGTGCTCGACCTCGGCTGGTTCGTCGGGTTCGCGCTCATCCTGCTCGCCTCGCGCAAGCCCGGGACGGCGAGCGCGGAGGACGACGCGCACGCGCTCACCCGGCCGCTCGGGGTGATGCTGCCGTACATCGCCGTGCTCGCCGCGCTCGTCACCAGTACGTTCGAGGTGCTGCGCCACGGCATGCACGACTCGATCGTGTCCTGGAGCCGCTCGGCCATCATCCTGCTCATCGTCGGCCGCCAGCTGTTGACGCTGCTGGAGAACCGGGTGCTCACCCGCGACCTGGAGCTGCGCGTCGAGGCGCGGACCGCCGAGCTCAGGGCGAGCGAGCAGCGCTTCCGGGCGCTGGTCCAGCACAGCTCCGACGTGGTGACCGTGATGGGCGCCGACGGCACCGTGACGTACCAGAGCGAGTCCATCCAGCGGGTCTTCGGCTACGACCCGTCGTTCGCCACCGGGATCGTCCTGCCCGACGTCATCAACGCGGAGGCCGGGCGGATCCTGCGCGAGGCGATCGACGCCATCGGTGACACGCCGTACGCCAGCCGGGTCGTCGAGATCGCCATCGACCACGCCGACGGGCACCGCTGCCTCGCCGAGGTCACGATGACCAACCTGCTCACCGACGCGAGCGTGCAGGGCATCGTGCTCAACTCCCGCGACATCAGCGAGCGCAAGGAGCTCGAGGACCAGCTCGTGCACGAGGCGTTCCACGACGGGCTGACCAAGCTCGCCAACCGGGCGCTGTTCAAGGAGCGGGTCGAGGCGGCGCTGCGCCGACGGCGCGAGGACCGCAGCGTCGCCATCCTCTTCCTGGACCTCGACGGGTTCAAGGAGGTCAACGACAGCCTCGGGCACGCCGCCGGCGACACGCTGCTGGTGCAGGTCGCCGACCGTCTCGGCGCGGCCGTGCGGCCCGGCGACACGGTGGCCCGCTTCGGCGGCGACGAGTTCGCGGTACTCATCGACGAGGTGGCCGGCGCCGACGACGCGGACGAGCTGGCAGGGCGGATCATCGCCGCGCTCGACGAGCCGTTCGGCATCGACAACCAGGAGATCCACGTCCAGGGCAGCATCGGCATCGCGCTGACCGGCCCCGACGCGCAGGACGCCGACCAGCTCATGCGCAACGCCGACCTGGCGATGTACCGCGCCAAGTCGGCCGGCTCGGGCCTGTTCGCCCGCTACGACCCGCAGATGCACTCGGGCCTGGTCGAGCGCCTCCAGCTGGGCGCCGACCTGCGCCGCGCGCTGGACGGCGACGCGAACGAACTGCAGCTGCACTACCAGCCGACGATCGAGCTGCGCACCGGCGACATCGTCGGGTTCGAGGCGCTCGTGCGCTGGCGCCACCCGGTCCGCGGGATGATCCCGCCGGCCGACTTCATCCCGCTCGCCGAGTCGACCGGCCTGATCCGCCCTCTCGGCCGGTGGGTGCTCGCCGAGGCGAGCCGGCAGGCCGTGGCCTGGGGCTTCGACCAGCCGGGCCGGGCGATGACCATGGCCGTCAACGTGTCCGGCGTGCAGTTCGACCAGCCCGACCTGCCGCAGGTCGTCGCGGCGGTGCTCGCCGAGACCGGCCTGCCACCGGACCGGCTGTGCCTGGAGATGACCGAGAGCGTGCTGATGACCGACACCGAGGAGAACCTCGCGGTCCTGGTGTCGCTCAAGGACATCGGCGTGAAGCTGGCCATCGACGACTTCGGCACCGGCTACTCCTCGCTGGCCTACCTGCGCCGGTTCCCGGTCGACACGCTGAAGATCGACCGCTCGTTCGTCGAGCGGCTCACCGGCGCGGCCCCGGACGCCGCCCTGGCCCGGACCATCGTGCAGCTGGGCCAGAGCCTCGGGATGGCCACGGTCGCCGAGGGCATCGAGCAGTACGCGCAGTTCCTCGCGCTGCGGCGGATGGGCTGCGACCTCGCCCAGGGCTACTACTTCTCGCGGCCCCTGCCGGCCGGCGAGGCGGGCGAGCTGCTGCGCGACCCCGCGGCCATCGCCGCGTAGCCGAACCGTCCCGCAACGCAACGGTGACGGCGCCGCCAACCCGGCGCCGCCACCGTCATGAAGGCACATGCTTCCCGCAGAACGGAGTCCGCTCGATGACGGCTGTCGTCGCCGACCAGGCGCGCCTGGACCTGCCCGCCCACTGGCCCGCCGCGCTCAAGCCCCGGGCCCTGGACGCGCTCGACGCGCCGACGCCGTTCCTCGCCGTGGACCTCACCACGGTCGCCGAGCGGTACACGGCCTTCACCGCCGCCATCCCCGGCGTCTCGACGTTCTACGCGATGAAGTGCAACTCGGCCGAGGACGTGCTGGGCACCCTGGCCGCGCTCGGGTCGAGCTTCGAGGTGGCGTCGATCGGCGAGCTGCGGATGCTCCAGGAGATCGGCGTCGACCCGGCCGAGGTGCTGTACAGCAACCCGATCAAGCCGCCGGCCGCGATCGCCGAGGCGCGCCGGGCCGGCCTGTGGCGGTTCGGCTTCGACTCCGAGGGCGAGCTGCACAAGCTGGCCCAGTACGCGCCGGGCGCCGCCGTCTACATCCGGCTGCGGGTCGACGACTCGACCAGCCTGTTCCCGCTGTCGCGCAAGTTCGGCGCCGAGGCCCACGAGGCCCGGGCGCTCATGCTCCTCGCGCGGGAGCTCGGCCTGCGCCCGTACGGCGTGACCTTCCACGTCGGGTCGCAGTGCTCGACCACGACCGCGTGGCGGCAGGCCGTCACCTCGGTCGGCCGGCTCATGACGACGCTCGAGGAGGATGGCGTACACCTGGAGATGCTCGACCTCGGCGGCGGCTTCCCGGCGCGGTACGTCGAACGGGTCCCGTCGCTGGCGCAGATCGCCGACACCGTGACCGCGGCGCTGGAGGAGCTGCTGCCGTACCGCCCCGCGCTGCTGGCCGCCGAGCCGGGCCGACACCTGGTGGCCGAGAGCGCCGTGATGGTCACGAGCGTGCTGGGGCGCGAGGTACGGGCCGGCGAGAACTGGCTGTACGTCGACATCGGCGCCTACAACGGCATGATGGAGACCCAGCAGACGGTCCAGCAGTGGCGCTTCCCGCTGTGGACGTCGCGCACCGACCACGCGCTGGTACCGCACCTGCCGTTCACCGTGACCGGACCGTCCTGCGACAGCTCCGACACCATGTTCTACGGCGTGAACCTGCCCTCGACGATCGAGGTCGGCGACCGGCTGTACATCGGCTCGGCCGGCGCCTACACGCTGAGCTACGCGTCGCACTTCAACGGCTTCGCGCCGCCGGAGCCGGTGTTCGTCGGCGGCCCGCACGCGCACGTCCCCGCCGCGCGGCAGGTCACGCCGTAATGGCGGCGGCCGCCGGGTCGGCGCCGCAGCACCGCAGCCAGTTCCCGGGCGGCCGGCGTCGCGCCGGCCGCCTGCGGGAGCTGCTCGTGTCGGGCCTCGTCGACTCGTTCGGCCTGTCGCTGGGCTGGACCGTGTTCAACCTCGTCGCGACCCAGCGCGGCGGGCTGGCGATGGCCGGCCTGTTCAACTCGGCGATGCTGCTCGGCGTCGTGCTGTCCGCGCCGGTCACCGGCCGGCTGGCGCGCCGCCTCAACGGGCGGACGCTGCTGTACCTCGCCGCCGGCACCGAGGCGACCCTGCGCGTGGCCACGCTGGTGGCGCTGCTCGCCGGGTTCCACGCGTGGCTCGTCGCCGCCGGCGTCACCGTCATGCACATCGCGGCGTACGCCGGGTTCGCGGCGATGCGGGCGGAGGTCGCGGCGGTCGACGCGCGGCCCCGGGCGATGACCCGCTACGCGCTGTCGATCGCCGCCGTGGAGGCCGCCGGCGCCGGGGTGGCGGCCCTCCTGCCGCTGCACGGGAGTGCCATGATCGGCGTTTTCCTGCTGTACGGCCTGAGCCTGCTCCCGACGGTCCTCACCGCACGGCGGGCCCGCACCGCCGCGTCGCCCACCGGTGGGGAGGTCCTCACCGGCGGGACGCGGCTCGAACGGACGCGCGAGCGGCGCCGCGCCCGCCTGCCGCTGCCCGTCCTGGCCGGCGGCGGC
This sequence comes from Dactylosporangium sp. AC04546, assembly GCF_022095675.1. Lineage (GTDB taxonomy): Bacteria > Actinomycetota > Actinomycetes > Mycobacteriales > Micromonosporaceae > Dactylosporangium. Next base: position 10,081 of record NZ_JAHYSG010000156.1, on the reverse strand, counting down.
CTGGTGATGCTGGTCGCGTCCGGCCCGACGCTGCTGTCGGTGGCACTGGCCAGCGAGCTGCACGGCCAGCACGCGGTCGCGGGGGCCGCGGCGGCGTTCAGCGCCGGCTGCCTGCTGTCGTCGTCCGCCGTCGACCTCGCCGACCGGCTGCGCCGCTCCCCCGCCGTCATCTGGCCGCTGTGGGGCGTGGGCATGCTGGCGGGCTGGCTGCTCGCCCCGTCCCACGTCGCCGGCCTGTTCCTCGCCCAGTTCCTGGCCGGGCTGAGCATGACCGCGTTCGAGGGCGGGATGGACGCCCGGATGGCCCGCGACGCCCGCCCCGGCACGGTCACCACGGTCCTGGCCTGGTCGGCGTCGACCCGGGCGCTGGGCGGCGCGATCGCCGTCCGCGTCCTGCCGGTGCTCGTGGCGGCCCCGGCGATCGGGCTGGCCGCCGGTACCGGCGCCGCGGTCCTCGCCACGGTCGCCCTGCTGGCACTGGTGCGCGCCGGCCGCGGGCTGCCGACGGACGACCTCGGCACGCTTCGAGCATGTGGTTCCATGTCGGCATGATCGAACGTTTCCATCCCGCGTCCTTCGCCCCCGTCGCCGTGCCGCTGTCGCCCGCCACGAAGGCGGGTGGGTTCGTCTTCGTCTCCGGCCAGGTCGCCAGCCGGCCCGACGGCTCGATCCACCTCGGCGAGTTCGCCGACGAGGTGAACCTGGTGCTGGACAACGTCGAGGCCGTGCTCGCCGCGGCGGGCGCCCGCCCCGACCAGCTGGTCAAGGTCGGCGCCTTCCTGACCAACGCCACGCTGTTCGGGCCGTTCAACGAGATCTACGCCCGCCGGTGGGGCGCCGCGCCCCCGGCCCGCACCACGATCGTCGTCGACTTCGGCCGCGGCGACATCCGGGTCGAGGTGGAGGGCATCGCCTGGGTGGGGTAGCCCCGTCAGCCGTTCGGGACTCGCAACGAGCGGTGCACGATCCATTCTGCCCGTTTGCCGTCTGACCACTCTCTGTAGTGACTAGATTGCGAAGCGTGTTCGCGTCTTCCTGGACGCGACGGTGACGCATGACGGGGGACGGAATGCCAGCGCAAACCAGGCCGACGCCGGGCGCCGCGCGCCGCCAGGTAGGGGGCCGGACCGTGAAGGCCGGCCTCGCCCTGGCGACGGCGGGGTTCGTCGTCTTCGGCACCACGGCGGGGTCCGCGTTCGCGGGCCTGGGCGGCGTGACGGCCAGGGAGAGCGGCGGTGCCGAGGAGGGCTCACCGGCACCGGCGGTCACGACGAACGGCACGAGCCCGGGCGCTCCAGCCGACTCGGCCGCCGCGACGTCCGGCGGCTCGTCGGCCGGAGCTTCGGGCGGGTCTGCGGGGACCGCGGGCGGTGCCTCAGCTGGGGCGTCGAGCGGGGCTTCGGGCGGCGCTTCGGGCTCGGCGGGAGGAGCAAGCGACTCGGCCGACGCCGACGACGCCGCCGGCCCGTCCGGCTCCGCCAGCGCGTCGGAGTCCGCCAGTGCCTCCGGGTCCGCGAGCGCCTCGCCCGGTGGCAGCGCGTCCCCGTCCCGGCGGCCCGGTGCGACGACCAAGACCGGCGACGCCACCGGGAACCGCACCGGCGCCGCCGGCACGAAGCGCGTCAAGGTGGTCAGCGACGACCCCCTCGGCACGAACAAGCGCGGCGCCGGCAAGGACACCGACGCGCCGAGCGCGGTGACGCTCACCGAGGTCCCGGGTGACCCGGGTGACCCGGCCACGGATCCGTCGGCGGGCCCCTCCGGATCCGCAGGGGCGAGTGCCTCGCCCAGCGCGGCGGCCGACGCCCTGCCGTCCGCGTCGCCGACGCCGGGCGTGGGCATCCTCTCCACGCCGGCCGCGCCGAGCAACGTGACGGCCGTCCCGGTCAACAGCGGCATCCAGGTGTCCTGGTCGCACGACGGTACGGCCGTCGACCACTACACCGCCACCGCCTACGACCCGGACAACGTCGCGGCCGCGAGCTGCCTCGGTGGTACCGCTGCCGATCTTGCCTGTGACATCGCCGGCCTGACGCCGGGCACCTCCTACACGGTGCAGGTCGTCGCCTACGGCAGCGCCGACTCCAGCGAGCCCTCGGAGCCGGCGACGTCCGGTGCCGTCGTGCCCGGGCCGCCGGCCACGCCGACCGGCGTGCACGCCACCGGCAAGACCCCGACCACGCTCACCGTCCACTGGACCGCACCCGCGAGCCCGGCCGGCGCCATCGACCACTTCGTCGTCACGTCCCCGGAGGACGGCGCGAAGACGTGCCAGACCACCGGCGGTACCGCCACGTCGTGCGACATCGCCGACCTGGCCGCCGACACGGGGTACACCTTCCAGGTCCAGGCGATCGGCAAGGGGCTGGTCGGCGACTCGGCGCTGAGCGACCCGTCCGCGGCGGTGAAGGTCGGGCCGCCCGACGCGCCGACCGACGTGACGGCCACCGCCGTCGCGGCCCACACGCTGCGGGTCAGCTGGACCGCACCGGCGGAGACGCGCGGCGGCGTCAAGCGGTACGTCGCGACGTCCGTCGAGGACGCGACGAAGACCTGCGACACCACCGACGGCGGCAGCACCTACTGCGAGATCGACGGGCTCACCGCCGGCGGCGCCGGCTACACGTTCACGGTCGTCGCCGAGGGCAACGGCACCAGCGGCGACTCGGCGCCGAGCGCGGCGTCGACGCCGGCCGTGGCCGCCGGCCCGCCCGGCGAGCCGACCGGCCTGCAGGTGAGCGCCGGCGACAGCGAGCTGGCCGTCGAGTGGGTGGCGCCGGGCAACGTCGGCAGCGGCCTGGCCGGATACACGGTCGAGACCGTGGAGGACCCGGCCAAGAACTGCGGCGCCGTCGACGACACCGTCCACGCGTGCACGATCTCCGGGCTGGCCAACGGCACCGAGTACACCGTGCGCGTCCGCGCCGACGGCGTCGGGACCAGCGGCGACTCCGACTGGGTCAGCGCCGCGAAGGTCGCGCCGAGCGTCGCGCCCGCCGCGCCGGCCGGGGTCGCCGCCACCGCGAAGGTCGAGGCGATCGCGGTGAGCTGGACCGCGGGGCCGGCCGGCTCCGGGGTGAAGAGGTTCAAGGCGACCGCGACCGCGCCGGGCGGGGCGACGCAGAGCTGCGAGACCACCGACGGTACCGGCACGTCGTGCACGATCACCGGCCTGGTGGCGGGCGTGACGTACTCGGTGGCGGTGCGGGCGCTCGGCCTCTACGGCCGCGACTCGGACTGGTCGACGCCGGCGGCGACGGCGATGCCGGCGGCGGTCACGGTGCCGGCCGAGGTGCCGCCGGCCAGCGGGACGGTCGACAGTTCGTCGGGCTCCGCCGTGGCGCCGGGCGAGCAGATCACCATCAGCGGCACCGGGTTCGCGCCGAACACCACGATCAAGGTGGCGCTGTACTCGACGCCGACGGTGCTGGCCACCACGACGACCGACGGTGCCGGGGCGTTCAGCGTGCCGGTGACGGTGCCGGCCGGCCTCAGCGGCGCGCACACCCTGGTCGCGTCCGGGGTCGACAGCAACGGCCAGCCGCGCTACCTGAACCTGGCCGTCGCGGTGTCCACCGACCACGCGGTCGACACCGGCGGCTCCGGCGGCGGCTCGAGCTCGTCGGGCGGCTCCGGGTCCCTCGCCGTCACCGGCGAGCCGATCAGCAGCATCGCGCTCGGCGGCCTGCTGATGCTGGCGGGCGGACTGGCGCTGACGGTCCTCGCGCGGTGGCGCCGGAGCCTCGAATGATCTGAAAAGACCGGGGGCGCCTACTGTCGGCAGTGGGCGCCCCCGGTCTGTGCGTTTGCCATACGGGTCGGTCAGTGACCCGCTTCGGCGTGGAACCGCTCGACGAGATCGGCACGGATGCGGCCGCGGTCGGAGACCTCGATGCCTTTGCTCTGTGCCCATTCCCGGATCGCCCGGTTCTGCTCCCGCTCGGCGCGGGCGGTGAGGACCGGCCGGACCCGGGCGCCGGTGCGAACCGGCCCGGGCGCGGTGGCGGTGCGGCCGACCTTCGTGGCGGCGGCCACGAACGGCGCGAAGGCGTCGCGCAGCTCGGCGGCGTTCTTCGTGGACAGGTCGATCGCATACATCACGCCGTCGAGGCCGAAGCTGACGCTCTCGTCGGCGTGTTCGCCGTCGAGGTCGTCGATCAATTCATGGATCACGCGTCTGGCCATGGCGATGGTGCCTTCCGGTACGGGGGGTGAACATCCATGCCCGCAACGTGCCCGTCTGATTGCTTGCAAAACGGTCAGACGGGCAGTCGCGGGCACGGAACGGTCGTTGGAGCGTACCGCTGCGCCCATCGCTCTCCGCAACGGCCCCGGCGGTGTCAGGCGCTCACGCGAGCGCGCATCGCCTCCCGCCGCTCTACGAAGCGTGACGCCTGGGCGTCGAGTCCGGCCATGAACGTGGCCAGTTCCTCGCGGGCCGCCTCGCCGTCGCCGGACAGCGGCCGGTCGAACACCTTGAGCTGACGCAGCACCGGCACGAGCACGTCGTCGTGGTGCAGCCGCAGGTCGTAGATGCCGGCCTTGGCGATGAGCACGGACTTGCGCCCGAAGCCCTCGATCGTGTGCCCGGGCATCTGGAACGAGGTCGCGACCCTGGTCACGGCCTGCATGGTGGTGTTCGGCGCGAGGTCGAACATGCCGGCGAGCAGGTTGCGGTAGAAGATCATGTGCAGGTTCTCGTCGGCGGCGACCCGGGCCAGCAGCTGCTCGCACAGCGGGTCACCGCTCTGCGTGCCGGTGTTGCGGTGCGACACGCGGGTGGCCAGCTCCTGGAACGCGACGTAGGCGACCGACTCGACGAGCCCCTCGTAGGCGTTGCTGAACCCGCCCTCCATGTGCTGCATCCGGGCCCGCTCCAGCGCGACCGGGTCGACGGCCCGGGTGGCCAGGAGGTAGTCGCGGATCGCGATGCCGTGCCGGCCCTCCTCGGCGGTCCAGCGGTGCACCCAGGTGCCCCAGGCGCCGTCGCGGCCGAACACGGTAGCGATCTCGTGGTGGTAGCTGGGCAGGTTGTCCTCGGTCAGCAGGTTCACCACCAGCGACGTGCGGGCCACCTCGGACAGCCGCGACTGGCCGGGCTCCCACGCCTCACCGCCCAGGAGCCCGTCGTAGTCGCGGCCCTCGCTCCACGGCACGTACTCGTGCGGGAACCACTCCTTGGCCGTGGCCAGGTGGCGGTTGAGGTTCTCCTCGACGACGGGCTCGAGCTCGCGCAGCAGGACGACCTGGTCGGTCGGTTCGGGGTGGCTCACATGGCCTCCGGTTCGTAGACGTCGGGCTCCGGCGCGGTGCCGCCCAGGTGGGCGGGCAGCCACCAGGAGTCGTTGGGCCCCTTGGGACGCTGAGGATACTCACGTTGCGCCCGGTCGAGCAGAGCGCTCATCCGGTTGCGCAGCTCGGCCATCACCGTGTCGCCGTTGTCGCGGCGGGCGGGATGCAGCGGCTCCCCGGCCATGATGGTGATCGCGACGCCGCGCTGGCCCAGGTCACGGGGCCGTCCCTTGGTCCAGAACCGCTGGGTGCCCCACAGGACCATCGGCACCAGCGGGGTGCCGGTCGCCGCGGCCAGCCGGGCCGCGCCGTTCTTCATGTCCTTGATCATGAACGACGGGCTGATCGTGGCCTCCGGGAAGACCCCGACGACCTCGCCGGCCTGCAGCGCCGCGAGGGCCGCCTTGTAGGAGGCCAGGCCGGCCTCGCGGTCGACCGGGATGTGGTGCATGCCGCGCATGAGCGGCCCCCCGACGCGGTTGCGGAAGATCGACTCCTTGGCCATGAACCGCACCAGCCGCTTCGACGGGTGCGCGCCCAGGCCGCAGAAGATGAAGTCCAGGTACGAGATGTGGTTGCAGGCGATGACGGCACCCCCGGTCACCGGCACGTGCTCGGCACCTTCGATCGTGATCTTCATGCCGAGCACGCGGAACATGGTCTTCGCGAAAGCGATGACCGGTGGGTACACGAGATCTGCCATGGCATAACGCTATCGGTACTCGCTGGGAAGCACCTGTACCCTGCTGAAGACCGATCATTCTCCGCAGGGGGTCCGAAGGTGCAGGACGAGGCTTCTCCGGTCGCGACGCCACCGGTGGCCGCGGCTCCAGCCGCTTCAGCCGCTTCAGCCGCTGCCGTGGCCGATGACGCGCCTGCTCCCGCCGCCGCGCAGCCGCCCACCGTCGAGGTGGACGTGACCGTCGTCGAGGTCACCACCGAGTCCCGGTTCGGCAAGCCGGGGCCGCCGATGCGCCGCTCGCCGCTCATCATCGGCCTGACCGCCGGCATCGGCCTGTTGCTGGCCTACAGCGCCTACCTGGCCCTGCAGAACGTCAAGTCGATCCTGATCCTGATCTTCATCGCGATGTTCCTGGCGATCGGGCTCAACCCGGCCGTGGTGCGGCTCACCAAGTGGGGCGTGCCGCGCAGCCTGGCGGTGGCGGCGGTCGGCATCGGCGCGATGCTGCTGCTGTGCGGCGGCCTGTTCGCGCTCATCCCGCCGCTGGTCCAGCAGACGGGCGCCCTGGTCGAGAACCTGCCGACCTACATCGACAACCTGCGCCGCAACGACCAGGTCAACCGGTTCAACGAGGACTACCAGGTCCTCGACCAGCTCAAGAACGTCGCCACCGCCGGCAACATCACCAAGGCGCTCGGCGGGGTGTGGGGCGGGGTGCAGGTCGCGTTCAGCGCCCTGTTCAACATCCTCACCGTGGTCGTGCTGACGCTGTACTTCATGGCCGCCTTCGACCGGCTGAAGGAGGGCGGCTACCGGCTGGTCCCGGCGACGCGCCGCCAGCGGGTCCGGCTCCTCGGCGACGAGATCCTCGCCAAGGTCGGCGCCTACCTGGGCGGGGCCCTGGCGATCGCGGTCGTCGCCGGCCTGTCGTCGTTCGTCTTCCTGCTCATCATCGGCGTCGCCTACCCGTACGCGCTGGCCGTCCTGGTCGCCATCACCGACCTGATCCCGCAGATCGGCGCCACACTCGGGGCGGTCGTGGTGAGCCTCGTCGGGTTCGCCACGTCGATCCAGGCCGGCATCGCCTGCGTGATCTTCTTCCTGGTGTACCAGCAGGTGGAGAACTACCTAATCTACCCGAACGTGATGCGCCGCGCGGTGAAGGTCACCGACCTGGCGGCGATCCTGTCGGTGCTCGTCGGCGTCGCCCTGCTCGGCGTGGTCGGCGCGCTCATCGCGATCCCGGTGGTCGCGGCCATCCAGCTCATCGTCCGCGAGGTCGTCATCCCGCGGCAGAACCTCCGCTAGCCACCGTCGGCTGAGAACGCCGGGCCTCAGCTGCGGTTGAGGACCCGGGTGAAGCCGGCCGCGGCCGTCGTGGCCAGCGTCCAGCCGGCGGCGATGAGCAGGTACGCGAGCCACTGCCCGGCGCCGGACGGACGGTAGGCCGACTCCTGTCCGAAATCGATGATGGGTAGCAGCAGGTCCAGCGTGTAGAACAGCGCGTTGAACGGCGGGGCCTGTCCGGGATCGATCGGCCGGGGCGGGTGCGCGGCGTAGACCGAGGCGCCGAGCGCGAGCAGGGCGGCCAGCCACAGCGCGGCCCGCTGCGGGCGGTAGCCGTAGCCGACCGTCACGTCCTGCAGCCAGCTCCACGGCCAGGTCCACCAGGGCCGGGTCCGCCGCTGCCGGCGCTGCTTGGCCAGCAGCACGGTGCGGGCCTCGTCGTCGTGGCCGAGCTGGCGGTACACGCCGGCCAGCTGCTCGTACGGCTGGGGCGGCGGCACCTCGTCGACGACCCGGGCCAGCCAGGCCAGCCGCGGCCCGGGCGGCAGCGTCGGCTCGAGCGCCTGGTAGGTGAGCCCGTCGAGGCGCAGCCCGGCCGGCCAGGTGCCCGGCTCGTCCCGCACCACGGTGGTGCGCACGTGCCGCAGGTCGACCTCGCCGGTCGGCGGGGCGGCGAACCGCAGCGACAGCTCGGCGGCCTCCGTCCCGGTGCAGCGCAGCGCGGCCAGCGTCGCGTCGTCGAAGCACAGCCGCCCGCCGATCCTGGCCGCGGTCACCGACACCCGCCCGGTCGCGGTGAACCCGGTGCAGCAGTTCAGCAGCGACCCGGTGACGATGCCGGTGGCGCGCAGCGACCGCCCGCCCGGGTTGTCGAGCGTGGCGCCGTCGAAGAACGCCGGCCCGGCGATGCGGGCCTCGACGAACGACACCTCGCCGCGGGCGGTGACCCGCCGGCAGTCGACCGGCCCGTCGACGGAGCAGTTGTCGGCGTGCAGCGCCGGACCGCCCGGGTTGTCGAGGGTGGCGTCGCTCATCCGCAGGATCCGCCCGATCCGGGTGCCGAGGAGGCGTACCTCGCCCTCGGCCCGGGCGCCGCCGAGCATGTGCACGCCGCCCTGGATGTCGGCCCGGTCACAGCGCAGCGCCACCCCGCCGGGGTTGCGCACGGTCGCGCCGGTGAACGTGGCGACCCCGCCGAGGGTGGCGTGCCGCAGGCTGATCTCGCCCTCGACGTCGGCCCGGCGGGCGAAGAACCCGCCCCGCAGCGCGGCGCTGTCGAGATCGACGGCGCGCCCTGCGGCACCGGCCCGCACGACGGCGCCGTCGAGGTGCACGCCGCCGCCGATGGTGGCCTGGAACAGCCGCAGCGTCCCGTCGGCCCGGAACCCCTGCTCGGCGACGAGGTCCCCGGCGACCTCGATCCGCTCGGCCGACAGCGCGTTGCCGCCGGCGCGCGGATCCCCGCGCAGCTCGGCGCCGTCGAGCAGCAGCCCGCCGGAGATCCTGGCACCCTTGAGGTTGAGGGTGCCGTCGCACCGGCTGTGGGTGAGCCGCAGGTGGCCGGTCACGGCGAGGCCGGCGCCGACCAGCCCCGGGAACGCCGAACCGCGCAGGCTGGTGAACCCGAGCCGGGCCCAGTAGAGGTCGAGGCGCTCCGCGAAGGTGCTGTCCTCGATGAGCAGCGGGCATCCGACCTCGGCGAACGACAGGTCGAACGCCCCGGTGACGGTGGCCCGCCGCAGCCGCAGCGCGGCCCGACGCCCGGGCGGCTCCGCGGTGAGCAGCTCGGCGAGGAACGCGGCCGGCACCTCGGCCCCGCCGGCGTCGACCCGCGCCCCGGCCGCGAACGCCTCGGCGATGCGGTCGACGGGGAACGCGGAAGGAACGATGGCATCGGCCTCGGTCGCTTCCACAGCCGCGATGGTAGACGGCCGGCGCCAGATCAACGGGGAGAGGGCCGTGCTCGGCACGGCCCTCTTCAAGATCATCCAGCGGATGGATCCGAGGCACGCCAGTTCTGGCGGGTGATGAGCACCCGCGCCTCGTCGGCGACCTCCGCGTCGACCTGGACCGCGTACTGGCCGGCCTGCAACGAGCTGCGCGAGGTGAAGTCGCGCCGGCCGCCGGTCATGGCGTGCGCCGTCGCCCCGAAGATGGCGCCCCACAGCGCGCCGATCAGGATCGAGGACAGCAGGACGGCCAGCCAGCTGCTGTCGCTGAACAGCGTGAACACGATGCCGAGGAACAGGCCGAACCAGGCGCCGCTCAGCGCGCCGGCCGCCGCGGCCCGGCCCACCGTGAGCCGGCCCAGGACGTTCTCGACGAGCCGCAGGTCGGTGCCGATGATCGAGGTCCGCTGGACCGGGAAGCCGTTGTCGGACAGATAGTCGACGGCCTGCTGGGCCGAGGCGTAGTCGGCGAAGCGGGCCACCGTGACGGTGCTGCGGTCGAGCTCAACGAGCTCGTCCTGCGATGGAGTGGACGGGGAGGGAGGGGTCGTCATGCGCGCCAGGGTAGAGCTACCAGCCGGCACCCGCCCGGCAACCACCCCGGGTGTGGGAATCCGGGTCCGCTCAGGGCCTCACCCGAGGCCGCCGGGGCCGTACGCGGGGCAACCTTGCAGGCATGACGAACATCAAGCGGCTCCGCCGCTCGCAGACCGACCGCACCGTCGCCGGCGTCCTCGGCGGCATCGCGGAGTACCTCGACGCCGACCCCACCATGATCCGCGCCGTCTACCTGCTGTCCATCCTGCTCACCGGCGGCACCGCCGTCCTGGCCTACCCGATCCTGTGGATCGTCATGCCCGAGGCCCCGCCC